>CAITIQ010000173.1 GCA_903892415.1 uncultured delta proteobacterium | reverse complement strand
TAGCAGGGCTAATTCGAGGAGGCGGAACGATGGCCTTGCCTTCGAGCGCGGCAGAGGATTGATGCCATCTCGAAGGCGCTGCACTAGCGCTTCTTCTTCAGTCCGCCGTACAACTTGGCGTTGAGGTCCTTCCGCTCAGCGAGCACCGGCATGGCTGGGCTCGCGGCCTGGACATCGGCGGGCGGATCTTCACGCCACGGGGCTGCCTTCAGCTCGGCGGCGCCAACCTCGGCGGGATCGGCGGGCGCGCTCTCGGCGGCAACGACGGGCTCGGCGGCAACGACGGGCTCGGCGGCAACGACGGGCTCGGCGACCGTTGGCTCCTCGCTGAGCTCGGCGGTGCCAACGGCAGGCTCGGGTTGCACGATGGGCATCACGCCGGAAGCGCGCTGGGCGCGGGCGCGGCTGAGCTCTTTGAGTTGGTCGAGGTCGAGCTTACTGAGGGCTTGCAGCTCCTCGAGGCTGACGGTCTGCTGCACGCCGGAAGCTGTTTTGGCGTGCAGGGCTTGCACGGGGGACCACGGGGCGCCGGCGATGGGCTCGGCCTCGTTAGGCCCGGCCTCGGCGTCGCGCGCCGAGGATTCCGTGCGCGCGAACGGGAGTGTGCCGCCCTTTTTTACCTCGATCGGCGGTAGCGGGCTGGTGACGTTGCTTACGGCGAGCGCCACCGTATCGGGGACGGGCTCGTCCACTTCGACCTCGGGCGGAATGGCCGTATCAATGAAGGTCTCGATCACCGCCTCCCCAAGCCGGTCGGGCTGCTCAATGGGGACGCTACCGCGCCACAAAACGTAGAAGCGACGCGTCTCGGTCTCAATGATGTAGGCGTCGGCGATGAGCGGTACCACAGCGGCCTTGCCAGCGATAATCACCTGCGCATGAACGGCGGGTAGCCGCGGAGAGAGCTTGAGCACCGGCTGCGTTGGGTCCAGCCCCACCAAGCGAATCCGCTCGTTACCACGCAATTGAACGGTGGCTTGATCCTCAGCAGCGCGCTGAAAACACTGCGAGTCGAGCGAGGACTCGAGCGTTACCAGCCCGTGCCCCAATTCACTGGGGGCAAACGGCCAATTGCGCATCACGGGACCGAGCGGAGTGGCCAACGCCCCACGCTGCAACTCCAAATGTTTATCTATCAATTTCTGGCCGTCCCGCTCTACGCGCAGACTGACCGCGATCTTCTTGCCGGCGCCGTGCGCGCGCCCAACCACAAGCACCTCCGGCGAGCGAATGAAAGGCGCCAAATCGCAAGCCACGGTCAGCTGCGAGCCGTCCTCCGAGTGTTGGTCCACGCGCTGCAACTCCGGCGTATTGAGCAGTAAAAAGTCACCGCTCGGCGTGTAACCGAAGGCCGCCTTGAGAATCACCGTGGCGCGCACGCGCGAGCCTACCCGCCAAACCACCGAGCCAATGGCGAGCGGCGAAGGTTCCTGAGGGGCCTCGACGTCCGATCGCTCGCTCGCTTCGCTCATAGCGCAAAAGGTACAGCGCGAAGACAGCCTAACCCAAGGTGTTTCAGCGCCCAGCGCGCTGCTTTGAGGGACCTGGAGCTGAGCTCGAGGGAGGCTCGCTGAGCGCGCGAAGATGCGTGCGCACCATCCAGCGGGCGCTGCGCACGAGTTCCTCTCGCGGCAAACCGCACGACTCACGCAAATACAGCCAGCCGGAGCCGCTCAACACCGCGCGCAAGGTGGCAGCGGCCGCCGCGCGATCGGCCGCCGCGGCGCGCGGATAGGCCTCATCCAAGAGCTGCCGCATCTGCTCGAGGTTCTTGCTGCGCGTGCGCCGCGCATAACGCAGCCACCAAGCCGAGGTGAGCATCATCGTCACGAGCTCGACGTTGGCCTCGAAGGTGGAGTACAGCTCAGCCGCGTAGTCCTCGAGCTGCTCGGCCCGCTCACACAACGGGATGCCCGCCCGCCCCATGAAGCGCGGCCGCAGCGCCGTCACCAGTGCTTCCAAATTCTCGAAGTGACGGTAAACCGTACGCTCAGCGACGCCTGCACGAGAGGCCACCGCGCGCATCGTCGGCTCCTCGCCGGATAGTGCCAAGTCCCAAGCCGCATCGAGCAACAGCTGGCGCGTCAGCTCCGCCTGCGCCTCGCGCAGCGACTGCTGCTTGCGCGGCTGCTTGCGCCCAGCCGGGCGCTCCGTTGACATATCCACCATACAGTTGTCATACTGTATGACGTGAGTTCAGCCAACCAGCAAAAACCACGTCTGGGCGAGCGTGAAGCGGCCCTCCCCTATTCAGGCGAGCGCTTCGTCTTCACCCGCACCAGCGCGGAGAGCAGCGGCGAGGTGTTGGCGTTTGAGTTCTTTGTCGAGCCGCGCGGCGGCGTACCGATGAAGCACTGCCATGCCGGGCAGAGGGAGCACTTTCGCTGCCTGCGCGGCGAGCTGACGGTGACCATCGGCGAGCAAACGCGCACCCTGCGCCCAGGTGAAGAGCTCGTGCTCGAGCCAGGCACCGTGCACTCGCTGTTCAACGCCGGGGAGGAGGAGCTGCAGTGCGCGGTCGAGTATCGCCCGGCCGGCCGCAATGAGGCTTGGTTCAGGCTGATGAGCGGCTTCGCTTGGAAGTACGGCCGGGAGATGGGCACGCTGGACATCGCGCCCTTCCTCGGGGACGTCGATCTGTACGTCCACGGCCCGCCCCGGTGGTTGCAACGGCTGCTCTTCGCCGGGCTGCTCAAGCCCCTCGCGCTGCTCCTCGGCCGCCGGAAACGCGCGCTCGCGGCGGCCAGTGAAGCGTACGGGCGGCCATTCGCCTGGTGATGGGGATGCGCCAAACAACCAGCATACTACTTGCCCCAATGCTCCTGGCAGCATTGATTACGAGGTACTCAGACCTGTAGAATCGTCAGTAACGTTGGGTGTACATAGTAACCTTACCCTACACAAGCCCTCAGGAAACAGACAGTTCGGCACCCGACCAGCCACCCCGAGCACCGAACTACATTCTATATTTACATTAGCGAGAGAGCAAAGCCCCCCACGCCTGATTACTGATCGTACGTATGGTCAGTATAGCACCTATCATAAAGTTCCACATACTCCTTGCATTGCGCACCACCGCATTCTCCCGACGGAAATATGCGCTCAACCGCGCAAGAATACACTGCCTCTGCTTCGTCGACGCACTCGGGATACTCCTTAGCCCCTGGTGCGCAATAGCAATTTTCGCAGCCGTACTCGCCAATAGCAATGGCACACATTTCCTCGCAGGTCTTAATACCCTGCGGCGTTCCGCCATTCGACGAGCTGGAGCCAGCCCCGGCGCCAGTTCCTCCGCTATCACTCCCACCGCTTTCGTCGTCGGTGCTGATTTCAGTCTCGCAAGCCAGTAGAACCGCCAAAAGAATTGCGCGCTTCATAGGTCAAACCCTCGCGTGCGGATGTCGTAGTTGGTCCCGGCGCTGCGACCGTCAGACCAAGTCGCAAAGAATGGGATCGCCGGCCAAGTAAACTGGGTACTAGACGGACAGAACTGAATCCCACTGCCATTACACCCCTGATAGGTAGCCAGCCCCATACGCGTACCGAGCTTATTCTCGAACGGGCTGGCCGCCAACGAGACGTTGAACAGATTGACGATGGTGGAGCTGGCTGCGGCTTGATTGCGCCAATCAAGCCCGCGAACGGTTAGGTTGTTGCCTCCGCCCGTTAGACCGTTACGCCAGGTGAGTGCGCCTCTACCCTGATCGGCACCTATTTTTTGCATAATAGTCATGGTCGGGGACCAGGAGTCGATCAGCATCGTCTCGTCCAGCGAAGTTGTTACACCGCGAAAGCTTGTGGCGGTATCACTGAGAACGCCAACGCCGCTGAAGCCGCCTGCGCGATACACCTGGATACGCTGCTTGCCGCTAAAGGTCCGCCCCAAGGCAAAGAACCAGAATTGATTCGCTCCGTCCCCTTTTGGCTCATTGTTCACGGCAGCATTGGCCACACCAACCGCGATACGAGAGCTATTGATGGTTCGGGTTCTGATGGTGCTGGTGGATGAAGTAAGTCGGTCCGGGCCAACACATCGTTGCCACGCGGGTTCAGTCGCAATCAAGGTCTTCGGTGTACCAGCCGCATCACCATTGAAGCAGGCGGTGTCATCGAGCGCGCTGAAGCAGCCAAAACTCTGGCCCAGATCATTGGACTGGCTGACGTAGTAACTGACGGTATCGGTCGGGTCGGGAGCAGCCCCGCCAGCTGGCCCGTTGCAGGTTACAAGAGAGGTGTCGGCATGCTCGCTAAAAGCCACGTAGATGCGCTCGAGGCCCAATACGCTGGTACCAAAGATGCTGACCTTGTTGGGCGTGCTCGGCGTTTTGGCCGTCGGCAATCATATTCAACCGCCGCGGCGGGCTGGACTCGGCGATGGTACCGTCCACACCAACGAGTACCCGCGTAAACCACCAGTCCCCTCCACCTCCCGATAAGGTGTCGAAGTTGCGCCAGGTTACATAGATAGGCAGGCTGACCTGCCCAGCAATGCCACTGGAGGTTTGTGGCATGAACGCGGTGGATGCGTGCACACTTTCTGGGTCAACCGCGCCAGCCGTATCCTCCAATTGCTCACTTGGAACGCTGAGAATCAGACTTTGCGTAAAGTTGCCGCCACCATCGCGGGAGGTGGTGATGCAAACGTCCTCATCCACCGTACTGAGCGTGCCACAAGTGGAGACAATCGCCGCTACGCCATCCAAGCCAGTCGAAAGGGCGATCGGCTCTCCACCATACTTACCAGCCGTGGCCCACGAGTTGGGGCCGGGTCCACCGCAGTCGGTCAAAAAGGTGTAGGAGTCGCATGCATTGTCCGGCCTCGGCCAGCGTACACTGCTGTTGCTCGAGTCGGACATAAGCGGCGGATTCCAGGTGGGGTTGGCAATGGTCCAACCGCTGTTCCTCACCCAACCTACCCGCGTGCCGGAGGTCTCCGCTCGTGCAAAGGCGATCAGCGCGCTTCCCATTACTTCGTTAGTCCCGTCAGCGCCGTTTTGAGCCTTGATGAAGGCTGCGGTGGAGCTGAGCAAGTTCTTGGACGGGCTGTTGGCCAGCGTGACCTCGGTCTTGCTCAGCGAAACCTCCTGAGCGGCCTCGCCTAACTCTTCTTGTTCAAAGTCGGAGTCATTGGCTGCCGACGCAACTACAGTATCCTCTTTCTCACTACCCCCCCCCCACATTGGCACAGGCGGCGATCCCAAACAGGCTAATAATTGACCAGCGTACATGCATAGTCCCTCGTTGACGGCTCGAGCCGTCAGCTAATCAGCGTGACCTCCATGCTGTCGCACGACCAGGCCAGAGCTGTCAACTCGCCCGACGTCAAAGCACATCAAAGCTGCCTGTAGCCGAGTGTGCCTAGGGCGCAGGCAGCAGGCAAAAGCGTCATTTTAGATTATTATCTAGCGCACCATCCAGGATAGATGAGCCACCTGAGACGCGGGCATCGAGGAGGGCGGCTTCCTCGCGGCTTCAACAACGGCTTCGCCCCCCGCGCGCGCTGTGCTTACCCTGCGCCCCGAATGAGCGCTCCGTCCACGTCCTTTCTTCAAGCTCCGCCACGCGCCTTTGTTTTGGTGGCTGTCTCGTATGTGCTTTCGCTGGGCGCTGCCTGGGCGGTGATGCGCTTTGCGCCGCCGATGCATCCGCTTTGGGCGTTGTTCTTGGCCGACGTGGCGGCAACGCTGGTGGTGTTCGGATTCAGCCGCGCCTTCGACAACTCGAGCTTTTACGATCCGTATTGGAGCGTGATGCCGATCGTGCTCGCGGCATATTTGCCGTTCTCCGGCTTGCCCGGCGTGGTGGGGCTCAACGCGCGCCAAGGGCTGATGATCGCGGTGGTCGGCTTTTGGGCGCTGCGTTTGACCGTGAACTGGATGCGCGGTTGGACCGGCCTCGCGCACGAGGATTGGCGCTACGTCAACTTCCGCAAGCAGTTCCCGCGCGCCTATTGGGCTGTGAGCCTGGGCGGCATTCACTTGTTTCCCACCGTGTGCACCTTCCTCGGCTGCCTCGCGATGTGGCCGGCCGCGACAAGCTCGGCGCCGCTCGGCCCGCTCGACTTCATCGGCGCGGCCATCGCCATCGCGGCCACCGTCATCGAGTACCTCGCTGACGAACAAATGCGCGCCTTCCGCGTCGCGCAGCTCGCTGGCCACACCACCAGCCGCACCTGCGAAGTGGGCCTGTGGGGCTGGTCACGCCACCCCAATTACTTTGGTGAGATCGCCTTCTGGGTTGGTGTTTGGGTGATAGGCCTCACCGCCAGCAAAGCGGATGCATGGTGGACCGCCGCTGGCCCTGTCACCATGATCGTCCTCTTCGTCTTCGCCTCCATCCCGATGATGGAGAAGCGCTCGGTCGCTCGTCGCCCCGAGTATGCAGACCTGCAGCGCCGAGTCTCGATGCTGATCCCCTGGCCGCCCAAGTCTTAAGCGCGTTTGCAAACGACGTGAAGGAACGGCAACGTCTCGGAGCCGTGGGCCGGCTCGTCGATCTCGCTCCACTCGACGAGACCGTGCGGGCCGAACTCACGCTGCACCGATTCAGCCGAATAGAAGTACATCGGCAAGTTGGGTAGCCGCTCATACCAGTCCTCCCCGAGCTTGGGCCCGAGGCCGTACATGGGGGCCTTCTTGGAGATGACGGTGAAGATCATCTGCCCGCCGGGCCGCAGCTGGCGATAACAATCTCCCAACATCTTTTCACGCCCGGCCGCGTCGAGCAGATAGAGCATGCCGTAACAAAAGATGCCGTCGTATTGACGTTCATCGAAGGGCATATCGGTCACCGAACCGTGCACGATGGGGATCTCGAGCGCGAGCTTTGTGCGGGCCAGCCCGATGGCCGTCTCCGAGATCTCGATGCCGCTAACTGACATACCGCGCTCGAGAAATGGCTTGGCGTTGCGGCCGTAACCGATGCCGGGGATCAGCACGTCTTTGGCGCCCGCCCGACGGAAGGTCTCACAAGCGAGCCCCGCCGAGAGCGTGGGCTCGAGCCCCCAGGCCGTTTGCATCTTGCTGAAGGCGGACTCCCAGAACTCGGTCACGATCGGCTCCTACGTTTGATCCGTTTGACGATGGCCAGCGCGAGATAGGCGATGAACAGCGGGAGGAAGAGCTGGGTGGACAAGAGCGTCAACCAGAACAGGATCGCGTACGCGCGGTCGTTGCCGGATGAGTCCCGTATGCCGCCCATCAGGTCGAAGGTGACGTGCTCGAGGTTGAGCAAGAACAGCGCGGTGACGATGGCGGTCAGCGGTAACAGCCCCGCGATCAGGATCTCGTACCAGCGAAAGCGCGCGAGCCGCGCCAAGTAGTGGAACAAGAGCGTCACACGCCAGAGCGCGACGGTGGCCAAGAACCAGGCGTTCATCGAGCGGGCGAGCTCGTTCGAGAAGAAGCGTTCGACAGGGATCGCGTACAGCGCCGCAGGAGGCGAAACCAGGGTGATGAAGGTGAGCAGCCGCTTGAAGCTCCAATCGCTGGGCGAGAGCGGCAGCATCACCAGGTAAAGCCCGAGCGCTAGCAGCACCACGTACACGAGCGAGCCAACGCCCAGCCGCTGAGCGAGATGCGCCCTCGGATCATCCCAATAGCGGCCCATTCCTACCAACCAGGTGCAAACGAAGCCGAAGAGCAGATGGCGCGTGTCGAGCGCAAGCAGCTGCTCGCGCGAGGCGCGAAACGTGAGCACGCGCCAGGCGTCCGCAGCTACGGCTTTGACCATCTCGAACATGCTAGACGCAGGAACCACGGCGAGGTTGCTCCGCGTGAGCTTCACTGGCCTGCATTGGAAGAACACGCCGCGCGCGCAGAGTTGCTACGCTCGCAAATATGCTTCGCTTCCGCGTCGGATCCACAGCCGTCGTGCTCAGCCTGCTCGCTTCGTGCGGCGCTCGTGACGCGCTCGAGGTCGACGGGAGCGACGTCACGAGCGGGGGCGCCGCAGGTCCGGGGCCGTCCTCGTCGCCCTCGAGCCCCGCTTCGAGCGGCACCGGCGCGGGCGGAACCGGCGCGGGCACCCCTTGCACGAGCTTCGTCGTCGACGGCGAGGCCTACCCGATCCCTGCCGGCCAGAACGCGACCGAGCCTGAGGTCGGGGTCATGCCGGATGGGCGGCTGTTCGTCGCGTGGCTGGCGCAGAGTGGAGCGCTCGTCGGCGATGCGACGATCGATCTCGACGTATGGCCCCACCCCTTCGACAAGATCACCGAGCTCACCACGGCGGCTAGCGCCTTCGTCGTTGGGCAGGGTGCGCTCGGGCCGGTCGCGCTCTTCCGTGACTCGCTCGGCGGGACCGGCCTACTGCGCGAGCTCTTCACCGGTACGCCGCCAAGCCCGACCTTCGACTCTGTGGGCAAGCCGCTTTACGCGGTCGACGTCGGCAGCCGCGCGCTTTACGCGCTCGACGAAGGCGGGCTGCTCAACGTCGGCTCGCATGCACTGCCGGCGTTCGCCGCGTCGCATGGTCCGGCGATCTGCCTCGGGAGCAAGACGCTCGCGTCAGCGGTGTTGAAGGGCAACAACGTCGTCGTTGCTTACGCCGATTCACTCGCCCCCGGGCAGTCTTGCTTCGCGCAGGTGCCGCAACCCGGGTTGAGCCTGGTCACGATGCGTTACGAGGCCACAGGCGCCGCTGACGCGAGCTTCAATCTCGCGCAGGCGGCGGTGCTCACCCAGGCCGAGCCGCTGCTGCATCTGGAGCTCGCGTCCACAGGCTTTGGCGCCTATGCGGTCTTCCAAACCGACGGCTCCACCTCGGAGGACCTGCCTCCGATCCAGGCGTACTTGCTCGACCAAGGTGGCGGGCTTCAGCCGCGCGGGTCGGGACCGATCACGCTGACCGGGAGCGGTATCGCCACGAACACCGTCGCGGCGGCCGCCATGGAGGAGGATCTCGTGATCGCGTGGGTGGACTCGATCGATCCGAGCGCACCTCTGATCTTGGTTCGCCGCGTTCGAGCCGACGGAACGGTCGTGGCCGAGACGTCGATCCCTACGCAAGCAGCCTGGCTCGCGGGCAAACTCCGCATGGTGACCTCCCCGGACCAACGTCATCTGCTGTTGGCCTGGACTGCCGACGTGAACAAGAGCGTTGGTGTAGCAAAGGTGAGCTGCTCGCCGTGAGAACCCCTATGACCATCTTGGCGGCGACCCTCTGCCCTGCCCTGCGCCGTGCGCTCATCTCGCTCGTGCTCGTTGGCTGTGCGGGCGCCACCGTTGCGCCGGAGCGCGAGGCGCCTCCTGCTGCGGCCGCCGCGATCACCGATTTCGCGACCGCCGACGCCGAGATCTTGCGCATGCTCAGCCCCAACGTTGTTTGCGGTCGCGTGAGCCACGCTTGCCCAAAGGCATTGGTCCATAACTTTGAGCCGAATGAGTTGCCGTTCACCCCCGAGGTGCAAGCGCTGCGCGATTCGCTGGACTCGCTACCGTTCTATGCCGTGATCCTCGAAACGCAGCAGGCAGTGCCTGACGATGGCAACATCGGGCTCGAGGTAGAACCAACGCGCGCTTGTGGCGGCTTCTTCTCGGAGGTCGCGCGGCTCGAGGCGCAAAAGCACTTTGGCGACCTCCGGGTGTTCGCCTCTCACCACGGCTGCAGCCAGAGCCGCGTTGGTTACGCCGGGATCGCCCGGACCGAAAACATCCTCGCCGTGTTCGCCGGGGACAGCGAAGAGCAGGCCCGCGCAACGCTCGAGGCCGCACGCACCCGCTGGCCCAACGCCAAGCTGGTCCGCACGCAGGCGCAGCTGCTGACCTTCAACTAACCGTTCCACCGCTCTCGCTGAGCCGGCCACTCGACTCGCAGCCAAAAGCGGAATCCGAGCACTCAATCCTCACCGATAGGGCCGCGGAATACCGCCTTTCGGGGCCGCAAATAGGCTCTGCCTGGAGCGCCAGGGAACCCGAGTGTTCGCGTCGCTAACTCTTTATTAACGTGCGCACGCATGGCCCTCTCGCATCGCCTCTTCGTTCTCGCGATCTCCCTGACCGGATTGAATTGTGGTGATTCCGGTGGATCGACCGCCACCTCCGGCGCTGGCGGCGCCTCCAGTTCGAGCTCCGGTGCTGGAGCCGGCACCGGCACAGACAGTTCGTCCACGGAAGTATCGAGCTCGAGCACGATGTCTAGCTCCTCTTCGGGCACGTCCAACTCCCCGTGGGAGTGCTTTATTCAGGGGGACGGGTGCCAGTGTGACCAGCTCGGGTTCGACTATCCGTTAGAGGATTGCGGCAGCGACTGGGTTTGCTGTGTCTACTTCGCCGATCCGGAAGGCGACTCGTGCGTCTGTTCGCAGAGTCAGCAAGACTGCGACGACGTCCTCGACTTCAGTCCCGAAGCGTCCGCAGCCGACTCATGCCCTTGAGGACCTCGTTCCTGTAGAGTGGGGCGCACCCTATGAAACGCGCCCTGCTGTTGTTTATCTGTCTATCGTCGCTGGGCTGCGGGGATAGCGGCCCAGCGGATGGCGGCGCGGACACTGGCGGCGGTGGTTCGGAAGGCGGCGGCCTGGCGACCACGACGACGGGCGGTAGCGCTGGAAACGGTGGCAGTGACGCTGGGGGCAACGGCGGCGCTGATACAGGCGGCATGGGCGGAGCCGGCGGCGGGCCCGCGTTACCCAACCCGTGCGATTGCACGTCGACGATCGAGGTCGGTGCGGTGATGCACCCGGACATCAACGAGACCTCGGGACTCGCAGCCAGCGTGCTGCACCCCGGCGCGGTTTACCTGCATGAAGATTCGGGCAGCGCGTCTATGTTCTACGCCATGGATCTCGGCGGCGCGCCGCTGGCAGAGCTCGAGATCAGCAACGTGAACGCCGTCGATATGGAGGACCTCGCGATCGGCGCATGCCCAGAAGGCAGCTGCCTCTATATCGCTGACGTGGGCGACAACCTCGAGCAGCGGGACGACTATCGCATTTATCGCGTGGCCGAGCCGGAGGCGTTCACCTCGACCCAAACCACAGCCACGGTCATCCCCTTCTCCTACGAAGATGGGAGCAACAACTGCGAAGCGTTCGTGGTCGAGCCGAGCTCGGGGAATATGTATCTACTCACCAAGACCAGCGGGACGCCGGGCCTTTATCGCATTGATACAGTTGGGGTCGAGTCGGTCGCCAAACGCCTCTTCGATGTGCCTGCGCCGGACGGCAACCTGTTCACCGCCGCCGACGTCCGCCCGGATGGCCAAGGCCTGCTCGTACGCACCTATGGCTCGCTATACTACTATGCAGGCAGCGGAGTCGAGGCGGCGCTCGCGACAGAGCCGTGTGAGGCCCCGGTAGCCGAGGAGGCCCAGGGAGAGGCCGTGGCGTTCATCGAGGGCGGCCTCAATTACATCACCGTCAGTGAAGGGGACGCGGCAGCGATCAACCTCTCCGTTTGTGACTGAGGGCCGCGCGGCCCGCTCGCGAGCGTCAAAGGTCCTTGTAGCGTGCGCCGCACAGCGTGGCCGGCTGCTCAATCTGCTTGAAGCAGGCTTGCAGCGCCTCGCACGCCTCGAGTGGCTTGCGCTTGTTGCAAGAGAGCGCGGCGTTGCGGCAGAAATCGCAAACCTCGGCGACGAGCTGGTCTTTGGGGACGGCCCGCTCGTAAACGACGAAGTCGGCCTTGCCTGCCCCCGGCTCCCAACGTGGCTCCGGACCTCCCTTGCCATCGAGGACGGTGAAGCGCACGCTGGCCTTCCTGGAGGCGAACTCGATCTTCACCGAGCGACCGTCGCCGCCCATCGTCCCCGCACCTCCGCGCGCGAACACTCCGTCAACGCCAGGGATGGCGGCGGTCTTTTCATACGGCTTGTCGATGCGACCGGTGAAGTTGCCTTGCCGTTCCTTCTCCAGCACGACATCCCGGTCCACCTTCACGAGGAAGCCGAGCGAATGCCGATCGGCGAGGCCGAGCTCGACGGCGCCAGGGTGAAACGCGACCGCTAACATGTATTCGTGGCCCGCCTTGAAGGAGAGCGGTTCCGGCTTGCGCGCACCCAGTTCGGTGACAGGCGAGACGAAGCGATGCACCTCTTTGAAGCCGTCCACGGCGAGATGTAGTGCGCCCAGCACCGCGTCCACCTCCGGATAGACTGGTGGCGCCGAAGAGAGAGACACAGCCAAGTAAGTGAGATTGTAGACGCCTGGGTCCGGCTGCTGATCGCCAACGAAGAACACCGCGTTCGCCCCGTGTTTGGCTGCGGCCTCCTTCAGCAGCGCATGCCGTCTCGCCACGAACGCTGGCTCTTTGAACACGTCCAGATTGAAGTCGATCGTCTCGTGAAGCCGAAAGCTCCCGAGGTAACGGTGAGGCTGCTCCGGAGAGGGGAAGCCCTCCGCCACGGTTAACCCACGTCCGAAGTAGAGCCCTGGTGGAGCATCTTTCGTCGTTTCGAAGATCTTCACCTGCTCGGCTTGAACAGGAGGCGCAGCCGAACCCTTCGCTTGGAAATCGATCTTCACCTCATAGCCGGCGCCTTCGGGCGTCCGGGCGTTCTTGCAGGCGAGCAGCGAGCAGGCCGAGGCGAGTCCGAGTAGGACGGCAGCGCAAGTCTTCATCCCGGCGGCTGTAGTCAATGGCGCGTCTGGCGTCACCACGCCTCCTTCACGCAACTCCACCCCGCCGGACTATTGGCGCGTCGGGTCCACGACGCGCCCCATGAACAAGAGGGACGATCCACCTTGACCTCGCGCGGGGTGAGTCGTTGGCGCACGGTGTCTACGCAGCGCGCTTTGCCAATCTACTGCATGGAACTTCTCTCGGCCGTGCCACGATGCCGAAGATGAGGCCCACAAGTCCGCATATACAACTACTTGAGTTCCTGTCCATGATTGCCTCGCTGGGGCTCGTGGCCTGCAACCAAGCCGTCGTCTCCAACCAGGAGGCACGGGGCTCGACGGTCACGACAGAGGCTGCGCCTATGCTTCCAAGCGCCTCGGCGGAGGGCTCGGCCAACTCGTCAATGACCGCGCAGCTACCGCAGGTCGTCGATGCAGCCACGTTCCAGACGATCCTGACGAGCCTCAACCGTCAAACGGGCGGAGGCATGCGAGGAACCATGACGCCAGAGGGGCTAACCGTCGGAAAGCTGAGTCCCGATGACGCGCTCGCAGCGCTCGGCCTGAAGGAGGGGGACGTGATCACATCGCTGAACGGCCACGCCATGTCGGATCCGGAACACATCGTCGATGCAACCGTAGACGTGATGCGGGCGGGGCGATGCGACGCTCAGGTGCGACGAGGCAGCACGTCGATCCGCACGGTCGTCGAGTCTCCTAGCTGGCTTGCAGCACGTACAGCGAAGCCCTGAACCGCGCAGGACTCGCGTTCGCCAGACGCTCCAAGCTTGTTCGCCTAGGTGGCGCTCGTTCCACTATCCTCGCCGCGTGCTCGAAGGAACCGTGGTCGGCGGACGGTATGCGATTGCCAAGCTCTTAGGTGAGGGTGGCATGGGCGCCGTGTACGAGGCCCGCCACACGACGACCGGTCGCCGCGTTGCGCTGAAGGTGATCTCGAGGGAGCTCGCGCACAAGCCTGACGTCGCGGCGCGCTTCGAACGTGAAGCTCGCGCTGCCGGCGCGATCGACTCGGAGCACGTCGCCCAAATCTTGGATGTGGATCACGACCAGGAGCTCAACGTGCCGTTCCTGGTGATGGAGTTCCTCGAGGGCCGCGATCTCGACGCGACGCTGGAAGAGGTCGGAGCGCTGCCGTATGAGGTCGTCCTCCGCATCGGGAAGGAGGCTTGCCTCGGCCTCGAGAAGGCGCACGCCCAAGGCGTGATCCATCGCGACATCAAGCCGGCGAACCTCTTCCTCTCCGAGCGGGATCGAGGACAGCTGCGGGTGAAGTTACTCGACTTCGGCATCGCCAAACTGCTGGGCAACGCAGAGTCGCCGGGCAACCCGAAGCTCACGCGCACCGGGATGCTCGTGGGCTCACCGCTCTACATGTCGCCCGAACAAGCGCGCGGGTCGAAGGAGCTAGGCGTCTCCGCGGACATTTGGTCGCTCGGCGTCGTGTTGTACCAGGCGCTCGTGGGCTCGACGCCGATCAACAACACCGAGGCGCTCGGTGAGCTGATCATCGCGCTTTGCACCGAGCCCCCACCGCCAATTCGCTCGCGCGCCCCGTGGGTCCCCGAGGAGGTCGCAACCGTCGTCGAGCGGGCGCTGAAGATGGAGCCGTCAGAGCGGTATGCCAGCGCCAAGGAGATGGCAGAGGCGCTCTCGTCGTTGCCAGCGATCGTGCCGTTCCTGACGAAGGAGCTGATGCGGCCGGTGCAACGCGGTGAGGCCGCTGCTCCAGCGCAAGATCGGCCCATAGAACGTCGGCCGGCGGGCGGGGTTGCGCTGACAGTGCCCGCGGTCCCGGTTGGGGTCCTTACTGCTGTTGCGCCAACCGACAAGACGCCAACGCCTGCCGTCACGCCGACCGAGCGCACGCCGCCGAAGATCGATCTTGTCGCTCCAGCCGCGGCACCGGCCCCGCCGCCGGTGGAGCCCGGCCCTGCGCGCCCGTGGGTGGGTCCGACCAAGCTCTCCGGCGCCGCGACGAGCGAGCCCTCCGAGGCCGATATTCAGCCGCCTCTTCGGTACTCCAAGACAGCCGCGACGGTGACGCCAAAGTCCAACCTCGTGCCGCTCGGACTGGGCGCGGCTGCGCTCGTGGCGGCGGGCGCCTTCGGCTTGATGAAGCTCTCCGAGTCGAAGAGCGCTGCGAGCTCAGCGACTGCGAGCTCCGAGTCCGCGACCAAGCCCGCATCGTCGAGCGCAGCTGCGTCTTCCTCCGCGACGAGCGCACCTGCGACCTCCAGCTCCGCCAAGTCCAATAGCGCTGTGGCCGCGCTCGAAGGGCGCTGGAAGAGTGAGTCGGGCAAGCTCTACGACGCCGTCCTGGTCGAAGGCCGCATCGAGTTTCGAATCAGCGAAAAGGCGCAGTTCGCTTCGCAAGGCTATGCGGCCTCCGAGGTTCGCTTCGTGCTCGAGCCGGTGGATCCGGAGGGCAAGCGGTTCATCGTGCGCGACCACCTGCGCCCAGCGATGAAGCAGCCGGCCTTCGAAAACGGTGTATCGCCTGCGTCGTGCCTGTTGATCGCAAAAGAGGTAGGCGGGCAGCCGCTGACCGCAGAGCGCCTCGGGGACGGTAAGCTTCGCCTCCGAGTCGCAAGTTTCACGCCGCCTGAGAGTCAGCTCGTACTTACGGGAGGACGGCTAAGCCGCTGTCAGAACCTCTCCGCCACCGCGGTGCAGCAGGGAGCGGAGAGCGTGCTGCAAAAGCAGTAGCGGCGGCAATTCCGACAAGCGCGCAAATATACTTAGTAATAAGATAGCTATTTACCAGCAGCCTTTGCGCTCTCGATCGACTCGATCAGCTTGAGTTCGCTCGCGAACAGTGACGCGCGCGGTAGCCGCTCAATCAGCGGGGCCGGGCCCGCGGCGCCAGGTTTACCTGCTAATCCATCGGCACCTTTGTTACCGGGCTTACCGGGTTTGCCAGCCGTGTTCGGGCAGAGCTCGTTGGCCGGTCCGCCAGCGCCGCCTGGCCCACCCGGGCCTGCAGCGCCTCCTGCACCGGCCGAACCAGCTGCACCGCCAGGGTTAAGCAGCTTCAAGCGGGCCAGCAGCTTGTCGGCGACGCTCTCATCGAGACGGACGCGAAAGGTACCGCCGACGCCCCCATCCCCTCCGTTGCTGCCTGCAGCGCCGTCGGTCCCGGGCCCACCGTCCCCGCCGGGGATGCACGCGCCCACGGCGGAGTTGTCGGTGCCGGCAGGGCCAGCCGCGCCCGCTGCGCCGGGAGCCCCGGCCTGCCCGCTTTGCCCTGCGGCGATGAACTCCAGCACCCGGTCGGAGGAGGGCGAGATCCAGTACGAGCTTCCGCCTGGCCCCTCGAGTCGCACCAACATGGCGTCGGGGTAGAAGGGCGTAGAAAGGCTGGTCGCCGCAAGGGTGAGCTCGGGGCCCGCCGCAGCGACGGGCCCGGTGGCGACTCCGCCGCCGAAGGACGCTTGCAGCCGGCAGTCGTAGACGGGCTTGAGCGACGCTGTGCCCACCACCGAACGAGTCCCAGCGCTCGGCCCGACGCCGAGGATGGATGCGCGCAGTTCCATGCCGTCTTGGGCGGTCTTGAAGGGATCGGCCTCGGGGATGACGACGAGCTCTTTGGAAGGATCGAACGAGCCGGAGGTGAGGCCGAGATCGATCTGATCCCGATCGATGAGCGTGTTGGTCTGGCCGAGGCACGTGCGCGTAGCGTCGTTCGAGCTGCAGGTGGAGCCGTCGTTCATCTTCGCCACGACCTCCACGAGGAAGGGATCGCCCGGGCAAAAGAGCAGCTGGCCCGAGGCAGGGCGCACCTTCAGATCCACGACCGACTTGGGATCCAGCTCCGCCGACGATGGCCCGCAGGCGGCCATGGTGAGCAGTACCAACGTTGTCCCGACGACTGACTTTGCAAGCGACTTCATCTCAGACTCCCGGACTCGGCACGACGATGGGTGCCTTCTTGATTCCACGTTGCGTCGGGTCGATTCCCTTGGCCTTGGCCTGCCAACAGCCGCGGACGACGGGCTGCCAGACGTTCTTGACCAGCACGGTCTTCAGAATGACGCGCTCATTCTGCGCATCGATTCGCGCGTCCCCTTTGCTGTCGATCGCGGCGCAATACTCGCCGTAGCCGATCGCTACCAGGCGGCCCTCCATCACGCCGTTCTTCACCAGCGCGGCCTTGAGCTTGGCGCTGCGGCGCTGCGTCAAATCCACGTTCTGCTTCTCCTCGCCGGCGCTGGTCGAGTGGACCTCGAGCTCGACCCGGTTGATCTCCGGGTGGGCCGTTAGCACTTTGGCGATCTCCACCGTGAAGGCGGCGCTCGCCGGAGAGAGCTCAGCCGCGTTGGGCTCGAAGCTGAGCTTCTTTCCTTCAGCGATCCAGATCTCGTGCGATTCCTCGTCGTAAGCGACGTCTCCGGCTGGGGCTTGGTCTGCGCAGCCGTCCCCGTCGCGATAGCCGTTGAGCACCTCGGCATCGGCCGGGCAGCGATCCCGCTCGTCGGCGATGCCGTCCTTGTCGGTATCGAGCGCCGGACAGCCATCGCTCTTTTGAGGCGCGATGTTGTCTTCCGCTTGTTCCGCGCATTGGTCCTTGCCGTCAGCGACGCCGTCGCCGTCGCTGTCCTTTTCGGGGCAGCCGTCCTCCGGCGCAGGAGCCTCTCCGTCTTCCTTCGCATCGGGACATCGGTCACTGGCGAGGGAGATCCCGTCTTCATCGGTGTCGGTATCGGGGCAGCCGTCATTGGCCTTGGGTGCGAGGCCGTCTTCCGGATCGTCGGGGCAGGCGTCGTCGAGGTCGGGGGCGCCGTCCTCATCGCGATCCCCGCCTCGGTCACTCTCACCGTAGCGAGGGATCGGTGCGCGCTGGTCACACGCGAGGAGGAGCCCCAGCGCGAAGAGGCCTGCGAGGCCGCGTCCGCGGTTCAACGTGGTGGAGTTCATGTTGGCCTTGTGTATCGCCTCGGGAGTTGTCCCACAATCGCCACCTTCGGTGGAATTCGGGCAGCCGTCTGTGTGTGGTTCTTCATGCTGAAGAACCAAGTCGGCTGCGCGGTCCGACTCGTCACGCGGGCCTTACGATTTTTGTCCGACCCAGGATGCCCGGGGTGGCGTAGCGTCTCGCGATGGTCGCGGAAGCTGCGAGGGAGATCCCCGCCGGGACGATCGTGGGGGATCGTTGGCGCGTTGAAGCCAAGCTAGGCGGCGGTGGGATGAGCCTGCTCTATGCGGTCCGCCACACGCGAACCACCAAGCGAGCCGCCCTCAAAGTGATGTTGCTCGAGTACGCCGAGTCGAAGGCGATGCAAGCGCGCTTCTCCCAGGAGATGACCGTCACGGCCTCACTCGAGAGCGATCACATCGTGAAGGTGATGGACGGTGGAGCGGACAGTGCGCTGGGCGTCCTCTTCATCGTGATGGAGCTGCTGCAAGGCGTGGACCTGCGCGCCGAGCTCCAGCGTTGTGGCGGCAGGCTCCGGCCCGCCGACGTTGCGCTTTATCTGCATCAGGCGTCGGTCGGGCTGGATCTGGCCCACGCGGACGGCATCGTGCATCGCGATCTGAAGCCGGAGAACCTGTTCCTGATTCGGCGCGACGACGGCTCTCCGTGCGTGAAGGTGCTCGATTTCGGCGTGGCGAAGTACATGGCCGAGAGCCTCGCTTCGGCCAAAACGACGCAGGCTATCGGTACGCCGATCTACATGTCACCCGAGCAAATCCGTGGAGACGGCACCATCGGCTACGCCGCGGACGTCTACTCGCTCGCGCACGTTGCCTACGACCTCTTGGTCGGTGAACCGTATTGGGAGAATGAGCGCCGCAAGTCGAGCAGCCTGTACGGCATGCTGATGTTGATGGCGCTGGGGCCTTCCGAGCCGCCCAGCGCCCGTTCGATCGCGCGCGGCGTGCTCCTGCCTGAAGCGTTCGACGTCTGGTTCGCGCGGGCGACAGCCTTCGATCCGCTCTCGCGGCATGCTTCGATCGTCGAGGCGGCCAGCGAGCTGCTCGACCTGTTCCCAGAGAGCCTAGCGGCCAGCACACGAAAGGTTCCGCGAGGATGACGCCCAGCCAGCGAATCGACGATGAACTCTGCGAGCGACTCATCCTGCGCGCCTGCGAAGGCGATGAAGAGGTTTGGAAAGATCTCACGCTCCACCTGTGGCCCCACTTTCAAGCGTTGGTCCGCTCCAGCCGTGCGATGGGCAACATGGCGAAGTCGGAGGACCACGTGCACAACGTGCTCACGAACCTCGTCGACAAACTCGGCACCGACGGCGGTCGGGCGATCACCCAATTTCCTCGTTGGAAAGAGCAGAACCCCGGCAAGACCTTCAGCGATTGGATCCGCATCGTCACGAGCTACACCGTGAACGACTACGTCCGCGCTGCGCTCGGCCGACGCAAACAGGCTCCGTCTGGGGAAGACGCAATGCCCAGCATCAAGCGCCTGCTCAACGAGTTCGCCTCCGCGCCGATCAGCGAAGACCTCTACGGTTCGAATCGGCCAGCCTTCACCGCTGCGCAAACAGCCCGGCAGCTCCTGACCTACGCCGAGACCGCGCTGGCTCCCGAACAAATGTTGGCTCTTTCGCAATGGCTCGATGGCGCCTCGTTCGAAGAGATGGATGCCGAGCTCGGTGCAGACGCCTCGAAGAAGCTCGTGCGCGCAGCGATCGCCGTACTCCGCAGGAAGTTCGGCGCGCCTGCTGAGGAATGAACGCTTTGGCGGTCTCGTGATCCTAGAGCGAATCGCCTGGCTTCGACTTCACGCCGCTGCACGCCTCGACCGTCCCAGCGCACGGAACTCGGCGCGGTAGCGGCTTGGCTACCCACTTGCCGTCCACGCAGTCCCAGCTCGGGCAAAAGCCAATCGCACCCGCACAGGGCGGCGGGGGGGACTCGCAGCGTTTGCTCGCGACCGGAAGATGCGGCGGTGCGCTCGTCGCAGGCTTCGAAGAAGCGATCGGACTGGCCGTGGTAGCCCGCTCGGGCTCGACAGGAACGACGCTCGACGCCGAGTCCGACGTTTCGGAGGTCGCTACGGTGAGCGCAGCGCTCGGATCGTTCTCCGCTGGGCTCGCGTCCCCCACCAGCACCACGGGCTGCGGATTGGGTAGCGGGATGAACTCAACGGCGATCACCTCTTCGCGCGCGCAACCGATGACACTGAAAAGACCGCAGACGAGGAAAGCACGCAGCATGACTTTCGAGCGGACGCCGGCGATAAGAGCTGGCGTCCTTTCCTTTCAGAGAGCTGAGTCGGACGGCGCCTACGATCGGTCACGCCGATTTCTACTTTTCTCGAGAGGCGACGAGGCGTTGCGCGCAAGATCCATGAGAATTGGCGGACGAGGGCAACGGAAGACGGAAAATCAGTTAACTGTTATCGGGCGGTGGAGAGCACCTGATGGATAGGCACACATGATCCCCCGCTTGAACGTGGCCGTTGATTCGGCACGCGCCATGCTCTTCTTGCTTCCGCTCGCCGGGAGCTCTCTCTCCGCATGTGGGCCCGCCCAGTCCGAAGTAACGTCGCCGACGGTGGTGGCCCCGGCGGTCTCCGGTGGCATGCCCTCGGCGCTGCCTCCAGCCCAGTGGTACCGCGCTGGCGCCTCGAACGAGGGTGTCGTCGTTGAACCAGGCAATCGTGTCGTGCTGCTCTTGGGGGAGCGCGTCCAGGTCGCGGCGGACGGCAGCGTCACATCGGCGGAGATCAAAAGCCCCGAGCGGCTGATGCAGCTCGCCGTGCTCGAGGAGGACGGCAAACTGGTGCTGTTCGGCGCATCGTACCGGGCGATCTACCGCTTCGATCAGCCTCTCGGCGCGGGCGTCCAGATCATGAAGCCCTTTAAGGTCGGGGCCTTCGCGGCGATGAGCGGCAAACTCTGTGTCGCCATGGGGCAGACATCGCTCTGGTTTGATGGGCACGGTGCAGAAGCGGCACCGCCGCCCGGGATCGCCAGCTGCCACAGTTCGATTCGCGCTGCGCGCGCCAGCGGACCCGAGCCGCCCCTGGTGACTTGGCTGCGCCGCACCCGGTGGGCACCGCTCGAGGCTGCTGCGATGGGTGGCGTCGAAGCCGGTCCGGGCCGAGCCCTCGTCGTGGGTGGCGGCCTCGCAATGGTCGTCGACCTCACGTCAGGCCTGCCGATCGAATCGACGGAGGTGGTCATGCCAGTCGAAGCGTCCATACGTCCCGTGCCGTGGCGGGGAGTCAGCTTCGAGAAGGAGGTTGCGTTCATCAACGTCGATGAAGAGCCAGCCGACTCGCTCGGAGGCGGGCTGTTGCTTCGTGCGGCGCCGCGCTGGGTCGTCTCGTTCGAGAAACCTCGCGCTCCCGGGGCACGATGGCTCTTCGGGCCTCCACCCTCGGTGGCGCCTTTTGAGTTCGAGCAGGACGCGGGAATGTATGCGTCCGCCTCGGGCGCGCTGCTCGTGATCGGTGCGTGCCCCGCGGACCGAGGGCATCAGACCGATTCGACACTCGTGTGCGTTCGGCAACCCGACGGAAGTTCCCGTTCCCGTCCATTGCCTTGGTCCGATTACGGGTCCATGAACGGGGTGGGCGCGACCGCGGACGGAGGCTTGGTCGTCGCGAGCTGGCAGAACGGCGCGCTACGTTTCGAGCGTATCGACACAGGCGGCGTGCCGCATTTGCTGGCGGTCGTGCCAAACGTGCCGGAGGGCATGGTCCGTTTGCTCGACGAGGACGCATTGGGCAACGTGCACGCCCTGGTCCGCAAGTTGGACGGGCAAGGTGTCGGCAGCATTTGGATCGACCCCAGCGGGCATGTCGTCGTGAAGCGGTTCGAGACCGGCTACGCCGCCGCCTCCTATCGAGGACGTGTGGTCGTGCGCGACGAGGATGCATTACACATTTCGCTCGATGCGGGCGCGTCGTGGGAGCGCGTCGAAGCGCCGTCTCCGATGGATGGGTTACGCGTCAGTGAGATCGGCTTCGCCGTACCCGGGCACTATTTCCGCATCGGTTGGGGCCCACAAGAGAAGCTGCCGCCGGAGCTTTAGGCCCAGAATACTAGGCTCAGGGCGGGCAGAAGCCGCAGTCGATCGGGCAAGAGGCGCAGCCCTCTGGAGGAGCGCAGATGGTGTCCCCGCAGCTGCCCATGCAAGGCCCGCAGTCCATCGGGCACGACATACAACTCTCGTTGAAGTCGCAGAAGGCGTTGCCGCAGCTGCCCATGCAAGGCCCGCAGTCCATCGGGCACGACATGCAACTCTCGTTGAAGTCGCAGAAGGCGTTGCCGCAGCCGCCCATGCACGGCCCGCAGTCCATCGGGCACGACATACACGTTTCACTGAAGTCGCAGAAAGCGTCCCCGCAGCCGCCCATGCACGGCCCGCAGTCGATCGGGCACGACATGCAACTCTCGTTGAAGTCGCAGACGGCGTTGCCGCAGCCGCCCATGCACGGCCCGCAGTCCATCGGGCACGACATACACGTTTCACTGAAGTCGCAGATCGCGTTGCCGCAGCCGCCCATGCACGGCCCGCAGTCCATCGGGCATGACATGCACGATTCGTTGAAATCGCAGATCGCGTTGCCGCAGCCGCCCATGCACGGCCCGCAGTCGATCGGGCACGACATACACGTTTCACTGAAGTCGCAGAAGGCGTCCCCGCAGCCGCCCATGCACGGCCCGCAGTCCATCGGGCACGACATACACGTCTCATTGAAATCGCAGATCGCGTTGCCGCAACCGGGGTCACAAGGCCCGCAGTCCGCTTCGCAGGACGCGCAGGTCTCGCCGTCTCCGCAGCTGTCGTCGCCGCAGCTGCCCGGACAGGAGCCGCAGTCAGCCGCACAGCTGCTGCACGTCTCGTCGTCGGCGCAGACGCCGTCGGGGCACTCGAGCGAGCAGGAGCCGCAGTCTTCTTCGCAGTTGGAGCAGGACTCCGCGGGCGGGTTGCAGATCGCGTCGCCACAAACCGGATCGACGAGGCTGCCTGCGCCGGCGCCTCCGTCGGCACCCGTGCCGCCGGCGCCGGCGAGGCCGCTACCGGTCGAGTCCGAGCCACCGGCGTCCGAACCGCCTGCGTCCTTGGTACTCCCGGCACCGTCAGCGCAACCGAGCCCGCACATCACGAGCAAGAGCCAAGGGAGCTGCGAATTGGACGGCCGCATCACGACTTGCCTCCATCGCGAACGGCCTTGCTTGCTCGCCGTCGTAGCACCCCGCTGAGCGCGAGCGCCCCGGAGGCAAGCAGGCCGAGCCAACTGCTCGACGTCTTCGCCGGGGTTCGGCAATCACAGCTGCTGCCGCCGTCGTTGGGGTCACCGGTCGAAGAGCCGGCGCCACTTGCGCCGCTGCCGCTCGTCTCACCGCCGCCCGCTCCTTGGCCGCCCTCACCGGTCTGGCCCTCCCACTTGGACGAGCGGATGGTGAAGCGGGTCTCTGCGTCGAGCGTGTACGCGTTGGAGTCGCTCACCACCACGCGGACGACGTGCATCTCCTCGTCGGGCATGACGAAGGAGATCGTCGGGACCGTGGCGACGAGGCTACCGTCGACGAACCAGCGATAGCCGAGTTCATCACCGTCCAAATCCGAGGCCTCCACAGCGAGATCGACGCTCTCTCCGACGTCGGCGAACGGTGCGAGGTTCGAGGGCGTGGTGCTCGCGATCGACGGAGGCACGTTGGTCACGCTGACGTTCACGCGGTGATACGCCACATCGGCGCGCCCGTCGGCGTCGCTCACACGGACGCCCACGAGCGCGAGGCCCGGCGCCGAAGGGACGAGCTCCAGCGTGGTGGCGTCGCCGTCGTCGAACGCGCCGTCGAGGTCGGCGTCCCACGCGTACGTCAGGGTGGCGCCGGGGTCGCGGTACTCGGCGCTCGCCGTGAGCGTGATGGGCGACCCGACGCCTGCGGTGGCCGCGCCGCTCACCGAAGCGAGCGGGCTTAGCCGCAGCGCGTACGGAGCGTTCTCGTCGCGCACCTGCGTGGCCTGCGACACCATCACCGTGAGGGCCGCATCCATGGCCTCGACGTTACCGCGCACCGCCTCGAGCAGCGCGCGCCGGCTGACCTCGAGCGGGACCTCGAGCGAGCCGAGGTGCTGTTGCCCCAAGTCGATCGCTGTATCACTCACCCCAAACGAATAGAGATAGTTCCGGTCGGCGGGAGACAGCTCCGACTCCATCGCAGCGAGCGGCGTTGCAACCTCGTAGACCACCTCCAGGTGCCCCGCGGCGGCGAGATCGGCCTCGATCAGATCGACAGCGTCCAACATTTCTTGGCCAGCGGCCTGCGCGAGCTCGCCATAGGCGATCGTCTTCTCCGCTTGCAACATCAGCCCGAGATTCGAGCCGGCCTGTTCGGCGCCCTGCAGCTTCTCGAGCGTCGGGAGCAGCGCCTGATAGGCCGCCGCTTGCGTCGCCAGCGCACGATTGAGCGCCGCCTGCCCTTCAGGCTGAGCTCCGGCGCCAGCCGGCGCAAAGCTCGGTGCGCCCGCATCGAAGGTTGCGGAAAGATCGAGCGGGACGACCACCTCGAAGTTCGGATCCGGCGGGTCGCAGATGATGCCGGCGTAATGTTTGGCCAGCGCCTTCGAGATCCCGTCCATGATCTCGGTGCCGGTGTCGATCACCCACGAGTTGTAGGACGTCGGCGGGCAAGCATCTTCGTTCAGCTGCTCGAGGAGGGGATCGTCACAGTCCACGACGAAACCCTCGATCCCGCACAGCTCGGTGCCCTCCGGCTGATCACAAGGCGGCTGGTAACAAAGGATGCCGTGGAACAGCTCGAGCCCGCCGAGCAGGTCCGGCTCGAGCGCGAACTCCGCCGCGCCCTGGAGGAAGTCCACGAGCCGCAGAAAGTCGGCGAGGTCTGCGATGGCGTATGCGTACGCGAGCCCGTCTTGCGCAGCGGCCTTGATCGCCTGCACGTCGACTGAGTAGACGATGGGAACGTCCTCGACGGTGAAGGACACGTTGGTGCGATAGTCCTCCGGCCCGAAGGCGCCGCCCTGTTGGAACTGGAACGGATGCTGATCGATCGTGATCTCGTACACCCCCGGCTGCAGAGGCGGCAGCCACAGATACTCGTCGAAGAAGGCACCCGCGCCGGCGCAGCCCAAGATGTAGTTGGAGCCGCCTGCCGTCACGTCGTCCCACGGGTCCGCGCTCTGAAAGGGAACCACGGCGACATAGGCCGCGGCGCACACGAACTCATCGGGCGGGATGACGTCGAGCTCTCCCGTGACGCAGACCGGGTCTCCGGGATTGAAGACCGTCTTGTCCATGATGCTGAAGCAGTCGGTCGTGTAGGCCGTGATTGCATGCGCCTCGTTCGAGGCGCCGATCGCCCCCGCCGCGCCTAACGCCAGCAACCCAACCACGTGTTTGCGTCGGAGTCTGAGCATGCGTCGACACTCTCGAACCTTAGTCAATAGCGCTAGAGACAGCGAACGTCGGACTACGTCGAGGACCAGGAGAAGGCGAGCTTCGCTGGGTGCTTCTCACATTGATGGACGTAGCCGAGGCCGGAGTCGCCGAAGTCGACGAGGCGGGCGCTGAGCTGGAAGACGAAGCGCATTTTGGCGTCGCAGCTGGGGCAGCTAGGGGTGGCGGCGTGCTGGATCCAACAGGCGTAACCGCCGAGTTTGTCGCCGTCGCGACTGCGTTCGGACTCGGAGAGGCGCAGCTCTTTGGCGTCGAGTTCGAGCGCTTCAAGATCGCCGCGGCCGGGCAGGTCGCTCACCTCCTTCCAGCCGACGATGCGGCTCGCGCGGCCTTTGCTGACGACCTCGGCTTTTGCTTTGGCCGGCTTCTTTTTGGGCGCTGCGGCCTTGCTCGCCGCAGCCTTGCCCTTGCTGGCCGCGCTCTCGCTCTTGGCGGGCTTGGGCTCGGCGGCGATGCGCAAGAGCACGCCGGTGCCGCCGGGTGAATGGGTGACGTCGCCGTAGTCGCAATCGTGCCGACCACAGTGAAAGACCTGCAACGGGCCTTTGCCTTTGCCCGGCGCGCCGGCCGGCAGCCGCCTCGGATCGAGCTGCAGCAAGAGCACCATCGGGCGTTTGCAGCCCTTGCACACCGGCACTTCACCCAGCGGGGTGCCGCCCATTTTGTCGTCGCCCGGCTCGCCGTCGCCGGTCTCGAACTGTGGCTGGTAACAAGGCTTGCGCGCCGTAGCGAGCTTGGATTGCAGGCGCTCACGACGGAGCACTTCAGACTTCAGCAGGGTGGTCATGGCGTTCATCTCCTCAGTAGCCCCAGCGGTTTGTGGACTCGGCGATGCCGAGCGCGCTCTTCAATTCGGCGCTGCCCCAACGCGCGCGCTCGCTCACCGTTTGACCGAGCGCGTTCTTGTGATCGATCTGCGCTCTGCGCGAGAGGAGCAGCCGAATCAGCTCGGCCTTGTCGTAGTCGGCGGCGAAGAAGATCGCGGTGGAGCCGTCGTCGTTGGGCACGTTCGGATCGGCGCCGGCATCGAGCAACAACGTGGCGATCTCGACTTCACCGAACATCGCCTCGTGCAACGCCGTACGCTGCCAGCCGTCCTTGGCGTTGAGGTCGGGCTTGAAGCGCTCGAGCACATAACGAACGAGTTCTGCGTCCTGCGAGCTCACCGCGCCATGCAAAGCGAAGTCCGGCGGCGAGCCGAGCTCCACCACGCGATCGAGCAGCTCGCGTTTGCCGCTCCCAGCAGCGTAGCGCGCGGCGGTCCAGCCGCTCTTGGTCACAGCGCTGGCAAGGCCGCCAAGCTCGAGCGCCAAGTCCAGCCGTGAATGCTCCCCGCTGCCGGCCGCTGCGTGCACCAGCCATTTCGGAGAAGCGCCCTTCGCCACCGCGGCCCGCGCGCGCTCGAGCAGGCCATGCCCGAGGTAGTGCGCTGCGGCGCTCCACAGCTCGGGATCACCGGCGGCAACGTCAGCGCCCTTTTGTTCGAGCAACGCCGCGAGCTCGTAGTGGTCCTTTTGCAGGGCGAGCAAGAGCGGCGTCTCTTGCGCTTTGTTCAGCGCATTGATCGGCGCGCCGGCCTCGAGCAGCAGCTTGACCGACTTCTCATCGCCGCTCTCTGCGTAAAGGTGAAGAGCGGTGTTGCCCTCTCTGTCGGTGGCCTCGAGCGAATCACCGTCGGCCAGCGCAGCTTTCAGCTCCTTCGGTTTGAGCGCGTTCCCATCGCTGGCCTGCGCACACAAAGACCCCAAAGGCTTGCCGCCGTGCTGCGTCAGCAGCTTCTCGATCGCTTTGTCACCGCGAGTCCGCGCGATCAGCAGCGCCACGCGACCGTAGGAATTGCGCGCATTGGCGCTGACGCCGCGTTGCAAAAAGGCCTTCACCACCGCGGCCTCGTCCGACTCGACGGCCTCTACCAGGGCTCGCTCGAGATCGTCGAATTCGGCGGTCTCCCCCGCTTCCCAGAGCTTGACCGCCAACGCGCGAGCGTCGCTGTCCCTCCCCGGTAGCTTGTAACCGCGCGCGAGCAACAGCTTGACGATCGCGTCGTCCTTCCCGATCGCTTGCCGCAAAGCGTCGGGGCCGGCCTTGGCACCGGCCTCGAGCAGCAGCAGCGCCGCCGCATTCTGACCGTAGCTGAGCGCCTTGCTCAACGCGGTTGCGCCTTCACTGTCGGTTCGTTCGCAATCAGCACCCGCAGCGAGCAAACGTTTGAGCACGTCGAGATGACCGCGCGCAGCCGCACAGGAGACCGCCGGTTCGCCGTAGCGATCACAAACGTCGTAACGGACTCCGCGCGCCAGCAGCAGCTCGACCACCGCCTCGTGACCGCCGCTCGCCGCGAGGTAGAGAGGCGTCGCGCCGCTGCCGTTCTCGGCGTCGTGCGCGAGGCCGTGCTCGAGCGCAAAACGCAGAGCCTCGAGGTGACCGCTCTCGGCAGCGAGGTGAACAATGCTCGAGCCGTAGTCGAGCAGGTCGAGCGGGCGGCCCTTTTTCGCGAGCCGCTGCAAGGTCGCGAGATCGCCCGCGCGCGCTGCGGCGAACAGGTCCGGACGCCAATCGCGATCAAGCTCGAGCTCGCGGAACAGCGCGACGACCGTCGCATGACCCGCGCGCTCGGCCAAACGAAAGGCGCTGAAGCTCGCGCGATCGAGCAGGAACGGATCGGCCTTGGCTGCGAGCAGCGCCCGCACGACCTCGAGCTGGCCAAAGTCGCAGGCCTCGTGAAGCGCCGTCCAGCCGTCACCATCGACGAGATCCACAGCTGCGCCCGCCGCGATCAGCGCCTGCACTGCGCCGATTTGTCCGAGCGCTGCGGCCTCGTGCAGCGGCGTGCGTTCGAGTTCGAGCCGTACATCGGGATGGGCGTTCGCCGCCAGCAGCCGCGAGAGCTCGGCCACGTTACCGCTCGCAGCGAGCTCACCGAGCGCTACGAGTTCAGGCCGTGCACCGCGAGCGACCAGCGCCGCGACCACCTCACTATGACCAGCGGCCTGCGCGAGCCGCACGCTGGTCTTGCGCTCGGAGTCGCTCAGGTTCGGATCGGCGCCGGCCTGCAGTAGGAGCTCCACTACCTCGAGCGCGCCGCGTTCGGCCGCGACCATCAGCGGCGTGCGCGCCCAATAGCCACCACGTTCATCGACCGCTTGGCCGGCCTCGAGCGCGAGCTTCACCAAGCCGGCCTGCCGGCCTTCAGCGGCCTTGCTCAAGAAGCCCTCCGGCAACACTGCGCCGTGCGCGCGGAGCAGCGCAACCAGCTCGACGTGACCGCCCTCGGCCGCGCTCAGCAAAGCTTGTTCACTCGCTTTGGCGCCGCGTTCGAGCAGCAGCTGCGCGGTGGCTAGATGACCTGCACGGGCCGCTCGTTGCAGCGGCGTCTTGCCGTCGTCGTCTTCGTCCACCAGCGCACCGGCCTGGCACAACCGCAGAGCGATCTCCGTGTGACCCTCCGCAGCGGCCAGGAATAACGGTCGGTTGTAGCCCTTGCGCATGATGATCGCGCCCGACCGCAAGAGCAGGTCCACCACCGCGAGATGCCCGCGTTTGACGGCCCACGCGAGCGCCGTCTCGTAGCCGTACTCGGTGGCGAAGTTGACCGCGGCGCGCTGGTCGATCAGCAGCTGCACCGCCTCCACGCTGCCGTGGCCTGCCGCGCGCATGAGCGCTGTCCAGCCGTTGATGTTGACGCGATCGAGCTTGGGCTTCTTCGCGAGCAAGGCGCGCAGGATCGTGACGTCGCCATGCTCGGCGGCCTTGTGCAGCGCCGTCTCGGAGTACTCATCCACGGTCTCCAATGAGACGCCCTTCGCCAAGCAGTGCTCAACCACCGCCAGCTGACCGCCGGCGGCTGCTTCGATCAAGGCGCGGCCCAGCGAAGCGCCACGCCGTTCGAGCTCGAGCACCAGCTCGAGGTGGCCTTCATATGCGGCGATCGACGCGGGCGTACGACCGTGTTGTGTCTCGCCTTCGAGATCGCAGCCGAGTTCCAAGAGCCTCGCAACGAGCGCCTTGTGACCGCCGTTAGCCGCGTGGTGCAGCGCGCCGAAACCCTCCGCGTTGACGCGCTTCGGGTCTTCTCCGAGGTTGAGGGCCTGCTCGAGCAAGGCCGCATCCCCGCGCTCCGCAGCGGCCCACAAAAGGCCGCGCGCCGTCGCGCCACGCGCCTCGAGCAGCAGAGCGGCCTCGCGGTGACCGTTCGCTGCGGCCAAGCCCCAGGCGCCAGAACCACCGTGTTCATGCGAGGCGAGCAAAGCAGCTGCGTTCGGGCTCTCAAGGAAGGCGCTGAGCGCCGCCGACCTGCCCTCGCGCGCAGCGACGTACCAAGCGTCTTGCAAGGCCTCTTCACTCAGCCGCCCGCTCGCGAGCAGCCGTTTCACCGCATCACCGAGGCCCAGCTCAGCCGCTTCACGCAGCGCCTCATCGGGGCTCGCGCCGGCCTCCACAAGCTCGAGCGCCAGCGCCTGTTCACCTTTGATCAGCAGTTGTGCAGCCAAAGAGGCGAGCAGCTCGGCGCTCGGCTTGGTGCGCTCGAGCAACAGCCGCACGAGCTCGATATGCCCGGCGTTGCACGCCTCAAACAGCGCGCTCGACCAACGATTGGATTCCGCGGGCGGCTCGGCGAACAAGCCGAGCAACCGCTCCACCTCTGCTTGATTGCCCGCCGCTGCTGCCTGTTGAAGCTTCTGTTGATTGCTCATCGACCTATGGTTCCTGGGCCCGCGGGCCTGCTTGAGCGGCATCGGCCGCGCGCTGCCTTACGCAAACCGTAGGCCACTTCAGCCTCCGTTGGGAACGCGCCGCTTCCGAGGAAAGTGGATGCAGAACCGTGCGCGCTGCGAGTCCTCGAGGACACAGCTTGCCGCCGCGCTTGGGTCCGAGATGACGCGGGGGCCGATGGGCCTTGTCCCTCGCCGGAAGCTTCACGGCCACGCTCTGCAAGAGCAAGGAGGATTGGACGCAGGCCACGCCCGACGTAGAACGCCAGAGTGACCAAGCTCAGCAAAGTCCTCGTCGCCTTCGTTGCGGTGCAGCACGTGCTCTTCCTCGTGCTGGAGATGTTCCTGTGGCAAACCCCGGCGGTGATGGCGCGCTTTGGGACCACCCCGGAATTCGCCGCGCAGTCGGCCAAGCTGGCGATGAACCAAGGGCTCTACAACGGCTTCTTGGCCGCAGGGCTCGGCTGGGCGCTCACGCAGACGGACCCCGAGCGAGCGCGCTCGACCGCACGCTTCTTCCTCGGCTGCGTCGTGGTTGCCGGCGTCTTCGGCGGCGCCACCGCCAAGCTTTCGATTGTGTTCGTCCAGGCCGTGCCCGCGTTATTGGCCTATGCGACGACGTACGCGGGGAACAGAGCGCGCTGAGCGAGGTTCGGCCAGCGAGCCCTTCGGTCGACGATCAGGAGGGCGTCTCTTCCGGCGTCCACTCGCCGCCGAACTGCTTGATGAGCGGCTTCATCTGCGCGAAGAGATCGGCGCGAACACGCAGGTCGTTTTTGTTGGCAAGCTTCGCGTCGCGCTCGACCAACGCGTCGGCGGCGCGCTGGCGCTCCCATCGCGCCACTGGATTCTCGCCGTCGATCCATTTGACGGGCTGACGGCTGCGGCTGGTGCTGTGCGTCCACGAAAGCTTCGCGCGCAGGTTGAACAGCTCGACGGAGCGCGTGAGCGCGCGGACCTCGTCACTCGTCACCGGGGCGTCTTCTCCTTTCGGGGCTTCGATGGCCGGGATTGCGGCTAGCGCCTTGATCGTCGCTGGCGTGGTTTCGATCTCGGTGGCGGTGACACGCCGGAGCACGAGGCTGCCCTCCTCGCCAGGGCCAGTGGGCACGATGCGCAGGCTCGGCTGGTGTTGCTCATGCAGAATCACCTCCCAATCTCCGTTCGCTTCCCAGCCTTTCGGGGCAGTGAAGACGAGGGCCTCGCGCTGCCAGGCGCGCAGATCTTTAGGGCGGAACTGAGGCAGAAAGGACGCCGTTTCGAGCATGCTGCGGAAGCCAAAGCTCTTGCGGTCCTGCTCGCGGTGTACGGTCGCTCCGTCACGGCGCCATTCAATGATCACTGCGGGATCACGGTCGAGCGCACGCCAACGGGTGATGTGAAGCTCAGGAACCGGACTGGCGGAGAAGGCTTTCTGTCGCAGCTCGGCCACAGCAACAGGCACGACGGCGCTGAACATCGCACCGCCCACCGCCGGGGTCTTGGCGACCCGGATCTGGACAGCCGTTTGCACTTTGCCTTCGGCCACGGCCTTGAGCGTCTGTGGGCCTTCCTTCGATAACTTCACGTACGCGCCGAAGAGCCCAATACCTTCGTTTTCCGCGACGCCACGGCCTACGATCTTCCCGTCCTGGTGCGACTCGATCGCGAGGCCCTTGTAGGCAAGATGCCCCGACTTGCGAGTGATCCGGACCTTGATTGCGACGGGCAGCGTCGTCGACGGTAGCTCCGGAACAATGTCCATGGCGCCGAAGACCAGCGGCTCCGCGGGCTTCTCAGGCTTCTCAGCTGGGTCTTCTACTTTGGCTTGCTTGCTAGGGCCCCCGCCGAAGAGTTGTTGACAACCTCCAAGCGCCAGTGCGGTGGGAACCGTCAGCAGGCTTTGCAAGAGTGCACGACGGGAAGCAGACACGGGCGAGCGAGGCATGGGCACGGCACCACCGTGGTCGAGCTTGCGGCCCAACTCAACTCCGCTTGAGCTACGCATAAACACTGACGTTCAGGCTCTGATGCGCTCTCTTCGAAAGCACAACTCCGCTTGGGATGTGCTCTGTTGACCGCGAAGAGCAGCGGACGGCGATCTCGCGCGACGATTCGTAGGGATCGTGCGATCGTGGGGTCATCGTCAGGGGGCGTGAGACGTGGGGTCAGGGGACGACAAGGTCACGTTGGATCGTGCCGAGGCCGAGGCGCTGCTCGCGCTGCGCGAGCGCTTCGCTACGATGGCGGCGGTCGTTCCGGGCGCCTTCGCTTCCTATCGTCTGCGAGCGGATGGTGCGTTCGAGATCCCGTACGCGACCCCGTCGCTCGTTGAGCTGTTTGGCGCCACGCCGGAGCAGCTGCTGGAGGATTCAAGCCTCGCGGTCGAACGAGTGCACCCCGAGGATCTGCTCGTGCTCAAGAAGGCCATGGCGCTCTCCGCTCGGGATCTCACGCCACTGCGCTTTGAGTACCGCATCAACCACCCGGAGCGCGGGGAGATCTGGGTGGAGTGCATCTCTGGGCCGCTGCGCGAAGTAGACGGCGCTACGGTGTGGCACGGCTTCGTGCTCGACATCTGCGAGCGCAAGCGCGTAGAACGCGAGCTCGCTGCAGAACGCGACAGAATTGCCGGCATCGCTGCAAGCAGCCCAAGCGCAGTGTGCTCTTTCCGACGAGCGGCTGACGGCATGGCGTCGTTCCCGTACGCAACCGACGCGCTGGCCAACCTGTTCGGCTTGCCGCTGGAGACGATCCAGCGTGACGCCGAACAAGCGCTTGCGCTGATCCACCCCGAGGATCTCCCGCGCGTGCGCGCACGCGTCGAGGAGTCGGCCCAAACACTGACGCCCTGGCGCGGCGAGTATCGCGTGCGCAACCCGCTGCGCGGGGAGATCTGGGTCGAGGGCCACACGCGACCGATCCGCGATGAAAGTGGCGGCGTGACCTGGAACGGCGTGATCACCGACATCAGCGCGCGCCGCCTGGCCGAACACAAGATGCGCACGAGCGAAGAGCGCTATCGGCAGTTGGTCGACTTGCTGCCGGACGCCGTGTTCGTCAACACCGATGACAAGATCAGCTTCTGCAACGCGGCCTTCGTGCGCTTGATGGGAGCCACGTCGGCGGAGCAGCTCTTGGGGCGGAGCCCGTTCGAGATCATCGAGGAGGCCCACCACGCGAGCGTCCGGGAGCGGCTCGCCACCATGTTGAGCACGGGAGAAGCCGTTCCCGCCGTGGAAGAGAGCATCGTTCGCCTCGACGGCAGCCGCAGGGTGGTTTCGGTGGTGGCGTCCCCCATGACCAGCGATGGCACGACCAGCGTGCTGTTCATCCTGCATGACCTCACCGAGCGGAAGCGGCTCGAGGAGCAGTTCCGACAGGCGCACAAGATGGAGGCGTTTGGGCAACTCGCCGGTGGCGTCGCGCATGACTTCAACAACCTGTTGACGGTGATCATCGGCGAGACCGAGCTCGTCTTGTCATCGCTCGCGCCGGACCACCCGATGACCGCCTCGCTCGAGGCCGTACACGAAGCAGGCAAGCGAGCCGCCGGCCAGACGCAGCAGCTGCTTACCTTCAGCCGGCGCACCGTGCTCGAGCCGCGAGCGCTCGACTTGAACGCCACCGTCCGTGAAACGGAAAAGATGCTGCGGCGGATGATCGGCAAAGACATTCGACTGACGACACAGCTTGCGCCCAAGCTGAGCAAGGTGAACATCGATCCAAGCCAGCTTGGTCAAGTGCTGATGAACTTGGCCGTCAACGCCCGCGACGCAATGCCGAGGGGCGGCTCCCTCGAGATCGCGACGGCCGAAGTATCGCTCGCCGCTGAAGCCGCACGCGCTCGCGAGCTTCAGCCTGGGCAATACGTGATGCTCTCGGTTCGCGACTCGGGCTCGGGCATCCCCGCCGACGTTCGCGCACGCATCTTCGAGCCGTTTTTCACCACCAAGGCCGAGGGCCGAGGCACAGGCTTGGGGCTCGCGGTGGTGCACGGCATCGTGACCCAAAGCGGAGGAACCATCGAGGTAGACTCACACGAGGGGCTCGGTACCACCTTCCGGTTGTGGTTCCCGGTGCCAAGCTCGCCCAACACATGCTGACGAGACGCGAGCGCGTGGCAGAGTCCAACCGCTTGAATAGCGAACCAGCCTGGGATAGCCGTTGTTTATGAGCCGCACCAGCGAGCCGAGCACGGTCGAGCAGCTGATCGATGGGATTCGCGCAAAGATGGCAGGGCAGCACTCGAGCGAGCCTTGCACCGAGGGCGCACTCGATGCCGCGGAGCAAGCGCTCGGCTACAAGTTGCCCGCGTTCTTTCGCCGGCTCTACGGCACGCTCGGGGACGGCGTATGGCCGGGCACGCCCACGCTCGCCGAGATCGTGGACACGAGCGAGGGCCGCGCAGCCTCGAGCGATCCTTGGCCGACGGGCTGCATCGACTTCTACGAGTGGGGCTGCGGGATCGGCTCCTGCATCGACTTGCGCAGCAAGCGCGCGCGTGTGGTTCGCTTCGACCCGCACTTTCGGGACGTCGCAGCGCCAGCGCTGGAAGCCCCCTTCGACGCGACATGCATCCCCGCCTACGCGCCGTTTCTGATGCGCGGTTCACCTCTGCTTTTTCGCCGTGAGAGCGACTCGCTCGAGGATTGGTTCGCCGCCTGGCTCGAAGACCATTCAACCGAAGGTTGATGCAGCTAACAGAATGACTCGTGCGCTCTTCGAGAAAACCGGCCGAAGGCCCCGTTGGACCATCAACTTGGCACGAGTCATTCACCGAGCGATCTCCAGGGCATGCAGCCACAAGCCGCGCGCCGGCTCGAGCGCGAGGCCGCCGAGCGAGCGAAGCCCAAGGCGCGCGGTTCCGCTCGCTGAGACTGTGCTCATTACCTCGTAAAGCGCGAGCTCAGAGTCGGTTGGCCGTCGGTGTTCCGGCCAGGTAGTCCGTGCGCTGGAGACCGTTGCTTTCGTGACAACTGATGCAGAAGCCCACCACGCCGCTATCGGCGAGTTCACCAGCGGTCGTAAAACGACCCCACCACCAATCCCCTGCCTCCGCGTTGAAGCCCGACTCGAACTTGGCCATCACTGTGGCAGCGCCGTCGGGCTCACCCGCCTCGTTCGCTCCCTGTTTGATCAAGATGGTACCGACCGGGAAGGCCTCCGACGTCCCCTCGGGATCCTCCGGATCGATCGCCAGGTATTGCTCGAGCGCTGCATCATTGACCCAAACGATCACGCGTTCGGAGGCGCCGTGCTGACTGGTAGCCGCGTCCTTGGTCACGCGCGTAAAGCCACTGCTCTCGAAGCTTTGGAAAGCCTCGATCACGTCGGCTTCGGCAAAGCTTGCGGCTTGCCCGCCGCTTCCGCCGCTACCACCTCCTGCGCCGCCGGACCCAGCGTCGTCGCCGCAACCGACCAACAACGCGCCGCCGAGTAGTCCCAAGTAAAAACGGTTCTTCATTTCGATTCACTCCCTCTTGCTGCAGCTGCAGCCACATCAGTCCGCGGGATCACGCCCGCGTCGAAAAGCTCGGTAAGCGCCGCAGCGCGCTTTTCCGCCGGGACGCTCTCGCGCAGCTCCGCGAGCACCGGCTGACCCAGAGCATCGAGCAAGGCGATCACCCTCGCCGCAGTGCCATCGAGCGTCTGTACGAGCCCGGTAACGCACGAACGATAGATAATTAAAACGCACGGCCGAGCCTCGGGCACCAGCCTGGGCGCAGTTGCAACGCAGCCTGGATGCGGGACCCGAACCTCGTGCTTGAAGAGCCGGATGAAGACGGTCCCATCCAAGCGCGCGCTGCCGAGTTCCACCGGTGCGAGATAGGCGCGCCGACGCAAGATGGTGAACTCAGCCAGCTCCGGTAGGTAGCTTTCGAGCTCCCCTCGCTCGCTCTTGGCCGCCAAGAACGCGACAAAGCCGTCTGCGTAACGAGCCGTGTCCCACGCGAGCGTAGGACAGCCGGCGATAAACTCTGCTGTCAACGTCTGCCAGAGCTCCGCCTCACAGGCGGCTCGCGCGAGCGGGGCTGCATCCTCGAGCAGCGCGCGCCGATCCTCAATCACGAGCCAACGGTAGAGTTCGAGACCTTCGCGCTGCCTGTTAGCCACCGTTCCAGCGTGAGCGCGGTCCTGGCCAAGAAACGCATCAGCCGGCCCAACGCCGTGCAGCATATCGCTCATACCAGCGAAGAAGCGGGTCAGGTCCTCATGCACGGGCGATGATCTCCTTGGCGCGTGAGACTTCCTGCATCAGCCGCTCAAAGCTCGGCACTCGGTTTTCCCATTCAATGACGACAGGCACCGCCTTGCCTACGTGTTGCAGCGCCTGCTCGAAGAGCGACCACACCGCGTCGGGGACGGCAGAGCCGTGGTCGTCGAGCAAGAGGTTGCCGTGGCGACGATGCCCGGCGAGGTGAATCTGCGCGGTGCGCTCGAGCGGCAACGCGAAGAGCGCGGCGCTCGGATCGACGCCTTGGTTGATGGCGTTTACATAGACATTGTTGACGTCGAGCAGCAGGCCGGCGTCGGCCGCTTCCAGCACCCCGCGAAGGAAGGCGCCCTCCGACAGTTGGCTGCCGGGCATGGTCGCGTAGTAGCTGATGTTCTCGAGCAAGATGGGAAGCTCCAAGGTCTGGCGCACTTGTCGCGCGCGCCCAGCCACGTGGTCCATGGCTGCATAGGAGAAGGGCAACGGCAGCAGATCGTGGAAGGCCTCCTGCTCGTCTGCCGCGTACGCAACGTGTTCACTGAGCCACGCCGGTGGAACGGGAAACAGCTCGCGCAGGCTGCGCAGGTAGTCCGCTGATAGCGGAGCTGGCCCACCAAGCGAGAGCGCGACGCCATGCGGAACAATGCAATAGCGCTCGGCGAGCGCGTGAAAGGTACGGCGCGTGAGGCCACCGTAGGCCATGAAGTTTTCGGGTTGGACCTCGAGAAAGTCGGGACCATTCGCTGACGCGAGGGCATCCTCGTAGTGCTGCCGACGAAGGCTGATTCCGACTCCTCGAGGGGTTCTCATCGTCCTGTTCTCAGTTAGCGCCGCCGTTGCCGCCAGCACCGCCGCCGCCAGCGCAGCCGGCGCCGCCGCCGCCACAACCTGCGCCACCGCCACCGCAGCCTGCGCCGCCGCCACCACAACCTGCTCCGCCGCCGCCACAGCCGGCACCACCGCCGCCGCAGCCAGCCATGCCACCGTTGCCGCCTTCACCACCCGATCCACCGCTGTCTCCACAGGCGCTCGTGGCGAGCCCGCCAGCGCCCAAGAGAAGTGCCGCAACGATCGCGCTCAAGTTCTTATCCATTCTTCGATCCTCCAACATTCAGTGCTTCGTGATTGCGCTGTGGTCCGATGCCACAGTCGGAAAAGGCGTCTGCAAATGCGACTCGGCCGAGCTCGTCCAAGTGCTCCCAGATGAACTTGCGACTCGCGCAAACGGCCTGCGCGTGTGGGTCGCCAGCGGCTAACGCTCGCTGCAGATCGAGCGTCGCCAGCGGCACCGAGCCGTCGCTACAACGCGGGGACTTCGACCCGCCTGCCTCACGCACACTGAGCCCGCCGGTCGCGCAGCGAAAACGTACGAAGGGGTCCGCGAGGTTTGGATCGTTGGGCCGCGAGAACTCGACCGGCGTCTCGCGCTCGAGCACGCTCTGCGGATGATAGAGGCCGCTCGCGTCAGTCTTGCGATGCGGCAACGTGGACTCGGCGACACGCGTGGCCGCTGGTTTGTCGGGGGTGTGACAGCCGGCGCATTGATTGAGTTCGACCAAGCGGCCACGTGCCGCTGGCGGTAACCCTGCCGCCAAAGCTTGGTCAGCCGCGCGTTGCGCCACAGCATCGCCGCGCGCCCATTCGAGCCCCCAAAGCTCGGCGTCACGCCGGCGGAACACGTGAAAGCTCTCGCCCTCCGGTCCAAACGTGGTGCCGCGCACGTCCTCGACCTCGGCCGTGGTGAGGTCGCCTCGCTGCGTAACCTCCACGCGGTCGAGTTCGGCGCCGCTCGGCATGCGCAGCCTTGGTTCGCCGGAGCTGCGATCGGTGATGATTTGCGCCGCCGACGGCAACCTCAGCCAAACGCTGATGCGATCCGACCCATCGGCCGAGGTCGGCGGGCGAATGGGAGGTACGAGCTCGACGAAGCCCGCCTCTTTCCACTGCGCAAGCTCGACACTGGGGCGGGAGAGCGCTTTGACGCGTGGCTCCTCGCTGCAGCCCAGAAGAAAGCATGAGCCCCAGAGCACGGGTAGAAACTTGGAGGTGGTCACTCGGAGGCTCATGCGCGAGACACTACTTGCGCGAGCGCTTTTCGTTACGAACATGCAAAAGCATTCATCCTCATGTGATTTCAATGCATAAGCGATACGCTCTTGCTCGATGGATCGTGCAAAGCGCATCGGAGAGTTCTGGAGCTACCTGCCAACGTTCAGGCTGGTCGCCGAGCTGGAGAGCGCGTCGGGAGCTGCGCGAGCGTTGGGCCTCACGCCATCGGCCGTGTCGAGGGCCGTCAGCGCCCTCGAGACCAGCCTGGGTCAGCCGCTGTTCAACCGAGCGGGACGGGAGCTGGTGTTGAATGACGCCGGCTCGCTACTGCTCAGCGCCGTGCGCACGTCGATGCGTGGCGTCGACGAGGGACTCTCGGCGCTCAGCGGTGGCAGGCTCGTAGGTCCAATTCGTATCAGCGCCTGGGAGCCCGTCGCGAGTTGCGCGGTGCCACAGCTGTTCACAGAGCTTCTAAACCGTCACCCAGGCCTCGTGCCGAGCCTGACGCGAATTGCTAGGGACCGTGTGTCACAATCCTTGCTCGACGGCACGACCGATCTGGTGCTGGCGACCAGCGCGCCCGCTCGCCGCTCGGAGGAACTGGCCGTGCGTCGCATCGCGACCTGCAAGACCAGCGTGTACGCGAGCGCCGCCAAAGGACAGCAGAGCCTGCGCGCGCTCGAGCGTGACGGCTTCGTGGCGCTCCGCGACGAGGGCGGCGCATGGCCTGTCGAGGCGCCACGCTCGGTGCGGGCGCTGGCAGATGACGTCGATAGCGCGGCCCGAATTGCCGCTGCCGCCGGGCTCCTCGTCGTCCTGCCGGACGTTTACGTCGCGAGCCTTCCTGCGCTCCAGCTTGTGCGCATTCCCTCAACGGTTCCGCGGCCCTTAGCGATCTACGGGGTCTGGAGAGTCGCCTTCCAAAAGCCTAGTCGCGCCGAGGTGGCGCTCGAGCTCGCAGCTGATATCCTTGGCAAGCTGGAGGTCGGGTGAAGCGAGCTGGATGTTGCAGCCGGCTCCGCGCCAGGGCAGCTTGAGCGAATGGAAGCTCTCGCTTGCTTGAGGCTCGGAAAGCGTACTGCGTTCCTCACGCTCTCTCTGGTCGCCTGCGGGGACGCCGAAACCGTTGATGGTGCAGGCGCGTCCGGCGCATCCTCCGCTGGAGGCGCAGCCGTCGGAGGCAGCGGTGGGGTCGGCGCCGCAGGCGGTGGTTCCGCAGGCGGTGGCACAGCGGGTGGAGGCAACGGCCAGGGTGCACAAGCCGCGAGCGGTGCAGGCGGGGAAGGCGGAGGCTTTGTCCCAGCGCCATTCCCTGAGCTCGATCCGGAGCCTCCTGCGCTGTGCGCGAACCCCGAGCCCGCCGACTACTTCCAATTTCTCGACGACACCTGCGGGGCCAAACGCTTCCCAAGCTACGAGGATCGCGACCTGATCTGCCCGAGCGTCGATACCAGCGCGACCATCACTCGCGCCGACGGCTCGGTCGTGACGTATGAGCCTTCGAGCGCGCCGGTGGTGGTGCACGACGAGCTCTCCGACTTCGTTCCCGCCGGCATGTTCGTCACGGTGATCCTGATTCGCCGTGTCGGTGGCGTACCGCATTATCGCTACCTCAGTAACGGCAGCCACGATATTGCCTATCAACCTTGGAGTACGACCAAGGTCCTCGCCGCAGCGAACGCCGCCTCGCGGCTGCGCATCGCGTCCAATTACACGGTTGGGCTCACCGCTAACGCCGGCAGCAACCGGCTCGGCGACCTGGTTACGAGCGTATGCAACTACGATTACGACCCTTACAGCTCAAACGGGTTAGGGCGCTATTTTCATGACATTGGTGGAAGGGCGCGGGCCAACGACCTGATCCACGATCTGTGGCTCGAGCGCCCGCTGAATGAGACGTTTGGCGGCAACTATGGCGCCGCTGCGCCGAACCTCGGCTACAGCTTCGTCGAGAGCGACGGCAGCGCGGTGACGATCACGCCGGACACCACCAGCGGGCCCGCCAACAACCTCTCCAGCTTCACCGCCGCGGAAGCGATCAAGCGCTTGGTGCTCCACCGCGAAGAGGCCGAGCAGCGGCTGCCCGGCATCCAATGGAGCGACATCGAGACGCTGCTCTACGGTGCCGCCGACTCGGCGAAGTACGGCACCTGGGGCGGGATGACGCGCGACACGGCGATTTACCATCAGGTGGGTCACGACCCCGACTACATCGAAGAGCGCAGCCAAGGCCAATGGCGCACCTTCAGCAAGCTCGGGCTCGGCACCTCCGGGCAGTTCCTCGACATCGGCTACTCCTGTTGGCCAGTGCTCGACAACGAAGGCCAGCCTGTCGCCGGTTACGGTCGTGAGTTCGTGATCGCGGCGAACCTACCGAGCGGCGGAGCCAGCTGGGCCGAGCGCGACCGCGAGCTCGCTCGAGCCTACCGCGCGATCATCACGCGCATCGTTGATGGGCGGCTTTGAGCGCGACCAGGCTCGCCGGTTAGAAGCATCGCGCCCCCGCCGCGAGTTTGGCGGCATCGACTCGGAACTGGGGCACCGGCTGCTTGGGACCTTGCGGCAGATAGCGAAGGACGCGCGGAGGGGAATCCGAAGCGGCGTTCGGAGCAATCACGGTTAACTCGACGGGACGCGTGACATCGCCGCTGTAGCGGCTGCGCTTGAGCTTCATCCCCTCGCGGGCGCCTGCGCGGTACGCGGGCCCGCGCTTGTTAACGTTGCGCAGCACCCCATCGCGATCCGCGATCTCTTCGTCGTAGCCGAGGTCGAACGGGCCGAGTTGCTCCTGTACGAGGGTCGCGCACGGCCCCATCGAGGCGGCCGACACCGTCAGGGTTTCGCCGCGGTCGATGAAGCGCTCGAGATCGTCCGCTACGCCGCCCGGCAAATGTCGCGACATCAAGGCGTCGATCTTTTCTGCTGAAACGACGGCTCCCTCGCTCGTCGCGTCCTTCAGCAGGGCACGCATCATGTCGTCGAGCGAGCGCTCGGGGTGGGCCGTGCGCAGCTTCAAGTCCCACTCGTGCGCCAAGATATTGCCGCGTTGGTAGGGCAGCCGTTCAACGTCTCGGTTGTTCCAGAAGTCCTGGCGAATGCGCTCGTTGGGTTCGTTGCGCACCGGGGAGAGGTAGTAGACGCGGAGCACCTTGTTGTAGTTCTCAATCGCCTCCTCCAAGCTGATGAGGCCGGAGCGCAAGAGCAGGGCGTCGCTGAAGTAGTCGGTGAACCCTTCGGAGAACCAATAGACGAGCTCCTCGGGTTGTTGCCGCTGAATGCGCCTTCCGTTCCAGGTATGAAACAACTCGTGCGAGAGCAGGTGCTTCATGCGGCCCTCGATGCCGAGGTTCGAGTTGATGAAGGTAGCGAACGAATCGGTGAGCCCGGTACCACCGTAACTGCAGCAACCACTGCCGGTGGGAATCAGCGTGATCAGAAATCGATCGAAGTCGTGATCGTTGAAGAAGTCTCGTTCGGTGCTCACGATCGTGCGCACCAAGTCGACGAACTCGGTGTCGCTGAACTTCCAATCGCCGCGCATAGCGACGTTCACAGGCTTGCCGCGTACGTCGGCGACCAAGACCCGGAAGTCACCGCCTACGAACACCGCGTGGCGCAGCTTCGCGAGCGTTGTGCGCAGGGTTTGCTCGCGCAGCTCCACACCAAAGCTGTGAGCGAGATGGACCTCAGGAGCGAGGCCCTCCCAGCGCAGCTGCAGCGAACGCGCTTCGGCGTCGTCCCACTTCGGCGTGACGAACACACCGTGGCCGATGAAGTGAAACCAATCGGCGTGCACGAGCGGTCGATAGTTCTCACCGTCCTTTAGCTCGGCCGCCTCCGGCTTGGTCGGCAGGCTGTACTCCAGCTCGATTTCCGCGTCCGGCGGATGCACCAGCACCGGATGCTGCGGCGCCGTCCCCGGAACGAGCGTGGTTTGCTGCGAGGTTGGCCTGAGGTTCTCGATGCCCCGCCAAAGCTCGGTCTCCCCTCCCCACTCGGAGGGAAGCTCCAATACCGTGCGCCCAGAAGCCTCTCCACGGAAGCGAACCGTCACATGCAGACCCGCTTCGTCCTTGTGAAAGACGAAGCTGAGCTCGCCCGCGGCGATTGGTGCTGTAGCTGGGACAGGCGTCGTTGAGAGCGGCGATGGAACAACCGCAGCGGTTGGCGGAGGTGCACCCACGCTGCACGCAAAACAGATCAGCAAGAGCGAGAGACATAGCGTGAGCCGATTCATCCGCCGGTCATCGCACGCTCAGTCCATGGCTCAGTCAACGCTAGGTCATCGAACTGTCACGGCTCACGATCCGATGCGCCGGCAGCATCGCCCAATGGGGCAAACTGCCACAGTTGTCGCGCCCTTGCGTGGGGCGTGTTGGCCGCAACCAGCAGTCGCGTGTCAGCCGATCAATCTCATCTCCGGCCGCCTACGTCGTGAGGCCGTGACACTTCCTCCACCGTGGAACAACCCCGCCCCGAGCAAGAAGCCAAGGTTGTAACGCCAGCCGCTATTGCTGACCTCGTACACCGAGACGCTCGAGTCGAACAAAGAGACGATGAAGGTGATCCAGCCGATCGCTCCATGCCATAGACCCAGCCAGAAGCCAGCTACCCCGCGGCCGTTGTAGGCTTGGTCGAGCAGCGGGTTGGCGCTCGGCGCGCAGGCGCACAAGAGGAGAAGAGGCAATAACCACAGGAGGCTCCGGGCAACGGACGGTGCGCGCATGATGCACACGTTGCGAGCGTCGTGCCGAAGCGACGTTGCGGATCCAATCGCTCGTAGCTCTTCGGCGACGCGGGCCAATCAGCTATCCTGACAGCATGCGAGCAAGCTTCCTCTTGGGCGTCCTGCTGATGATCGGCTGCACTGAAAGCAGTGAGTCCCTCGACGGTGCTGGTGGTGAAGGCCCGACCGCTCCGCCAACCTCGGTGGGGGTAATTGAGCTCTCGTCCGATCCGCTCAGCGTGAAGTCTCCCGGCGGCAGTTCGCGCCTATCGGCGTACTTCGGTAGTGAGCCGGAGATCAACTGCGGGCTCATCCACGAGGCTGGCTCGTGCAAAACCACAGGCTGCAACTTCTTCCTGCAACCCGAAGTGACCGCCAAAGACAGCGCGGGCGAGCTCTCGGTCAGCGGCGTGTTCGAAGCCACAGCCGATGAGGACATGCCCGGCATCTACTCGCTCGGCCGCAGCGCGACGCTGTGGCAGCCGGAGGGCGAAGTGACGGTGACGGCTTCGGGCGACGTGGTGCCAGCGTTCGAGGTCAGCTTGCAAACGGGCGCCATGTTCGAGACGCCGGGCTGGCAAGAAGAGCGATCGCAGTCGCTCGCCGAAGACTTTGTCGCGTCTTTTACGCCCTTCGAGGGGAGGGTGCGGCTCGACTTCGTCACCGCGGTCGGCGGCGATGGGCCGTCCTACTTCATTGCCTGCGACTTCGACGGCGCGAGCGGTGAAGTCCGTATACCGGCGGAGTCCTTTGCGGCGCTCGATTCACCCCAGCCGCTCGACAGCGGCGTGCTGTGGCTCTCGAGCCGCGCCAGTACCGAGCTCGTCGCGGGCGACTACGCAATCACGGTAACGGCCGACACCATGGTGGCTTGGACCAGCCTCAGTCTCAGCGAGTAGGCAATCACGCTTCTAGAGGCACCTCTCGTGGGGTATCAAGCTCGCTATGAAATTGAATCGGCTCACGTTGGTGCTCGCGCTCGCGCTCCCTTTGGTTGGCTGTTCGCCCGAGGCGAAGGCCAAGAAGACGATGGAGAAGTACGAGTCGACCTTCAAGATGTGCAAGGACATGACGGAGGAGCTGAAGCTCAAGCCGGCTGAGCACGACTGTGCTTTGGTGACCAGCATGGCGCTCGACATGGGCCTCAAAGACAGCGGGCTGGAGCAGGCCAAGCTCGAACCGATGCGCAATGAGTGGCTGGAGAAGACGGGCTACAAGCCGTATTACGTGCCCGCCGAGAAGCGGAAGCCGGAGCACCGCTGAGCTTTACTGGCCCGCCGTCGGCACGCGGCGGGCCAACCTGCGTATACTGCGTCCGAGATGCGCTCTGTCCTCGTCGCGTTGTTGCTCGCTACCCTCTCTGCGCCTGCCTTGGCCTCGGCCCAAGAGCGTACGGCTGTGGTGGTTCATCCGCCTCCCTCGCTGCCCCAGGGGACCACGTTGGTGGTGGAGGTCGACGGCACCGTCGTCCCTAAGCCGCTATTCAACGGGCTCTTTTCAGTCACGCCCGGACGGAAGTTCATCAGTAGCTCGTTGGTGGATGCGCAGGGCAAGCCGGTTGGAGACGCCGATGAACAACGCGTGGTGGTAACGCCCGGCAGCACCACCCACGTGATGGTACCGCAGCCGGAGCTCGGCCCGTCGAGCGGCCTTGTCGCGGGTGGAGTCACTGTGACGGTGCTCGGCGTGATCTTCTTGGTCGGCTCAGGCTTCTTGTTCTCGATCGCCGATGCAGCCGGCACCGATTGTCACGACGGCGGCTTTGCAGCGGACGCCTGTGGCGCTGATCCCGCGCCGTTCGTCGGCTTTGGCGTGACCACGCTTCTGTTCGGCATCGCCGGCGGCATCGGTGGTCCGGTGATGATCGCCAACGGCGCGCAGCAGAACGTGTCCTGGCTCGTGCCGAACTTCAATCTCGGTGTCGGCGCGGCCTCGTTGAGCTGGAGCTTTTAGCGGGCCGCCCCTTTGGGGGGGACGGTCATTCGGCAGATCGCGTGCGGGAACTTCTTCACGCTGTCCTCGCACATCGCGCGCGTGTCTTCCCTTTCTTTGGGTGTGCCAGCGGCGAGCTTTTGGTAGTCGGCTGTCATGTGCTTGAAGCCGGTCTCAGCGCGCGCCCGGGTGAGCGGGTCCTTGTAGCACTCGCGCCACAAGCGCATGTACTCGTCGCACTCGGGGATACCGATCGTCTCGTCGCTGAGGGCAGCAGAAGAGCTTGAAGGCGCTGACGTCGCAGAGGGCAACGCAGCGGCTGAACCCGCGCCACTGGCGGAAGCCATGGTCACGACCGCAGACCGCCCACTCGCGGCGTCCTCCGCATCTGCAGCGGAGCTGCGCGAACCATGGCCGCTCCCGCGCCATACGAACACCGCGGTCGCCGCCCCAGCCAACGCAATCACCAGCGCCGACACGCCGACGAGCGTCGCCATGCGCGACCGACTCGCGGCAGGCGCCACGTTGAAGATCGGCGTCGCGAGCAAAGTGAACTGCGATCCCGCTGACAGCACGAGGGCCAACGCTTGCTGTGCTGCGGCTGCGTGCTGGTAGCGCTGCATCGGTTCGCGGCACACGCAGCGAGCGAACCAATCGTCGAACCCAGGCGGCAGCGGGGCGGCGCCGAGCTCTTGTGCACGCGCGCTCGCCGCTGGGATCGGCTCCACCATCATCTCGCTGAAGACCTGCATGCTGCCGGCCTCGGCGTCGTTCGCTGCCCGCCAAAAAGGTTTGCCGGAGAGCGCCCGGAAGGCGATCAACCCCAGCGACCAAACGTCGGTTGCGGGAGTCACCTGCTGGCCCGATTGCGCTTGTTCCGGCGCCATCCACAGCGGCGTGCCGATCGCCCCGGTCGCCGCTCTGCGCGCTTGATCGACGAGCTTGGCGATGCCGAAGTCGAGCACCTTCAAGGTGAAGGCGCCGCCGGCCCTGCGTCCGGTCACGAGGAACAGGTTCTCCGGCTTGAGATCGCGATGCACGATCTGCTTATCGTGTGCAGCCCCGATGGCGTGCGCGAGCTGGGCGAAGAGCTCCAAGGCGGCGTTCGCGTCGAGCGGGCCGCGTCGCTCCAGGAACGCCGCGAGCGTCTCTCCTTGCAGGAGCTCCATCGCCAACCACGGTGCGCCGGTGGTGGCGTCCACACCAGCAGCGACCACCTCAACGATGTGCTCGCTCTCGATCTGTCCGCCGATGCGCGCCTCCTGCTCGAAGCGACGATGCGCTTCGGAGCTCGCAGCGAGGCTGGGTTGCAACAGCTTCAACGCGCGCTCTCTCCCGGTCGAAAGCTGGAAGGCGACGTACACCATGCCCATCCCGCCCTCGGAGAGAGGCCGTTCAATGCGGAAGTCTCCGGCGAAGATCGAACCTGGTACGAGGACGAGTGGCGTGCTCACGAGAGCGCGGAGTCTAGCGCGAGCCCGGAGCGGCGGCGGGTTTCTCGTCGACAGCCTGCACTTGTTGCTTTTGCGGAAGCTCGCTGTTTCCCTCGCCCACACCGCCCGCAACCCAGTCTTCCGGGGGCGCTCCGTTATCTGCACTAGGTGGGCTGGGAGGCGGGGGCGGCGTCGGTGCTACACGCTTCACGAGCGGAGCGTTCACCGAGCCGAAGACGTCGAACACCAACGGCTCGGCGTCCCCATCGGTGATTCGAACCATGCTGCTACCGCCGCTCACCCAAAGAAACCTTCCCCGTTGCACGGTGTTCGCTTCGGGCGCCCAACTTGCGTAGTGCTCAAATACCGAACGGCCGTCCACACGCAGTTTCACGCTCTCCTCTTCAACCACCACGTTCTTGCCCGACCAAGCGAGGAAGGTACCTTGGAGCGGTCGCGGCGCGCTCGTGAGGTCCTTCTCAAATGCTTCGAGTTCCAGCCCACCGTAAGTCTCGCGATAGATCTGCCAGCCCACGCGCCCGTCGGCGCGCAGATCCGCCGTCGATACATCCCCCGACTCGCTCCACAAAAGCGGCTTGCTCGCCAGCGGGTCGAACAGCTCCAGGTGGCTGGGCGCTCCGAAGCGCCAGTAGTGAACGAGCACTCGCTTACCCACCGTACGAAGCCACACAGCACGCATACCGCGATAACGCGCTCCGCTGCCCAGCAGCGCTTTTTCTGCACCCGAGGCTGGATCGAAGAGGCCGATCTGACCGTCGCAGGCGACCACGAGCAACGCCTCCTCGAACGGCTGCGCACGGCTGCATGCCGCCGAGGTACCGATGGCAAGCCGCGTCGAGGTTGCTTCCGATGAGCTTCCCGATGGAACGCTCATCAGCGTTGGTGCGCCTCGACCCGAAAAGACGACGCGTTGCGAGGAGAGCCACTGCACGCCCGATCCTCGGATACCCTCGTAGTCGCCCGCGGAGATCGGCGCGCTGACCGAGGACGTACTCACGATGCGGCCATCTTCGAGCCGCAGCAGCCTGCCCTGCCCCGCTTCATCGAGCAGAGCCACATGACGGTCGTCGGGGCTTAGGGCTGCGTGCAGCACAGGCTTGTCCAGCGCAAGCTCCGCCACCACCCGTGCCGAAAACACCTCACGCACCACGAGTGAGGTCGGCGTCACAAGAACGACGTACTTCGCGGAGACGCTCTTTACCGCAAGTTCCGGAGCCTCTTCGCTGCAATAGGCGTTCATCGTCGAGAGGCGGATCCCGCACAACAAGCGCTTACCACCATCCGTCGTCATCGAGCTCCAGGCAACGAGCGCGTCGCCATCCTGCGCAGGCATCAGCAGGTTCAAATCCAGCCGCTTTCCGAACGGCTTCCCATCCGGCGCCTGCTCGCTCGCTGCAACCGGCGCAGCCTTGAGATCGACGCTGACCGGCCCCTGCGGCGCCGCCGCAGTACTGCCTGCGCAAGCTGCGGCCACCAACGCGAGCACCGTGATGATCTTCGGCAGGTAAGACCTAGGGCGAACGAGCATAGGCGGAAGAACTACGCACGGAGCCGCGTGACGGCCACTCCCAACGCACTCGGGTTCAGCTAGCGCGATAGCGCCAGCGCCAGACGCGCAAAGCGGCTATCAAGGCGCGCTGTCTTCGGATTCGATCAGCCGGCTGTGCACTTGCCGCTCTTGCAGACGCTCTTCGTCGGCAACGCGCATTTACATTTGTCGACCGGGCAGCTCTGCTTGAAGGCGCTGACAGCCGCGTCGAGCCCGACGGGGCTGCCCTGGTTGACGTGCGCGGCGTAACAATCGAGTTCGACGAAGTCGCACACACCGATCGAGTGGACCTTGCAGTCGCTGTCCGCGGTGCACGAGGCGAGCTTGCCAGCTTCCGTCACCACGGCCTTACGCAGCGCTGCGCAGTCGGCGGCCGCTGGGCTCGAACTCGCGGGGGCCGCCGCAACAGGGGAGCCCGAGGTAGTCGTGGTCGCGCTGGCGGTGCCCGCGCTAGCCGAAGACCGCTTCGAATCCAGCTCGGCCGACGACCCGCAGGCGGACGCAACGACCAGCATCAAGCTCCACGTCCCCAAGCAGCCGGTGTTCATTCGAGGATGCTAGGCGTTCCCATTGGACTACGCACGATCGTCGAATCGAGGCGCGATGCCGCTGCGAGCCCAGGCGGCACCCGGCGTCTCAACCCCGTGTCCGTCATTCGCAAATTTGCGAGACAGCTTCACGCCGACTGGCGTATGAGTCGCCCAAATGAACCCGATGGATTCGATCGCCACCGCCTATGTCGCGCCCCTGCTTGCTCCGGGTGAAGCCATTCGCTGGGTCGGTTGTTTGCTGCAGCCGCTTTCGTTCAATGTGCTCGGTGTTCCACAGCGCTATGCGCACTTTGTTGCGGTGGGCACGGATAGGCGGCTGCTTTTGACCGAGGCGGAGGCCGAGTTCGCGATGATGCTGACGAGCGCTGCGCTCAAGCCGTGGCTCAACCGTCCGGTCGTCTCCTGGTGGTTCGACGAGCTGGGCGAAGTGGAGATCGGCAAGGTGGAAGGCCTCACCACGGGCCGCGCGGTGCAGCTGCACCCGTTCGATCGCTGTGGTCCTTTGGGTGGGCCGTCCTGTCGCTACGACGCGTTCGGAGCCACGCCAGGATTCATGGCTGGGCCGCGCGAAACGGAGCACTACTTTCAGTGGCTCAGCGATGCCGTCACGCGACGCGCGCTCCCAGTCGATCCGGCGAAGCAGCCCTACTTCGCAGCGTGGCTGCAGGCATGGCCCGCGCAGCGGGCGCGCAGGATGAAGGACCGCGGGTTCCGCAAGCAGCTAAAGATCATCCTGGCGGCGACGGTGGTTGCGCTCGGAATCTTGTTTTACGCCTTCTATCGCTGGGATGCCGGGCAAGCCATGATGCGCTACGGCGCCTCCGACCTGCGCTCCAACGAGGAGACCGTCGAGTATTGGGAGCAATCCGTCACCACGCTGAAGAGCGGCCCGCTACCAACTGGATGTAGCAGGCGCTCTCGCGATGAATGCCTATGCGTGGACGCAGCAGCGGTCACGACCGAACCCTGGCTCAAAACTGGACGCACCTTGCGCGCGAACGTCGGCGACTATTGTTATGAAGCGACTGGCGTGGAGCAGCGGCTGCGTGAGAGCAAGGCCCGGACAAACCGCACACGTGACATGATCGCCGACGGAGAGCGCCACCGCTTTACCGCCTTTGGCCTCGTCGGCTTCGCTGTGCTCGGGCTCGGCCTAACCGTCGGCTTGACCTGGCCCAGACGCGCGACGGCTTGATGCGATCACGATCCGCAAGCCGGCGTCGAAGTCGCTAAGGGCACGAAGCGAGCCGTACCGCCGATCCCATTCGCCAGACGCGAGGTCCTGCCGCACGCGGCCGACGACGCGTTCCACTACTGTCTCGGTCATCCGCGCGAACCCCGAGGTCGCGTTGCGTGCGCCCTCGTCAAGCACGCGCTCGGGGTGCGCCCAGTAGGACATCAAGCTCCAGTCGGGAGTGTCTCGCGCGATCGGAACGACCTCGATTTGCGCATCACCGCCGAGCCAATCAGCGAGCTGCTCGGGCAAGGGAAACGTCTGTAGATCCAGCTCGGCGACCTCCGGAAGGTAGTCACGCAAAAGCCACATCTGGCCGCTCACTCGGGGATCGCACGTCACGATCACGATAGGACCACTCGCGACGCGGCGCAGCTCTCTCACGCCGCGTTCGCGCTCATCATCCCAGTGATGAACCGTGAGGATCGCCATCGCCGCATCGACAGAACCGTCGCGGAGCGGCAGCGCGCCCGCGCTCGCGCGGATTGCGGGCGCCTTCGAGCGTGGACGCTGCTCAGCCATTACATCGCTGGGCTCGATCGCGATCACATGTCGCTCCGGCGGCTCGTACGAGCCCGCGCCTGCGCCGACATTGACGACCGTGCGAGCTGAGCCGAGCGCCGCCTGAATGCGCGCGAGGAGCTGCGGGTCCTCCCGCCGACTGCGGCCATAGCCTGCGCCGATGTTGTCGTACCGAGGTTTCATGCGACCGACTGTGGGGCCAACTCGAGCCAGCGACAAGCTCCAGCTGCTGCCTTCAGCGACTGTCGGGCATCGCTTTACCGAGCGCGAAGTGTACGGGGCAGAAGCCCGTAAAGGCGCTCTGCAGCATCACCACGCCGGTCAGCGCGGTGAGCCACCAAAAGCTCGCATGGACCAGCGACCCGAGCAGCGCACTGCCGCCGAGCAGCGCGCCGATGATGCCGTCGTGAACTCGGACTCTCTTCGTCATGCGCGCATTGTGCGCCGGCTTGTGCGCCTTGGGCTGTCGCAACGCCGCCAGTTCTCCTCGCAAGCTTGCGAATGGGCTGTGCCGCAGCCCGCCCCGGAAGGGACAGCGTTGCGCGCTTCGTTCGGCGCGGGAGTGCTGATACACCGAGCGTATGACACAGCCGATCACGTTTGATGCAGAAGGGTTGGCCAGCGTTGGCGCGCTCGCCGTCCCGGCGGGGGAAGGCACCGTTGGGGCGATCATCGTCGTTCACGAATGGTGGGGGCTGAATGACGACATTCGGCAGCTTTGCGATCGCTTCGCCGAGGCGGGCTACCTAGCGCTCGGGATTGACGTGTACGGGGGACAAGTTGCCACCACGCCGGAGCACGCGATGACGCTGGTCAACGAGATGAAGACGGCCAACGCGATGAAGGTCGTCGCGGGCGCGCTCCGCGCTTTGCAGAACCATCCTCGCTCCAACGGCAAGGTCGGCATCACCGGCTTTTGTCTCGGCGGTGGCCTAGCCATCGCCGGCGCTTGCTCGGTTCCAGGCCTCGCTTGCGCGGTGCCGTTCTATGGCTTGCCCATCCGGGACTTTCAGACTTTCAGCGCCAGCACCCCACCGATCTTGGGCCACTACGCCGGGGTTGACGCACATTGTGACCCGGAGCGCGTCAAAACCGTCCAAGCGAAGGCCAACGCCGCGGGCTGCTCCTTCGAGCTGCATTTCTATGAAGGCTCCCACGCCTTCATGCGACGCGCCGATCCAACGGTCTATCACCCGGCTTCGGAGGCCCTCGCTTGGTCGCGTACGCTGGAGTTCTGCAAGCCGCTACTGGCTTGAGCCGCATCTCGTGCGTCGAGGTGCCGCGCGATAGGCAGGCTCGGCGCGCTTACGCAAAGCGCACGAGCAAGTAGATCTGCAGCGCCAGCAAACACGCGCCGAGTGCGCGCGCGGACCAACGCAGCACGCGGTCGTTCGAGGTCGCGAGCCAACCGAGCGTCAGCCCCATCGCGGCCTGCGCCAGGGCAATCGGAGTCAGCAGCATGAAGACGACGATGCAGGGCGTATCCCGGCATTCGGACCAGCCGTTCAGCGCGAGTGCGACAAAGGCAAGGGAGCTTGCCGCGAGGGGTGCAGCAAAGGCGAGACGCCTCGCGGTGGTGAGCTTGCGCATGCGGCACAGCGTCGATCGCCGTCGTCCATCGGCGGTGAAGCCCGTGGCAATCGTTGATGAAGCCTTTGTGAAAAGGATGTGAACGCCTCCGACGCAGCACCTCTCGTGGTACAGCACGGCGATGTCGACCCACGCTCGTTCGACCCTTTGCTGGGGCCTCGCGCTTTGCTTCGGTTGTGGCGCGAGCTCCGCGCCGAGCCCGCAAGAGCCGATCGAGGTCGTGCTCGAGCGTCCGATCGAAATCCCTCCGCCCGAGCCGAAGCCGGTGGTCGCTGCCACCACGCAGCCCCCACCCGACGTTCATCCGATCGACAGGCCGGAGTTCGCGCCTGAAGGAGACTTTGTGGAAAGCGGCGTTTCCGGTGGAGTCATCGGCGGCGTCGCGGGCGGAATTGTCTCGGGGACGGGCACGCGTCCCCCCTGGTCAGTGCCCCCCACGATGGGAACGCGTCCGCGCCCACGAACCAAGCTCGCCTGCGGCTTTCCTGAGAGTCGCAAAGACGGTGTCAGCGAGGGTCGGGTCAGCCTTCGCGTAACGGTTCATGCAAGCGGAACGGTGAGCGACGTGAAGGTCGTCAGCGACTCAGGCGGCTTCGGCCAGGAGGCCATTCGCTGCTTGAAAGCCGCGCAGTTTTTGCCGGGCACCGATGACGCGGGCAACGCCATCACCGCAACCACTTTGGTCAACGTTCGCTACGAGCAGAACTAGCGACGCCATCTCGCTATGGCGCCTTGACGCAGACCTTGGTCCACGGCGGAGTAACCGTCGGCGGCTGATCACTCGCTGGGTCACGACTGCAAGCCAATCGGCAGCTCTCCTCGCCCATGCAATAGACCGGCTTGAGGTGCGCGCAATCCGCAACGGTGTCGCAGATCACCCCGCTATTGTAGGCGTCACACTCGTTCGAGCAGAACGTACGGCTGATACCGAGACCCGAGGTACAGCAACGCTGGCCATTGCAGTCGGATGCACGCGTGCAGGCAAGGACGCCCTCCTCCAAGTCCAGGCCGGCGCTGGGCCTCGCCCGCAATTCCTCCTGCGTTAGGCACTTACGCTCCTTGCCCCATAGGCAGTACGAGTCCTTCGCGCAGCGCTTCTTACCGACGCAGGTAGGCGTCGTTTCCACGCGGCAAGAGCCCTCGACACACGCCGTCCCAGCGGGACAGGGAGCACCTCCCTCCTCGCAAAGCTCATCGCTGCAATCGCTGCCTGCGCCTCGTCGCTTGCTGCAGGCCGCCCAAAAGGCCGCGGAAGCAAAGCTCGCACAGCAGGTCTTTCCAGCCTCGCAGTCGGTCCCATCATCGCATTGCAGACCATTCGTCATCTCCGCGGTTGAAGGAACGCACTGCCAGCCGCCTGAGACGAACGTGCAGGCCTCGGCGCCAGCTGCGCAGAACGTCTTTCCGCAAGCGATTCTCCGCACCGTGGAGCCCTCGGCGTCGCGACGCGGCGCCATCGGCGGAAAGGGCGCATCTTCGCCGACCGAACTGACTTCCTCGGCTAGAGATGTCGCCGACCCCGATGGCGTTGCTTGCGCACTAGGCCCAGCTCGGAGCTCAGAAGCCTCCGCGCTGGGTATGACGATCTTCGTGGGAGTCGCCTCCTTCGGCGGCTCGCTCGCGCCCCCCGCCCCTTGACTACAGGCCCCCAGCGCGGCAACCCAACCCCGCGCAGCTACCCAGGCAATCGCGCGACTCACCCACTTCATTGGCACACCACAGTGGAGCTTGGGCGCGACTGCAATAACTAGCGACTACTCGTGCTCGGCCGCAGGCTCAGCCGAAGCAGCGGCCGTGGGAGCAGCGGCAGGCTTCTCCGGTGCTGCTGCTGGTGCGTCACCGCCCGCAACCTTGCCCGACCACTCGCCCTTGTCGTCCTTGAACGTGACCACGTAGTCCACCGCAGCGCCATCGATCTTCACCGAGCACTTCAGCGTGGCGTCCTTTTTGACGACGATCACCGGCTTGTCGGTTGGGCAGGTCACCTCGGCCGCCGGGTTTCCGCCCTTGACCGTCTTGTCCACCGACTTCGCAAAGTCGGCGACCAACAGGATGCCCTTGGCTTCCCACTCCACGTTGCCTTCACCGGCCTGCTTGATATTGACGTCCACCGAGAGGTCTCCCTCGAACTTCACCTTGCAGGTGAAGGTGGCGTCTTTCTTCACCGGCTGATCTGCAGGGCAGGTCACGCTGCTCACCGGATACTTGTCACCCTTGAGCTTGGCGGAGATCGTCTCCTCCAACTTTTTTCCGTCGAGCGTCTGGGTACAACCAACGAGAGCCAACGCGGCTAGGACGCTAACGGACCGTAGAACGTAAGACATTCTTTCACTCCAACTTCGCAATGGAACGCTATTTCCACCAAAGGTGGATGCAGCAAACAAATGACTCGTGCCCTCTTCGGAAAAAACGGCCGGAGGCCCCTTGGCCCATCGACCTTGGCACGAGTCATTAGTGGCAGCGTCAACCTACGGCGCACTGCATGGAACCCATAGTCCGTTATTGGAATTTTAGAGGCCTACGTGCCCCGACATGAGGGGCTTAGGTGAGGTTTGGCAGCGGACCTTGGCTGTGCTCCGGCACACCGAAGGTGTCCACCGGCGCGTCCATCGCTTGCGCCAACGAGACCAGCAGCTGGCCGTGAGGAGCTCCGCCTGCGTCCACCACACGACCGGTGTTGAAGCTGCCTTGGCAACCGCCTGCCAAGATGAACGGGATGCCGCTGCGCGTGTGGCTGTTGCCCTGACCGAGCTCGTTCACCCAAACCACCACCGAGTTATCAAGCAGCGTGGAGTCGCCCTCCGGCGTGTTGTGCATGGCCTCGATCAAGTAGAAGAACTGCTCGGTGTACCAACGGTTGATGCTGGCGATGTCGGCCTGCGCCGAGGCGGCGTCATCACCGTAGTGCGACAGGTCATGATGACCTTCGCCCAAGATCAGCGGCAACCACGTGAAGCGCGTGTTGGATACCGAGGTAGACCACTGCAGCGAGGCGACCCGCGTCATGTCGCAGGCCAGCGCCATCCGCAGCAGGTCCATCTGCGCTTTGCCGGTCACTGGGTAGAGGTCATTCTGCTGGAACTCCCCACCCGGCAAATCCACGGTCGGTAGCTCGCAGGCCTCTCCGACCTGACCCGTCGAATCGAGGCTCTTCTCCACCTTGCGAATGGCCTCGAGGTGTTGCTCGAGCCGCACGCGGTCCTCCTTACCGAGCCGCTTGTTGAACGCGGTGTAGTCATCGCCCACCGCGTCCAACACGCTCTTGCGCTTGCGCTTGAGTACCTCCAAGGCGAACGGGTCAGAGCCGAGATCGCTGAAGAAGTCGTTGAAGTTCTGCGTCGGGTCCTCGCGCGGAGGCAACGGCAGATCTGGACCGGCGTACGACATGCGCGACCAAACGCTGGCGCTCTTCACCTGCACGCCGAGCTCGAGCGAGCGGTACTTGGTAGTCGTGGTCTCGGCGATCTTGTTGGCGATGTGTTGATCGATCGAGATGCCGCCGCCCCAGCCGACATACTGCTGCATGCCCTCGGCGCACTCACCTTCGCAGAACAGACTGCCCGGTAAAATCTCCGCGTTGGTCAGTAGGCAAGCCATACCCGTCTGATGACCGTCGCCGATCGATTGATAGGCAACCTTTTGATCGACCCCGGCCAAGAACAAGAGCTTGTCTTTTAGCGGCGCGAGCGGCGCGTGGATCGGGTGATCGGCGATCGAGAGGTCGGCCGGGGGCGTCCAAATCGACGGCAAGGAGCCGTTGGCGGTAAACCAGAAGACCACCCGCTTGGGCGCCGTAGCGGCGGAAACGCGCTTCGCCGGCTCCATGATCTCGAGCCACGGCAGGCCAATCGCCACGGCACCACCTGCAATCGCGCCGCGCAGCAGCGCTCGACGAGGAACCCTACGAATCACTGGCCACCTCCTTCACTCGCTGCCACCACCGCATGCCGATGTCTGAACGTATCTGTCTGCGTGAGCGCCACGATCAGCTCACGGAGGTTGTATCCGGAGTCTGCAAACGCCTGATTCGCCAAGTCGAGCCCGCAGCCTTCTTCACTGTCGGCCGAGGTGACCGTGCGATTGTACGAAAAGCGGAACCACTGCGAGCTCACGCAGGTCGCGACCTCTTCACTCGAGGCGAGCTTGTTCGCCAATTCCACCGGCCCCATGAGGGGACCGTTCAGCGACTCGGTGCTGTTGATCTCACCGCTCGGATCGATCGGCTTGCCGTTCTGCGTGTCGCGCCATAACCCAACGCCGTCGAAGTTCTCGAAGCCAAAGCCGATCGGGTTCATCAGGCTGTGACAGCCGGCACAATCGGGGTTCGCCCCGATCTCCTCGATTGCTCGCGAGTGGTCTTTGTCGGGTCGAGATCCGGCGGTGTAATCACCAAGTCCGCAGGCGGTAGCGGCAACGTCTGACACAAGAGCTGCTCGCGCACGAATTTGCCGCGGAACACCGGGGAGGATTGATTGCCCTCGGCATGCACGCCCATCAGCGCGCCTTGCGTCAAAAGTCCGGCATGTCGAGCAGGGTCCATCGCGACCTGCTCGAAGTCTTCGGTTTGCGGCGCCTCCCCGACCACACTCGCGCCGTAGAAGCCCGCGAGCTCGGCGTTGGCAAACGAGTAGGGCGCGGTGAGCAGCGTGCGCAGCGAGCCATCATCGGTCAACACCACATGCTCGATGAAGCGCTCGATCTCCTCCTTCCAGAGGTCGCGCACACCGTCGTTGTAGCTCGGGTACACGATCGTGTCTTTGCTTACGGTGTCGAGGTGCACGAGCCGCAGCCACTGACGGTGGAAGTTGCGCACCGCGTCCCCAGCCTTTTCATCGAGCAGCATGCGCTGCGCCTGCGCGGCGATCTGCTCCTTGGTCGCGAGCTCCCCCGCCTCGGCCGCCGCGAACAGCTCGTCATCCGGCATGGTGTTCCACAACATGTAGGAGAGCTTCGTCGCGATCTCCCAGCTATCGAGCGCGACAACGTCCGCGTTCACTGGCGTGGAACCGCCGAACTCCGGGCGATACAGAAAGTGCGGTGATTGCAGCACAGCCTGAATCACCAACGCGGCTCCGTCGCGGAAGGTGCCCATGTCCGGATCGGCTAACGCGAGGTCGAACAAGCTCTGCAACCGCGCGCGTTCCTCAGTGGTGATCGGTCGCCGGAAGGCCCGCGTGACGAAGCTCTCGATGAACTCGGCGCTGCAGGCGTCGTCCCCCGTCGCGACTGGGTCACAGCTAGGTAGCAGCACGCTCAAGTCCGCCGTCGCTCGCTCGCTAACGCCCTCTGCGACCTTCAGATATTGCTCAGCCAAGAGCTCACTCACCGTCAGCGCGGCAGCCTGATTGTCAAAGCCGTGCACTTCTTCTTCCGGCGGTAAGACGTTGGCAGGGGACGTGGTATCCCCGAGCAGGTCACGCACGGTATTGTTGTATTCGAAGCGCGTGAGCCGCCTTATCGGGGTATCCACCACGCATAGGCTCTCCTTCGATACCTCCGTCTCTTCGCTGTCGCTCCCCCCGGAGCCGAGCTGGCCCACGCAGCTCGTGAGCATTGCGGCAATCGACGGTAACCCCATGAGCCAGAGCAGAGTTCGGCGCATCGAAAGATGCTAACGAGTTATGAGCCGAAGCGGGGAAGTACCGCGGATACTGCAACTTTATTGTCGACCAAAGGTCAACCGGGCCTCACTCGGGTACGGCTGTCACTACATCGTCGACGATCGCTGAGAACGCCTCAATCTCGGCGGCGGCCTCGTTACCGCCATTGGTTGCGATCGCCACCACGATGTCTCGCTCGGGAATCACAATTAGCGCGGCATAGAAGCCGGGCGCACTGCCATCGTGCTCGAGCGTAGGTGCGCCCAAACGTTCACCGTGAATGGGGCCGAGCCCGTGCCCCTGCCCTTCGGTCATGGCGTGAAGCGGAGCCGCTAGGTCTTGCTCTGCCGCAGCGAGGCCGACGCCGAACTTGGCTAGCTCTGCCGTCGACGTCCATAAACCGCCAAACGGCAAGAAGTAGCGGCTCGAATACCAGCCGGGCTGGTTGAAGACCGCATTGCCATCCACCTCGACGCGACCGTACGCAGCGTTCTCGTCGAGCTCGCCGGGCCAGAAGGTCGAGCGAGGCAGCTGGAGTTCACTCAAGTAGGGGGCCATACAATCTGCGAAGGAGCAGCCGCCTTGCTTCTCGGCGATAGCGCCGAGAAGCGCATAGCCACAATTGGAGTAGCGATATTGTCCCGGCGGCCCCGCGAGCTCGATGTCCCAAGACTCGGTCATCAGCTGGAGCAACGCCGGGTTAGAAAAATCGTTACCGGATTGCTCGACGAGATCGGCCGGTTGATGGGGCAAACCGCTCGTGTGTTGCAACAGGTCCCGGAGCCTCACTGTCGCGCTCTGATCTACACCAGCGCCATTCAGCAGTCGGACGCCGGGTAGATGAAGCGACAGTGGGTCGTCGAGGTCGAGCGTTCCTTCGCTAGCGAGACTGACGATGCGCGCGGCCGTCAACAGCTTGCTTACGCTGGCTACGTTGAAGTTCGTTTGCTCATCGGCCTGCGGACCGCCATCCGACAACGTGCCGCTGGTTACCGTCACGCTCAGGGCCCCTCGCACAGCCGTGATCGAAGCGGCCGTCCCCAAGGGCGGCTGAATCAGCTCCTCCACGAGCGGCACCAGCCGTTCACGCAATTGCTCCTCGGGCGATAGACCGCTCGAACTGGAGCCAGCAAAGCCGCCGACTGGCTCGCCGGAGACGCCGCCAGAACCGCCAACCGCCTGGGAACCGCCAGTTCCCGTCGCCGTCTCGCCACAAGCCAGCGACAGCGGCACCAGCGCCCAAAGCAGAGACACGAGCGGACTTCGCAAGCCGCCGCAACCTTCTCGAATCAAGCCGGTTTTGCGCGCATCCATCGATCGCTACCTTACCCCAAGCGCACGGCGGGGAGCAGCACCTTCGAAGGGCTCGCGCTAGGCCGCGCGATCGGGGACGATGCAGCGTGATGGCCTCGCGGATGCGCCTCCTGAGCTTTGCGTACCTGCTCGTAGCGGGTTTTGCTTTCGCACCGCGTGACTCATACGCAGATGCCGGCTCCGAGCAGGCCGCCGATCAGCTGTTCCGCGAAGCCCGCGAGCTGATGGACCAAGGCGACAATGCTCGAGCGTGCGAGCTGCTGAAGAAGAGCTACGCGCTCGAGAAAGCCGACGGCACGCTACTGAACCTCGCTATCTGCGAGGACGCCAGAGGCCGCAGCGCCACAGCGTTACAGCACTATGAGGTCGTGCTTGCGCGCGCACGTCAGCAGGGCCGAAAGGATCGCATTGAATTAGCGGAGGAGCAGATAGGGCTGCTCCAAGCGAAAGTGAGCCGCGTTACGGTGCGCCCGAGTGATGAGCTCAAGCGCGCCGCCGTTCGCATCACGCTCGACGGCCGCGAGTTACCAGAGAGTCAATGGGACGTAGCCCGCCCCATCGATGGCGGCGAACACGAGCTAATTGCCACCGCACGTCACCAAAAGGCGATTCGCCGTGCCTTCACGATCGCCCCCTCGGGAGAGAGCCAGGAGCAGCTGCTGGCTCCAGCACCCCCAGAGAAAGAAACCAGGCTTAGCACCGCAGCCTGGGGCTTGATTGGCAGCTCCATGGTGCTTGGAGCGGGCGCAGCAGCCTCCGGAATAGCGTCACTCGTGCTCAATGAGAGCGTCGCCGGCTGCAACTACGAAACGGGCAGCTGCTTCACTGCGGAGCAGCGGGATGAGGCTGCGCGAGCGCAAGACGCAGCGCTCGCGCTCTCGTGGGTTTCGGTGATTGGGTTGCCGCTGGGTGCCGCTGGCACCTTGGTGGGCTTGCTATTGCCGCATGAGGAGGTTGAATTGACGCCGCAACTTTCCTTCGACAGCCAAGGGTTTAGCGCGGGGTTCAAACTGCGACTTAAAAATTCGCCTAGCCAATAGCGCGGCGCTCGCTCGCTGGGGCGGCGACCAAGCTCGAAGGAAGCAGAGGCGGCCTGTTGCTCGTCGTCGTCTTTTGCGCCGGGAGCCCCTTCGCGCAGTTCAACCTTCGTCCTGTTACCCACCAGCAGGGGAATACCGATCGCAAGACCTGCAGCCCCGATAGACAATGCAATAGCGCCGCCGGCCAGCATTCCGGTGCCGTAGTCGCCTATCCCGGCTAGAAGCAAGAGCGGGCCGCCGGCGAGGATGGAGGCCCCACCCAACGATAGCAACGTTATGCCGCCGATGATGCCGCCGGTGGAGCCGGGCGTCAGCTCCACCGTGATGGGCTCCTTGCCCGGATCCAACCGAAAGTGCCGCGAACCAGGGAAGCCCTCACCTGCGAGGTAAAAATAGTTACTACCCTCGAGGGCGATGGACTCGCCACAGGGAGCTACGCAGACCGACTTCGCTTGGCTGAAGAAAGCTACGCCATTGGGCACAGCGATACTGCCCCCCCCAACCACCTGGTAAAGTTCGGCGGCCGCCTCGGTCTCGATATACACTTTGCGAGTCAACGCAGTAGGCTCCGCCTCCTCGAGGTCGGGCAGCGGAACTGCCTCCTTCTCCGAGGCGGAGGCTGGCTCTGGCTTACCTGCGGCCTTGCCCCGTTGAACGTCCGCGACGGAACTCCACGGTACCGAACGCGGCTTTTCTTTGCCGTACTCGACGACCATCACGTGGCTACCGGGTTCAACGCTCACCACGGTTCCGCGAATGAAGCCGCCATCCTTGAGGTTGACCACATCGGGACCAACACTGTCTGCGCGGGCGCTCTGCGCTACGAGGGCGCTGGTGGCCAACGCTAAGGCCGCGAGCAAGGCCCTGCATCGGCTGCGCTGAGAGCTTTGACAGGTCGCCTGGTGCAAAGGGGCAATGCGCATTCAACGTTCATAATTCGGCGCCTATCAGGCTGTCAACGCACTATTGACTGATGGTAAACAGGCTACCCAGGTGAGCCTTTCGGGATCCATCTGGCTGGGAAATAGAGCCGGAGAACCACGTCAGCGACTGGCCCGATTCATGCTGACCGGTTCTCGCAATGTCCGATCAGCGCGTCCGCAACGCTAGCGACCCCTATGCGCCTGGAACCGTGGAGCGAAAGCTCGGCGAGGGGGGCATGGGCGTCGTCCTCGAGTGCACGCATCTCGTGCTCGCCAACCGCGTGGTGGTGAAGGTACTCAAGGGCAGCCTCGGTCTCGACGCCGAGGGCCGCGCACGCCTTCTGCGCGAGGGACGAGCCGCGGCAGCGCTCGACAGCGCCCATGTGGTGCGCGTTCTCGACGCTGGGTCGCTCGAGAGTGGGGAGCCCTTCCTGTGTATGGAGAAGCTGCGCGGTCACGACCTCGCGGTAGAGCTCTCGCACGTTGGAGCACTACCCATTACGACGGCCATCGAGTACGTGGCGCAGGCCGCACGTGCGCTGCAGTTGGCGCATGACGCCGGCATCGTCCATCGCGATATCAAGCCAGCCAATCTGTTCTTGTGCGAGACGCCAGGGACGCTGTCACGCAGCATCAAGGTGCTCGACTTCGGTATCGCCAAAGCGCGCGCTTTGGGTGATAGCGATGGCTTTGCTACCACCGCGCTCGGCAGCGTGCTCGGCACGCCTTACTACATGTCCCCCGAACAGCTGCGGAGCACTCGCGGGGTCGCAGCGTCCAGCGATATCTGGTCGTTGGGCATCGTGCTGTTCGAGCTGGTAACGGGGACGCTGCCGTTTCGAGGAGAGACGTTGGCCTCGCTCACCGCAGCCATCCTTACCGAGCCCGTGAAGCTCGAGCCGATCGAGAGACTCGGTGACGCCCGGCTCACCCGGGTCATCAAGCGAGCGCTCGAGAAGGACACGGGGAATCGCTATCACTCAATGAACGAGCTGCTCGACGATCTCGAACGGCATGTTTCCAACGCCCCGATGGCCTTCGCCGATACCGCTCAGGCGCTTACGCCAGGCTATTCGCAACAAGCCGTGGTAGCCGCGGCCGCAGCTGCAGCTGCTGAGACCGCTGCCCCAGCGCGAGTCGAAACTCGTCGGGCCAAGCTGGTTGGCCTCTCGGCGATCGCGCTCTCGATTCTGCTGGGAGTCGGATTCTTCGGACAGAAAGCGCTGTCCTCAGCTCGGGTGGGCCAAGCGACGGAAGCCGAGGAGCCGGCGAAAACACCTTTGAGCAGCGACGCAATGGCCGCACCCTCAGCGATGGTTGCATCAATGGCCCCCGCCCCAGAGGCGCTCAAACTCGAGGACTTGCAGCCTGCACCGGAGCCCGGGACGAACGTGGGCCGCAATCGTACGCCAGCTCCCCGCCCGACAGGCGACCCCCCGACGAAAAACGCTGCACCCGCGCCTGCAGCACCGACCGCCGCGCTGGCGGAGACCCCAGCGCCCGGTCTAGCGGATAAGCCAGTCGTAGCGGATAAGCCAGCTGCGGAGCCCAAGCCGCCGACGAACAACAAGTTGAAGGACCGCGCAGCGGCCGCAACCCGCGATTGAACATTGGCTTTTAATCGCCAATGCGGACACTACTCGCCGCAGCGGAAAACGTTAAGGTCCCCGCCGGGGCAGATCAGAGCGTCGATGGCACAGGGCGCATCTCGGTGCGTTCCACCATCTGGACAGTTATTGGCCGAGCCAACGTCATAACAGCCCTAATCGGTCTGACAGGAGTTCCCACTTGTTGAGCAAGAGCCCGTCCCCTCATTGCTTTGCGCCCTCGCAGCGGTCGTTCGCCACGCTGGCACAAGCCATGGTGACGCAGTAGCACTGCCCTTCATTCGGCCAGTCTGGGGAAGCGCAACAATAGCTCGAGACGGCCGAAGAGTCGTTGGGGAAGCAATACGGCGAGCTTTCCGACCCGTCTGCATCGACTACACAATCGCACGCATAGAAGGTCTCGTTGCAACTGTAGCGCGTTGCCGATGAGCCCGTAGAGCTCGAGCTGCTCTCGTCAACGACCTCACTCGGAGCCTCCGACACTAACAGTGGACAGCCCGCGGGCAGCACCAAGGGAAGCCCAGCGAAGCGAAGCATGAGCCACCTTACCATTGCCGGACCACACCACCTATATTCGGCCACAACGTACTATTGAGTCTTGATCATCCTGATTGTCGAGTCACAAGCTGTGCGCCAAGCTTGCCCTATGAAACAGCTCATCGGGTTCTTGTTGTTTGCCTTCGCCTGCGAGCCGAACGTGAGCGAGCGAGGGGACGCTGGTGGTGATGCGGTTGGAGGTGAATCGGCCGGCGGTGAAACGCCCGGCGGTTCGTCTGGGGATGGCGGTGCAAACCAAGGAGGGTTTGCTGGCGGCGCTGGTGCAACCAACGTTGGTGGAGGTGGCGCGGGAGGTGAAGGAGGGGCCACGCCGGAGCCGACGGCTTGCTTGCTGCACGAGCAGATCGCGCTTTCGCAGCCCGCTTTGGCGGCCGGAGCCGACGGCTGGCAGCCAGGCGAGACAGCCACCTTCAGCCTCGTAATGACCAGCCCTGTCGATAACTTCGAGTACCCCGGCTTCCGCGTAGAAGCGTCGACCTCGCTGGTAACACCTAATCCGGCGACCAATACCCTGTTTGGGATATCCGCCAATCTGCCGACGCCGCTCGAGGTTCAGCTGCTAGCCGACGCCAGCTTGGAGCCCGGTACCGAGATTACGCTCACGGCTACCGTGGTCGCGCTCGACGGCTCCTGTGGGGCCAACGCGCCGACAATCAGCTTCGAGGCAGTCCTGCAATAGCGTGTTCCGTTGCCTCGCTGCGCCGTGATAGCGCTACCCCATGGACGCCGAGGCAACGTACCGGGAACGTGCGCGTGAGCAGGCCGACCTGTTCGAAGCGAAGCTCGCGGGGAGCGGCCCAGGGAGTCAGACGAGTGCAGGTCGCTTCGACGCTTTGTTGGTCCGGAGCGATACCCCGATCGAAAAGGTACTTGCGGCGCTCATCGACTTTGCGCGGCCGGCACTCGACCACGCCGAACTCCCGGATGAGCTTTGGAGCTGGGTAGCGGAGATTCCTGGATGGCATGTCGTCTTCTACGGCGGTAGTCCTGGGTCGCGCGAATGGATCGAGGGCGAACACCTCGTCGAGCCCTTCGGCGACCTGACGTCCTATGTGCATATCGAACACGACCAAAAGCGGCCTGCGTTCGACCGAGTGTTGATGGTCCAAGAGGACTTTCGCGTCATTTGTAGCGATGAGAATGACTTCGAGCGAGCGCCGGAGGTCGCCGCAAGGCAGCTTCATCGACGTGACCCCTGGAGGTTACTCGAAGAGCTAACAGGTGTCGGCTTGCTCGCGCTTCGGGCGGTCATCGCGAGCGCAAAGCCCGTGTACTTGATCTGTCGTCATTGCATCGTGCTTCGCGGTGTCGAACCGAATCGGATTGCCGTCCGACGCCCGGTTCCGCCGGCGCCAGCCATTCCCGAGATCGAGCAGCTCTTTGAGCAAGCTGAGAGCGGCTGGTCCGCGGAGATCGAAGGCCAGCTCTTCGGCTATGCCCGGGCGATCGCGGATCGCGGCCTCGACCTCGTGCCTCGACTCTTGTCGATGCTTCGGCAGAAGAACCCGCGTCCACGCTCGTCGCGAATCGCATTGAGCGCGCTCGGGATGTTGCGACCCGAGGAGGCCGCGCAGGAGCTGGTCAGCTGGACGGGCAAGAGTTCGGCCGTGCTGCGCAGCGCTGCGATCGGGGCGCTCGCGATGCTGCAGCAACCCGCTCGACCAGCCCTCAGCGAGGGAGCCAAATCGCGCAAGGCAGCCGTCAAGAGCGCCTGCCAGGGGCTGCTTCGTGTGCTCGACGACCCGCGCTTTAAGGCGCTTCGCGATCTGCGCGTTGCCCGCGAGAGCGCTCCCACAGCGAGTAAACTGCGGCTCGCGTCTGCAGACCTGTTCTCCATCCTGGCCACGGATCTCGACTACCAGCCGCGGCTCGAGGAGCGCGCTCGCCTGATCCGCGAGGGTGGGGCCGGGCTCGCTGCGCACGTCTTTGCCTTGCGCTTGACGCACTTCGGCCGAAACCCGAACGGCATGCTCCTCTCGTACGAGGAGCTGCTCGATCTCGTCGCCGACGACCCGGCAGCCCCGTGGGTGCTGCCGCTCGTCCTGCTCGAGATGCCATTTGGCGACAGCATGTTTCACAACGTGGCCTCCCAGAAGGCGTTGGTCATCCACGCGAAGAAGCGCTTCGGCGCGCCCTTCAACACGGCGCTACGCCTCGTTCGAGCGGTTGGCGCTATCGAGTAGCGGGCCCTGAACGCCAGCCCATTCTGCTTGGTCCGCGCGAGGGCCTCTTCCGCTACGCTCATGAGCGTGCGATCGCTAACTTGGCTCTTCGTCGTCGTTGCGTTGACTGGCTGTGGGGACGCAGCTTCGGCGTCCGGGAGCGGCGCTGATGGAGGTGGAGGCGCAGGCGCGGGCCCAACCTCGAGCGGCCCTGGGACGGGAGGCGCCCCGTTGAACCCCAACTGCGATGCCGACCTCACCGTCCACCAGGGCGAAGCGACGTTCTACGACTTCGCCGATGGCAGCGGGAACTGCAGCTTCCCCGCGACGCCCGACGATCTCATGGTCGGCGCGATGAACCAAACCGACTACGCCGGAAGCGCCGCCTGTGGGGCTTGTGTGGAGGTCACCGGACCGAATGGAGCGATCGAGGTCCGCATCGTGGACCGCTGCCCCGAGTGCCCGCAGGGCGACATCGATCTGAGCCCGGAGGCGTTCGAACTGATCGCCCCGTTGGAGCAAGGTCGGGTCGACATCTCCTGGCGCTACGTGGCCTGCGGCGTGCAAGGGCCAATGCAATACCACTTTAAAGAAGGCTCGAATCCGTTCTGGACGGCGATCCAGCTGCGCAACCATACCTACGCGATCGCCTCGCTCGAAGCGCGCGACGCGGCGGGTAACTACAATGCTATCCAGCGTCTCGACTACAACTACTTCGTTACCGATAGCGGGCTCGGTGACGGCCCTTACGCGCTGCGCGTGACCGACGTGTTCGGCCAGGTGATCGAGGACGAAGCAATTCCCTTCGCCGAGAACAGCCTCGCGCCTTCGGGTGGTCAGCTCGGGGTCTGCCAAGGCGACTGAGCACAGATCCGCCCTTGGCTCGGGGCGCGCGGGCGCCTAGCGTGGCACCACCACGATCGGCGTGGCCTGCAAAGGGGAGCGAAGTGAGATTCTGTTTACTCTTCGGTCTCGCGCTGTGCGCGAGTGGATGCGTAACCACGGCGTGGAGCTCGGCTCCATCGCCTCGTGAAGGCTGGGTCTACATGGCTGGCAGTCGGGGCTCTGATCCTCTGCTGTGGCTGTGCCCCGAGGACGGCGACAAAGAATGCATCGAAGTCGAAATGAAGGTGGACGAATGAGCGCTCGATCCACAACGTTTGCGGCCTGCGCCCTGGTCGGCACGCTGCTCACGATGACCGGCTGTCAGGCCACCTACACGAGCATTCGCCGCGAACCAGATAGCGACACCTACTATATGACGCGACTCAAGCAGAGCCCCTTCTCGGCCTGGGGCACCTTGCTTCGTTGCGAGGCGAACAAGAGAGGCACGACGATGACCTGCAGGACCGTCGGTGAACCCTGACTGGGAGCAAACACCGCACGGATGAAGCGAATCGGTACAGTCGACGAATGAGGTGATATCAGGAGCCATGATCTTTCGCTCGCTGCACCCCATCGTCGCGCTGCTCGTGCTCGGCTCCGCCCCGAGCGTGTTCGCGCAGGCCGCTGAAGCACCGCAGACGATCGTGCTCGCCGACCTTGGGCTGCACGTCGTTGGGGCTGGAGTGCAACGCACAGTGGCTCCGCGCGTCGCGTTGCAGGCCGACCTCGACTGGTACGTGCCGTGGACGCAAACCGAAGAGGCGCTCGATACGATGGGCTTCGTTCTTCGACTCAGGCCGATGTTCTATCTGACCGACGTGGCCCCGGAAGGCTTCTGGATTTCACCCTTCGTACAAGGCGGGTTCGCGACCTCCGAGATCGATGGTGAAGGTCGCCTCGGCTTGGCGGCGGCGCTCGGGGTGAGCGCAGGCTACGCGCTCTTGCTGCTCGATCATCTGCACCTCGCTATCGGAGCCGGAGGCCAGTACCACACGGTCACGCTCCCGGGCCCGAGTTCGGAACGCAACTTTCGCGGAGTCTATCCCCACGCTGATGCGACGGTTGGCTACGCCTTTTGAGCTTGGAGACTGAGCCGTCCAAATCCCGACGCGCAGTTGGCTGAGATCGTGCTCCAGCCGCTGCATGCGAGCGCTGCTTCACTCTCGAGCGGTATGGCTTTTTGCTGCCTTTCTCAGCGGCGTCTTCGCACCTGCGCGCAGTGAGGCCCAGTCGGCCGAACCTCCGCCGCTCAACCCGACGACTCCCTCGCCGACCACCAGCGAACCATGGGCGCCGCCGGCCAGCGAACCATGGGCGCCACCGGCAAGCGCACCTTGGTCGCCAGCTCCACCAACGTGGACGTCAACCACTCCTCCTCCGGCAGGGCCGTGGGTCAGGCCGTGGGCCTGGGCCTCCCCGGCGCCTGCCGCAACCGAAATTCGAAGCCGCTCGCTGATGGTCACCGGGATCGTTTTCACTGCGGCCGGCGGCGCGCTGGCAGCGTTGGGGACGGGACTCGTCACCTCCGAAGACACGATCATTCCTGGGGTTCTGACGCTTGGTCCAGCAGCAGGTCTGCTCGCCTTTGGTATTCCGTTCATTGCTGTAGGGGCCAGCTCGGTACCAAGCTTTCCGGAGGACAATCTGCGTATGCGATCGCCCGGTATGATCGGAACGGGTATCGGCATGATCACGATTGGCGGCGTCGCGACCCTCTCGGTGAGCGGAGCTTTGCTGGCGGAGGCCGGGGAAGGCAGCTCCTCCGACTCCGAGGTATGGGGCCTTTGGGGAGCATCGCTGGCGGCGCTGGGCGGCGGAATCGCCATGACTGTGCACGGCGCTCGCGAGGACGAGATCGGCGTTCCAGCCATGCGCTCGAAAGCGGCAGTGGAGGCTGGCATCGTGTGCATCACCTTGGGGTCGATGGCCGCCGTTTCGATGTCGTTCGGTTTGTTCGCCGATGCCATGCGCGAGCAGCGCATCGAGGACTACCAGCCCGACTTCTACCCCGGTACACCGGCGACGCTCATTGGTGGACTGGCCATGGTCGGCGTTGGGCTGCCACTCGTGCTTTGGGGGTCCGGCGAGCCCGACGTCAGTGAGCCAACCGCGCCCGGCCCAAGCTTCACCCCCCAGTGGCAACTCGGGCCGACCAGCGCTTCAGCGCGCTGGAGTTTCTAACGTTACGCGTCAGTGCGAAGGAGCTGTGCCAGCCTCACGCTTGACGTGCCCTTCACGCTCGAGGTCGACCAGGGTGTCCAGGATGGAGCTCTCGACGCTGCGAAATTTGACGCCCAACTCGTTACGCACCTTGCTCGTGTCGTAGCGCGGTACCCGCCCAACGTGCGTGCGCAAGTAGGAGCCGATGCCCTTGGGTTGCAGGTAGGAAGAGAGCCGCACTGCGAAATCACCCGCGCCACAATCCATCCCCAGCTTGGGCAGCTTGTTGCCTTTGGCCCAACCGTTCTTGTCCAAGAGCTCAACCAGGGCGCGCATGCCGATCGTCTCCCCCGCGGTGATGTAGCGCCCCTTCGCCCCGGGCGTTTCAAGCGCGCGCACGTGCGCCTCAGCGACGTCACGTACGTCCACGAAGCCCCAGGTGAGGTTCATGATGCCGGGGTACGTGCCAGCCAAGAGGTCCACGAACAGTTGGTTGGAGGTATTGATGCCCGCGGAGAGGGAGGGCCCAATCACCAGGAACGGGTTGATCACCACAAGATCGAAGTTGGGCTTCTCTTGCTCGATAAACTCCCAGGCTGCGCGCTCCGCGAGCGTCTTTGAGTAGTAGTAGGGGTTGCGCTGCAAGCTGGATTTGTTGTTCCAATCCGCCTCGGTCAGCAGATGGTCACTCTCCGGCTCATCCGTGATGGCGGCCATGGATGAGGTCAAGATCACCCGCTTGACCGAGGGCTCCTTCTGGCAGGCGAGCAGCACGTTGCGGGTGCCCATCACCGCCGGATCCACGAGGTCCTTCTGCGGGTCTTTGGCGTCCAAGGTGTAGGGGCTAGCGGTATGCAAGACAGCGTCACAACCGCGCACAGCCTCATCAAAACCGCCTGGCGTACGCAGATCCGCAGCGACGAAGCTGAGCCGCTCGGCGGCGCCCGGGAGCGCGCGCAACCGGGCGAGGTCCTTCTCTTTGGCGAGGGAGCGCACGGTGCCGCGCACGCGATGCCCCTTGGCCAAGAGCTGCTGAACGATATGGCTAGCGATGAAGCCGGAGGCCCCAGTGACGAGAACGTGCATCGTTTTTCTCCTGGCCCAACACTTACGCATTGAACTAATTCTGTCAATTCAGTTCAATCATACAAAGCGTGCTAATGTGCCCGCATGTCGCCCAAGGAGGCTCCGCGCGCAGAAGAGAAGCGGGCAAAAATCGTTACCGCGGCCACCACCCTTTTCAGCCGCTACGGGTTCAAGCGCACGTCGATCGACCAGCTAGCGGCCGAGGCCGGCGTGGCGAAACCCACGGTCTACGCGTACTTCAAGGACAAGGACGCGGTCTTCGAGGCTGTGGTGGTCGCCGTGTGCGAGGATCTGATCGCGCGCGCCGAAGCGGCCAGCCGAGGACGAGGGTCGATTGAAGAACGCCTCTCCGCGATGCTGGCCGCAAAGTTCACACGCTATTGGGAGCTCGTGCAGCGTTCGCCGCACGCCCAGGAGCTGCTCGACTCGCAGAACCGCCTGGGTACCGAGACCATCGCGCGAGCGGATAAGGCCTTCGTGCGGCTGCTCGCGACGACGATCGAAGTGTCTAGCGAGGTGGATCCAGCGCGCGCCGGCTTGACCGCTCTGGGCTTGGCCCAGCTGCTCATCCGGGCCGCCTCCGGGGCCGCTTATGACGCGACCACCGTTGCGGCGCATCGCAAGCACCTGGGGGAGCTCGTTCGCCTGCTGATGTTGGGTTTGCAACAAGGTAGCCCGCGGTCGCGATAGCCGTGAGCAGCGCAGCGTTAGAAGCCCTCCCGACCGGGCCGCTGCGCCTGCGACTCCACTTGCTCGCCCCCATCCCGGCGATCGTGGTTGGGCTTGCGATAGCAGCTTCGCAGGGCGTGCGCTGGACCGCCTATGCGCCCAACCTCGTTGCGGTGTTGCTCGGCATGGGGACGGTGCTCGCGGCGCGGCGCTGTCGCCTCGAGGCGCTGGAAGCCTGGGCACCGACGCTGGCTGCCGTTGGGATCGCCACGACCTTGCTGCACCCTGGGGTGGACGGGGTAACGCGCTGGCTGCAGTTGGGGGGGCTGCAGCTGCACGCCTCGGCGGCGCTTGCGCCGTGGTTGCTGCTGGGGTTGCGGGCTCCCGCTGCGAGCGCGCGCAACCGGGCGCTCGTCGCGTCGCTTGCGGTGCAGCTCGTTCATTGGTTGCAGCCCGATGCCGCGCAAGCGAGCGCTCTCGCAGCCGGCAGCATCGCGGTCTTGCTGGTCGACGACAAGACCCCGAGGATCGCGCGGCTCACATGCGTGCTGCACGTAGGCGCGGCTGCGCTGACCTGGCGAAGGCCCGACCCGCTGGCGCCGGTTGAGCACGTCGAGCGGGTCTTCTATCTCGCCATCGAGCAAGGGCCGGGATGGCTTGCGGCCTGCGCGACGACCACGGGCCTGCTGCTCTTCGCGCTCGTGAACCGTCGGCTTAGCTGGCCGCCAACGCCGCTCGCTTGCGCTGCGCTCTGCTACTTCACCGCGAGCGTACTTGCGACCTTCTTCGGCCACTTCCCTGTTCCCGTCCTCGGCGCTGGCTTCGCGAGCGTCCTCGGTTGGTATGCGCTACTTGCGGTGAGCACGTTCGAACGACGGCCAGGTTTCACCGACACGCCCGCCGTTTGAGGACGAGGACGCCCCACGCGGAACGCGCTACACCGAGCGCAATGACGGGCGCTGTTACGAATGGATTCGCTGGCGCATGAGCATCGCCGACAAAGTTCGCAAGCTCGCGGCGCTCGCTGGCTCCGCCAACGAGCATGAGGCCAGTGCTGCTGCACGTCAGGCCTGTCGCCTGATTCGCGAGGGCAAGGTCGTGATCGAGGACGCAGCGTCGGTGCAAGCGCCGCGTCGCTCGAGTCCGCGCCGGCAAGCCTCAGCGTGGGATGGTTGGGCAGAGCCCCAGCCGGCGCCGGTTCGCAAGCGGCGTGTTCCGCGCGGGCCCTTCGTTCGCCGACGCGATCAAGCAGGATCGTTGTGCACGGCTTGCGGTGAGCCGATCGAGCTCGGGGATGCCTTCTCGAGCGCAGACGGTTTCGTCCACGGAGACTGCATCCCGCGTGAGCAGCGGCCGTAGTTACGGCTGCGGCGGCGGCGGCGGCGGCTCTTCGCAAACGCCGAAGGTTGCTCCGCACGCGTCGCAGTCACTGTCAGCGCACGGATCGTAGGTGTAGAGCACGCACTGCAGGTCGCCGTTGCAACCATCCGATTGGCAGTCGAGCTTCGGGTAGCAACCCTCTAGGAGCGGCGGCGCACCGGCTTCACACCCGGGCGTGAGCCACTGACACTCGCTTGCCGCACACGTGGCTGGGTCCAGACCGATGCAGTCGGTGCAGCCCATGCCCGAATCGACCTGCCAGAGCGCGACTCCAGACTCGAAGCCGCAGCTCATCAAGAGCGGCGTGGGACCCGCGCCACAGTCGATTTCATACGAGCACGCGAAGGCGTAGTCCCAGCCGGTGCAATCGGTGCCCGCGGTTGGAATCAGCTCCGGGCACTCGGGCGGAGGGGAGCAGCGCGTGGTCGAGATCTGCCACGCACCATCGACGCAGTCGGCGTAAAACGGCTGGTTTGGATCACCGCACTCTTCGTCGGTGCCGGGGTATTCGCATTGCGTCGAGCCGTTGCAGGGCGAGCCGAACTCGGGCAACGTGGCCGGGCATTCGCTGGGCGGGAGACAGTTGTCCTCGGCTTGTTCGAAGGTATCCACCCACTCGCCGTCGATGCACTCCCAGGTCGCTCCGCAACCTCCTGAGCCGCCGGGCTCCGGCTCTTCGCAGTTGCCGTTGCTGACCGTGGCGTTGCAGCCGGTCATCGCCGTAAGCACCATCGCAAACCCGAGGAAACTCGTCTTCATGAAGGCTGCTTGAGCATCGAGCGTGCCAGCGATGGACCCTTACAATCACGGCGATTTGAAGGTCGCCCCGTGCCGCGCGCGGCACAGCTGGCACAAGCAGCGCCAACCGAGTCGCTATTGGCCCAGCGGCCGCTCGCTGGTGAGCGCCAGAAACACCGAATCGGTGAGCGCCGGCAATAGAGCCTCCCGCGAGGGAGCGAGCGACGGGAACATCAGCATCATCAGCACCGCCCCACGAATGTTGGCGAAGGCGACGAACACACGCGCCTCGAGATCGCGTGGGGCCGGCCGAACATGCGCTCGGATCCAGACAGCAGCGGCCTCGAGCACTTCGGCATAGACCTGTTCGGCCGTACTCGTGGTCCACGCCAACGGCAGCTCCAGATTGAGGCGCCGACGGTGCTCGAGCGACAGCCCCGGCCCTTCAATGGCGGCGTGGCAAACGAGCTTCACCATCTCGTACAGCTCGAGGTCTTCGCGGTTCGTCAGCGCGCGGATCTGCTCGAGCAGCGTGCGGTAACTCTGCCGCGACACCTCGGCGAAGATGGCCGCCGTGGTCGGGAAGTAACGGTGCAGGGAGGCGGCACCGACACCCGCCTTGGCGGCGATGGCGGCCAAGGTTGCCTGCGGCCCAAGCTCGATGGCGGCTGCGATCACCGCTGCGACGATCTGCTCGGAGTCGGCACGTTGGGCGCTCGGCAGACGAGGCTGCTCAAACAAGGGACGGCGACGCGACACGGCGTGACGGTACCACGGGCTGCGGAGTCACGCTCCGCGGCACCCCCAATTGCTAATTAACATTAGTCACTTAGCCAATGCGCCCGCGGAGTTGAGTGCGACCTTTAAGTCGAGTTCACTACATCGTGCTCGACCAGCCACCGGCGAGCCAAGGAGACGGTTGACCATGAGAGCTTCGCTGCGAAGAAACGGCTTGAGGGTTGGGCTACTAGCGCTGATGACTCTGACCGCGTGCGGCGATGACACAGCGGCGAGCGGCGGGAGTAGCTCGGGTGCAGGCGGTAGTGGTGGCGCAGGTGGCACGGGTGCGGGCGGAGGCGGGGGCGCCGGGCCCACCGGCGTCAACATCCCCGAACTCTCGGCTGAAGTCGCTGCAACCTACGACGAGCACGGGCTGCTGCATTTGGCCTGCGCCAGCGACGACGATTGTTACGCCGCCCTCGGTTACTTCCATGCGGCCAATCGCTTCTTCTTCATGGACTTCGTGCGCAGCTCGGTGCGCGGACGCTTGGGCTCGTTGGTGAAGGCCGGAGCCACGGTGTTGCAACGTGACTTCGATAATCGCCGCTTCTTCTCGACGCGCGACGGTGAGCCGCTGGAAGAGCGGCTGGTGAGCGACGCGAGCCCCGAGGTGCAAGGCTACTTGCAGGCCTATGCACGCGGGGTGAACGCTTGGATCGGCGATATGCGCGAAGGTCGCAACGGCGCGACGCTGACCACCGAATACGACTTTGCGTTGATCGAGAAGGCCGGCATTCGCGAATGGGAGCCCGCCGATTCGGCCGCGGTTGGGCTCTACGTGTTGCACGATCTTTCGAACAAGGCGCCCGCGGAGATCGCCCGCGCCGAGCTCACGCCCTTCGTGGATCCAGCGCTCGCGCCCGACCTCTTCTCAGCGCGGCCTGTGTTCGATGCCTTCACCTTGCCCAGTGCCGAACTAGCAGCACCGCCCTCCCCCTCGCCTGCGCCCACGCCATGGCAGTTGCCCAACGCTGCACGCAGCGCCTTATTGGCCCAGGCACGAACGGGCCTCGCGCACCTCGGCAGCGGCAACGAGAGCCGGCGACCGGGCGAATCCGGCTCGAACAATTGGGTGCTCGCGCCCGGCCGCACCACGAGCGGTAACGCCCTGCTCGCCGATGATCCGCATCTCGCGTTGACCAACCCAGCCATTTGGTTCCCGGTCGAGCTCGACGCCAAGAGCGCCGGAGACGGGCAATTCCACGTCGCTGGCAGCACCTTCCCGGGCTTACCCGCGGTGATGATCGGTCACAACGAGTCGCTCGCGTGGGGCGTTACCACCGCCAACTGGGATCTCTCCGACGTGTACGTCGAGCAGCTGTCCGAAGACGGAGCGTCAGTGCTGTTCAACGGCCAAGAGGTAGCGATCATCGAGCAGGAGGTGATGTTCGACGATGCCTCCACCGGCATGCAGGTCGCGCAAACGCTGCGTTGGGTTCCGCATCACGGGCCGATCGTCGCGGAAGACGCTGCAGCAGGAACCGCGCTGAGCGTGCGCTGGAACCTTCACGACAGCGGCACCGATCTCGACGGTTTCTTTGCGTTGGCCCGCGCCAACTCAACCTCCGAAGCGAAGGACGCCGTTGCGCTGATGGTGGCCGCGAGTCAGAACTTCGTCGTCGCTGATTTGAACGGCGATATCGCCTGGTATCCGTATTCGCGCGTGCCGCTGCGTCCGTGGGCCTCGAACGCTTTACCGCCGTGGCTGCCGCTGCCCGGCGACGGCTCGGCCGAATGGGCTGGCTACGTACCGCTCGAGCAACTTCCGCAGGCCGAGAACCCCGCGGCCGGTGCGATCGCGACGGCCAATCAGGATCTCACCGGCGCCAGCGCCGACGGCGACTTGCTCAACGACGGCCAGCTCGCGCTGCAGGCCATCACCCGCGCCGAGGGTACGCGCAATCGGCGCATCCTCGACCAACTCGAGGCCGGAGCCGATGCCCATACGTTTGAAACGATGACGGCGCTGCAAGGTGACACCTACTCGCTTTACGGCAGCGTGGTGGTGCCGGCGGTGCTGGAGGCGATGGAAGACCAAACGCTGACCAGCCAAGAACAACAGCTGATCGACGCCCTGACCGATTGGAAGTTCAGCTGCCCAACCGGCGTCGACGGCCACGATCCAGAGAGCTCCCCCGACGCAAGCTCGCCCGCTGAAACCGCAGAAGCCATCGGCTGCACCGCCTTCCACGTGACGCTGTTTGCGCTGACCGAAGCGGCCCTCGGCGATGAGATCGCCGCGGCCAGCGCGCTCGCGCCCGAGCCCCTCGCGATCAATGATCGCGCCGATGTTCACCTGCTGGTGCGCGCGCTCAAAGCGCCGAACACGCTCAGTTCGGGCGAGCTGCTCTGGGACAACGTGAGCACGCCCAACAACAACGAGACGCGCAACGACGTGATTCGCTATGCGGTCACGCTAGCCGCGGCCAGCCTCGCCGCCACCGGCGAGCCGAATGATTGGCGCTGGGGACGGCTGCACACGCTCAGCCTGCGCAGCATCTACGACAGCTTCGGCATCGGCACCTACAACGACGGTCCGTACGCCGCGTCGGGCGGGCTCTACACGGTCAACGTCGCCAACCCGCAGCGCGCACTGCCCGACGCCGGCGAGCCCTGGGATCTCAGCTTTGCGGCGGGCGCTTCGGTGCGCTTCGTCGTGGAGCTCGGACCCGACCGACCGCGCATGAAGTACCAACTGCCCGGCGGCGCCGATCTTCACCGCGAGAGTCCGTTCTACAACAACCTGCTCCCGGGCTGGCTCGACAACGAGCCGATCGACTTCGCCTTCGGGCCGGGAGCCGTTGCAAACCCCGCACTCGAGATCGTGGTGACGCCCACGCCGTAGTACCCTCGCCGGCATGAACCCCTACGGTGGACCGCCGGCGCATCAATACCCGCAGCAGCCGGCGTTCAGTCCGCAGCCGGCTTACGGGCAGCCGCAGCAGCCACCCTTCGGCCAGCCGCCACATGGGCAGCCTTACCCGCCGCAAGCGCCCAAGAAGGGCATGAGCGGCTGCATGTTGGCGCTGCTAATCGGCGGGGCGTGTTTCCTGGTCTCGGGCATCGCCATCGGCATCTTCATCTGGTCGCAGTTCGGCGGCATGCTCGGCGGGCTCAAGGATATCGCAGCCCTCATGGTCGAGGCGCAAACGGCCAAAGGCACCGAGGAGCTACGCGAGGCCGGCTGCGACCAGGCCTTCGTAATCGATACCAAGAAGCTCGAGGACGCGGTGGCCAAGGTCGAGAAGGAGGTCGCTCGCAAAGAAGGCCGCCCGGTCAAACGCACCGAGCTCACCAAGGAGTACGGGCAGCTCGTGCAGTGTCAGGTGCAAAACGGAACGCCGCCGTCGTGCGAGGAGCTGGCCAAAGTCTTCGTCAAAGCGGCCGCGCCCCAACACAAGTTCATGCTCACCGTCAGCCCGAACTCCGGCGGCCGAGGCGGCTGCACGCTCATCTTTAGGAAGGACGGCGCGGTGGTTGGACAAGGCATTGCGCCGGAGATTCCGAAGTAGAACCTCCGGCGACGGCCTGGCTCAGCTGCCCGGTGCGTTCTTCTTACCGATCGTCTCGTACACCTTCTCGATCGGCGTGCCGCTCTTGATCAGCTCGTCGGCCTTCTTGATCTCCGCGTCGATCACGGCCTTGAAGCCCTCCGCAGAACGCGCGCCGTTGTAACGCAAGCCGTTGATGAAGATGGCCGGCGTGCCGCGCACACCGGCGTCTTTACCGGTCTGCAGATCTTTGGCGACCTCATCCTTGAGTTCCTGACTCTCGAAGTCCGCTTTGAACTTCGCCACGTCGAGCCCGAGCTCGCCTGCGTAGCGCTCGAGATCTTCGCTCGAGAGCGCCTTCATATTGGCGAACATCTTTTCGCTCATCTCGCCGCCTTTGCCCTGCCGTGAAGCAGCTTGTAGCGCGCGAGCAGCGGGCTCGGCGTCAGCGTGCATTTGCAAAGGGAAGTTGCGCAAATGAACGCTCACGGCTCCGTCGTACGAGCGTACGAGCTCCTTCAAAAGCGGAGCCACGCGCGAGCAATGCGGGCACTGAAAGTCGCTGAAATCGACGATCGTTACCTTGGCGTGCTCAGGCCCTTCCTTGACCGTCCACTGCGCGGCCGGCACATAAGCGTTGGGCTTTTCACGGTTCTGCGCGGCTTCTTTGCTCGGGTTGAACAGCCCGTTCTTCGCCGCGATGAAGGTGCCCCCACCGCCCAGCGCGATGCCCGCCACCAACGTCATCGCCAAATGCGCGCCGGTGAAGGTGCGAGCCTTGGTTTTGGTCGCAGCGACCTCCACCGTCACCGCTCGCTCCTCGCTCTTGTGGGCCGACGGCCGAGCGCCCTTCTTGACGCTCTTGGCGCTGGCAGGCGGTGAACTGTCTCGGGCCTCTTCGTCCGCGTCGCTCATCGCCGGTCCATGCCATAGATTGGCGGCGTTGTCAGGCTGCGGCGCGCGATTCCCGCAGCTTATGCGCGGCGCTCAGACCTCGGGTACGAGGCCGACTAGGTCGGCCGGCAGCGGGCTCGTCACCGTGAAGGCCGGCACCGTGGCGTCTCCCGGCCAAGCGATGCGATGCGCGTGCAGCGCGTGCCGTTTGAGATCGTGGGTGGTGCCTCCGCCGTAGAGCGCATCCCCCAAAAGGGGAAAGCCAATCGCCGCGAAGTGGGCCCTAATTTGGTGGCGCAGCGCTCTCGGCGCGCGGGCCTCCACCAGCGCCAATCCACCGTGTTCACGCAGCTTGGTCCACATCGTGGTGGCCGGCCGCGGATTTTCACGTTCGACGTCGCGCGGATGCACGCAGGCGAGCACGCGCCGGCGATCCTTCGGGTGGGGCGCGAGCGGGATCTCGATCGTCCCGCTCTCCGGCAGATCCAGCGCCGAAACGATCAGCCAATAACGCTTGTCCAGCCGGCCTTCCCGCAGGCCCGCGGTGAGCGCCTCGAAGGCGGCCGGGTTGCGCGCAGCCAATACGAGGCCGGAGGTGTCGGTGTCCAGCCGGTGGCACAGCCCGGGCTCGCGCGGAGAAAAGCCACACGAAGCGACGTCGGGGTAACGGGCCACCAGCGCGTTGGCCAACGCACCGCGCTCGCCGGGCGCGAGCGGCGCCGTGGGCTGACCCGACGGCTTCTCGAGCACCACAAACTGCTCGGTCTCGAGCAGCACCGTCAGCTTGGCCTCCGGATCAGCGACAGCCACCGTGGACGTGGTCTCGACCTCGACCTCCAAGGTTGTACCGAGCACTGCGACATCGCCTTTGGCGGCGCGCCGCGGCCTGCGGCCCTCGCTGACGATGTTCACTTTGCCCTCGGCAAACAGCTTCTTGACGGTGACTCTGCCCAAACCCGAGAGGCGGCTCGTCAAGAGCTTGTCCAATCGGACGCCCGCTTCGCTCTCTTCGACGACGAACTGCATGGACGCCCCATACCTTACTTCTGTCGAAGTCAAAACATCACCGCACCACTTGCTCCGAGTCCGAAGGAGACCGAGCTCGAAACGCCGAGCTCGACGTCGTCGCGATGCACGGCCTCGCGGTAGTGAAGATAGTCACAAGAACCAGGGGATTGCTCGCAGGAGAGCTCACTCGCAACACTGTGCGGCGTCGCGTGTTCGAGCTCGACCTCCGCACCAAAACGAATGATCTGACTGGCGCGCCAAATAAATGAAGTGAGCCCGCCGATGCGCGCGTGCGCGTCCGCGATCATCACCCCGTTGAGCGCCGCTTGCTCCGAGCCCACCGTCACCAGCCGACGCAGGGCGAGCGCCGAGCTCGCGCCCGCCAGATCGAAGGCCGGCGAGATGTCCGGCCCACGCGAGACGAAGGTCGCGCGCAAGCGCAGATCCAACCAAACGCGGCTGTGACGTTCGCGGTTCTCCCAGGGCAAAAACCCAACGCCCAGCTCCGCACGCGCGTGCACCGGCGGCAAGGTGAACGCGCCCTCGCGCAGGAGCGGGCTGTCCGCGAATGGCAGCTCAACGGCTGCGCTCACACCGCCGAAGGGCTCCACAAAGCGAATCCGCCGCGAGAGCTTGCTCTCGAGCCGCAACGTCAGCGACTCGCGCGTCAAGCCCGACACCAGCCCCGGCTCGAGCGCTGGCTCGCCCTCGTCGCGCGCGCCGTTGCGGTTTACGTCGCCTGGGTCAGCGCAGGAGAGCTCGCCTTCGACCGGCCGCTTTACGCAAGCTTGGATCGGGTCGCCGACCGAGAACTCCGCCTCCAGCCCGAGGTTCCAACTGGGCAACGAAGGGTCGCGCGCTTGGTTCATCAGACCGTAGGTGATGCCGGTGGCAAAGCTCTTGAGCCCGCTGCGCGCCGGCGAAGCGAAGGGCAAAGCGGCCAACGTCTCGCCCTCGAAACTGAGCGACTCGGCTCCTCCCGCGCGCTTACCGATGTCGTTGGTCTCGGCCAGGAGCACCGGAAGGCGCAAAAAGCCGACCAAATCACGGTACATCCCGACGCGGACCTCCGGCGTTAGCAGCGAAGAGAAGCGCTCGTACGCGGCCGCGGCTTGTTCGCCGCGGGTGAGCAGGCCGCCCTCGAAGGAGAAGCGGTAACCGAGCTGCAGCTCGATATCGAAAGGGTCGCGCTCATCAGCAGCGTCGGGCAAGACCATCGGCTCGCCCGGCTCGCGCATCACCACCGGCTCCGAAGCGAGCACCGGCTCACGCACCGGCTCGAGCGTCGCCGGGGTTGCCGGCGGTGCAGCCCAGAGGGCGTGAGGGGCGCCGAGCGTCGCGAGCAGCGCGGCTGCCACCGACGCCCTCCCTAGCGGAGGCAGCGAGCCGCTCACTTCGCGTTGGGTTCGTCGGCTCCGAGCGAGCTCGAATCGCGAGCCGAGCCAAGCTGAGCCCCGCCCTCCGTAGAGCCGCGCAATCCGCTGCTAACCGGCGGCATGCCTTCGGGCGCCGTGTTCTCGTCGAACAGCCGGTCAGCGAGCGAGAGACGCGCCTCCGACGAAGTCTCCTCCACGTCCTCGGCGATCGCATCGGAGATGTCTTCAGCGGCCAATTCTTCTTTGGCGGTCGAGAGATCACGCGAAGTCTGATCCAGACGATCGGCCAAGACGCCGAGGAACTGCCACAGGAGCTTGACCGCGAGTTCGTGCTCTTTGCGCAAGATCGAGAAGAACTCACTGCGCCGGATCGCGATCAGCTCACTCACGTCCAGCGAGCGAACCGTGGCCGACCGCGGCGTACTGCGAATCAGCGCCATTTCACCGAAGTGCTCGCCTGGCCCGACCTCCGAGAGAACCTGCTCACCGCGCAGGATCTCCAGCATGCCGTCGATCACGATGAACAGCTCGTCCCCGCGATCTCCCTCCCGCACGACGCAATCGCCAGGTCCGAACTCCAATACGTCGGCGACCTGCATGATGCGCAGGAGTTCACGCTCTTGCAGCTTCGAGAACAGGGGCATGCTGCGCAGGGCCTGCTTCTTTTGCTCGAGCTTGCGCGCGAGGTTGGAGGCGACTTCACCGGAGCCGCCGATGCGCACCAGCACGCAGGTGATGTTGTCTTTGCCGCCCTTGTTGTTGGCCAGCTCGATCAGCTCGGTGGCGGCGCGCTCGCCGTCCTCATCCTCGAAGTAGGGCTCGAGCTCCGCGACGTGGTTGATGTAGCCATGCAAGCCGTCCGAGGCGAGCAGGAACTGGTCTCCTGGCAGCAGGTCGATCATCAAGGTATCCACCTCGACCCGCTCGTAGACCCCAACCGCGCGGGTAACAGCGTTCTTTTGGGCGACCTTCTCGATCTGCTCCTTGGTCAAACGACCGCGCCGAACGAGCTCGTTGTAGACCGTATGATCCTCGGTGATCTGCTGGATCTTACCGTTGCGGTGCAGGTAGATGCGGCTATCCCCGACATGCGCCACGAAGCCGTAGGCGCCAGTGACGAGCAAGGCAGAGAGCGTGGTGCCCATGCCGCGTTTGGCCGCATCACTCTTGGCTTCCTCATGCACCCGAGAGCAGGCTCGCAACACCGCCGACTCCAGCAGATGCTGAATCTCCCGGCCGGCGTCGCGGGAGACGCGCCCTTCCCCGTAGGCCTTGATCAGGTCTTGCCGCTTCTTGATCTCTTGGTGAATGACGCGCACGGCGATCGCGCTGGCGACCTCCCCAGCGGCGTGCCCACCCATACCGTCGGCCACCAGGCTGATCGCGAGCTTCTTATCGACGAGGTAGTTGTCCTCGTTGAGATCGCGCACCCGCCCGACATCCGTCTTCGGAAAATATTGGATCGCGTCGAGCGTCATTCGAGCGGAGAAGGTACCGAGATTTTACGCGCTTGACACTCTCTGACTTGCGGTCGGCCCTCCGAAGCAGCGCCGCATGTTCAGACACACTGCAGGATTCCAAGCTCGAGCATCGACGAGAAACGCCCGCGCGCCACGATCACGTGGTCAACCAGCGCGATTCCGACCTGTTCCGCCGCCTCCGAGAGCTGCCTCGTCATCAGCACGTCGGCCGGGCTGGGCGTCGGATCACCGCTCGGATGGTTGTGGCAAACCACGATCGCCGAGGCCGCGTCGAGCAGCGCCGAACGCAAAATATCGCGCGCCGATACAGAACATCCGTGAAGCCCGCCTTGGGCCACCCTGCGAAAGGTCCGCACGCCGTTCTGCCCATCCAGACACAAGAGCCACATCTCCTCATGGTCCAGCCTGCCTAGCTGGGCCGTGACATAGGCCGAGACGTCCTCGGCCCGAGTCACGCGCTTGCGCGGCCGGGACTCTGAAAGCTGCGCCCGCCGCCCCAGTTCGAAGGCCGCAGCGAGCCGCAACGCACGCGCCGGACCGAGCCCCTTGGACTCGGCCAAGGTTGGTGGGTGCAAACGCGAAAGCCCCTCCAAGCCGCCGTGCACCGCAAGCAGACCGCTCGCCACTTCAAACACGCTGGCGCCGGCGGTACCGGTGCCGAGCAGCAACGCCAGAAGGTCGCTGTCCCCGAGCCGGTCGAGCCCTTGGGCGAGGGCCTTTTCGCGTGGCATCCACTGATTGGTCGTCGTACTCATGCAAGCGCGTTCGCAGCTTTCATGCCCGCGCCGAGCCGGCCCTTCTAAGCTAAAAACGGGGGTTCTTGGCTGGCGAACGCCCAAAACAAGGTGGCGGGCGCCAACTCGCTAGAGCTCTCGGCTGCGCGATAAACTGATGCCCTCGCAACGCACCCGCGCTAAGCGGGCGTTGTATGCGATCTCCGGGGGACAGCGTCGCCCGCTACACCCTCCACTCACTGCTCGGTCGTGGCGGTATGGGGGAGGTTTACGAGGCCGAAGACAAGGTACTGGAGCGGCGCGTGGCGCTCAAACTGCTCCCCGCCGACGGTGACGCCGAGGCCCGGCTGCGCATGTTGCGCGAGGCGCGCGCGGCAGCGGCCTTCGAGCATCCCAACGTGGTCACGGTCTTCGACGCCGGCCTGACTGATGAAGGCGGCCCCGCGGAGCAGGCCTACATCGCCATGGAACTCGTGCGCGGCAGCTCGCTGCGCAGCTTCGTCGGCGACGCGACCACCTCGCTCGCGGTCAAAATCGGTTGGCTGGCCGACGTCGCGCGGGCGCTCGCGGCAGCCGAGGCGGCCGGGCTGATCCACCGCGACATCAAGCCCGACAACGTGATGGTGCGCCGGGACGGCCGGGTCAAAGTGCTCGACTTCGGCGTCGCCAAACGCAGCGCGCAACCGTTCGATGCCAGCGCCCCGACCGAGCTCCCCAAGGCGAACGAGCCTTCGCTCACGGCGCGCGGCGCCTTCGTGGGCACGCCGCGTTACGCCTCACCGGAACAGCTGCGCGGCGAGCCGCTCGATGCACGCAGCGATCAGTTCTCCTGGGGCATGACGGCCTATGAGCTTTTGGCCGGAGAAGCGCCGTTCGCCCAGGACCAAGGGCTCTCGCTGGTGTCGAAGCTCCTGAGCTCGCCCATCCCGGACCTGGCCAGCAAGGCCCCGGGACTGCCCGCCGAGGTCGCAGCAGCCGTCATGCGTGCGCTCAGCAAAGCCTCCGCCGAGCGCTTCAGCTCGCTCTCCGAGGCCGCGCAAGCGCTCGAGCCGCACGCCGAGCGTGTCAGCGAGAAGACCTCACTGAGCGAGGGCGGCAAAACCCAGCCACAGCTCACCCGCTCGCACCAGAGCACCGCCGTACGCACCGCGCGCGGCGCCGCCCGCATCTTCTTTTGGATCGCCGCCGGGCTCGGCACGCTGATCATCGTGGCGATCATCATCGGCGTTGCTACGGGCTCTGGCCGGCTCGTCTTCGACTTCAGCCCGACCTCGGCGAAGGCCAGCAGCTCGGCGCAGACGGGGAGCCCGCCCGTGGTGCTGAGCGGTTTCCGCTGTCAGCCGGCGACGCTCGAGCCCACCGTGAGCGCTGGCCCGTTGGCCGCGGTGATCGGCATCGGCGCCTGCTCGCGGCTCGGCATCGAGACCGGCCTGCCTTGGGGCCACGAAGGCGCGCGCGGCCCCAAGACCGATCTCGCCGCCTTCACTCCCGTCGAGGTGCAGCTACGCACAGGCTCGCCCAACGTCGTGACCATCAAGGTCGAAGGTCGCGCAGCGGAAGGCAGCGGGCCTTCGCCCTTCGACGCCATGATCGCCGCCGTCAACAAGCTCGCACCGACCATCGCGCCGCGCGCGCTGAGCGAGGCCGAACGCAAGGCTTGGGGCGCCGACAACGACGAGTCGGCGCGCCGCATCGAGCGCACCTGGCGCAAGCTGCTGGTTGGCGATCTCGAAGACCCTTTGCTTGCGGTGCGTGAGCTGGTCGCGAACGAGAGCTCCTCACCGTGGTCCCACGCGATGGCCTGCCTGGTCGAGGCGCGCGGCGGCAAGACCTCGGTGGAAGCCTGCAAGAAGGTGCTCGAGACGCTCGACCGCCTACCGCCCCATCGCGCCAAGGCGCTGCGTGGGCTAGCGCTCTTGATCGGTGATAGCGCCAAATACGACGAAGCCATTCGGCTCTTTCGGCAGGCCTCGCTGGAGGCCGTCGATGATCCCGACGTCAGCGGGCTCTACGGCGCCGTGGTGCTACAAACAGCGCCGGATGAGGGCTTTGGCGTGGTGGACGGCGTAGCCCAGCGCTTTCCAACCTATGCGGTGCTGCCGCTCAACAACGCCGTGAACGGCTCGCCGCAACGGGATGCCGCCCGCAACCAAAAGTACCTGACTCGGCTGGCGGAGATCTTGCCGGAGAAGGGCTGTCTTGGCGCGCGCTTCGACGACTACTTGCACGACAGCAAGCTGGCCGAGGCCAAAGAGCAGCTGGCCCTCTGTACCGCGGTCTACGGAACGGGCGACACGATCTTCGCCAGCCGGATGGCCGGCGCTGAGTTCGCGCTGGCCTCGCTCGATCCAGAGCGAGCGCGCGAGCTCGCCCAACCGGCGCTGGCAGACGGTCGCGAGGCGGTGCGCTCCGCGGCCATGGCCCTGGTGATCGCAGCTCAGCTGCAAAGCGGTCGCATCGGCGCGGCGCGCGTTGCGCTGGACGCCGATATGACGCGCCTGCGCGATCTGCAGGACCCGCGTGCGGCAGTGCAACGCGGCATCGCCCTATTTCGGCTGAACCGTACGTTGGGCGAGCCGGTCGACCCAAAGCTATTGACGTTCCTGCGCGAGGTCACTGCGGAGGACGCAGCCCTGCCCGCCTGGGTGAAGACCCGCCTGGGCGCTAGTCTGTTGATGGCGAGCAAGGCCAGCAAGCCGGAGCTCATCAAAGCCGCAGACGAGGTGGTCGCCTCAAAAATGGAGACCGACGCCTTCTATGTGATTCCGCTGTTACGCGCCGCTTATGGCGATAAAAAGGCGCTCGCGATCTTGAGCAGCCGCAGCAACGTGTGGACCCGCGCCCGCATCGTCAACGCGCTCGAATACGCCGATCTGCTCGCAGCCGAGAAGGCGACGAAAGAGCAGCTCGAGCAGCAATACAAGCTAGCGATGACGCCCACGGCCTTCGACGTAGCCGCGCTGGACAAGTTGATCGCCCGGCTCAAACTCGCAGCGCTTTACCAGCAAACGAACCGCCAGGAGCAGGCGGCGGAGCTGCGCAAAGAGGTCGAGCGCGCGCTCGAGCACGCGGAACCCGGAATGCGCGATAAAATTTTCGCATTGGCTAGCAAGTGATCCGGATACGAACTTCGGGCCGGGGGTACTAGGCTCCCAGCATGCGTTCGCGGCACATTCTCTGGTCGGCAATGCTACTTAGCTGCGGCGCTCCCGAGGGCGGCGCTGGAGCAAGCACTGACGCGGGAACCGGCGGCGCCAATAGCGCTGGAGGCGCGGAGGGCGGCGCTGGGGGCGTACTCGAAGGTGGCGGCCAGAGCTCCGGTGGCGCAGCAGGCCAGGCCAGCGGCGGTGGAGAGCCCAGCGGCGGCGCTGGCGGAGGGCAGCCCGGTTGCCAGCCAGTTCGCTACTATGTCTTTCCGCTGAACCAAACGCTGAGCCTTGCTTGCGTGCCCGGCAACGAGCCCACACTCGTCTTCGACCAGGTCGTACCCGACCAAGGGCATACCCTCGTCCGGCTCAATCTAAACCTGTTTGGAGCTGGCGCGAGCGAGGCTGGCGTTCACGGTTGGTCGAGTTCGCTCGAGGTCGGGGACCCATCGTTTCCTGAGCGCATCAACTTCGCTGCAGGCGAAGACCTCTGCCCCGGCGAGCAGCTCACCCGCCGCATGCTGGGCTATGGCGACCTTTCCGCCAGCAACGATCATATCACCGTTACCATGTCGCAATATCGCAGTAGCGACTGCCAGAACGGCGTAGTCAACGTGGCCGCCGACTCCACGCTGGAGGTCTGGGTAGAAGACCCGCAGCCGGAGTGTCGCAATCGCAGCATCGTAGCGGAGAGCTATTTTAAGCGCATATGGGAGCTCTTTGGGGATGGCAGCAGCATGCCGCTGAGCATGGAGACCTCCTTCAGCGAGGTGCTGACCGCTAGCTTGGAGCTCGACCAACCGAGCAAACTTCAGGTTTTGTCGCAGCTCGAGATGTCCCCGGCAGCGACCTCGAATCAGTGTGGCAATCGCTTCGAGACCGGCGTAGCCGCTATCACACAATCGGGTTCTTACCTCAGTACCGAAGTAGGCGGTTACCCGCCCTCTGGGGGGCAGACGCACCTATTGCTCTCGCCCGAGTTTGTGCAGACCAACGCTGGGCCCGGCCTAGTCGAATTTGGCATCGCCGCAGCCGTCAACCAAACCGCACAAACAGGCGCGCTCGTCGGCGCCACCTTCTCCGGGGATACGGTGCTAGCCATCGTGGTGGTGCCGTAGAACCGTCGGCCGCTACTGCAGCGACCACAGCAACTTGAGGTCCTCCCAAAGCTGAGCCAGCGTGGCGAACTCGGCCCAGCCGGCTTTTACTAGGTAATAACCAACCGCGGTATAAAGCGCATTGGCGAAGGCCAGCGGCAGGAGCAAGCGGCGCGGCTCCACTCGCAGCCAGATCAGGGCGAAGATGATCGGCTCTTGGCCCACCGTCGCTCCGCCCAAGAGCAGCCCGCCCCACGGTCCAAACCGCTGGGCCCACGAAAGCGCACGAGGGGTGCGCCGATGCTCGAGCCAGCGCGCGATGCGCGGCCGGGTTTCGCCCCATTGCGCCAGCCGAATGACCGCTAACGCCTCGAGGAAACCGCTGACCGCCGCCGTGACGAGGATGCCTGCGAGCGGCAATTCCCAATAGAGGCCAAGCGCGACGCCGGCGGCCTGCCCTGCTAGCAAGGCTGGGGTTGCAGACAGCGCCGCAACCACCAGCCACTTCCAAGGCGCACCCGTCATTCAACCGTCAGGGTGAAGCACTCTGGCTAGGATGCAATCACCGGCAGGTGTTTGAGCTTCTTGCGCTTGGGCGGGGGCGCGGGAGCTGCGCGCTCTTTGAGCGCGAGTTCATGCTCTTTCACCGTGATCGGGTTGTCGAACTCGGGCAGCGGCAGGTCACGATCTTTGGCGTGAACCGGGTGCCTGCCGTAGCGGGCGTACCACTCGGCCACCGTCGCGTTGGCCTTCATCTTCTCAATCACGTTCCGCCAGCCCGCGCCGGTGTTGTAGGCGCAGAAGGAGATTTCTCCGAGCTGCGTTCCGTACGGGATGATGCACATCTCGGTGCGGCGGAAATCGTAGTTGAAGAGGTCTTGGAACCACATGCCCGCGACGAACAGCACGCGCCACTCGAACTCAGCGGCGTCGTTCTCTTTGTGGCGCGCGCCCATCTGGCTCATGAACTGCTTGATCAGCGTCTCGACCGTGAAGCCGGGGGGAGCCTTGTCAGCGTTGTAGTGGCGCAACACCGAGGCCACGAGCTGAGCCACGGTTAGCTTCTTGCTGCGCCCAGCATCGAAGATGGCGCGCATGTCCTGGAGGATGCCCTCGAGGTTGAGGAACTCCACGAGCGGCACCATCTGCTTGGTGCGCTTGTTCACGAACAGCACGGTGCCGATACCGCAGTTGGGGTGGCAGCCGCATTTGAGCTGACCGAAGGCGCGGTCCGGACCGTCCATCAGGTCGCACACGTCCCCGAAGGGCGAGAGCGCTGACAGCGGGAACCAATCGCGCATCGGCTGGGTAACCTTGGCCTGCTTCGCCACGTCGTGCGCGAGGTGGCTGAGCGTGTAGCGCTGCTTCATGCGCGTCTCGGTGTCGACGTCTTCGTCGCGGCCGGTAAAGCTCACCGGCTGAAAGCTCACCACCGTGATCTTGTCGGCGTTATCCACGGCGAACTGGACGATCGGCCCGACCTGATCGTCGTTGACCCCGTTGACGATCGTCACCACCAAGATCACGTCAATGCCGACCTTGGCGCACTCTTCAATCGCGCGCAGCTTCACGTCGTAGAGATTCTTGATCTTGCGATGCGAGTTGGCCTCGTTGGTCACGCCGTCGAACTGCAGGTACACCATGCGCAAGCCAGCCTCTTTGGCCTGCGCGGCAAAGCCGGGTTCCTCGGCAAAACGCAGCCCGTTGCTGGCGCATTGCACAGCGAAGTAGCCGAGCTTGCGCGCATAACGAATGGCGTCGAGGAAGTGCGGACTGAGCGTCGGCTCGCCGCCTGAGAACTGAATCGACATCTGCCGGCGCGGCTTCACGCTGATGGCGTCGTCGAGGATCTTCTGGATCTCCTCCCAGCTCAACTCATGCACGTAGCCGACCTGATTGGCGTCCATGAAGCAGGGGTCGCACATCATGTTGCAACGGTTGGTCAGGTCCACCGTGAGCACGCCGCCGCGGCCGTATTTGATCGAGCTCGAGCCGTGATCATGCAATGCGTCTGCCGCGATCGTCACGTCACGACCGGGGAATAGGCTCTCGAGTCGCTCGAAGAACTTCGTGTCGATGGCCATCACGTCTTCGAAGTGACCGTGCTGCGGGCACGTCTTCTCCATCACGAGCTTGCCATCTTTCTCGTGAATCAGCGCGCGGATCTCGCCCGGCTTGTCGTGGATGAGATGAGCGATGTCCTCGTCTCCACGCAGGATGGCGGTGCGCGCTTCCTTCACGCACACGGGGCACAAGCTGTCTGTGTGCCGCGGCCATCCGAGCGGTGGCTTGGTCCTCGCGGAGCCGCGAGGGATGGGTTTATCGCTCCACTTCGGGTGGAAGGGCGCCGGCTTGCTCGAGTACTCGTTCGCGAGCTGAAGCGCCGACCACACACCCTTCGCGGCATATGTGACCATACGTTCCGCAACTTTCGGCAGCATCATGCGGCGCAACCTAGCGGACTCACGCGCTGCCGGGGAGCCAGAATTGTGCTTCCTTTCTGCGATCTTCGTTCGCCCACCCTCGCTGCTCGACGGGACCGCAAGAGCGCTGTAGAGGTCATGAAGATGCCGAGCGCGAGTCCGAGCTGGAAGACGCTTCGAACGGCGACCTATGCGCTGCTTTTGGCGCTCCCCGCGGCAGAAGCGCACGCTCAATTGATGACAGCGGAGCCGGTGGCAACGCCGGGATCGCTCTCCGAGCAGTTCGGTCTGGAGGAAGGGCGAGCCGGGCTGTTCTCACTCAACGCGAGCGAACGGCATCGTGCGGTTGACCGTTTGGTCACGGTTGGTACGCCCGAGGCGATCAACGCGCTGCTCGAGGCGCTCGAAGCGGGCAGCCCGCTATCACGTGACAGCGCTGGTCGACTGCGTTTGGTGCGCGGCCTCGCGGCCTTCGCTGAGCGCGAGGAAGTCCGCGCTTATTTGGCGCGTGAAATGCTGGATGCCGGCGGCAAACGCGACAGCGCGAACTCGCTCGCCACCATGGTTCGTGAGACGGCCGCGCTGGCACTCGCAGCGCGCGGGGACGAGCCAGCGCTGCGTTTGCTGATCTCGGCGGCGCTGCTTCGCGGGGCTGCGGGAGACCCGGCTCGGCTAGCGTTGCTCGCCTATCCGCCGCGAAGGCTCACCGGCCTGCTGTTCGAGGAGAACGAGTCAGAGGCGAGCAAAGCGCCTGCGGCCGTGGTGCTCGAAGCAAAAACGGAGAAGGCTGCGAAGCCGGACAAACCGACGAAGCCGCGGCTCGACGCCGAACCCAGCTGCGAGGGCGAAGATTGCAACCTCGAGCTCGGTCCTACTTCCCGCTCGCTAAACCCCACGGTGGTCGCCTTTCTCGGGGATCTCGGAGATGTACGCAGCATTCCGGCGCTGCGTCTGGAGTTGGACCGCACCGATCGCGCACAACGCGCGGCAGCGGCTATCGCGCTGGCCAAGCTGGGGGACGGCATCTCGCTCAGCAACGTTCACGGCTGGGAAGAGACCTCCGATCCGCGCTTGGTTTTGGCCGCCGCGGAGGCGCTCGACCTCGCGGGTGACGCGGAGGCCGCACGCTTCGTCAAAGCCGCGCTGTCGCAAGCCGAGGTGCGCAGCCGAGCGCTCGAGCTCGCGGGCAACGTTGCATCCCCGAGCCTGTGCAAGAGCCTCGCGCAGCTGAAGGACCTCACAGCGGGCGAGCAAGTGCGCCGCACCATGGCGGCCGCACGTTGTGGCTGCTTCGAGTCGGTGACGAGCGCCGTGCTCGATCCGGTCGTTGGCCCTGCGGCAATCAGCGCGCTCGCGAGTTCCGCCAAGCCTGAGGCCGAAGGAGCGATCGAGGCCGCGCTGCAACGCATGCAAGACGCAACCTCCTTCGACGCCGAAGGGCGCTCATGGCTGCGAGCCGCGGTGATGCAAGGGATCGCGCGGGGTGAAGCCGCAGACGGCTTGCCGGACTTGCTCGAGCGCGCGCTTCGCTCGAAGTTCCCCGAGGACATTGAACTCGGCGCGTTGGGCCTCGTGGCTTTGAAGCTCCACCCGCTGCGCGACGTGCTGGTCACGCAAGCCGCAGACGCAGCGCTGTTCGGTGCGGCGCGGGGCGCGCTGGTGAGCGGACCAGAAGATCGCGCGGCGCTGGCGCAGCTGTTCTCCTCGGTGGATCCGGAAGCGCCCTCGCTTCGACATTTGGCCGCTGGCGTCGCGCTGCTTGAGGGCGGCGCTGAAGTACCGTTGCTCACGCTCTTCCGCCTAGCCGAAAACGGCGGTGCACTGGCCTCGCTCGCGGCCAGCGCGCTGGGCGCGCGCATCGGGGAAGCGGACCGCGAGCGCCTTCGCGTGCTGCTCGCCAGCGGCGACCCTTCGATTCGCGCGAGCGTCGCCTTCGGGTTGCGCAACTCCCAGGTGAAGGCCGCTAGTTCGTGGCTGGCCCAAGCCTATGGCACCGAGGAGGAGCCGATCGTACGCGCGGCGATCGTGAGCGCGCTGCGAGCTCGCAAGGAGGTTCAAGGCAAGCCGGTGCTGCGGGTCGCTGCCACGCTCGATCCCGACAGCCGCGTGCGCGCGCTGGCCCGCTCGAGTTCGCAGAACACGTCGCTCTCCGACTTCATCGGCGTTGAGGCTGGGCTCGCGGCGCTCACGCAAATTTCGGTCACCGGCCAGACGGGGCCCATCGGCCTCTCGTTGTTGTTACCGTCGGGGCTCGCGCTGCCGGTGGTCAGCAGCAGTGATGGGGCGTTGCTGCTCCCCGGTGTGCCTTTTGGCCGATCCACCGTGAGGCTTGCAACCCAGGCCAAGCCGGTGGAACCTCGCTGAATGGGTCGAGACCCGAGCGAAGTCCTCGAGCATCCGGCTTCACCAAACGCAACCTTCGAGGAGAGCACGCGACGATTGGCCGAGATCGTGGAAGCGCTCGAGGCGGGCGAGTTACCGCTCGAGCAGTCGCTGCTGCTGTTCGAAGAGGGCGTCAAACTCGCGCGGCTCGCCCACGCCAAGATTGAACAGGCCGAGCGCAAGGTGGAAGAGCTGCTCGGCTACGACACCGATGGGCGGCCGGTGACCAAGGATTTGGCGCCATGACCGCGACCGCCGCAGCCATCCTGATTGGTAATGAGCTCCTCTCTGGGAAGATCGCCGACAAGAATTTGGTGGTCCTGGCGAAGACGTTGCGAGAGCTCGGCGTGCGGCTCGCGCGGGTGAGCATGGTGCCGGATGACGTGGAGCTGATCGCCACCGAGGTGCGCACCTTGGCTCAAACGCACAGCTGGGTTTTTACCAGCGGAGGCGTGGGACCTACGCACGATGACGTTACAGTCGAGGCGGTGGCGCGCGCTTTCGAGCAGCAGGTGGTAGTGCACCCAGAGCTCGCCACGATGATCGAGGGAGTCTACGGCGAGTCACTACGTGAAGGCCACCTGCTGATGGCGCGCGTCCCTGAGCGTGCCCGGCTGGTTCGCTCCGAAGTGGTTCCTTGGCCGGCTGTGGTTTGCGAGAACGTGATGTTGCTGCCCGGCGTCCCGGAGATCTTCTCGATGAAGATGAAGTTGGTCGCCAGCATTGTTGAACCAGCGCGGCCGTTCATCACGCTGGCCGTCAACGTCAACGTGGATGAAGGCACGCTGAAGCCTGCGTTGGACGAGACGGTCGAGCTATTTCCCGACGTTGAGATCGGTTCGTACCCAACCTTCCGCGATCCGGTAGTTCGCACCAAGCTCACCTTCGATGGGACGCAACGCGCGCAATGCGAGGCCGCACGCGACGCCTTCATCGAACGGTTGGGAAGTGAAGCCGTCGTTGGGCTCGAGGGCTGAGCGGGCCCTTCGTTTTCGGTTCTGACCGACAAAAGACGGCGCGCGCCCGATTTTGGGGCGCGCGCGGCTCGTCTAGGTTGGTGAGGTTCGTCAGCCGACGAGCAGCGTATTCACCGGCGTACTCGAAGCGGCGGGATCCGCGCCGACGTTGCCGATCGAGTTGATCTCGGGCACCACCGCCTTGAGCACGGTCAGCGTGAGGTCCGAGATGTTGCGCTGATTCTCCAGCAGGTGAATGCCGGGGTGCAGTAAGCGGCCGCCGGCGCGACCTGCGATCAGACAGGCGAGGTTTTGCTCCGAGTCGAAGTCATGACTGCTGCCGTCCATACAATCGCTGCCTGCGAGCACGGCGACGTTGTCGAGCAGGTTGCCGTTCACGCCGTCGGGAGTGTCCTTCAGCTTGCGGAGGAAATACGCGAGGGAGGACATGGTGAAGTGCATGCCGGCGTTGAAGCCAACGAGCCCGCCCTGGTCGATCTCCTGGCCATTGCTGACGCTGAAGCCGTGGGAATAGTTGTGGTGACCGCTGTTGCCGGTCCCTGGAAACACCGTGTCACTCGCTCCCTCGTGGAAGAGGATGCTGACCACGCGGGTGACGTCGCAGGTGAAGGAGTACGCCACGAGGTCGCTCATGATCTCGTTCACGACCTGCAGCTGCTCGACCCCTTGCACGTCCACGTTGGTGTTGGTGGGTGACGGCGGCGGTTCGCACTGGGGCGGGAGGGTATTGATCTTGGCTTCGAGCTCGCTGAGCCCATCGAGGTGGGCCTCGAGACGTTGCTTGTCCCGCGTTCCGACACGCGCTTGCAGACGCTTGGCTTGCTCATGAACCGCGCTCAACGCAGAAATCCGCACCGGCTTGGACGGGTCCTCGGGCGGCGTGAAGTTACCGAACAGACGGTCATACGCGAGGACCGGGTTGCGCTCGGGGAAGAGTGGCTCTTGCGGACCGCGGTGCGAAAGCGCGTGCATCGTGGTGCCGAAGTCCGCGCCGCTGATGCGCTTGGAGACACCGAGCTGCATGCTCTTGACCGGGGTTTCCACGCCGATGACGTCGGCCGCGACCTGATCGATGGTTGGGCCGCCAGCATTGGAAAAGAAGCCCTGACACTCCTGGCCCGGAAAGCAGGTGTTGTTGAAGGTGAACCCGCTAAACAGCGTCATGCCCTCGTGGTGAGTGATCTTCTGCGCGCAGTTGTTGCGGTAGCCGGTGGGTACCGTCAGGTAGTCCTGCAGGTCGGCGAAATGAGTGAGGTGGTCCGGCAAAGGATACGCCGGGCCGGTCACCGGTGTGGTAGCGCCGCCCGGGATCCAGCGCGCGCGATTGACTCCGTTGCCCCAAAACCAAGTCACGAGCCGCACGGGCTTGCCGGCTGCGCTGGCCTGCTTCGGCTGCTCCATGATCTCGAGCAACGGCAGACCCACCACCACGGCCGATCCGAAGGCCATGCCACGCAACATCGTTCTTCGATTGAGCGTCTTCATTTTCAGCTCCTCACTTCGGCTCGCCAACGAGGCGGAAGGCGGGACTCACAGCGATCTCGACCAGCAACGCTTGCACGCGGTTGTCCTGCTCACCGAAGGCCGCCGTGATGGCCTCGATTGCCGGCTCTTCACCCTTGTATTCGAGGTGACCCATCGACTGCCGGTACAGCTGCCGCACCATGCAGCCGGCCGCGCCCTCATAGGCACGCACCGAGGTACCAAGCTCGACAGCGCCGTCGAAGGCGCCTAGACCGACGGACTCCCCTGAAACGTCGAGTGGCAGCCCGAGATCGGTCTCGCGGTAGGCGCCCACCGAATCGAAATGTTCGAGCGCCAAACCAGGCGGATCCATGCGGTTGTGGCAGGTCTTGCAGCTGTCTTCGGTGAGCACCTCGGCCAGCCGCTGACGCATGGTTTTGTGACCGCCCTCGACGGGAGGCAAGGTAGGAATCACGTCGGGAGGAGGAGGCGGAATCGTCTGACAAAGCATGCTCTGAATCAGGAACTTGCCGCGCCGAGTGGGTGAGGTCTCTCCCGGGTGGGCATGCCCAGCCAAGAAGCTCGGCTGCGTCAGCACCCCCGAGCGGCCGCTGACGTTGACTTTTTGGAACGCCTTCCCCGTGACGCTAAGGCCATAAATCCAAGCGTTGTCTTCATTCACGAAGGTGAAGGGCGCGTCATACATCGAGAGTGCGTTTGTATCCTGCGTCCAGACCAGCTCCTCGAGGAAGAGCTTGGTCTCCTCGGCGATCGCCACGCGGGTCAAGTCGGTGAAGAGCGGGAACAGCGCTGGGTCTTTCTGGATGGCCAACGTGCCGCGCAACTCGAAGATCTCCGAATAGAAGTCGCTCAGCGCCTCCTTTGCTCGAGGCTTGGTCACGAGCTGCATCGCGAGCTCACGCAGCTGGACTTCACTGCTCAGCTCACCGGCTTCAGCGAGATCCAGGAGTTCTTCATCCGGCGTCTGCCCGAGCAAGAAGAACGAAAGTCGCGAGGCCAACTCCCAAGGCAACAAGCGACGCCGCGAGCCGTTGTCCGGATCGGGCTCGCCGAGCTCGACCTGATACAGGAAGTCCGGACTCTGCAGCACCAAGGCCAGCAGTGAAGCCACGCCCGCGTCGAAGGAATCATAGGCGTTGGCACCGGCGACCCCAGCCGCAACCAGCTCGCCTAGCTCTTGATCCGTGACTGGCCGACGAAAGGCCAATCGCCCAGCGCGCTCAGCGATGGTGGTGAAGCAAGCTTCGTCCGCGGTGGAAACCGGGGTGCACGGGACAGCCGCAGCTTTGGCCGCAGGGTCGGACACAACCGCATCCGCGACGCGCAACGCCGACTGCTCATACATTTCAACCTGGGCCGCCGAGAGCGCCAGATCCGAGGCGGCGATGGCCTCCAAACCGAACGACGCCTGGTCAATCGGCGGGGTGGCAGCAGCCGCAGCAGCGTCCCCAAAGATGACGCGGATCGAAGCGACGTATTGCCGCGAGGTCAGCTTGCGCAAACCACCGGGCGCCGGGACGATTTGCTCCTCGACTGGAGCACCACCCGCTCCGCCTTCCCCGCCAGCGCCGCCGCTGGACGAATCATCCCCGCAGCCAGCGACTGCAAACAAGGACACCAAAGAACCAGCTAGCCAGTGCCGCATGGAGGCCTCTCGAGCAACAGTTAGACCAACGTAGGCGCTCAACGACGTCGAGCGAGCCCGTCGCTAGTCAGGGTCGCAACTCCTCGAAACTACAGCCGAGGAGATGCTGACGGGCGAGCTGAAGTATCGCTGAAATATTCCCGAGGACAAGTTACGTTTCTGCATCAGGGGACGTTTTGGCCGACATGTGCCACACAGGCTTGCTTTCTGTGGGCTGGTGCGTTCCCTTGAATTTCCGTTTCGACAGCGAAAAAAGCTGTGAAGAGGCAGCGGCGAGGAAGGTCTAACAATCGCCCTGCATATCACCGAGGTCCCATGTCAAAGCTGCGTCTGCTCGTTGGTCTCCTCGCCCTGACGGTTCCGCTTACGGCCTGCGACAAGGTCACTGACCTGCTCAAGCAGAAGTCCAGCGCCAAAGAGGCCGCAGATAGTGACGACGAGTCGGAAGAGGAGGACGACAAGGACTCCGACAAGCCGAAGAAGTCGAAAAAGAAAAAGAGCAAGGTGCTCGCAGACACCGGCTTCCGCCCCGAGCGCGACGGCTTTGCGTTTAAGAATCAGGGCGGCGAGTACCCGCGCACCGCGCCGATCCTGACCGAGAACGTCATGGTGAAGATGTTCGGCGAAAAGGCCTGCGTCGACGGGGACACCAAAGACTGCACACTCACCCTGCCCGCCGCCGAGTGGGCGCATATGGTGAATCGCGCCATGAACGGTGGGCGCTGTGAAGGCATGGCCGTTTCGTCGCTCACCTTCTGGAAGGGAATCGACAAGCCCGATTCAATGTGGTCGCTAACCACGCACACGCTCGACAAGAAGGAGGCGACCCCGTTCATTGGCTACTACTGGACCTACCAAATGGTGGATCCGGTGCGCACCGAGATCCGGGTTTCACGGCGCGCTTCTACTCCCTCGAGCGTCGCCGACCAATTGGTCAAGATGTTCAAGGCCGGCGAGCTCGGCACCTTGGCCTTTTGGCACCAAGGCGGTCGCGGTGGTCACGCCGTCACCCCATACGCAGTGGAAGACCTCGGCAACGGCCTCCAGGCGATCAAGGTCTACGACAACAACTTCCCGGACAAAGAGCGCGTGATCACGATCGATCGCACCGCCGACACCTGGAAGTACGACCTCGCTGCGCTCAACCCCGATCAGCCCAAGGCGCCGTGGTATGGCGATGCCTCCACGCACAGCTTGGTCGTCGTCCCCTTGGATCTGCGGCTCAAAAAAGCAGCTTGCCCGTTCTGTCGTGAGGGCTCGGATACGCGCACAGTGTGGCCGCGCGCGAGCGCCATCAGCATCGCCGATCAAGACGGTCGCAAGGTCGGCTTCGAGGGGGGCAAGATCATCAACGAAATCCCCAACGCCGAGGTCGTGGACCTCTCGGCCTACCTCGAGGGCACAGCGCCGATGGAGCCCATCTTCATCCTGCCGGAGGGCAACGACTACGACATCACGCTCTCGAAGAGTGACGTTGCTACCAGCGGGGACGACGACGGCGTTGCCATTTTCTCCGCCGGAAGCGCCGTTACGATCGAAGGCGTAAAGCTCGACAGTGCGCAGAAAGACACGCTCAGCTTACCGAGGGACAACGGCGGAATTCGTTATCGCTCCGGCTCCGGGAAGATGCCGGCGATGAAGCTCGCACTGGATGACGCCAAAGAAGGCGTGGCCGTGCGCGTGGCCAACCTCGACGCCGACGCGGATAGCGAGGTGGAACTCAAGCTGGACCGCAAGACCCGCAAAGCGACGGTGCAAGGCGGCGGGCGGAACACCAAGAGCTACGACCTCGAGGTCAGCACCGTCGGCGCTGGCACCAAGGGCGTAGAAAAGACGGAGCAGAAGGCCGTCAAGTTCAAGCTCGGTGAGTCGCACGGTATCGACGCCAAGCGTCCTGTCGCGCGGCCCAAGCCCGGAGCGAAGCCTGCGCCCCTGCGCATCACTCGCGGCGTTGCGCCCAAGCGCCCCGTCGTGGATCGCAACAAGGACAAGGTCGAGCCCAAGGAGACGCCGAAGGGCACGCCGCAACAGCCGGACGTGAAGCGTCGACCGATGCCGGAGCCGAGCGTGAAACGCACGCCGCCGGCCCCCACAGCGACCACCCCGCCCAAGCGCACAATCGCACCGCGACGCTAGTTCGGCGAAGCAATCGGTTTTTCCAGCCTCGTCTTCGGATTAGGCTGCAGCCATGCGACTCTCTGCTCCCCGCGCCCTGGCGTCAGCCGCCATCCTTGCGACGCTGCTCGACGCCAGCTCCGCAAACGCCTTTCTCGTCGCACGCAAAGGCAAGCCGTCCTCCGAGACCCAAGCCGTCCTCGCGCGGGACGGCTCGACCTCGGTGTTGACGGTGGCGGTGAAGGGCGGAGGCGCTGCGTCGCTGATCGTGCCGATCCCCAAGGGCGCAAAACCGTTCGTGCTCGAGGTGGATGCGCAGGCGCTGGCCTCGCTCGAGAGCATCAGCGGCGCGCGGGTCGAGGAGCAGTGGGAGCAAGACCCGTGTGAGCTCCCGCTGGACGCACCGCCTCCACTGCCCGAAGAAACGCCCTCGGGAAAGGACGGCGCTGAAAAGAAGGGCGGAGAGAAGAAGGGCGCGAAGAAAGACGTGGACGCAAAGCCTGCTGCGCCGGAGCGCAAACTCACCGCCCTCTCCGATTTGGGCGCCACGCAAGCGGAGGCCGTGGCTGCGCTCAAGAAGCTCGGACTCGAGGTGGACGCACCGCTCGAAGCCGCGGTTGGGAAGGCGCTCGCTGATGGTTACTCGCTCGCTGCGCTCGAGATGGGCGAGGCGAACGGAGGACGCGCCGCAGCCGTAGGCTGGAGCAGCGAGGGCTTCGAACTGCCGACGCAGTTGCTGAGTGGCGCTGGCCGGTCAGCCCTGGATTTGACGTTGCTAACCCGCGGCAGTCGGGTGGGCGTCCTAGGCACGCCGAACTTCGGCGTGCCCACAAATCTAGACGTGCAACCAGCGGTGCTCGGCTCCGCAGCCGAGTTTCACCATCAGCTTTTGTCGAAGCTCGGCCAAGAGCAGCAGCAAGCCGCGTTCGTGCAATATGCGTGGGGAGCCACCGCGTGCGACGGCTGCAGCAAGCCGCTCGGCGCGACCGAGCTCGGCGCGCTCGGCGTAGCCGCGTGGCCAAGCGCGAGCGGCGCCGGCGAGCTGATCATCGTGGCCGACGCGGTGAGTGAAGAGCCGGGCGGCCCCGACGATTTGCGCACCGCGCTCGAGTCCTGCGCCGCGACGACGAGCGGCGCGCAAGCTCGACCCGCCGCCTCGCTCAAGCTCGAGGTGCTCGTCGAGAACGGCAAAACCAAGCTCGCGAAACCAGCGCCAGAAGGCCCGTATGAACAATGCGTCGGCAAAGCCGTGGAGGCCAGCAGCCTGGACAAGAGCGGCACGCTCGAGGTGCGCTGGACACCGCTCTCGCGCAAGTTCGCCAGCGAGCTCGTGCTCACCCGCGTGAGCGTCCCGGTGAGCGAAGCCGGCAAGCTCGTGTTCGCCGCGCGCGGCCCGATTGAAGGCGGCCGCGAGATCGGACCGCAAGGCAAGCCCGAGCAGAAGGTGTTTGAAGGCGTCGCAGCAAACAACTTTCAAACGCGCTACGTCGTGCGCCACCCTTGGAAAGGCGCCATCAAGTGCCAAGTTCCGCAACGCGGTAACTACGGCGGCGCACCCAAAAACTGGAAGGCGCCCGCAACCAAGAAGCTCGCGGCCAACGCCGATCTACAAGCGCTCATTGTCGGTGGTCTGCCCAAACTCGAGGCCTTCAAGCTGGCTGAAACCAAGCCCGCCGTAGTGCCACCGCCTACTCCCGCGCCGAGCCCTTCAGCGAGCGTGAGCGCGCCCGCCTCCTCGGCCTCGTCCGCACCCAGCTCGAGCAATCCGCCTGCGTCCGGAGGCTGCGGTTGCGCAATCCCGAGCTCGCGGAGCGGAGCTGCGCCGGGCGCCTTCGCGCTCGCGGGGCTGCTCGCCGCCTGGTTCAAGCGACGCCTGCGCCGCACGCAAGCCTGACCACGCAAGCCTCGCATTCTCGCATTCTCTGTGCTGCATCCCGCGGCAGTTGCACTAGGGTAGTCGCATGGGAAACGCATGGATCATCGAGGCATCCCGAACCCCTCGCGGGCGCGGAAAAATGGGCAAAGGCGCGCTCTCCGGGATTCACCCGCAAGAGCTCTTGGCAACCACGCTGCGAGCCACGCTCGAGCGCAGCAAGGTGGACGCTGGCCTGATTGAAGACGTTGTCACCGGCTGCGTCAGCCAAGCGGGAGAACAGGGCGCCTGCATCGCACGCAACGCCATCCTCGCCGCCGGCCTTCCCGACGACATCACCGGCGTCACCGTCAACCGCTTCTGCGGCTCAGGTCTGCAGGCGATCAACCTCGCAGCGATGGGCGTCGCCAGCGGCCATCAGGATCTCGTTTTGGCCGGCGGCGTCGAGAGCATGTCGCGCGCGCCGATGGGCTCGGATGGCGCCGGGATGGACGGCAACAACCTGCACCTGCGCAAGAAGCTGTTCCAGGTTCCGCAAGGCATCAGCGCCGATCTGATCGCGACGCTCGAGGGCTTCAGCCGCGAAGAGCTCGATCGCTTTGCGGTGGCCTCACAGAACCGCGCTGAAGCCGCGCAAAAGGCCGGCTACTTCAGCCGCGCGCTGGTGCCGGTGCATGATCCGGAGACGGGCGTTTTGGCGCTCGCCGTCGATGAGTTTCCGCGTCACGGCTCGACGCTCGAGGCCGCCGCCAAGCTCGAGCCGGCCTTCGTCGGCATGGGCGCAGCGGCGGTGGGTCCCAACGGCGAAACGCTCGATGAGATCGCTCGCAAGCGTTACCCCGCTGCGGCTGCGATTGCCCACGTGCACACCGCCGGAAACTCCAGCGGCATCGTGGACGGCGCGTGCACCGTGTTGCTCGCGAGCGACGCCGCGATCAAGGCCCACTCGCTCAAGCCGCGCGCACGCATCCGCGCCATGGCCACCGCAGGCGCCGAGCCGGTGATCATGTTGACCGCCCCTACCCCGGCCTCCAAACGAGCGTTGGCCAAAGCCGGCATGGAAGCGAAGGACATCGACCTGTGGGAGATCAACGAGGCCTTCGCCGCCGTAGCGCTGCAGACCATGCGCAACCTCGGCATCGATCACGAGCGCGTAAACGTCAACGGCGGCTCGATCGCCTTGGGCCATCCGCTCGGCGCCACCGGCGCCATCCTGCTGCAGACCGCCCTCGACGAGCTCGAGCGCCGCGACAAGACCACCGCCCTCATCACCCTGTGCATCGGCGGCGGCATGGGCATCGCGACCATCATCGAACGGGTTTGATCCGCTAGCCCCCTCGGTGTGCTCGCGCAGCAAAGCTGCGCTGCGCGCACTGCTCGCCGAGTAGAGACCCCCGGTTGCCCGGGGGTCCCTCTCACAGAACCGGACTTGTGGGCCACACATCCGGCTCTTCGGTCGAAGGGGTCAG
>CAITIQ010000172.1 GCA_903892415.1 uncultured delta proteobacterium | reverse complement strand
TAGTCCTTCGTCGGCGCGCCTTGGCCTCGCCTTCGATCATCGGCAGATCCCTTGATGCCATCTCGAAGGCGCTGCACTAGGACCTCAATTCCAAGCTCTACGGTGGGCAAAAGAAGAGGGGCTAGGGGAGGGAGCAGCTTTCCGACGCTCGCGTGGCGGTCCTATTTTTTGCCCCACGTGAAAAGATCCGCGGGCGGGCACGTTCCATCGTTGCTGCGGCGCGTTGCCAAGGCGCCGCCATCCCCATGCAGGTCGACTTCCAATCCCGAATCGCGCGTCACGTGCGGTGCCACGCGCGCACCTTGCATCGCCTCGTCTGTGGCTTCGGGCGCCAGCGCGACGCCGATGACATCGTGCAGACGTTGTACACGCGCTGGCTGCGCCGCATGTGCGAGGATCCCGGCTGGGAGCCGCCCGAGTCGAAGGTGGAGCTCTTCGTTTGTGTGCGGCGGGCCGTGCTGGACGTCGTGGCGATGGAGTCCCGGCAACGCCGACTTCAGGAGCAGGTCGAGCCGGCGAGCGAGTGGGTGGGCTCGCCGGAAGATTCGTTGCACGCGTTCGAGCGCCTCGAGTGGATCTTGGGCCACCTGAGTCCGGAGTTCGCGGAGGCGTTGGTCGCCTCGCTCTCATCGGGCCGCCGCAACGACGCCGAGGTCGCGGCTGAGCTCGGGCTCACCACCTCCGCGTTTACCGGTCGCTTGTTCAAAGCTCGGCGCTGCGCTGAAGAGCTGGCCCTCTATTACGAGCGGCTGTCTCGCGGGCAAGCCGAGTTGGTTGCTGCGCTGCGCTTCAGCGGTAAGAGCCGTCGTCAGATCGCAGGCGAGCTCGGGCTCAGCTTGGATGAGTTGGCGCAAGGTTGGCAAGAGTCGCTCGATCTGCTGGACAAGTTCCGTAAGGCGGCCTCATGAAGGGCACGCACAAGCGCCGCACGAACTCCGCGTTGGTTCTTTTGCCGGGCGGTTTGTCGAGCGAGAAACAGCGCACGAGCGACGCGGAGTGGAGCCGCTTCTGCTCGCAGATCGGCTGGCAAGACGCAGCGCCGGAGTTGGCCCCCGACTACGAGGCAAACTTGCTTGAACGGCTGCTCGCGGTCTCGCCGGAAGCGCCGTGCGCGACGCGCGAGGTTGCTGCTGTCGCGTCGCATGAATCGGTCGAGGGCTGGCTGCGCTTTGCGCCGCTGGCACGGCCGAGCGCGCGCACCGCGGCTTTCGGCTGCGCGCTCGTGGCCGCTGCGGCCTGTTTCCTGTTCTTGTGGCTTAGCGGTCCGGTGGGCTTTGACGCGAAGGCGCGGCAACATTGGGAGCAGGTCCCTGCGCTGGTGAAGCCGCCGGTCAATGAACCAGCGCCGCCGCCGGTGCTCGAGCCTCCTGCTCCACGGGACCTGGCCGAACCTCCGAGCGAGCCGCCCTCTCCCGACTCTGGAGCGCTGATTTCGCATACGGCTCCACGCGCGAGCGCTCGGCGTGCGGCTTTGCGTGGGGACAAAGCGCTCGCGCCGGCGAGCCCCACCGTCATTGCCGCGAGCCCCGTGCTCGCCGCGAGTCCCTCGGTCGAGTCGGAGCCGCCGCACTCGGAGCTGCAGCTGGCGGCTGCTTCGCCGATCGCACCGCGCGAGTGGCGTCAGCCGGTGGCCGAGGAGGTTTGGTCGGTGCACAGCGAGCGTTATCAGGTTGCACGACCGAGCCTCGATTGGTCGTTATCGCCCTCGCACGACCGCTTTCTGGGCGTGGTCGCCAATCCAGTTCCGGCAAGCCACCCGAACGGGTTAGGCGTCGCGGCCCAAGTTGAGTTGACGGCCCTCGGTCGTCTGTAGCGACTCGCGCGCGCGGTCTCCAACCGAGGCCGCCGTTTGTTCAATTGGAGGTAACCATGCGTTTGCTTGCAAGGTGTGCGCACGGCGTGCGCCGTGGCTTGTTCATTGTGATTGGTCTTTGCGCAGCCGCGGGCTGCGCTTCAGCGCCGAACGTTTACGGCCCAAGCGCCCGCTATTCGCCCGCCATGCACGGCTACGTCATGGCGCAAAACGATGGCAGCGACGACCCGAGCGTGGACGCGACAGTGCTGTTGCTACGTGACCCTTTGACCGGGGACAAGCTCAGTTGCCGCGAGGACGTGATCGAATGGCGCGAGCTCTACGAAGATGTGGCGGTCGATCTCGTCGACGATGAAAACGCGAAGACCGCGACCGCGATCACCATGTCGGCGGTGTTCGCGCCGATCGTTGCGATGGACCCGGTGGGAGCGCTGGTGCTCGCCGAGAGCCTGTTGAGCGCCGACGGCATGTACGACTCGCTGCGCTCCGATACGGCCACCGAGTTGCTCGCTAGCGGTATCGCTCTATCGCGCCGCAAACGCTACGCCCGCTCGACAGAGCTGATCGAACGGGCGCTGGCTAAAGACCCTGCGGTGGGCATCGTCGACAAGGCCTACCTCTCGCTCGGACTTGGCTACCGCGAGCTCGGCCGCGACGACCGCGCAGCTCTAGCGTTGACGCTGTTCCTCAAGCGCAGCGGGGTACGCGACGTCGATGCGTATCGCGACGCCGAACGCGCCTTGAGCGAGATGGGCCGCGTGGCCTCGCCACGCTGCGACTCGATGGAGCCCGTCGAGCTGCACTGGTAGTGCATGCGTCAGCGTACGCCCGTCTCGCGGCGTCTCGGCGAGCTGCGCTGGTTGGCTGTTGCGCTCACGCTGCATCTACCGTTGCTGTTTTGGCTTTGATCGCGCCGCCGCCAGCGAAGCCAAAAGCGACGTGGCAGATCGGCGTGGTGGGATGGGCGCTCGAGGATGGGAGCTCGAAGTGGACGTTTTGTTGAGTTCGGGCGCCCATCCCCTGCCGATCGACCGTCGAATTCAACAAAACGTCCACTTCGAGCTCCCATCCCCCCGAGCGCCCATCCTCGAGGCGGTGGCACGGGCGACCCCGTTTGCCTGCTGCGTTGTGGGCGCGGCCGAGTTGACCGCCTCGTGCTGTCGATCCATCAACGCGCGATGGGTACGAACGAGGCATGGCTGTCGGTGCATGGGGCCGCGGCCGACGACGTGGTTTCGGCGATCGTCGCTTCCTTCGCGGCACGCGGCGTGACGTTGCAAAGCCGCGAGCGCGACGCGTCGCTCGAGCGCGGGCACCCGGGGAACAAGGCCGTTCGGCTCGGGATCGCGGTGACTGCGCCGAAGAAGGGCTGGGTGCATGTCGTCGATAGCTTTGGCTACACGAGCGATCTCACGCTGGCGATCGATCTGGCCGCCGCGCTCAAGACCACGGTCTTTCGCGAGTCGGTGAGCGATGCGTCCAACCACGCAGGTGTCGAGCGCTTCGGTCCGGTGCTCGCGCCCGCGGCGCTTCCGGAGATGCCCAACTGCTACGAGGACGAGGACGGCGCGAAGACGATCTGGCTCGTGTTCGAGGGCGTCAGCCAGAAGAACTACAACCTCGACGCCGCGATCCAATTCGGTGTGCCGTGCGAGAGCTGCGGCGACGAGGTGCCGTGGTTGCCCGGCTTCGACTTGCCCTGCGCCCCAACGCTGCAGGACCTCGTTCGCCTAAACGGGCGCAAGAAGGTGGAGGATCCGCCAGAAGGCAAACTGGTCTTCCGCATGCGTTGCAACTCCTGTGAGCGGCCGGTGAGTTGGGCCTGTGCGGAGATCGTGCAGGGCGCCGTGACCGCCGTCTCGCTGCTCGAAGCAGCTCCCGCAGCGCGCACCGACTTCGACTTCGCGCTCGAAGGACAACGTGAAGAACTCGAGGACGTGCTGCCCTCGAAGGCGACGCAGGCGGTGAACGACTTTGCGTCGCGCTTCGCTGAGCAGCCGCAAAAGGCGCTCAGTAAGGCGCTGGCCAAGGTGTTGCCGAAGTCGACAACCACGCCCAAAGTGAGCCTGCTCTTCGCCGCGACGCGAGAGGCGATCATCGCCGCTTACGCCGCGGCCTTCCCCACCACCGCGTGGCAAACGAAGGACCTTTACGGCCGGGTCGAACTGCAGATCACGATTTGGATCGGCCCCGACAAGAAGGTCGCCCCCGGCCTCGTCCGCTTCCTCGAGGCGTGCAAACCCTTCCTCGCGTCGGGCTCCTTCGCCCGTGAGGGCGTGGAGCGTAAGACCCGCCGCGGGACCGTCGCCGTGTGCTTCCCCTTGCCCGACGGCACCTGGGCCGCGCTCTGTTTGCGCGGCAACCTTCGAGCGCTCTACGAGTAGTTTCAGGTCGTCCAGTACAGGTTTGGTCCGACCAGCGCGAGGTGTGACAACGCTGGAGATCGCGGCCCGTCGGTGAGCCTATTGCGCCCAGCCTCCGCTCACGGCACCCCACAGGTGCCAAGTCCGGGCGCGAGCAGGTTGGGCTGGTCCTTCGTGTAGAGGTGGCAGACTTCGCCGGGGTTGCAGTCGCTGGGCTTTTTGCAAACCTGCTGCGCGTAGGCCAAGCCCTCGCTGACGTTCGCTGAGGCGCAGCAGCGGGTGTAGCCGGAGTAGGAGCAGCAGGTGCCGCCGGGGCAGTCGGCGCGGCTATCGCACTCGAACACGCCTTCTTCGCCGAGCCACGGCCCGCGCGCGATGCATTCGCTTTGGGTGCGCGCTTCGTCCCATAGGCACCAGGGCCGTTCGGCTGGGCATTCCCCGGCGCGCCCGCAGCTCGCTCGCGCGCTTTTGGAGACGCACTGACCGCCCGAGACCACGCTCTTTGCATCCGGGATGCAGGTGCGCGCCGCGCTCTTGCAGCTGCCGCCGCGCGCGCAAATCTCCTCCGCTGGTAGACCGTAGCCGCCCGGCCTATCCCAAAATTGATCGCAACGCGCTTTGGTCGCGCATTCGCTCTTGAAGGCGTAATTATCTATCCGGCCTAAACAGCAATAGAGCGAGGTGCCGCAATCGCTCGGTTCGTCACAATGCAGTAAATAACTGCACTCGCCTGGCGCGTCCGCTGGCACACAACGCGGCGTCGGCGCTTCATTGCAACAAGCCTCCTTCGCCGCGCACGTCTTGTCGCCGCAGAACACCCCCGGCCCGTGCGGCCACGCCTCCTCCGGCGGGAACTTCGCCTCGAGCGCCGCAAAGCCGCAGAGCGCTGGTTGCGCAGTTGAGGCGCTGGCTGTTTCACTGGCCGTTGCCGTCGCGTTGCCCGTCGCCGTTGCAGGAGGCACCAGCGCCGCTGAGCTCGCCTCCGGCGCCGAGGCGAAGCCGACCACCACGCTCACCGCACCGTTGTTCCCCGCTCCCGCGGCCCTGCGACCAGCGCCCGCCGAGCCCGCGGCGTCATCGCTGTTCGGCGCGTTGTTCGGCGCGTCGCAGCCGTATTGCGCAACAAGCAGAAGCAGCGCCGGCGCGAGAGGGCGTCGAGGAGGGAGCAAGGAGCTGCAGGCTAGCAGGCGCTGGAAGGGGAGGGCGGTGCGAGGGAGGGCGGCGCGTGCTGGACGGTGCTCACGGTGGGATCGCCCTGCGTGGGATCGCGCTGCGTTGGGATCGCCTTGCGAATTGGACGTTTTGTTGAGTTTGGGCGCCCATCCCCTGCCGATCGACCGTCGAATTCAACAAAACGTCCACTTCGAGCGCCCATCCCTTCGAGCCGACGGCGCAATGCGAACTAAGTCCGGGGGCTGCCGCAGCTTCGGCGCCGCGCCCTTGAAGGTCCGCGGCTTTGGTCCAAGCTAGCGGCCCATGTCGGTTGTGCTCGAAAAGACCTGCGTCGCGTGCGGTCGGCGGATCACCTGGCGCAAGAAGTGGGCGCGCGATTGGGAGTCGATTCGCTATTGCAGTGACGCCTGTCGCAGTCGCCGGGTGCGCGACGTCGATACTGAGCTCGAGCAGGCCATCCGCGCGCTATTGCGTGAGCGCCCTGGCGACGCTTCGATATGCCCCTCGGAGGCCGCACGCCGCGTCGGCGGTGAAGACGCATGGCGCGACCTCATGGAGCCCGCTCGCGCCGCCGCCCGACGCCTCGTCGCCAACGGTGAAGTCCAAATCACCCAGCGAGGAAGCGTCGTCGACCCGTCCAGCGCGCGCGGCCCCATTCGACTGCGTTGGGTACGGCGGGGATAGGTAGTTAGAGGGTGGCGCCTGCTGCTACTTCACGAGTTCCCGATAGGAGCCGAATGCCACCTTGAATCGTCTACCTTCGAGCGCGCCCTTGTCCGCGTCCGCTTGTTCGATCGTCAGGAGCCCCGCCTTGATCGCCAGGACGAACACATCGACGGTGGTGAGCACGTGGCCGACGGCAACGCGCGCGATGGCCTCGCGCAGGAACCGCTTCTTTTCGTCGGAGGCGATGAGCCAGCCTTTCTGTGCGGCGATCGCGATGCACGCTGCTTCGCCACGACCGAGCTGAGCGATCAAATCCGTGAAGACGGTGATCGCGCCAAGGTCATCGATGACCTCGATCTTCAGCCAGCCGGCGCTGACGGCGGTGTCGAGCATTGCGCGCTGTTCGGGGATCATGATCTCCTCGCGCACGTGGTCCGGAACCACGAACTCGTAGTTCGGGATCCTGGCCAACAGGCTAAGCCGCGACACGTGCATCAGGTTGATGAGCACGCTGGCGTCGGTTACGACGACGCGGAGAGGTGAACTCACGGCGTCGGCGCGTTCTCGCCGTCGAGTCCGGCGTCCTCGAGGAGCTGGCCCAGGTTCCTGACACTAAGGCCGACCATTGCCACGAGTTCGCGGAGCTTGCCGCGTGATATCTCGTCACGACGGTACGCTTCGAGCGCCAGCCCGAGGAAGCGGTGCTTGAACTCGCTGCGCATCTCCGCGTGCTCGGGCTCGGAGAGACCGAGCGCAGTCGCAAGCGGCTTGCCCTTGCCTTCGTCATCGAGCGCCTTGAGGTGGGTGAAGTCAGCCTCGGAGAGCAGGCGCAAGTTGCGCAGCCGGTACAGCGCGGAGAGCCGGCTCACGCCGAAGTGGTGCGCGAGCAATACGACGTCGTACAGCTGGATCGTCTGGGTGCCAGGCTCCGAGCGCCCTTCAACGTTGAGCGCGCCCTCCCCATCGAACACTTCGGCGAACAGGCGGCTCGGCTTGCCCTTGCCGAGGCCAGCGACGAACTGCCTGACGCCGTCCTCCGGCATGAGGAAGTTCGCCGCGAACGCGTTGGCGCGAACCTCGATCAGATCATCGCGTGCCGAGGTCTGGCTGATGAGCCCAGCGCGATTGCGATCTGCGACGACGTGGGCGTATTCGTGCGCAAAGGAGAAGCGGCGACGGAGATGGTGATGCACGTCGTTCGCGACGACGAAGAGGCCCACCTTGCGATCACTGAGCGTCAGCCCCGAGACGTCATTCGGTAGCGCGACCATCGCCGTGCGAACGCCCTGCGCCTCAAGGAGTTCAGTCATGTCGGGGAGCGGCGCGAAGCCCAAGCCCAGACGACGACGCTCCTCTTCAGCGAGGCGCTGCCCTTGCTGCACCGCCTCCCAGCGCGCCTTCGGCACCGGGAACGGGTACGACGCGACTGCCGACAAATCGCGGTCGATGCCGACCAGCCGCTCGAGGTTCGTCAGCTCGCGGCCGAGCGCCATGCACTCGCGAAGCTTGTCGAGCACCTCGGGCTCACCGACGACAGAAGCCTGCGCACGGAACAGTGCGGTGAGCGAATCTTCCTGCTGGAACTCGTTCGCCACGAACTCGCGTATGTCCCGGCCGAACAAGTACGCAAGCTTGTCGAGCTCGAGGCTTGAGACCGAGCGCTTCCCAGCCTCGATCTGAACAAAGGTCGGTCGAGAGACGCCAAGGTGCGTCGCGGCGTCCTCCTGGGTCATGCGGCACGCCTCGCGCGCAGCGCGGACTCGGCGTCCGAGTTCTTCCTGGGTGATGGTCATGGATGGCCTCACGAAGAGAAAGCTCGCTGGATTCTTTCCTCTGACAATGAGCCCTCCGTACCTCCATGAAGATAGCTTTTGCTTTCAAGTTCGTCAAGATGAGGTTCTAGTGTCAGCAAATCAAACGTGTCTGGTATGCGCGCTCATCGAGGTGCCGAGCGCCTACGGTCCGCCGAGCGTCCGCGCCAAGAACGCTCGCAGTCTTGTGTTCGAGTCGCGCTGCGCGGCGGCTACCCCGGCGGGCGTCCCGCCGATCTCTACCCAGTAGTCGCTGGCGGCGTCGAAGAAACGCTGCGAATCCATCGTAGAGCTCCCGGGCAGGCCAATCCAGTGGCCGGCAGACTCGTAGCAGTGGAGCTCGTCGCCGTGCGCCTCCGCGTGTCCCGTCTCCGTCAGCACCTGCATGGAGACCTCGGCGAGAGCGCAGCTTGGCCACACCTGGTCGTCCGCGCCGGCGATGAAAAGGATGGCCGCGTTGCCGTCCTCAACCCGAGTCCGCGCGCCCTCGAGCACCTCAGGCGAGGCCGCCGCTATATCGACGTGGAACGCGGGCGTCGTCGCGATGTGCGTGCCGAGTTCGTCCGTGAAGATCTCGTGGCCCGTACCAACCGACGGAATGTACGGGACCTCGGCGCCAGCGACGGTCCAGGCGGCGCGGTCGAAAACCGCGGCCGAGCCCCACACGTAGCCGCTCGGGACGTCCGCGATGATCGCCCCGAGCTCCGGATCGCGGGCGGCGAGCATGAGCGCGAGCTCGCCGCCGCGTGAGCCGCCCCAGACGCCGATGCGGGTCGCGTCGACTTCCGGCCGGCCGCGAAGCCAATCGAGGTCGCCTTCGAGGATCTCGAGAGGAACGTCGGTGAGCCCACCCGGAAGGCCAGCTTCTCCGAAGTACGCGACCCCGAGCGCCGCGTAACCGAGCGTCGCAAGGTAGGCAGCCGTGAACTCGCCGGACTCGCGCCCGCCCTCAGACCCGCCGAAGGTCAGCACCGCGGGAAACGGGCCGTCGCCCTCGGGGCGAAAGAAGGTGCCGACGAGGGTTCCGTCGTCGACGACCTCGGCGATCGTCCCCTCCTCGAAGGGGGTGCGCTCCAGCGTCGCGCTCGCGAGGGTGGCACCGGACTCGTTGCGTACGGCGACGGTGACGTTCAACGCGGCCATCTGGTCGAGGGACCACAAGAAGCCGTCGGGGTCGGCGCCGACCCAGGTCCCTTCACTGGGGGCATCCCGCGCAAAGTCGATCACACCGTCCGCGGGCACCTCGAACCGTGCCGATGATACGGCCGCCCCCGACGAAATCTCGAAGTCGACGGTCGCCCCCGCGGGCAGGCCGCTGCTCACGACGCGAACGGGGTCCGTGTAGCGAGCCCGGGTGGCGGGCTCTTCGACGCTGGTCGGGTCGTGCGGCCGCTCGTTGACGAAGAACTCGACGGAAGCTTTCGGCGCCGACCCTCCTGCTCCCGCCGCCCCTCCGACGCCAGGGTCGGTCGTCTCGCCCCCGGCGCCGCCGGACATCTGAATGTCGTCCCCACAGGCAACGAGCATCCATACGAGGCAAAAGGCTGAGAGCTTGGATCCGAAGGCGCTTAGCACCAGGAACGCAAAGCAAAGCGCGTGCCCCGGCGAGCGCGGTTGATTCACGCGGAAGTAAGCGTCACGGGCGCGACGCTCCCACTGAGGCGTCAAGTCCGTAACGGCGAGGAAGGGCCCTCTACGAGCAGGAACTAGCATGGCACTAACGAGCATCAACACAGCTGCCTCCGTGACAACGACGTCCTGCGAGGCTCCTCGCATTGGGCCGCCCTCGCCTAACCCTCTATTAATTTTTACAACCAGCGAAGTAGCCGCGCTGTTCGACGCTGCGCGCTAATAGCCATTCGGTGTCCATCATGCGATGGGCATCGTCAGCTGCCTGGATTGTGCGTTGGGCTGCGCGAGCTTCTTTATCCTTGCCGTCGGGAATGAAGGGTAGGGGCTTGGAGCGCAGGCTCACATCGGTGGTGCGCTTCAGCTCCTCGGAGATCGCGATTAGCCCGTCGTTGCAGGATTGCCAGTCGTCGCAGCTCAACTTCGCCATGCGGTCGATCACCGGGGTGACCGCGACGCGCTCGGGGCTGCTTTGCCGAATGCCGTCGTCGCGGCGCAGCGCGGCGAGCGTGACGTGCCAGCGATGGTTCGCCGATGGTAGTTGCTGCACGAGGCGGTCGCGGCGCGACTCGAAGCGCTCGAGCAGCGCGCGATCGCGGCACAACCAGCCATCCAACGTCTTCACCCAGCGCGCGCTAGTTGCATAACGCCAATGCGGTGTAAACGAATGGCCGAACGCGAGGCTCGCCTCCGCGCCGGCAAAAAGTGCCTCGATCATCCGGCTCTCGTCGTCCAGGTGCGCGACCTGCAAGCCGACCAGCGCCCGATCGAGTTGCTTCGTTTGCTCCTGCCGCTCTTGCACCGTGGGCCACCTGACCGTGCGCGCTGAAGCGTCATCAAGCGGCTCACGCGAGGGCCCGTGCGCGATCAAAGCATTCGCCCAGTCGGTGCACGCGCTCGGCTCGAACTCGCCGCCAACCATCTCGAGTTCACGCTCCAACTTCGAGCGCTCGAACTCGAAGTGATCCCCAACCCGCAGCCCGCTTAGCGAAGGGCCCACCGCCGCAGCGCATTCGTCCATCGGCTCGCCATACGTCGCCTCCCAGGCGGGACTGTGCGGCGCTGCAACGTGCGCCGCCGGAGCCGAGGAGGGCGCGTCACATCCGCTGGCGGCCAGCGGCAGCCCCAACCAGGCGACAAAGGCCGTGACGCCAACGTGATTGAGCTTCACCGAGCCATGCGCTGCCAACATCGTCTGTGCATCCTCCGACCCAGCTCACGGCTGGGCTCCGCAAGCCAAGGACGCCGGGCGGGGCAGAGTGTCGCAACGATTTGTTAGTTGGGTTCGTGTTTGCACAAAACTAAAGTCTGGCTTACGTTCTGTGCATGGTCGAAGCCGCAGCAGGGCCTCCTGACTGGGACCAGCTGTACGAGACGGCGGCCGGCCAGCAAGGGATGTTCACCACGAAGCAGGCTGCCGAAGCGGGTTACTCGCCGCAGCTCCTCGTGCACCACACGCACGCCGGCAAGACCATTCGCGTGCGCCGTGGGATCTATCGGCTGGTCCACTTTCCCGCGGGCGAGCATGAGGAGCTGGTCCTCGCCTGGCTCTGGTCGGAGCGTTCGGGCGTGCTGTCCCATCAGACCGCGCTCGCGCTGCACGGCCTGACGGACGTGCTGCCCGCCCATGTCCATCTCACCGTGCCGAGCGCCTGGCACCGTCGTCGCTTCCGCCTGCCGCCCGATGTCGTGCTGCACCATGCCGACGTAGTCGCTGCGGACCGCGCATGGTTCGGCGCAGTGCCGGTCACAACGCCACGCCGCACCCTGACCGACTGCGCGAGCGCCGGCCTCACCCCCGAGCTACTCAGACAGGCCTCGCGCCAGGCGCTACGTCGCGGACTCGTCGCGCGGAGCGAGCTCGCAGAGGTCGAGCGCGCGCTCAAGCCGTTTGGAGGAATCGGTAAGTGAAGCCGCTTGCGTCGAACGGCCCAATGCGGAGTAAGTCGGTGGGGCTGGCGCGGCCCTTAACCACCTATCGTCGGCTCCGCCCAGCGGCTTACGACGCGGGTCATGTCGACGGCTCGAATGGTGCCCCCGGCGAGGTCGCGGGTGCTGGCGCCTTCGGGCAGTTCGTTGCGCGCTAGGTAGTCCTCGGGGCGGCAGGTGAGGACGATGACCTGCGTGGAGAGGGCGGTCTTGAGCAAGACGTCGCGGAACCAGAGCAGTCGCTTCGGGTCGGTGTGGACGAGGTGGTCGTCGAGGACGATGGTGGTTTTGAGTTGGCTGGCGATGGTTACGCGAATCAGCGTTGCGAGCTGGTCGCGGGTGCCGACGGACAAAGCCTTGAGGACGGCGTCGCCGGAGACGACCCCGGTGGCGGCGTCGATCGCTTCGGTCTTGAGCTTGGCGTCGAGGCGCAGGTTCTTGTAGCGCCCGGCGGTTAGCTCGCCGAACTTCATGGCGACGGGGCCGGCCAGCGCGCGGCCGAGATGGGAGCCCTCGTCGTTCTCCACCGCACGCAGCGTGTCGCGCAGTAGCTTCCAGGCGTCGGCATCGACCTCGAGCTCCTTCTCGCGAGTCGTAGCGGCTTCGATCGCCTCACGCACGCGTTCGACTTCCTCGCGCACGGCCGCGCCGCCCACCTTCGACAGCGCGCCTTCGCTCTTGTGCAGCTCCTCGTTGGCCGCCTCCAATTCACGCTGGGCGTCGGCACAAGCGCGCTCGGCGTTGGCGACGTCTTCCTCCGAGGCGACGGGGCTCGCGGGGAGCGCACCCAGCTCTGCTTCACGCTGCTCGCAAAGCGCCGCTGCGCCTGCACGGTCCATCGCCTCGAGCTGGGTCCGGAGCGCATTGCGCTCGCCGATCCGCGCGTTGAGCGCGGCCTTGGCGGCCTCTGCGGCGGCGCCCGCGTTTGTGTGAGCCTCTCGTACCGTGCCGAGCTGCAGTTGAGCTGCTTCCACAGCACGTGTTGCGCCCTCGACCTTTCCGTTGGCCTCTGCGGCGAGCGTCTCACCGGCGGTGACCAGCTCGGCCTCGCGTGCGGAGAGCGCCGCAAGTTCCTCGTCGATCGAGCGCAGCAGCGAGCCGGCCTCTGCCGATCCGAGGGCTTCCAACGCCGCAGCCGCCGCCGAGGCGAGCTTCACTGCGTGCTGTTCGGTATCGGCGACGCGATACTCCGCGACCTTCGCCTGCTGCTCCTGCGCCGCGAGCTCCGCCTGCTGCGTCTTCAAGGCAGCCAAGGCCTTCGTGTGCTGCGCGTCGGCCTTCGACTCCCAGGCTGTACCGAGCTTCTCGAGCTCCTTTTGAAGCAGCTGCGGGTCGCTGTCTCCGATCGCACGTTTGCGTTGCGCAAGGTCGCTCGGCTTGGCCGCTCCCCGCGCCGCGGTTGCGTCATGCTCCGCTGCGCGTTCGCGGCAGCCCTTTGCCTCGTTGCGCAGCTGCGCGGCGCGCCCCGTGAGATCAGCGGCTTCCGTCGCCATTCTCGTCACGACCGTAAGCGCGCCAAGCAGCTCGCCGACCGACGCCAGCCGCGCTCGCGCAAGCACCGGCACCGCCTCGCTGTTCCAGCGCGCCCGCAGCTCATCCACCGCCTTGCGCTTGTCGGCAGCGCCCGCCGATATCTCGATATCAACGAGCTCCCCGACCGAGAGCCGCACGCTGCGTTCTGCTTCAATAGCGCGCTCTGCAGCGAGGAGCGGCTCGTCGATCACTTCGCCCTGATCGATCACCGCGTGCACATGAACGCCGGTGCGCGGCCGCACGCGCACGCTGAGCCCGCCACCGAGCGCCGCTTCGGCGATCTCGAGCTCACGCTGCAGCCGGTCCAACTGCTGCGCGTTCGCTTCGTCGGGCAGGTCGGCGCGGCGCAGCGTGAGCGCCTCTTCGATCGCGCTTGCTTGGTCCTCCAGCCCGCTCGCCGTGGCGTCCTTCTCGGCGGCCTCGCGCCGAACGGTCTCCGCCGTCTGCGCCGCTTTGGTTGCCTCGTTCGCCGCGAGCGCGGCTGCATGCCAGCGCCCATACGCCAAGAGCGCGCGCTTCAACTCCACGTCGGTCTCGGCCTGCTTGGCGCGCTGTCGCAGCTTCTCGAGCTGCTTCATCGCCGCTTCGGAAGCAGCCTTGACCGCATCGGCCTCGACCCGCGCGGCCTGCGCCTCCGCCGCGCTCGTGACGGCCGCACCCGCAGCCGTTCGCCGCGTCTCGGCCGTCTGCCGCTTCATGTTTATTTCTGCCGCCTGCGCCGCAAGCTGCGCGCGCCGCAGCTCTCGCTCTCGCACGCCGTCGTCGCTGGTCGCGACGCGCAGCGCCTCTTCGGCCTCACGCAGCGCGGCCTCGGCCAGCGCGGCTTCGTTGAGCGCCCGCGACACGTCCTCTTCGCGCAGCTTGGCCGCGGCCGTCAGTGCCTCCACATCGACGTTCAGCGCCGTGACCGAAGCAGCGTGCGCGTCGACCAAGCCGAGCGCCTGCTTTGCCGCCTCGAGTCGCACGCGGGCCTCATCGCGCGCCTTCGTCGCTGCGAGCCGTTCACGCAGCGCGCCCAAGGACGCCTCCGCCTCGGCGACCCGCGAGAGCGCCTGGTCGCGTTGTTTGAGGTGGGCGGCCACCGTGTCCTCGATCGCCGCTGAATCGGCCATTTGACGCTCGAGCGCGCTGAGCTCCGTCTGCAGCTGCTTGATCACGCGATCGGCCTCCATGAACTTCGACGTCTGCCCGCGCTTGCGCTTGCCGGTGGGCGTGAAGCACTGGTCGACCTCGTGTTGCGCGGCGTCGAACACCGTCTTGAACAGCGGATCTTGCGCCAACGCGGCGAGCGCTTTGGTCAGCCGAACCTTGCCGCTTTCGTCGATATCCTCCTCGAGGCTCTTACCGAGGATCGTGTCGACGTCGGTCTGCGCAGCCAACAAAACGTTGGCGAGAAAGCTTGTTGGCAGACCGCGCGGGCCGCCCTTGCCGCCGGGGGCTGGAATGCCCCATGCGAGCAGCGCACGCAGCCGCTCCTCGACCTCACGCGCCTTGCAATCGAGGCTGAAGGAGACGTTGTCTTTCGAATGCAGCAGCTCCGCTGTGGTGGTCGCTCCCGCGGCGCCGAAGCGCTTGTTGACCTTCCAGTAGTGCTCCGAATCGTCGGCGAAGGCGAGCGAGACGGAGGGCGTCGCGTCGGCGTACCACGGCGCGTAGTGCGCGGACTCTGTGGAGCCCGGCGTGACCAACAGCGCAGCGCGGAGCGCCGTGGCCAGCGTCGACTTGCCAAGATCGTTGGGCCCATAAAGCACATTGAGCCCCGGACCGAACTCGACCTCGGCGCGCCGAATGCCTTGGAAGGCCTCCACGGTCAGCCTGGTGAACCTCATCAGGAGGCCTTCTTTCGAGAGACCCGATAGAGGTGAAAGAGCGCGCGCTGGGCGGTCGCCCGTTTCAGTGGATCATCGGCGTCGAGCTTCAGCCTGCGCACCGCGGAGCGCAGGATCTCCGGCAGCTCGTTGCAAAAGCTATCGACGTTGCTCGTGTCGAGCTCGAGGCCCTGACGATCGAGATCGAGCACGCCGACTTTACCGTGCCTGGCCTCGGTGCCCTCGAGTGCCTCCAGCAGTTCCTCGGCTAGCTCGTAGTCCGGCGCTGCTAACTGCATATCGACGCGCAGCCGCAACACCCGCTGCCCGAGGTCGCTGCGCTGCGCGAGCTCCTTCAGCTCGCTGAGCGTCGTCACCTCCAGCTCCTCCCAGGTCCAGCGCGCCACGCGCTCGGGCTTGACCGTCGCGCGCCGCTGCCGGTTCACGAACACCACGGCGACCGAGCCGGGATCCTTCTCATCGAACGCCGTGGGCTCGGGCGCTCCGGGGTAGACCGTCGGCGGATGAGGCCTGTCCGGCGGTACGAAGCGGAAGCCGTGCGTATCGCCGATAGCGAGATAGTCGAGCCCACGGGTGAGGGCAGCGTCACTCGCGATCGGGAAGTTGGTTTGGCAATCCTTCACGTCAAAGGTGCTGCCGTGCACCATGCCGACGCGGATGCGCTCGTCGCCCTCGGCGCGCTTCGGGATCGCCTGTGTAGGATCTCGCTGGCCGGCCTTGGACATACACGGCACGGCATAAAGCACAGCGTTGTTCGGCAAAGCGAACTCGAAGTCCTCGCGGTCGACGACGTGGACCCAATCCGGTAGCAGGCTGCGAAACTTGTGCCCCTTCGCCCACACCGAATCCATGAGGTAGGGATCGTGATTGCCCGGTAGGAGAAAGACAGGCCGATTGCTCCAGTTGCGCTTCTTGAACAGCGCTGCGACCTGTTCCCACCACTCCGGCTGCGGATTGGGCTCATCAAAAAGATCCCCAGCGCATAGCACCGCGTCCACCATATGCCGCTCGGCCGTAAGCAGAATGCGATCGAGCACGTCGAGCCTTGCTCGCGTGAGCTTCTTTTCGTTCTCTTCGGTGAAGCTCCGGAAGCGTCTTCCGAGGTGCCAGTCCGCTGTATGAAGAAGCCTCAGCACGATGTCGTCCTCCGCCGTTGTCATTCGATCACCAGGTTGAGGTCAAACACACGACTCACCTGCGGTGGCGCATACCTGCGGTGGTGGATGTGCTCGGTGAACAAGCGAAAGGTTGGGTCGTCGCGCGACTCGAGCCGCGCGATCGCTGCCTCGAGCTCCTCCTTCGCTACTTGCGCGGAGAGCACGGCGCGCTCCGCCTCGGTGCGTGCGTCAGAGCCGGTGGCGCCATCGCGCCGGAGCTGCGCCGCTTCGAATTGATGGGCGAGCACAGTCTGGCGCCGCCGCAAGACGAGCAGGCGGTCCTCCACGTAGCGCTCCGCCTGAGCCTGAGCCTGCTCGAAGCGCGCGTTCTCGGCCGCATCCACCGAGGCTTGCAGTGAGAAGAGCGTCTCATCGCTGGCGTCGTCGAGCTCGGCATCGCTCACCTCCGAAAGGCTCACCTCCGAAACGCTCACCTCCGCGACGTCAACGGCCGTCGACTCGCGCAACGGGCTGCGCAGCAGCGCCTCCCCGACTTCCGGCGCAAGCAGCTCGCCTCCCTCGAGCACGACGATCGGCACGAGCAACTCCACCTGCTCGAAGCCGTTGAACGAGACCTTCATCAGCCGCAAGCGCCCGCGCTTGCCGGAGAGCGCACGCAGCTCCGCCGAAGCCTCGGCCGCTGGACTCACGATGACCGAGCTGTTCGCCCACGGCGCGCGTGCTGCGCTTACCGCCGCGACCACGAGCGGGTGATTCGAGTGAAGCGAGGTGTGCTCCTTCGACGGACCGATGGCTGCCGTAATGCCGGCTCGAAGCTCCTCCGGGAGCGCCGCGGACGGCGCCACACACAGCAGCTCCACGCCTTCCTGATTGAGCCGCTGATAGGGGATTAGCGCCGCGTCGAGATAGGTAAGTACGACCGAGGCCAAATCGCGATCGAGCTCGGCCAGCGCGGCCGGAACCGCCAGCTGATGGTTGCGGAACACACGCTTCACGCCCTCGTCGAAGCGGTCCTCGATCAGGGTGGCTGTCCGGTTGTGCGTCTCTTCGAAGCGAGCGCGCTCCTCCGCGACCCGATCGCGCAACGCGCGCAGCTCCGCGGTCACCTCGTCCAGCGTGCGGGCTCGATCGTAGATGCGCCGCAGCTCCGACTCGAAGCCGGCGCCGAGCGCACCGACCAGCGTTGCACCACCCAAGCCGTCCGACCGATCCAACACCTGGTCGGAGGCATCCAGCACCGCGCCGAAAAGCTCCAGCTTCTGACTTAGGATCTCGAAGGTGAGTCGCTGCGCCTCGTTGTCCTTCGCCAGAAAGTTGATCACCGTGACGTCGTTCTGTTGCCCGTAACGATGGCAGCGACCGATGCGCTGCTCGATGCGTTGCGGGTTCCACGGTAAGTCGTAGTTGACCACCGTGTCGCAGAACTGAAGGTTGAGCCCCTTCGCGCCGGCCTCGGTTGAGATGAAGACCTTGGAGCGCATCTTGAACTCGTGCACGAGCGCCATCCTCGCGATGATGTCGCGGCTCGAGGGCCTGTCCTGTTGGGGCACCTCCGCTTGCCAACGCTCCAGCGCCGCTTGCACCCGCTCCGAGTCGTTCGTCCCGCGAAACAAGGTGATGTCGGCCTCCGCGAGCAAGCGGCTCTCGATCAGCCGATCGCGCAGGTACTCCTGGGTGACCAAGGACTCGGTGAAGATCACGAGCTTGCCTGCGCCGAGCCCGTTCTTGGCGCGCTCGCTGACGAAGGTGTAGGCCTGCAATAGCGCGCGGAACTTGCTGTCGTCGGCACCAAGCGCCTCCGCTCGTCGAACAAAACCTTCGACCCGGGCAAGCTCCAAACGGATGGCCTCCGGCGTGTGCCCGGGGCGCTTCGACTCCGCGTCACTCGGCTCGATCGCCTCCGCCGCTGCGCCCCACTCCGCGTCTTCCTCCTCGAGATCGTCGAGCAGGTGCCGCGCGTCCTCACGCTCCGTCTCGACCGTCTCATCGCGACCCAGCTTGCGTCGCAGCCGCTTGGCGACGCCGCTCAGGCTCACCGCGAGCGCTCGGGTCGAAGAGGCCATGCGACGGTGAAAGCCGAGCAGCAGCAGCTGACGATGGCTGCCTTCAAACGCCACGATCCCCGGCTCCAGCAGATAACGCGTGACGTCGTCGTAGAGCCCCTTCTCCACCGGACCCATTGCGTACTCGAACAGCTTCGCCCGGCGATGGACGAATGGCTTCTCGAGGAAGTCCTGCGCCTGCCGCCGCAGCGTGCGCTGCACCACGACGCGTAGCCGACTACGAAGCTCATCTTCTTGTCCCCGCGCGAGCTGCCGATCGTCGACGCCGCAGAACACGTCGCGGAACGTCGGCAGATCGCCGACCAGCGTGCCGAGCGGATCAACGAATTGAATCAGCCCCCACAGCTCCGCCAGGTTGTTCTGCATCGGCGTGGCCGTAAGCAGCAGCACCGGCGTCCGCGCGGCGAGCAACACCTCCCGCAAACGGCCCGCCGTCCGCGCATGCGGCGCGTCCTCGTCGTACTGACCCAGCTTGTCGAAGCGCTTGTAGATGCCCGCAAAGACCTCGTGCGCCTCGTCGATCACGCACAGGTCGAACGGCTGCGAAGCAAGCAGCGCATTGCGCCCCTTCTCGCTCCCCGCCGCCTCGCGCCCGATCAAAAACACCCCCTCACCGTCGAAGCCGCCGATGCGCGGCTGCCCCTCACGCGCGGAGATATCAAAAAGCTGAAACAGCTCCTGTCGCCACTGCCCAAGCAAAGGCTTCGGCGCGACCAAAAGCACCCGCCGCGCCGACTCCGCGAACAGCTGCGCGATCACCAACCCCGTCTCGATCGTCTTCCCCAGCCCAACCTCGTCCGCCAGAATGCAACCGCCCTCCCGCAGCCGCGCCAGCGCGAAAATCACAGCCGCAACCTGATGCGGATTCGCATCGATCTTCGCCGCCCGCTGCGGCGCCGAGTAACGCCGCTCCTCATCCGAACGTCGCCGCCGCACCAAGTCCTCAGCGAGATAGCGCCGTTGAGCCGGATGCAGCCGGGTAGCCGGCCACTCAGAAACGGTCACGCAGATTCCCCTTTCTTTGGTGCTGGTGCTGGGAAGCACGGGCTGGCGAAGTGGGGGGAGAATACACGGGCCCGTGCCGTCCGGGATGCGAAGGACGGGGCGCGCGCATGGTAGAGTCAGCCCAGCGATGCTCATTCAGTTCACCGTTGGGAACTTCCGCTCGTTCCGCGAGAACGTGACGCTGAGCCTTGTCGCGAGCGACGCGGTAAAACACGATCCCGGTCTGGTGGTCGATGGTCCGGGCGGGCTCAAGGTGCTTCGTTGCGCGGCGTTGTACGGTGCAAACGCCTCGGGCAAGTCCAACCTCGTGCTTGCGCTGGGCTGGCTGCTGCGAACGTGTCTGCGTGGTCGCAAGCCCGATAGTGCACCGTTCGCCGAATGGTTTGCGTTGGACCCCGCGTTGGCTCAAAAGCCGAGCCACTTCGAGTTGGTGGTTGGAACGGAGCAGCGTCGCTACGAGTACGGTCTGGAGATCGGCTCCACCGTCGAGGCCGAATGGCTTTATGTGATTGAAGACGGCAAGGAGCGCGCGCTGTTCGAGCGGCAGGGATTGGAGCCCACGGACACTAGCGGCCTATCCCAGGACCCGTCACGAACCGAGTTCCTTCGCTTCGTCGCGCAGGGCACTCGGCCCGAGCAGGTCTTCCTCGCTGAGGCCCGCGAGAGGAACGTGGCTGAGTTGAACGAAGTGATCGAACTGCTTCGCGGGCTGAAGCCGGTCAATGCAGGCGGACGACTCGTCGACCCGCTAAAGTTCGTCGAGGCAGGGCCCGCAGAGCAGCAGCTTCTGACCGAGCTCTTGCGCGATGCGGGCACAGGGATCACCGGGCTCGAGGTCCTCGCCAACGAGGTAGTCGACGACGCTGACGACTTTCCTGATGAGGGCATCTTTGACCGACTCAACCAGATGCATGCGACGCGCAAGGACAACAAGCGTTTTGACGTCCGTGTGCTCATGGCCCAACGACGAAACGTCCTCGGTGAGCCGGTTCAGTTCGCGTGGAACCTCGAGTCGGAGGGGACGCGGCGGCTCGCAGAGCTTGCCGAGCTAGCGCGATCAAGCCGGAAGGCGTTCATCATCGACGAGCTCGAGCGCAGCATGCACCCTGTGCTAGTCCGCCGCCTGCTGCAGCGCTTCCTCGATCTCGGCGCCCAAGGCGTGAAGAGCCAACTCATCTTCACCACCCATGACACCAACTTGCTTGAGCGGGCACCGTTTGGCGCCGACTCGACCTGGTTCATGGAGAAGCAGGTGGACGGCTCCTCACGGCTCTATTCGCTGGCCGAGTTCAAGCCCGAGCAGCTGGAGCAGCTAAAGGGCCGCATCGATGACGGTTACCTTGAAGGGCGCTTCGGTGCGCTGCCACAGCCGGCGCTGCGGCTGGTCTCGACGACGCGACGTCATGGCTCCTAAGTTTCGCCGCACCTCGCTGCTCGACCGCTCCGCCGGTGTGAAGCGCGACGCTCGACTGGTCGTCATCGCCACGGAGGACTCGCTCGGCGGCGGCGCTAGCTACTTCCGTATCCTGCAGGACAACGGGCTGATCGATCGGACGCGCGTGCGGCTCGTGGTGCGCCCTTCTGTGGATGGGCGCAGTGCGCCCGCGGACTTGATCGCCAGCCTGGACGCGCATCGCAAGGACATCGATACCGCGCTAGACACCGACGAATATTGGGTCGTTTTCGACGTCGATCACCACCGGGATGCAGAGCTCGCATCGGCCTTCTCTTTGGCGAAAGGGAAAGGTTACTCGCTCGCCGGTAGTAACCCTTGCTTCGAGCTTTGGCTGCTCTTCCACGAGACCGAAGACGTCTCGCAGGTGGTAACCCAGCGCGAGCGGCCATCCGCGAGCCAGGAGTGCACCAAGCTGCTGCGCGAGATCCTCGGGCAGTACTCAAAGAGCGGACTGCCCCCCGAGCGCTACACGTTAGAGAGTGTCAGAACCGCCAGTGAGCGAGCACGACGGAATGACTCGGGGCCAGATCAACCTTGGCCGCAGGTAGTCGGTACGCACGTTTATCGGGTGATTGAGGCGGTGCTGGCGCCCGCGACCATGGCGTGAAAAGACCGACTACCTAGCTTCTTAAGCGCAGCGAACTTGGAGCGGTCGCAAACGCTCAATCGGGCTGCGGGTGGCTCGAATCAACTCAGATGACACTTGGGCGTAGCGTGCCGTGGTGGCGATGGTTTGGTGACCGAGCAACACCTGGATCGTCCGTAAGCTTGTTCCTGCCTCCAAGAGGTGCGTAGCGAAGCTGTGGCGCAGTACGTGGGGCGTTACATGCTTGGCGACACCGCTTGCTCGGCTAGCCCGGCCGAGCGCCCTGCGGGCCACGTCCGGGTTCAGGCTGCCCGCTCCATTGTTGGACGTGAACACCCAAGGCGTACGCCAAGGCGAAAGTCTTTGATGGCTACGCAGTATAGATAGTAGAAGCTTACTGAGCATTACCAGTCGCTCCCGATTGCCCTTGCCGCGCCGGACGAAGATCACCTTGCGGGCCAGATCGAGGTCGAGCCAGCGCAGCTCGCACGCCTCACGCAATCGCAGACCGGTCGCGTAGAGCGTCGCGAACAACGCTTGATGTTTGGGTTGTTCAAAGGCCTCGAGCAGCCGCTGAATCTCCTGCTGCGATAGCACCGTAGGCAATCGCGGCTGGTCGCTCGGCCATGCCAGAAAAGAAACCGCCTCAGGACGCCACAAGGTCCTCGTGTAGAGGAACTTCAACGCGGAGAAATGTTGCCGCAAACGCTGCGGACCGCGTACCCGACGCGTTGTCAACTCATCCACCCACGTCCGCACCTCCTCCGCGCCTAGCTCCACCGGCGAACGCGCAAAGAACGCAGCAAAATCCCGGATCGAGTTCACGTATATCAACCGCGTCTTGGGCACATACCCCGCCATCGTCAGGTCCTGCTCCAACCGCCCCAGCAAGTGCACTTCAACCTCCCAATGACCGAAAGCGGCCCGAGAGGGAGCGTGCGAGCTTTGCGTAACCGAGGCCGGTCAAACTTCATCAAGTCTGAAAAGAGGCCGCCACGGCGAGCAACAATTGGGATGCCGTTCCAGCGGATGCCCTCGCGGCTAGCATGGGCGGCGACAAGGTGGAGCCGGAGCGCGCCAAGCTCCACTAGACGATCATGTCGAAGTCCCTCGTTGCCGGGCCGAGGAACGTCGAGAAGCTGACCGCGATCATTATGATGGGCGGTCCGGCCGCTGGTAAGTCGACGGCACTCAATGGCCTTAACCAATCGGTCTTCGTCCTGATGAACCCCGACGAGGTCAAGGACGACCTCCCCGAGTTTGCGACCGCCAAAGACATGCGTTGGCGCGGTGGAGCCGCAGCACGAAGAGTCTTCGATGGTCGCGAAGACCGCCATCCCGAACAAGCAAAACGTCTTGATAGATGGCGTCAACAGCGATGGCGCCAAGACTGCGAAGCTTGTCGATGCCCTCAAGGCCAAGCGAAGGGCTACACGGTGGATCTGCGGTACGTCGACAATGCGCCTCAGTGGCCGTTACCCGCGCGGTCAGAGCGAGGGTCGGTTCGTTCCTGAATCCTTCCTGATAAGGTCCCGCAGTCGCTTCAGGCCACGCACAAGAAAGCCGACGTTGTGAGCATCTTCAACGGCCGAAGCGGCAAGGTCGCATTCGAGCGAACTTCGAGCGGCACGAAGGTTGGAGACCGCGAGATCGTGGCTAGGTTGCGGTTGGAGGTGGAAAAATGAAGGGGAAAGAGCCCGAGAAGAAGCCTTGGGATAAGCCCGAGCGCGACATGACGGAAGAGGACTGGGCGGCCTTGGAGGCCGAAGCGATCCGAATCCACGGAACCAAAGAGGCCGCCGAGCGCTTCTACCGTGAAGTGTGCGAAGGTCTCGACCACCCGCTTGACGTGCTCGAATGATCACCAAAGAGCAGAAGCAAAGGAACATCGCGCTTGTTCGCGATGAAATGCTAGCGATGGGGCTCGATCCTCAGTGCTACCGCTGCAAGCAGTTCGACACCGAAGAGGTTGCTTGCCGCGCTGGGCTCGACTTTGGCAAGTACATGCACGGCATAACCGTCTGCCCAAAGCTCGAACCGAACGAAGGGGAAGACAAATGAGCCAGAAAGAGCTTCGCGGCGAAGACTCGCCCGGCCTGATTGACGACGACGACCCGACGCCCGAGCAGGATGAGGTTTTTGCTCTCCTCTACGATGCGCTTTACAAGACCGAAGATGCCGAGGTTCGGCGAGCCGCCCTTGCGCGCGCGGATGCCGCTTACATGTCAACCCACTACCTCGCTCGAGCGATCCGAAAGCGACTAGACACGCAATGAACCCGATCGTCTCGCTTTGGATGGACACCCAAAAGGCCATCCGAGCGGGACAGTACACACCCCGCGAGTGGATCCGCCACATGGCGCGCGAAAGCCGGCTCCCTGGTTCAGAACTCGGGCCTTTGCGGCAACGGAAGGTGAATCATCACAATGAGGCCGCTGTCGTTTAACAGCGGAAGGCCGGAGACCCTGCCTTGAGTGAGGAGGAGCTATCGCTGCGGGCTTCAATGAGGCCGCTGTCGTTTAACAGCGGAAGGAGCTTGACAGTCGCTGAAGGCGTACCCGAAGCTGACTGGCTTCAATGAGGCCGCTGTCGTTTAACAGCGGAAGGGTAGAGCGGACGGGTCCCGGCAGGCTTCCAAGTCTTCAGCTTCGATGAGGCCGCTGTCGTTTAACAGCGGAAGGGT
>CAITIQ010000171.1 GCA_903892415.1 uncultured delta proteobacterium | reverse complement strand
GCGCCCAAAGGCTTCGTCGCCCACGTCACGCTCTGGCTCGTCGGCTGTCACGGCAAGCTGGCCCAGAGTCGCGCCTGGCGCATCTTCGTCAAAGACCGCACCCTCGCTGCACGCAGCGCTCGCACCCTGCTCGCCTGGCCCATCCACCAGGCGATCCTCGCCCACGGCGAGCCCATCGAAGGCGACGCGCTTACTCGCTTGGAGCAGGCCCTCCGCTGGATGGCCAGCGGAGATGGCCTCCTCGCCCCTGCGTCGAACCGCACGTGAGCCGGGAGCCTCGCGCAACAACCCCCGCGGCGTCGCTGCGCGCGGTCCCAACGCCAGGATGGGACCTCCAACTGGACGTTTTGTTGAATCCAAGCGCCGATCCCCGCCCGATGGGTCACCGAACTCAACAAACCGTCCACTTCGACGGCCGATCCCCAGCGGGGCACAGCGCCCATTGGCCGTTTGCGTGGCCTCCCGCCTCCAAACACGCTGACCAGGTATTGACTCGAATCAGCGTGATAAAAGCGCAGGTAGTCGCGCGCTGCGCCTCCCGCTGAGCCGCGAGGCCCAAGTCAAAGGCCCCATTGCGCGCTTGGGCGTGAAGGTTGAGCTTCTTGTTCCTTTGACCTGAGCGAGCGGCCTCGCAAGTCAGCTTGTGCGCGAGCGCCATGGCGTCCTCTACGCGCGCGAGAACTCCGCCAATCGCCGGCTCCACTCTCGACCAATTGGCTAAGAACAACGCACCGATCGCCCGAATGTCCCGAGCGGCGTCACGGTGAGAGCTGCTGCCCGAGAGCCTAACTTCGTCCTCGCGCAGGACCCCTCGCATCACCGCCAACGAGTATTCGGTGATCAAGACCCGGCGCTCTTCAAAGACTCTCGCGGCCGTTCTCGCCACGGCGGGCGTTCGACTCTCTGCTGCTGAATAGAGAGACTGAGCATAGAGCAGCGCCTCTCCGCACGCCCCCAATTGCTGAATCAGCTCTATGTTCGTTCGAGGTAACGCCTCCCGAATCTCCTGGAGCAGAGGCTCTACTCGCGCGTGCGTTGCGATCATGGCCTGCGCTGCAGTGACAATGTCTGCTGTGGGGGGCCGAGCGCTCTGACCTCGTCGAAGGATCTCATCCTTCAACAATTCGAAGGCTTGGGCCGACCCGCCCGTCTCAAAACCATTCGATGTGTTCCTCATGAGAGCTAATTCCCTGAGGCCACCCCCAGCGCTCACCTTTTTGTCGAAGGTGATGCTCCGAGGGTTAAAACCCCAATGAACGAGGCGGCTACGGCGAGCCGGAGGTTTAGACCCCGCCGCCGGGCGTGTGCACACGCCATCGACGGGTTGATACCCACTTGTGGGTCACCCAGTTGATGTGCGTAAGGGATTAAGTGTCTATCAGAATAGAGCGTAAGTTTTGGTTTCTTGGTTGACGCTCAATAGGTGGTTAGTGGAGCCTGAGGTGGTGCCGCTCAGTCGTCGAGCGGCTCCGCATTGGAGTGCACATGAGACAGCGTGTTGCCCGCTCGAGCATGGTGGTTGTGGCTATGTTGCTTTCTTCCT
>CAITIQ010000170.1 GCA_903892415.1 uncultured delta proteobacterium | reverse complement strand
TCCGCGTTGGGGGCTGGCGTTATGGGATCCGGCATGAGGCTGAAGAGTAGATAGAACAGGAAAAAGGGGAAGGAGAACTAGGGAGTCCTCGCTACACGGAACCCGATGCCGCCGCTCCTGCCGGCGGGCGCGAAGCCGTAGCGGCGGGACGCGCGGCAGGTCCTGACGCTGCCGTACCAGGCGCCGCCGCGGAGAACCCGACTACTCCCTGCGCTCGCTCCCTGCGGATCCGTTTGCGAACGCCCCAAGTACCCCCCGTACCGGTCGGAGCACCACTCCCACACATTGCCCAGCATGTCGTGCAACCCAAACGCGTTGGCCAGCTTTTGGCCTACGGCATGTGCCTGATCACTGCTGTTGTTTCCGTGCCAAGCCACGTCATCAAGCTCGCCGTAGCGCGAGCCTGTCGTGCCAGCACGACACGCATACTCCCACTCCCCCTCTGTTGGCAAACGCAGCCCAGCGGACTTCTGCAAGAACGGTTGAAGGCCATCCCAAGTCACATTCACCACAGGTAGACGGTCGCCTTTGGAGTAGGAGGGATTGCTGCCCATCAACTTCGACCACTCACTCTGCGTCACCTCGTTTACGCCCAAGTAGAACGCCGTGCTGATCGTCACTTCGTGTGCCGGACGTTCGTCGCCAAACGCCTCACCGTCGCCAGATGCCGCGCCGCGGGTGTACTTCCCCGGCGGAATCAGCACCATTTCGATACCGGTCACACGATCGCGTACCTTCCAAGGAAGACCAGTGCCCGAGATGCGCGCTCGAATCTCTCCGTCCACGATGACGGATGCATCTGGTTCAACCACTATCACATCCCCCCAAACAGCCACCCGACCAGCCCGAGTGGCACGCATGCTTACGAGCAATTCCTCCACAAGCGCTGCTTCACCACCTAACTCGCGCAACGAATCGGCGAGCCTCTTGAGCTCCTGAGGCGATGGACTCTCCTGCGCCAATAGTTCGCGGGCAATGCGAGGTAAGACCCTCCGTTGCAGGGCAATGATCTTCGCACTCAGTGCGGCTGTGATTGTTGGGCCGTCTGCATCAAGCGCGACCAAGGTCTTCAACGACCCGAGTTCAACCTGCGCCGACGCAAAGTCCTTCGCCGCAATGGCGGCCTCAACTCTGGCTAACGCCTCTTCCTTACGTTTGGTGTGAGCCGCCACGTAATCGATCGCGCGACGTACGGTGTCATTCGCGAGAGCGTCCAAAGTCTGGAGCTTGGCTGCCGCCTCCAACGCTTGAGCGGCGGCGGAGGAGTTGTCGTCGCGCAAAGCGGTGTCGAGCTTCGCGAGCACCGACTGCAGCGCGTCGCGACGTTGCTGCAAGCCAGCTCGTGCGGCCGCAAGTTCCGGCGTGACCACCGTGGAGGTCGCATGCGGCTGGAGGTACTGAGCAGCCAACTTCAGATCGGCTGCTTGCATCGCCTGCACGGCCGAACTAGCCGCTTTAAGCTGGGCCAGACGCGCCGTTCGGGAGGCTGCCATGTCCGACTCCAGAGTACGCAGTGGCGGGTACTTGGCTTGGAGGACCGACACGCGCTGAATGGCGTCCAAGTAGTTGGATTCGTCCCAAGCAGCCGCTGCTGCGCGTGCGTCGCTAAACGCCCGGTCGAAGGCTTTGCGCGCCTCGGCGACGCGGGCGACCACAGGAGGAGCGGGCAGGCTGGTGTACGCATCACGAGGCTTGCCCAGGGCGGCCCAGGCCGCATTCCAGCGTTGCACGGACGCGGCGTGCTTGGCCAAGGCCGCCTCAGAGGCGTCGAGCTGCGCGGTGTCGAGGCCGCGCTGCATCGCGTCGATGGCGGCCGCGACTTCGGCGCCTATGGGGCGCAATTGGTCGATAGCGCTGCGCAGGCCCTTTGCGTGCGCGGACTCGGCATCCGCTGTCACGAGCTGGGTGTAACGCTGGTCGGCCTTGGCGAAGTCTGCTTGCGCCAGGTCTTGCCACGTCGCAGCGGCGAGCTGGTCGGCTAGGGCTAGGGCTTGGGCGAGTTGACGACCCAAGTCCACGCGTGTGATGGCTAGTGCGCCGGCGCGGCTCGAGCGCGTGGCGAGATCGACGGCCCGGCTCGACATGGGCAACCAAGAGGGCTGAGCGGACTTCGCCACTTGCGCAGCACGTTCCGGACCCGCCGAAAGGTCCGACAGCAGACGGCCGGCGCTGGCTAAGCGGTGCGCGGCGAGATGCTCCGCGACGGTGTCCAGTTGCTGCTCTAGCGCAGCCTCGGCGTCGGCCATGGCTTGGCGCGGCCGGGCAACGCCGAGGTGGTGCCAGATCATGCCGAGGACCCCCAACAGCAAGACAGCGCAGGCCGCCGCCAACGCTCGACGGCGGCGTTGCTTGGCGATCGCTTGCGCGAGTGCAGCTCGAAGCTCGCGCGATGCCGGATACTGCGGAGCGTGTAGTACGAGTTGCCGAAGATTGAAAGCTGCGTGCTCAAAGCGGCCTTCATCAAGTGCTTTCTTGACTCCGGACACCCAGTCCTCGGTCTTGGCTTGCGCTTTCGACAAAGCCTTTGAGAGCTCCTCGATCCGCGCTTGCAAAGGCCGGTCCTGCGCACCTCCATTCAGCCCCGCGAACAACCCAGCTGCCTCTTCGTAGAGGCCCGCGGTAATAGCACGGTCAGCGGCGCTGAGTCGATCCTGGATGTGGGAAAGGTATGCATCCCAGTCCGACAGAGCCTTGATGATTCGAGCGGAATCAGCGTCCTGAAGAGGTAGGTGTGTACGCACGACCTCTACAGATTTGCGCAGCTTGGCCACATCCCCGCTTTGGAGCGCTTGATCAGCCAAACGTACGGCGACT
>CAITIQ010000169.1 GCA_903892415.1 uncultured delta proteobacterium | reverse complement strand
CAGTGTGGCGAACAAAACGCAGCACTGAAAAGTCGCGCTTTCGGCCCTCGGACGGCTGCCGAGGCCCGAAGGGCCGAGGCAGTCGTTGCGAAGCGGCTCGCGCAGCGATTCGTTTTTGGGGTCAGTCAGGCCAGATGTCCTGAAACGCACTATAGCCCCAGGAATTGGGTCAAAAGGGACCTGGGCTCAATCCCATTTTCCTCTATGTTTCCCCCCTCCTTCCCCCTCCCCTCCTTCCCCCGGTTTAAGGCCGCTGCTGTATTATCACCCAAGTTTGAGCACCGCCGCCTGCGGCTCCGTAGTTGCCTAGGGCGAGTTCCTGGTAGCACTCCCTATCTTGCCGCCTAGTCGCACCCGGGTACACCACCTTGTAAGAGCCGTAGAACTTGTTGCTCTTCTTGCTTTGCTTAAGCTTCACCCATCCTTGGTGCCAACCAGGCACAGGCGCGTTCCAATAGTGCACTACTTGCCACGACTTCTCCCCGATGCGAGTTTCTAAAAAGGCTTCCGCATCGCTCTTTTGCACGACTTCCCAGCCATCCGGGACCTCATCGTACGGGCCGTCCTCCTCTTCGTCCTCCTCCTCCTCTTCACATCACAGGCTTCGAAGTGCCCTTCCAAGAGCTTGTACAAGTTTACTCTCGGCATCGGCTTGCTTCACGTAGAGTGCCGCCCAATAGAACGTTCGGAATACGCCGTCAGCGCAGCGCAGTCGGACGTAGATCAACAGCACCTTCTTGCCCGAATGGTCCGTCGACTCGTCGATGGCGATTCCGATGACAGGTGACTTGCACGCTAGCTCGTTGATGTAACCGAGCAACACATCAGCAATGCAGAAAAGGAAGACCCTCGCGCCGTCTGGCCCCACGTACGCCCGCCCCAAATCCTCGCGCACGCCGTCCTTGTCACGAAAGTTCCACTGAATAGCAAGCTTCGCCATGGTCGGCATGCGACGCAACGCTTGGTGCGTTGTTGCAAGATGATAGACCGCGAACAACAACCTCATATGCCGTCGGTGATTGTACGCGTCTTGCTCGGACAGCATCTTCGGGATTCGTCGGAAGTTCTCCAGCGTAGGGGGGTGTAGTTGGTTGTGAAGTAGGAGCGCTTGCCTCTTGATGGTCTTGGAACCCCTGCTTTTGCCGCCGAACACGGTGGACGAGGAGTGGCCGCAGAGTTTGCAGAAGAGGCGGCAACAAAGAACACATCCAGGGCACGGCGCTTCGCCTTCGCGACGAGAACTGCACCGGCCGGTAATTGAGTCCCGAAGTACGAATCGCACATCGAGCCACGGAAAGTCTACCAACCACGAAGTCTTCACGCGGCCATAGTGAGCGCTGCCGGCCCTGGATGTGGCTAGTCTACTCACTGCACGAAGGTCTCCAGCTGATGCTGTGTACGATTCGTCCCGACCGCTCCAGCGCATTCTGTTGCCGTTGTCGTCGATGGGCGGTCTGCCACGCGGGGGCACGGGACGCGTCACGAAGCCGCCAGCTCCAAGGTCGTTAACATTCTGGGGCCGTTCGGGAGCCGACTCGGAGGTTTCGAATGAAGACGGTCGTGCTGCATCATGATCTTGCGGCTCACTTTGCGGTGACGACTGTCCGTGGCTAGGATTGGCTGCCCGCTTCATGCACCGGGTGCATTTCGGATGATAGCGCTCGTGGCCGTTCCGAAACTCTTTGTACTTGCACGTAGCCCCTGGCCATGTGCAGCCACGTTCGTCGAAACCTGGGCATGGTAGACCTTTGCCAGTTACCGCCTTCCGTGGATTTCGCTGGGGAAGTGGCATTTCAGTGTTGGTTTCGACAACAGTTTTCGACAGCCGAGGCCAGGAGAGGCAGCTCCCCACTGTCACATTTTCTCGGATGGGCCGTCGCTGGTGTTTTTGTTTGGAGGGAGGCACGGGCCTGTGCAATTTTTGCTTTTGTTCAATTTTAGAGTTGCGTTTGAAATCTTGGGAAAAACAACCTT
>CAITIQ010000168.1 GCA_903892415.1 uncultured delta proteobacterium | reverse complement strand
GAGGGTCCCGACCGGATCCGTGAGCTCGTTGAGTACGGTGCGGAGTTCGACAGAACCTTGGACGGTTCATTGTCCCTCACCAGAGAGGGAGGTCACTCGACTCGCAGGGTGGTGCACGCGGCAGACGCCACTGGCCGTGAAGTCGAACGTGCTCTGCTCGCCAGAGCCAAGAGCCACCCTCGCATTCGCGTGCTGGAACAAACCACGGCCATCGACCTAATCATGCTTTCTCGCTTTGGTGGGCCAGAGCTCTGCGCAGGTGTCTACGCGCTAGATACCAACACAGGAAAGGTAGAGACCTATCTGGCGAAGGCAACAATCCTAGCGACCGGCGGCGCGGGCAAGGTCTACCTCTATACCTCCAATCCCGACGTGGCTACCGGGGACGGGGTGGCGATGGCTTACCGAGCCGGCGCCGAAGTTGGCAACATGGAGTTCTACCAGTTCCATCCGACGTGCCTCTACCATCCCAAAGCGAAGAGCTTCTTGATCACCGAGGCGCTCCGCGGCGAAGGGGCGATCTTGCGACTGTTGGATGGGACGCCCTTCATGGACAAGCACGACCCACGCAAAGACCTTGCGCCCCGCGACATCGTCGCTCGAGCCATCGACTTCGAGATGAAGCGAACGGGCTCCGACCACGTCTTGCTCGACATAACCCATAAACCCAAAGACTTTATCCTTGAGCATTTTCCGACGATCGAGAGCGAGTGCCGAAGGTGGGGGATCGATATCACGCGGGAGCCCATTCCAGTGGTTCCTGCGGCGCACTACATGTGCGGCGGCATCACCACGAACCTTCACGGCCAAACCACCATCCCTGGCCTATGGGCCATTGGGGAGTGCGCCTTCACAGGACTTCACGGCGCGAACCGATTAGCGTCAAACTCGCTGCTCGAGGGGCTGGTGTTTGGCCATCGTGCTGCCCTTCGGCTCGGAGATAGTGCACTAGAAGCCAAGCTGCCCGATGTACCCGATTGGAACCCTGGCAGCGCTGTGGCCAGCGACCAAGCAGTCGTCGTTACGCACGACTGGGACGAGCTGCGCCGGACCATGTGGAACTACGTCGGAATCGTTCGTTCAGACGACCGCCTTCGTCGTGCCAACCGCAGAATCACGCTCCTGCAAGAGGAGATCCGCGAGTACTACTGGCGGCACCTCGTCACGCGCGACCTGCTCGAGCTTCGCAATATTGCGACCGTCGCGCAGCTGATTGTCGAATGTGCAGCAGCGCGACGAGAGAGCCGCGGACTCCACTTCACTGTGGACTACCCCAACCTCGACGTTGGATCCCCGTCCGACACGATCATCAAGCGCGGGGTACCTGCCTACCTGCGCAAGCAGAGCGACGCCTGATGAGCGCAGACCCGAGCGAACACGGCAACAAGCTAAAGCGAGAACCGAACGACTCCTCCGAGAACGAGTCCATTCGCGGGATGAGCGGGTTCGGCGCCATCTGGTGGGCCGCCACGATCACCTTTCTATATTTGAGTCTGTGGGTCGTCTTCTCGCGACTTCAGCTCTTTGGAACAATGCTCTCGGCGGCAGTCCTGATTCAATCGATCTCCTATGGGGCGGGCCTATTTTTACTACTTAGGGTCTATTCTCCGCAAAGCGACATAAGCTCAATAATAGCGCTGAGGAAGCCGACGATCATACCCTTATTAGCGGCGCCAGCACTTGGCTTCGCTCTGTCCGTTGCGTGCAACTACCTGCACGGCTTAGTGCTGGATCGCTTTCCACAACCGACGGAAGGGCTCTTGGTTAAAGATTGGGAGACTGCCCAAACAAGAGGGCGTGTAGCCATCGTCATGGCGGTGGCAGTGATAGGCCCCTTTGTCGAGGAGACAATCTTCCGCGGGGCGTTATTCACCTATGTTCGCAATTACGCCCGAACAGCGTCGCCCTTTTCAGTGGCAGCAGTTTTCAACAAGGCGCAGGGCTTGCCTGCGACCGAGCAGGAGAGGACCGCTATAGGACGCCCCAGTCAACAAGCCAGCTGGGAGACCATCGTCGCAACGTCGTTCGCATTCATTCTTGTTCACCTAGATCCGCGGTCGTTTCCGCCTCTTGTGGTCGCGGCACTTGCGCTCGGGTGGCTACGTGCTCGTACCAACTCGCTTTGGCCCGGCGTACTTTGCCACATGAGCTTCAACGCCATGCCGTTCATTCTCGACGGAGTATTCGGCTCAGAACTCGAGACGATACCACTAGCATGGGCGTTGGCAGCCGCGCTTGCTGCGGCTGGGATACTGGGCATGCTAGTGGTTACAAGTCGCTCGAACGCGTTAGAGGTCAATCAATGAAAGTTGCACTTTCACTACCTGG
>CAITIQ010000167.1 GCA_903892415.1 uncultured delta proteobacterium | reverse complement strand
GCGCGGGATCAGCGTGCACCACTTCGCCCGCGAGGACGAGCGACTCGGCGTCGGCGACCTGGCCCGCGCATCCAGCATTCCGCGAAGCCATCCACGCGCGACGGGGATCGAGGTCCACCGCCGTCACCCGAAGCCCGGCCGCGGACAGCGCCATCGCATCGCCACCGATGCCGCAGCAGACATCGAGGATCCCGGCGCCGACCCCGAGCACCTCCCGCATACGCTGCGCCTTCCAGGCAGCCACGCGCTCGCTCGATGCCTGCTCGACACCCGCCACATCGCACCAGAGCGTGTCCGCGGAGGCGAACTTCGTGCTGGCCTTCCGGCGGGCCTGCGCCAACTCCAGTGCGGCGGAGACGAGATCCGCGTCGAACCGGCGCCGCAGGCGCGTGATGGCCGCGGCATCCCCGCGGCCGACCTCGGCTGCGGCCACGACCGCCGCGGGCTCGGCCGCCAGGCGCTCCCAGACGGAGATGTCGCGCCAATCGGGCATGGGCCGAAAGGGTAGCGGATCGCCCTGACGGCCTTCCGTCAGCACGGTGCGCCGACTTCCGACAGAATCCGCGCGTGCTGCACTCCGACTCCGCCCACCGCATCGCCGCGCTCCTGCTTGCGGACGAGATCGCCGACATCGGCGCGCCCCTCGCAGGCCCGACGCACCGTCGCTCGGTGGCGATTCTCGCGCTTTTTCTCCTCGGCGCGCTCCATGCCGCCCGCGACACGGGCTCTCTCGCCACCTCGGCACCCGTTCCGCCGAGGTGGACGACCCCCGCTCAGCAGGATCCAACCAAAAGGGTGCATGGAATGGCACACACGAACACGCTCACCAAGGCGGCCGCAGCCGCTGCTCTGTCCATTGGTTCGCTCGCAACCGCGCAGGATGCCGTGCAGTGGCGCGTGGAGGACGGGGGGAATGGGAATTGGTATGCCGTTACAGCGAACGCAGTCGAGCAGCGATCGTGGCAACTCTGCGCCCAGTACTGCGAGGCGCGTGGCGGACATCTCGCAAGCATCCATTCCGAAGGAGAAAACGACTGGATCGCGGCCTTCGCCCTGCAGTTCGATTGGGCGTGGGTCAATCATCCCGACGGCTTCGGGCCACTTCTCGGTGGTGTTCAGGTGCCAGCCTCGGGTGAACCACTGGGTGAATGGCGATGGACGAGTGGCGAGGCCTGGTCCTATTCAAACTGGAATCCCGGCGAGCCGAACAACAGTGGGTGCGGATCCGTTGACGGGGAGTCCGTCCTCGCGTTCACGGCTCGAAGCGGCGTGTGGAATGACTTGAATGCGATTCCGACGTCGTGCGTTGGATGGCTCGCCCCTGCGTTCATCATCGAATGGTCCGCCGACTGCAACAACGACGGCATCGTGGACTTCGGGCAGATCCGCGCGGGTGAGCTAGCCGATGTGAACGGCAACTTCATTCCCGACATCTGCGACTCCGATCCCGGTAGGCCCGCACCAACGCAGTGGCGTGCCGAGTCGGGAGGAAACGGCCACTGGTATGAAGGCGTTCCCGTCCCTGCCCCAATCAGCTGGTCGGATGCCCGCGTCGCGGCGGAGGCCAGAGGCGGCCACCTTGCCACGATCACCTCGAGTGGCGAAGACCTGTTCGTCGCATCGATCGCGCTGTCCAGTCCCCTGATCTGGGCTCCCGCGGACCGCTACGGTCCCTGGCTCGGCGGCTACCAGCCGACGCCGTCGAGTGATCCGTTCGCCAACTGGGCGTGGGTCACGGGCGAGCCATGGTCCTATGTGTCGGATGTCGTGCAGTTCGACAACAGCTCGCGCCCCGACGGTCAGCGCGACGACTACCTGCACTACATCGACCACACCCGCATCTGGAACGACGTGCGGAACGACGGCGACACCTACTACGGTATCGGCGTCCGCTCCTACATGATCGAGTGGTCCGCCGACTGCAACAACGATGGGCTGGTCGACTTCGGCCAGATCCGCGCGGGTGAGCTCGACGACGCGAACGGCAACAACATCCCCGATTGCTGCGAGGGCAGTGCGAGCTGCAATTGCCCGGGCGATGTGATTCCCGACGGCGTGGTTGACGGAGTGGATCTCGCGGCGGTGCTCGGCCAGTGGGGTTCCGCCGGCGACAAGAGCTTCAGCGCCGATGCG
>CAITIQ010000166.1 GCA_903892415.1 uncultured delta proteobacterium | reverse complement strand
GCCCGTCGGTGCGCCGCCAGCGCCGCCAGCCCCGCCAGCGCCGCCTGCAGGCTCGCCGCCAGCCCCGCCAACAGGCTCGCCGCCAGCGCCGCCCGCAGGCTCGCCGCCCGTGCCCGGTACGCCGCCCATGCCGGCCATGCCACCGGTGCTGGGAACGCCACCCATGCCGGCCGTGCCGCCGGTTTCGCCCGCGCCGGCGCCACCGCCGCCGGGGTTGTTGGCGCCCGTGGCGCCGCCACCGCCAGAGGTTGCGTCGTCACCGCACGCGGCGGCAAGAAGAAGGAGCCCGATCGTCGCGAAGTATGTGCTGCGCATGGGGGCTCCTTCGCTCGAAGCGAGCCCGGCGCAAAGGCCCATTCGTCTCGAGGGTCGCAATGTCACGGCGTTGTTGCGAGCGACGTCCAGTTGGCCCCATCCTTGGAGCCCCCGGCTGCGCTGACCACGAGCGCGCGGAGCCGCATGCGGCTCAGGGCAGTTCAGGCCTGCACGCAGTTCGGATCGTCATCGAGTCCGTCGCGTAAGCGAACTCGGACCAGACGATGAAGCTTTCGGTAAGCGCCACGCTCGACACCCGTGCCCCGGCCTCGTTGCTGCCGATGACCTGCGCTTGTGCAACCAAGGTCGGTGGCTCACCTATCGGAAAGGAACCGAACCAAACAGCCGATCCGCCATCCGCGTCAGCGGACCCCAAAACGTAGTGGTCCTCGTACGCGGCAAAGTCGAGTTCGAGACCTTCAACCTCCAATACACGCTCGCGCAGCCCCCCCATGATCGGCACTCGGGAGATGCCAGCCTCAGCCTCGGGAGACGCCTCATCCAGAAAGTAGTCATGCTCGCCATACTCGACGAGCGCACGGCTCTCCGACGCGGGAGCAAGCTCGACAAAAGGGCCACCAGCGCGATCCACGACGCCAACGCTCGAGGCACCGGCTAGGAGCACGCCCCGTGCGCCCAAGATCATCTCTCTCCAATTGAAGTCCAACCCGGCGACAAGCACTTGCACGCCGTCGGGCCCCGATCGCATGACTCGAAAGGGGCCTTCGGTGAGCGATTGTTCGAGAAAATAGATCCCGTCGGCTTCGACTGCCACCTGAGCTACGGCTCCCGTTTCGAGCACGAGCTCGTTGGGACCACCGCCTAGCGGAACCCTTCGAATCGAATGTCCGTCCGAGCTTCCGTCCGAGCTTCGGTCCTCGAGCGCCTGCGCCCAGTAGACGTGATCCCCGAACACGAAGAGATCGTAGATCTGTTCCGTCTCCGCCAGCACGGTCAAGGTGCCACTCTCGAGATCCGCCTCGAGGATCTGCCCGATGTTCAGCGCAAGGCTGACGCCTGCGATGAGCTTCTTTCCGTCCGTGCTGAGGTCGAGGACGCCGCCCGCGATATCGAAGCTAAACCCCACGCAGCTCCCACCTTCGTTGGAGCCACCTTCGTTGGAGCCACCTTCGTTGGAGCCACCTTCGTTGGAGCCACCTTCGTTGGAGCCACCTTCGTTGGAGCCGCCTTGGTTCGGGCCCGAGGTGTTGGCGGAAACCTCATCCAGCGAGCTACGCGCGCCGCAGCTCAAACCCAGCATCGCGACGAGGAAAAAGTTTCTCACCGTTGCACTGTACGCAAGAGTGCTCCCGCTAGCATCCGACTCCTTGAAGCGCGAGGAGTTGAACCACCTATGCGACGTGGCTCAGCGACGAGCGTTGGCTTTATCGACCCAGATGCGCAAGGCCTCCGCGGTCGCGGTGCTTGTCAGTCGGTGATCGTCCTCCACCTCGAGCAGCTCGGCTCGGCTCCCGCGCACGAGCCGCCGCGAGTGTTCCAATGGCACGATCTCGTCGGCGTTGCCGTGCACCACGATGACGGCGTAACCAGCGCCGGGTAAGGTCGCGAGAGCGGCTGGCGGCGCGCGCCACGCGCGCTCGGCTACGCGCTCGTGCGCCGGGCACAGCAGCACCGTCGGGCCGCGCCAGGCTCCGCGCTGCAAGAGTTCGAGCGCGACCGCGCCACCGAACGATGAGCCGACCACCACGTCGAAGTTCGGCTCTTGCTCGATCGCGCGCAGCTGGACCTGCACGCTCCGCGCGAAGGCGCGCCGCGTCGCGAGGGCCATCGCCAGCGGCTTCGCGAGCGCGAGTCCCACGAGCCCACCGCCGAGCGAAAGCACGCCGCGCCGTGCGGCGAACGCGAGCCCCAGGCCGGCCGCGCCGAGGGTCGCGATCGTCTTCGGATCACGCACGATCGCGTCGCGACCGCAAGGCATCTGGAGGGCTGTGACTTCGAAGCCGGCCTCTCGCAGCGCGCGCGGCTTGTTGCCGTTGGGGCCCGACTCGAGGCCGTGTAGAAACAGAACGCGCGTCATCTCGTGCGTTTACCACGATGCATGTGCTCGAGTTGCTGCTCTACGAAGGCGTCTTCTTGAGACCACCATTCCAATCATTCGTTTCGGCCTAATCATTCGCTCGACAAATACTTATCGTTCGGACGGTTGGAGGAGATGGTGGTAGGTAAACTGCGCCCGTGAGCACATCTGCCCGATCTTACCGATGCTTCCTCATGGGGGAGCAATCTCTCCTGCTCCACTGCGCTGAATCGCTCCTCGAGCGCGGTCACTCCCTTTGCGGCGTGATCGCTAAGAGCGGTCGCATCGTCGGCTGGGCCAACGAGCGCGGGATCCCCATCCTCGATCCCAAAGCGGACCTCACGACGATGCTCGGGGCGACCCCGTTCGACCTATTTCTCAGCATTACCAACCTGTCGATCGTCGCGGAGCCCGTCCTGGCGCTCGCCGAGTGCGCAGCGATCAACTTCCACGACGGCCCCCTTCCCCGCTACGCAGGCCTGAACGTCCCGGTCTGGGCCCTAGCGAACCGCGAGCTGACTCACGGGATTTCCTGGCATCGGATGACCGTAGGAATCGACGAGGGCGACGTGCTCGCCGAACGGGCGTTTTCACTGAGCCCGCGCGAGACCTCCTACTCGCTGAATACCCGCTGCTACGAGGCAGCCATCGACTCCTTCGCGGAGCTGCTCACCAAGCTCGAGGCGGGGGAGCTTTCGGGCCGACGACAGGAGGGCGAGCGCGCCTACTTCGCGCGTAACCACCGCCCGCCCGCGGCTGGCCTGCTCGACTGGTCGCGTCCGGCCGTCGAGCTGGACGCGCTGGTGCGAGCTCTCGACTTCGGCCCGACCGACAACCCGGTGGCCTTCGCGAAGATCGCGCTGGTGACCCGCCTGGACCCGAGCGAGCCCTCGGCCCGGCGCGCCATCCTTGTTCCGACGGAGACCGCCGTCGATCCTGCAGCTCCTTCCGCCGTCCCCGGCACGATCGTCGCGCTCGAGCCCACGTTGCGGATCGCGACGACGGAGGGCGAGCTCGAGATCGTCAGCGCAAAGACGCTGGACGGAGAAAGCGTCTCGCCGGCGGAGTTCGCGCGGTCTCTCGAGCTGCGCGTCGGTGATCAGCTCGACGCGGGCAGCTCCGAGCTCCGGGAGCGGCTCGCAAAGATCGACGCGGCTACGTTCAAGGCCGAGACCTTCTGGCGACCCCGCCTGCGTGGACGTGCGCCCGTCGAGCTGGCGACCGACGCCACCACCGCGACCGAGGTCAGCGCAGCAGAGGTGGGCCCGCTCGAGCTTCAGCTCGAGCTGCCCTCAGCAGCGAGCACGGTCGAACGTGCGCTAGCGTTGGTGACGGGCTTCCTCGCGCGCTGCACCGAGCTGCCGAGCTTCGACTTCGGCTACGCGGACGCCGAGCTTCGTCGCGCTGCGACCGGTGGTGAAGCGCTGCTCGCCGAGTACGTACCCTTCGCCGTCACCACCGACCAGGCGACGACCTTTGCCAGCCTCGCGGAGACGGTCGGGAAGGAGCTCGCGCAGATCCGCACGCGGGGGCCGTTCGCGAGGGACCTCGCGTGGAGGCGCCGCGACTCCGAAGGAGCGCTCGCCGAACACCGCGTCGTGGTCGAGATCGGACGAGGGCGCTCGCTCGGGACGCGCGAAGCGAGCTTCGTGATCGCGCCGGATGGCGACCGCATCACGCTCGTGCTCGACCGGCGCGCCTTCGACGCGGCGACGGCGGGCTCGCTCGCGTCGCGTTTCCGCGCCTTCGCGGCGGCGGCCGAAGCATCACCGACTGAGCTCCTGGCGAAGCTCCCTCTCCTATCGTCCGCCGAACGCGAGCAGGTGCTGCGTACGTGGAACGACACGAGCGTAGCCTTCGAGAGCGACCTCTGCGTCCACCAAGCGTTCGTCCGCCAGGCAGCGCGGACCCCGGACGCGACGGCGGTGATCTTCGAGGACGTCGCGCTCACGTACCGCGAGCTCGACGAGCGCACGAACAAGCTCGCGCGACACTTGCGCAGCCTCGGGGTCAGCCGTGACGTGCGCGTCGGGGTCGCGGTGGAGCGCTCGCTCGACATGATGATCGCGATCCTCGCCGTACAGAAGGCGGGCGGCGCGTACGTGCCGATGGATCCCAGCTACCCAGCCGACCGCATCGCCTTCATGCTCGAGGACGCGCAAGCTCCCGTCCTCGTCACCCAATCCGACGCGAGCTCGAGACCGACGACGGCGCGCTCTGAGACCCAGACGGTTCAGCTCGATGTGGAGCGCGCCGCGATCGAAGCGCTCTCCAGCACCCCGCTCGAGCCGTCCGCCAAGGACGCCACCCCCGACAGCCTCGCGTACGTCATCTACACTTCGGGCTCCACCGGCAAGCCGAAGGGCGTGATGGTCGAGCACCGCAACGTGCTCAACTTCTTCACCGGGATGGACGCGCGCATCGGCCACGAGCCGCCTGGCGTCTGGCTCGCCGTCACCAGCCTTTCCTTCGACATCTCGGTGCTCGAGCTGTTCTGGACGCTGGCCCGCGGGTTCACCGTCGTGCTCTACCGCGACCGCGCGCTCGAGCTTGCGCAGGGCGGGCGCACCACGCGCGTAACGGGCGGAAGGCCGCTCGAGTTCAGCCTGTTCTACTTCGCCAGCGACGAAGGTGAGGCCGTCGCCGACAAGTACCAGCTGCTGTTCGAGGGAGCGCGCTTCGCCGACAAGAACGGCTTCGTCGCGGTCTGGACGCCGGAGCGACACTTTCACGCGTTCGGCGGGCTCTACCCGAACCCGTCGGTCGCGAGCGCCGCGCTCGCCATGATCACCGAGCGCGTGCAACTCCGTGCGGGCAGCTGCGTGTTACCGCTCCACCCGCCGACCCGCGTCGCCGAAGAATGGGCGCTCGTCGACAACCTCTCGAAGGGCCGCGTCGGCATCGCCTTCGCGTCAGGGTGGCAGCCGAACGACTTCGTGATCGCGCCGGAGAAGTTCCAGGACCGCAAGACGATCATGTTCCGCGACATCGACGTCGTACGGCGCCTCTGGCGCGGCGAGTCGGTCACACTGCGCTCGCCGCTCGGCAAAGACGTCGAGGTGCGCACTCTCCCTCGCCCCGTGCAGAAGGAGCTCCCTGTGTGGATCACCGCGGCGGGCAACCCGGAGACGTTCGAAGAGGCCGGGAAGATCGGCGCCAACGTGCTCACCCATCTACTCGGGCAGACCTTCGAAGAGGTCGCCCAGAAGAACGCGATCTACCGCCGAGCTTGGAAGGAGGCCGGTCACCCCGGCAAGGGGACGATCACGCTGATGCTGCACACCTTCGTCGGCGAGGACGAAGAATACGTGAAGGCAACCGTACGCGGCCCGATGAAGGGCTACCTCAAGAGCGCGGTCAACCTGGTGAAGCAGGCCGCTTGGACCTTCCCCACGTTCAAGCAGCGCGCCGACGAGCGCGGTATGACCCCGGCCGACGTCTTCGAGAAAGAGGAGCTCTCCGCCGAGGACCTCGACGCCCTGCTCGATCATGCGTTCGAACGCTACTTCCGGACCTCGGGCTTGTTCGGCACGCCGGCGCAGTGTGCCGAGGTGGTCGATCAGTTGCGCGCGATCGACGTCGACGAGGTCGGCTGCTTGATGGACTACGGCGTGCCGTCGGAGATCGTCATGCGGCACATGCCGCTGCTCTCCGAGGTCAAGCGCCTGGCGAACGCTGGCGCCAGCGACGTGGGCGTCGACCACTCGCTGGCCGCGCAGCTCAGGCGCCACGGCGTGACCCACCTGCAGTGCACCCCGTCGATGTTGTCGATGATCCTCGGCGATCCCGACGCGCAGCAGGCGCTGGGCAACCTCCAGTGCGTGATGATCGGCGGCGAGGCTTTTCCCCTCGCGCTCGCGGAGAACCTCCGGCGCGCGACGCGCGCGAAGATCCTCAACATGTACGGTCCGACCGAGACCACCATCTGGTCGAGCGTCGACGCGGTCGAGCCCGCCGAGGGCAAGATCACGATCGGACGTCCGATCGCGAACACGCAGCTCTACGTGCTCGACGCCAACCGCGAGCCCGTCCCGCCCGGCATGAACGGCGAGCTCTACATCGGCGGAGCAGGCGTCGTCCGCGGCTACCTGCACCGGCCCGAGCTCACCGCGGAGCGCTTCGTCGCAGACCCGTTCGCGACGGAACCAGGCGCGAGGATGTACCGCACCGGGGACCTCGCGCGTTTCGCCTCGGACGGTCGCGTCGACTTCCTCGGTCGCCTCGATCACCAGGTCAAGATCCGCGGGCATCGCATCGAGCTCGGCGAGATCGAATCGGCGCTGCTCGAGCATCCGGCGGTGAGGGAGGCCGTCGTCGTCGCGCTCGAGGAGCCGGGCGGCGGGAGCAAGCGCCTCGTAGGCTACGTGTCGAAGAAGGTCGGCACGGAGCTGTGCACGACCTCGCTGCGCGCTTCGCTGCGAGACCGCCTGCCGGAGTACATGGTGCCCTCGCAGATCGTGCTGCTGGCTGCGCTACCGCTCACCCCCAACGCGAAGATCGACCGCAAGGCGCTGCCGGCTCCGGAGAGCGTGAGCTCTGCGGCGCCCGCGACCTTCGTCGCTCCCGGCTCGGAGTTCGAGCAGCTGATCGCCCACGTCTGGAGCGACCTGCTGCACGTCGAGCGCGTCGGCCTCGACGACAACTTCTTCGACCTTGGCGGCCATTCGCTGCTCGCGGTCCAGGCGCACCGGCGCATCCGCGACGAGGCCAAGCGCGAGCTGTCGCTCACCGATCTGTTCCGCTTCCCGACGATCCGAGGGCTCGCTGGCTTCCTCGATGGGGATGGTAGCGGGGGCGCCGACCTCGAGAAGAGCGCGCTCCGCGCCGAAGCCCGCCGCGAGTCGCTGGACCGCCGCAGCGAGCTGCGCGCCCGACGTCGCACGCAGAGGGAGAGCTGAGCGGTGAGCACGCAGAACCACATTGCCATCGTCGGTGTCGCCGGGCGCTTTCCCGAGGCGACCGACGTCGAGACCTACTTCGAGAATCTGGTGAAGGGCCTCGAGTGCATCAAGACCTTCAGCGACGAGGAGCTGCGCCGAGCCGGCGTGCCCGAGGCCGACTTCACCGATCCGCACTACGTGCGCACCGGGCCGGTGTTCCCGGAGATGGAGGGCTTCGACGCTGGCTTCTTCGGCTTCAGCCCGCGTGATGCCGCCATCCTCGATCCGCAACACCGGCACTTCCTCGAGGTGAGCTGGGAGGCGCTCGAGGACGCTGGCTATGACCCAGCGAAGTTCGACGGCAACGTCGGGGTCTTCGGCGGCAGCGGGCACAACGCGTACATGCCCTACAACCTGCTTTCGAACCCCGACCTCGTCGCCTCGGTCGGGTTCTTCCTCCTGCGTCACACCGGCAACGACAAGGACTTCCTCACCACGCGGGTCTCCTATTGCTTCGACCTGCGCGGCCCGTCGGTCGCGATTCAGACCGCGTGCAGCACCTCGCTCGTGGCGATCCACATGGCGGCTCAGAGCCTCCTCTCCGGCGAGTGCGACATGGCGCTCGCAGGCGGCGTCACCATCGAGATGCCTCACTACCGCGGCTACAAATACGAGGAGGGGGAGATCCTGAGCCCCGACGGGCACTGCCGCTCGTTCGAAGAACGCTCGCAAGGCACCTTCTTCTCGAGCGGCGTCGGCGTCGTCGTCCTCAAGCGGCTCGACGACGCGATCGCCGCCGGCGACACGATCCGCGCGGTGATCCTCGGATCGGCCATCAACAACGACGGCGCGAACAAGGTCGGCTACCTCGCCCCCAGCGTGGACGGCCAAGCCGCCGCCGTGGCAGAGGCGCTCGCGCTCGCCGACGTCGACGCACGCTCGATCTCCTACGTCGAGGCGCACGGGACCGGGACGCCGGTCGGTGACCCGATCGAGGTCGCGGCGCTCACGCGCGCCTTCCGCGAGAGCACCGACGACGTCGGGTTCTGCGGCCTCGGCTCGGTCAAGACGAACATCGGCCACACTGACAACGCCGCCGGCGTAGCGAGCCTGCTCAAGGTCGTCCGCGCGTTGGAGACCGGCGTGCTCCCGCGCACGCTGCACTTCGAACGCCCGAATCCGTCGCTCGATCTCGAGCGGAGCCCGTTCACGATCCAGGCGAAGAACGGCGCGTGGCCGCGCACGCCGAATAGCCCGCGTCGTGCCGCGGTCAACTCGCTCGGCGTCGGCGGTACCAACGCCTTCGTCATCCTCGAGGAGGCTCCGCTCCCGCCTGCGCCCGCGCCCAGCCGCGCGGTGCAGCTGCTCGTATCGTCGGCGCGCAGCGCCAGCGCAGCCGATCGCGCGGCCTTACGGCTCGGCCAGCACCTCGGCGCTCACCCGGAGATCACGCTCGCAGACGCAGCCTTCACGCTACAAACCGGACGCCGCGCGTTCGGTCACAGGCGCGCGATCGTGGCCAAGAACGCCGCGCAGGCAGCAGAAGCCACGCGTGATCCGTCCCGCGTCCTCATCGGTATCGCGCCGGAGAAGGCGCAGAAGGTCGTCTACCTGTTCCCCGGTGGCGGCGCGCAATACGCCGACATGGGCCGCGGACTGTACGAGAGCGAGCCGGTTTACCGCGCCGAGCTCGATCGCTGCCTCGCGCTGCTCAAGCCGCGCGTCGGCGATCTGAAGTCGCTGCTCTTTCCCGAGGCTTCCGAGCGCGAATCCGCGAGCGCGCGCCTCGAGCGGCCGTCCCTCTCTCTCCCCGTGCTGTTTGCGACCGAGTACGCCCTCGCCAAGCTCTGGGAGTCGTGGGGCGTCCCGCCCGTCGCGATGATCGGCCACAGCATGGGCGAGTACACAGCCGCGTGCCTGGCCGGCGTCTTCTCGCTCGAGGACGCGCTCGCGCTCGTCAGCGTCCGCGGCCAGCTGTTCGAGAAGGTCGAACCGAGCGGTATGTTGAGCGTGCCGCTTTCGGCGCAGGAGCTCGAGCCGCACCTCGGCGCGCACCTGTCGATCGCCGCCGTCAACGGCAGCGCGCTGACCGTCGCCTCCGGTCCGAACGACGCCATCGCCGAGCTCGCGCGCAAGCTCAGCGCGCTGGAGGTCGAGGCCCAACGCGTCCACATCGCGATCGCCGCGCACTCGAAGATGCTCGAGCCGATCCTCCCCGAGTTCGGCCGCTTCACGCGCACGATCCGCTACGCGGAGCCGAAGATCCCGTTCGCCTCGAACGTCAGCGGACAGCTGATCACCGCGCGCGAAGCCACCGATCCCGACTATTGGGTGCGCCATCTGCGCGGCACCGTGCGCTTCCTCGACGGGCTCGACGCCGTGCTCAGCGAGCCGAACCGCGCGCTGCTCGAGGTCGGCCCCGGCAGAGCGCTCTCCACCTTCGGTCGCGCCCGCGCCCAAGAGCTCGCTAAGCCCGTCGCATGCGTAAGTTCGCTGCGCCACGTCAAAGACGAATCTCCGGATCTCGAGGTGCTCACGGCCGCGCTCGGTCGGCTTTGGGTGGCTGGTGTCGATGTCGACTTCACCGCGCTCCACGGCGACGCAAAACGACGGCGCGTCCCGCTCCCGACCTACCCCTTCGAACACCAACGACATTGGATCGAGCCCGGCAAAGCGCTCGCGGCGAAGTCCGCCCCCTCACTCGCCAAGAAGCCCGACCTCGCCGACTGGTTCTACGGCTCTTCGTTCGAGCGCCGACCGCTCGCTCCGCAAACGCCGCCTGCCCACGCCATCATCGTGCTGGGAGGCGAGGCCCACGGCGAAGCGCTGCGAAGTGAGTTCCGCAAACTTGGTCTCGCCTCTCCCGAACCAGGAGATCTGGGGCGCACGCTCCCTTCACAGCGCGAGGATCTCGAGCGCGTATTGCACCACGTTCTATCGGAGACCTCCGGCAAAGCGACGCTCCTCTGGCTGAGTCCGCAGCTCGCCGCGCAAGGCGGTGCGAGCGACGGCTTCGCCGAGCTGCTCGCGCTCGGGCAGTCGCTGGGGGCATTGGAGGGCCGCGCGCTCGAGCTCGTCGTCGTGACGAAGCACGCCTTCGAGGTCGGCGGCGAATCGGAGCGCCAGCCCGAGGGTGCGATGCTCGTGGCTGCGGCGCGCGTGTTGGCGCGAGAGGTCGCCGGGCTCGAGGTTCGAGCAGTCGATGTGGACGGCGCTGCGCTCTCGCGACCGCGCGAGCTCGCGCGCTCGCTCGCCGACGAGCTCGCTGCCGCGAGCCCCGATCGCTGTGTCGTGCTGCGCGGCCAGAGGCGCTTCGTCGAGCGCTATAGCCCGATGCCGCTCCACAAGTCAGCTGCGCCGTCGCGGCTGCGGGAAGGCGGCGTGTACGTCGTCACCGGCGGACTCGGCGGCATCGGCCTCTCGCTGGCCGAGCATCTCGTCTCACGCCACGCCGCGAAGGTCGTGCTCGTGGGCCGCCGCGAGCTGCCTGCGGATCGGCAGGCTTGGCTCGTCTCGCATGCTCCCGATGATCCGACGAGCGTCGCCTTGCGGAGGATCGAAGAGCTCGAGCGCAGCGGCGGTCAGGTCCTCACGGTGTCGGCGGACGTCTCCGCTGTCGCGGGCTGGCGCGCCGTAATCGCCGCCTCGGATCGTCGCTTCGGCGCGGTGCACGGCGTCTTTCACACCGCGGGTGTGCTGGACGACGGCGTGGTCGCGCTCGAGACGCTCGAGGCAGCTCGGCGCGTCCTCGCGCCGAAGGTCGACGGAGCGAAGGCCCTCGACGTCGCCCTCGCGGATCGTCCGCTCGACTTCGTCGTCTACTTCTCCTCAATCAGCGCCATCACTGGGCTCGCCGGCCAGTTTGATTACGCCGCCGCTAACGCCTTCCTCGACGCCTACGCCGAAGAGCGCACGCGACGCACCGGAGAGCCGACCTTCGCGCTCGGTTGGAACGCCTGGCGCGACGTCGGCATGGCGGCCACGTTGGCCTCGTCCCTCGGCGTCGCCGACGGTGAACCGCAAGCACCTCGCGGTCTGCCCACCGGCCACCCTTGGCTCGACCGTCGCGTGCTCGACGCTGCGGACGAGAAGGCCTTCGACTCGATCCTCGCGCCGAACACCCACTGGGTTCTCGGCGAGCACGTCCTCCGCGGAGGCGACGCGGTGATGCCCGGTACCGGCTACCTCGAGCTCGCGCGCGCAGCGTTCCACGAGGTCGAGGGTCCCGGCCCCGTCGAGCTCTCCGACGTCAGCTTCATGGTGCCGTTCTCGGTCGAACCTGGACGGCGCGCGCGCTTGCGGATCTCCTTGAAGCGCGTTGAACGCGGCTGGGCCTTCATCGTCGCGAGCGGCGCTGGGCCCGAGCTGCTCGAGCACTGCCGCGGTCTGCTGCGAAGACGGGTCGGCGCTGCTGCGCCCATCGTCGCACCGCCGCCCGTCTCCGGCGTCGAACGCGGCAGCTTCCCACTCGCGGAGGAACGCCACGTCGCGTTCGGCGGGCGCTGGGACAACCGCACGCACGGGCGCTTCGGCGACCGCCAAGCCGAGCTCGCACTCGAGCTGCCTGAGGCTCACCGTGACGACCTCGCGGCGTTTCAGCTCCACCCCGCGCTGCTCGACTTCGCGACGGCGGGCGCGCAGGAGCTCATCCCCGGCTTTGACGCCGCGCAGTTCTACGTGCCGCTCTCCTACGGCGCGCTGACGCTCCACGCGCCGCTCGAGGCGAAGCTGCGAAGCGTCATCAGCCTCACTCCAGCGTCCTCCGACGGCCTCGCTTCGTTCGCCGTGCGCGTGTTCTCCTCTGACGGTCGCCTGCTGCTCGAGGTCGAAGACTTCACCATGCGTCGCGTCGACGGCGCGAAGCTCTCCACGCGCAAGGCGAAGAAGGCTCGCAAGGCCACCGCGAATGAGATCCTCGAGCGCTCGCTCGAGGCGGGCATCCGCACCGAGGAGGGCATGGAGGCGATCGAGCGCGTGCTGCGTGGCCCGGTCGTCCCTCGCATCCTCGTCTCGTCGCAGGACCTCGAGGCGCTGCTCGCGAGCGCGGAGCCAGCACCAGCCGAAGAGGCAACCGAGCAAGCCGCGAGCGGCGCCCACCGTGTCCCGAGGCCCACCCTCACGGCCGCGTTCGTATCGCCGCAGACGCCGCTCGAACGGCAGATCGCAAAGGTGTTCGAAGAGCTGCTCGGCGTCGATGGGGTCGGCGTCCACGACGACTTCTTCGAACTCGGGGGCCACTCGCTGCTCCTTACGCAGCTCGCCGCGCGGGTGCGCAAACAGACCAAGACCGAGGTCGGACTACGGAGCCTGTTCGAGAAGCGCACCGTCGCCGATCTCGCCGCGCAGATCGACGCGGCGCGTGCGTCGGGCGCCTCGAGCGGACCGCGGCTCGTTCGCACGCCGCGCAAACCGGACGAGCTCGTCCCGGCGTCGAGCGCCCAAGAGCGGCTGTGGTTCCTGGATCAGCTCGAACCTGGCACTGCGGTCTACAGCATTCCGCAGGCGCTCCGGCTCCGCGGTCCGCTCGATCTCGAGCGCCTCGGACGCGCCGTGCAAACCGTCGTCGATCGGCACGAGTCGCTGCGCACGACCTTCGTCGCGCCAGAGGGCATTCCTCTCCAGCGGCTCCATCCGAGCTTGCAGGTCGCGCTCGACGTTCGCTCCCTCGCGGCGCTCAGCGAGGACGAGCGTCTCAACGAGGCCCGTCGCATCCTCACCGAGGAGGCCGCGCGGCCCTTCGATCTCGCCGCGGGTCCGCTCTTGCGCGCCGGGGTCCTCGTGCTCGATCCCAGCGATCGGATCTTTTGGCTCGACGTGCACCACATCGTCTGCGACGGCTTCTCGCTGGCGCTGTTCCACCAGGAGATCAGCGCGCTCTATCGCGGCGACGCACTGCCCGAGGTGAGCATCCAATACGCCGACTTCTCGCGTTGGCAGTCCGAGTCACTGCGTGGTGACGCCCTCGCGAATGAGCTCAGCCACTGGCGTGAAGCACTCGGCACCTCCATCCCGACGCTCGATCTGCCCACAGACAGACCGCGGCCCCCGACGCCAACGACACGCGGTGCGCAGCTCGAGTTCGCACTCGATCGCGAGCTCGTGGAAGGCGTGGCGGCCCTCGGTCGCCTCGCGGGCGCATCCTCGTTCCAGACGTTTCTCGCCGCATTCCAGGTGCTGCTGCATCGGCTGTCCGGCCAGACGGAGATCCTCGTCGGCTCGCCCGTGGCCAACCGCGATCGCCCAGAGATCGAGCGCGCGCTCGGCTTCTACACCAACACCGTCGTCTTCCGAGGGGATCTCGCAGGCGCGCCCACCTTCCGCTCACTCTTGGAGCGCACGCGCGAGGTCGTCCTCTCGAGCCTCGCGCACCAGGACGTCCCCTTCGACAAGCTGGTCGAGGCCGTCCAGGCGAATCGGAACACCGGAGCCCATCCGCTGTTCCAGGCAATGTTCGCCCTCCAGCAAGCCCCCGAGGCGTCCCTCGCGCTGCCGGGGGTTACAGTCGAGTTGATGAGCGCCCACTCGCGCACCTCGAAGTTCGACGTGCTGTGCGAACTCCAAGACACAGGGCGCGGCATGCAGGGCTTCTTCGAGTTCAACACCGACCTTTTCGATCCCGCGACGGCCGAGTGCTTCGTACGGAGCTTCGAGGTGCTGCTCCGCGCTGCCGTAGCGCACGCGGATACCTCGATCGATGAGCTGCCCGTCCTCGACGAGCCCTCGCGCCAGCGCCAGCTCGACGAGTGGAACGACACACGCGCGGACCTCCCCCGTGTCTGCGTGCACGAGCTCTTCGCCGCCCAGGCGGAGCGCACGCCCGACGCGATCGCGATCGAGTTCGGCGAAGATCGCATCAGCTACGCCGACCTCGATCGCCGCGTGAACAAGCTCGCGCGCGCCCTGCTCGAACGAGGCGTCTCTCGTGGTGATCGCGTCGGCATTTTCCTCGAGCGCTCGCTCGACCTGGTCGCGACCATGCTCGCGGTCGGCCGCGCCGGCGCGACCTACGTCCCGCTCGACCCGGCCTATCCCGCCGAGCGCGTCGCCTTCATGTTGAGCGACTCTGGCGCACGCCTCGTCGTCAGCCGCGCCGATGAGGCCCGCGATCTTCCGGCGAGCGACGCGACCGTTCTCCTGCTCGACGCCGAGGCCGACGCGATCGACGCTGGCTCCGACGCGCCCGTCAACGGCGCCTCCGACCCGACCCTCCCGGCCTACGTGCTCTACACCTCGGGCTCGACCGGCAAGCCGAAGGGTGTCGTCATCTCGCAGCTCGCCCTCACCAACTTCATCCTCTCGATGCAGCGCACGCCAGGCTGCTCATCCTCCGATCGGCTCCTCGCCGTCACCACCATCTCCTTCGACATCTCCGGCCTCGAGCTCTACTTGCCGCTCACCGTCGGAGCGACGGTGGTGCTCGCCTCTCGCGATCTCGCGACCAGCGGCGACGACCTCGTCGCGACGTTGGAGCAAAAGCGCATCTCCATCCTCCAAGCGACCCCGGCCACCTTCCGCGTCATGCTCGACGCCGGCTGGGACCAGCGACGCGATGGGCTCAAGATCCTGTGCGGCGGCGAGGCGATGCCCCCCGAGCTCGCCGAGCGCCTGCTCGGTTGCGCCGCCGAGCTCTGGAACATGTACGGCCCCACCGAGACCACCATCTGGTCGACCTGCAAACGCATCACCGACGCCGCCGACATCACCGTTGGGCGACCGATCGCCAACACCACCGTCTACGTCCTCGACGCCAAGCTCCAGCCGGTGGTCGAGGGCGTCGCTGGCGATCTCTACCTCGGTGGCGCCGGCGTCGCCGACGGCTACTGGGGCCGTGAGGACCTCACCCGTGACCGCTTCCTGCCCGACCCGTTCCGGCCCGGCGAGCGCATCTACAAGACCGGTGACCGCGCGCGCCTGCGCCACGACGGCGAGCTGCTCTTCCTCGGTCGCTCCGACAACCAGGTCAAGGTCCGCGGCTTCCGCATCGAGCTCGGAGAGATCGAGACCGTGCTCGCGCGCCACGCGAGCGTCGCCGAGTGCGTCGTCATCGTCCGCGACGACGGCGCCGGGGACAAGCGCATCGTCGCCTACTGCGTCTACCGCGGCGACGAGGAGCCCACCGCGAGCGAGCTCCGCAAGTTCCTGCGCGCCGACCTCCCCGAGTACATGCTCCCGCACATCTTCGCCGCCCTACCGGCCCTGCCCCTCACCGACAACCGCAAGGTTGATCGCAAGGCGCTCCCCGATCCCTTCGACTCGAAGGTCGAGGCCGGGGATGAGTTCATCCCTCCTCGCAGCGAGACGGAGCTGCTGGTCGCCGAAGTTTGGCGGGAGCTGCTCAAGTCGGAGCGAGTGAGCGCGAGCGACAACTTCTTCGAGATCGGCGGACACTCGCTGCTATCGATGCAGGTCATCGTTCGACTCGAGAAGCGCACCGGGCACCGGCTCGGACCACGTACGCTCGTGTTCTCGACGCTCGAGCAGATCGCGGCGGAGATCGACGCGGCTCGCCCCAGGCAAGCCCCCCCGCAAGCCACCACGCAAGCGCCAACGCCGCTGCCAGCGCCGCCAACGCCGCCCAGCAGCAACGCACCGCCCGCCAGCCTTTCCAGGAAGCTCCTCGGAGCGATCAAATCTCGCCTGCTACGTTAGCCCACCGACCTATGCTCCCCTTTTACTTCGGGTCTTCAACCCGCCCGCTCTTCGGCGCTCACAGTCCACCAAACAAGGCCGCACGCGATACGGCCGTACTGCTCATCCCACCCATGGGGCAGGAAGCTATTCGTGCCCAGCGCGCGATCCGGCAGCTCGGATTGCGTCTCGCGCGCGAGCGCTTTCATGCGCTGCGCTTCGATCTGAGCGGGACGGGCGACTCCGCAGGCGACTTTGCCGACGTGCGGTTTGACGCATGGGTTGAGGACACACGGACGGCGATCGACGAGCTGCGCGATCGCACCGGGATCCAACGCGTGTCCCTCGTAGGGCTCCGCCTCGGAGCGGCACTCGCTTGTCGTGCTGCGCACGGGCGACGTGATGTCGACAAGATCGTCCTCTGGGAGCCCGCATTCTCCGGGGTGCACTACCTGGCCGATCTCAGGAAGCGTCACGAGGACTTCATGCGCGCTGAGCTACCCCGGCGACGGACGACGCCCTTCGCCCAAGAGGGCGAGGTGCTCGGCTTTCCGCTCTCCAAAGAGCTAGTCGACGACCTATCCAAGATCGATCTTCCGAACGAGCCTAAACTCGACTCGAGGTCCGCAACCGTCGTGACAACGGAGGGAGCCGACGATATAGCGCTGGAGAAAGCTCTGCCAACGCTCACCCCACGCTGGGAGTTCGTTCGTGTGGCCCTCGCGCAGGACTGGAACAGCGACGAAGCCGTGAATTCGTCGCTCGTACCCTCGGAGGCGCTCGACGAGATCGTCAAGGCGTTGGTGGAACGATGATCCGCGAGAAGGTGATTACGGTTGGAGAGAGCCCGGCGCTCGTGGGCATCGTGTGCGAGCCCGCCTCTGGAGTCGACCCGGCCTGCCCGGCGCTCATCGTCCTCAACTCTGGGTTGCTCCCCCGAGTAGGACCAGGGCGCTCGGCAGTCGTTGCGACGCGTCGCGCCGCCGAACGAGGCCTGCTGGGAGTGCGCTTCGACCTCTCCGGCGTCGGAGACTCCGATCCACGGAGAGACGTAGCTAGCTTCGAGGACCGATGGATCGACGACACCCGCGCGATGCTCGACCGCCTGGAGCGAACACGAGGGGTCACGCGCTTCGTCCTCATGGGCTTGTGTTCAGGCGCGGACACCTCGTTCCAGGTCGCTGTGCGCGATGAGCGCGTCGCTGGGCTTGTGCTCCTCGACGGCTACGCGTACCGGACGCCCGAGTACCTGGCGCGCCGCTACGGCGAGAAAGTGCTCGATCCGGCGAGCGTCGGTCGGCTCGCGAAGCGGACGTTCAGCGGGCTCTTGAAGCGTGTCGTGGATGGGCGTCGCGCCTCCGAGCCGCCTCCCTCGGTAGCGCCCACCTCAACCCCACCACCGCCGCTCACCGAGGACGAGCTCGAGGTATCGATCCCTCCCGGCCCGCAGCCGCAATACGTTCGCGAGTTCCCGCCCAAGACGCAGGTCGCCTCGCAATTGCGCACCATGGTCGCACGCGGCCTCCAGCTGTGCGTGATCCACTCGGGTGCGATGGAGCTTTACTACAACTACGCAGACCAGTTCCGCGATGCGTTCCGCGACGTACCCTTCGGCGACGCGCTCGCGCTCCACTACTTCGGCGACGCGGACCACACCTTCACCGAGCTCAGCCAGCAGCGCGCGATGCAACAGGCTGTCCAAGACTTCCTCAAACGGTTCACCCGCACGAAGGAAAACCTCCCGTGAGCCAGGCAGCGACAGGCCGCGCATTCACGGTGTTCGCCTTCGTCCTCATCTCGGCGTGCTCCGAGCCGCTCGCCCCCGCGGAGGTAGCGGGCCTGGACGATGACTTCTCTGCCAAGCAGCTCGCGGCCGATTGGACCGTCCTGAACGGCGAGAGCTTCGAGAGTCGGCTCGAGGACGGACGCCTCCACATGCGGCCGACGAAGAACACCGTCTGGTACAAGGCCGACCAAGGGCCTGGGCTCATCAAGCTCGTCAGCGGCAACTTCAAAGTCACGAGCATCGTCCGAGCGCGCAAAGCGTCTGCCCCAGGCGAGTACGTGTCGAATGGCTTCCAGTTCGCTGGTCTGATCGCTCGAGACCCCGCCTCTGCGCAGCCCAACGCAAAGGAGAACTACGTCTTCAACGTCGTCGGCTATCGCGGGGACTATCTCTGCGTTGAGACGAAGACCACGAAACGAGATTACAGCGACGTCGAGGGCCCGGCTTGGCCGACGGCGGATGCCGAGCTCCGCATCTGTCGCAAAGACGACGTGTTTCGCCTCTATAAGCGCCCGATCGGCGAGAAGGTATGGGAGCTTGGGCAGAGCTACCAGCGCAGTGATCTACCAGCGACGCTCCAAGTCGGACCGATCGCTTACGCCTACACTGACGAATTCGATCTCGACGGGAGCTTCGAAGAGGTCCGCTTTGCGCCGGTGAACACGCTCGACGACTGCACGAGCGACTGAGCGGCGTTCACTTCACAAGGCGAGGGAACGACCGGAGCCTCAGTAGCCTCCCGTGCCGGCGCTACCCTTGAATGGCCCGGTGAGTTCGCTGGTGATCCAGCCTCCGTAAAAGCCGCCGGGTTGCGGCTTGACGCGTTCGCCTGCCACCCAAGCCTCGACTGCGCTGGCATAGAAGGCGACGTGCCCCGCCAGCACCGCTGCTTCATCGAACGGCTGCTCGTAGGACCAAGCCGCACGCGCGCGCGTTACCGCGCTTTCAGGCTCATCGACCACCACGTCGAAGTAGCTTGCCTCGCCCTTCCATTCGCAGCGCGAGCCGCCCCCAGCGCGACGCAGCCGCCGCATATCGACGTCGCGACGCGGCAAGTAGAAGGTCGGTGGGTGCGAAGTCTCCAGCACGCGGATCGCCTCGCAGGTACGGGCGATCTCGACGCCGCTGAGACGAACGATCACCTCGCGCGCATCCGAGACGAGCGCTGGCGGACGCGGGTAGTCCCACACCGACTCTTGGCCTTCCCCAGGGACCTCGGCGAAGGGGGGACGCGAGGCGCCAGTGTTCGACCAGCCGCTGCGACCCAGCACGGCCCATGTCGGAAGCTTGCTCATCGCTGCGTCGTAGCACGTGGGGCCGCTATTGCGCCGGACGACAGGAGAGGGCGAAACGATCGGCGGCTAGGTCCACGGTGCAATTCTGCAGCACCTCGAGACCTATCTCCCCATCCGTGTCGCAGGGTCCGGGTGTGCTGTCATTCGCCTCGGCGACCGATACCGACGCGACGTACGCTTGCCCGGCGAGCTTCAGCTCCTGTGGTGGTACCTCCAAGGTGCGCTGGGCGCCGCCCGCACCGATCCGCTCCCCAACGGAAGAACCAGGAGCTTGCTGCAGCAAGCTAACAACCGACGAGGAGCTCGATAATCCGAGCTTGGTCGCTCCCGAGTCGAGCTGGAGCCGCACAGGCTGGCCTGCGATGGCGGCGGAGACGATGGTGGCCGCGGCCCGCATCGAAGCATCCCCAGCGTTGCACAGGGGCGTCGCGTCTTGCGGCATCGCACTCTCGGGCTGCAACGTTGCCGTACCAGCGCCAAAATCAAAGCGCAGCATCGACCCCTTCGGAACGCTGGTCTGCGGCGACCAGATGATGCCGATGCCCAGCTCTTGAAACAGCGCAGGCAGCTCGACGACGATGACCTTCAGCGGCTGGGTCCTGAGCGGCCCGATCTCGAGCGTCACCTGGTTTATCACCGAGGTCTCGAGCCTATTGCCAGCGAAGTCTTTGGCTACGACGTTCGACGACTCTACCGGCAAGCCGTTTGCGATAGCGAAGCGACGGTCGATCAGCGTGGTTTGAGCGCCGGTGTCCACGATGGCCGAGGTGATCGATTCGCCCTTCGCAGAGGGCCAGGTCACGCGTGCTTCGACCAGCCACAGCGGCAGCGTTCGCCCGCCTTTTTCGGCGATCGGCTTGTCGCTGCGAAACATGCGGATGGCGCCTTCGCTGAGCGCAGCCGTTGACGGTGATTCTTGCGGCGCTGGCATCGTCGTTTGCGGCGCGCAAGCAATCACGCTCGAGGCGACGAGCGGAGCTACCCAACGACTGCGGACGGTTTGGCGAAGCATTGTGCGAGCTGCGTAGCCGCTGGAAGACGAGAGAACAAGCTTCGCTCGCGCTAAGGGGCTGGACAACATTCATCAGGCTTCAGAGGCTGTCGCAGCTATCTTGGTTCGGCGCAGTCTCTACACCGTCGCAGGCCTCCTTCTGGCGCCAGCGACCGCCGCAGCATCGATACCGAACCAACTCGCACCCGGTCATGGTTGAGGGCGCGTCGCAGGCCTCGTCCTCGGTCACACATTCGCCACCGGCGATAGGGGTCGTACCGACGCAAGCCGGCGGAAACACCGGCGCGGAGCCGCCACTCCCTCCCGCCCCGCTATTGCCGCCCTGCGAGCCAGCCAACTTCGCCCGGCTTGCACCGCTTTCATCGTGGCCCTGTCGCGCCCAAACGAGGCTCCCGTCTATTGCAGCGCTAGAGCGCGAAGCGGCCGCCGCGCAGCAAGGCAGCGCGGTCGACGTCGAGATCGCCCGAGCTACCAGCAAGGGCGAGGCTCGCCTGCGTCGTCCAGCTCGCGCCCGTCACGGTGCGGTTGGTGAACCCGAAGACGATCTGAAGCCCAGGCGCGCAGGCGTCGACCATCACCTCGCCGATGGGACCGAGCACGCCGGGGTTGGCACCGATCACCAGGTGGCCGACTCGGTTCATGTGCTCTTCGCTCCCAAGGAAGGCCTCGACGTCTTTCTTCACGGCCTCGTTCGAGCAAGCGACGCGCTCGACGACGCCGCTGACGACCGTGAAGCTGACGGGGTTCGAGCGTAAATCGCCGCTGCCGGCAAAGGCTACATTGCTACTTCCATCGGCGACATAGACGCCGTCGACGGCTTCGCAAAGCGCGTTCAGCTGCCCGCCCGGTAGATTGCTGAACTTGCCCGGCCGAATGAGCTGCCCGCGCTCTGTCCAGCGGGCATCTGTGGGCATCCCGATCTCGAGCTGGGTACCGGCGGGCGTGCTGTAGCTGAGCTTGCGAGCGCCAGCGAGCCTTCGTCCCACGGCTTGCAGCATGTCGGCCACGCGCGACGCGTCGGCAGCAAAGCCTTCCACGAAGCCGCGTTGCGATAGACCAATCATGTGCGCGTGGCGGACGCGGAGCTGCTCGGTGGCTTCGACGAAAGCCTGCCGCAGCGGCCGCGAATGCTCGGTGCCAAGCAGGAGCACCGAAGCCTGCGCATCGGCGAGCAGCGAGAGCACGTAGTCGAGGAGCTTATCCTCACTCGGTAGCGTAACCTCTTCGAGCACCACCAACTGCGAGCGGGCCTTGAACTCCTCGGCCACGTCGACCAGCGCCTGCGCGAGCGGGACGCGCGAACGATCACAGAAAACCACGAGCCGCTCGCCAAAAACGAGACCGAGCGAGCCGGACACGATGCGTATCGCCGGGCTCACCAACGCGAAGTTGTTGCCGGTCTTGGACGGCCAGGGCTGACGAGGCGAACTCACTGTCTCGAAGCTATCCCAGCGCGAACGGCCTGTCAGGTGTCGCCCGAGGTCGACGCCCTGCCCGAAAAAATCGTCGAGCAGATCTCAACCCAGCGAGGGCGCTTGCTTGGCCAACGCACGCTTGAGCATCCTCAAGGCGACCCGCGCGTCGTCCGAGGTGCGGACGAGCTCTCCGTCGCGTGCGTACTCCTCGAGCATCAGCTTCGTAGCGTGATGCGTGAGCTGGGCCGATTCGGGATTTCCGCTTCGCTCATCCCAGCGCGCTCGTGCGAGTTCGACGTGAGCGAGGTGGATGCGAATCACGTGCTGCAACCAGGGCGGCAGTTGTCCTCGTGGCTCGGCGAGCACCCGCTGGACGGAGGCCAACTCCAACTGATCGAGGCTGGCGAGCGTCAGCGCGCGCAACGCCGCAGCGAGCCTGAACGTAGGGGGCGAGAGCTCCTGCGCCCTCTGCGGTCCTAGCTCGGAGAGGGCAGACAACCCCTGCTGGTAGTCCTCTGCATCGAGCCACACGAGAGCGTCGTAGACCTTGAGAATGGATTGATAGCGCCTCGTGGACTCTTGGCTCATGAAGGAGATCGCCTGCCCATAGGCTTGATGGCTCCGCTCGTGGTCGCCGCGCTCGAGCCAGTAGAAGCCAAGCGCCGCATTGGCGCGGGCCTTGACGAACGGAATTTCGTGGGCCCCCGCAAAGGCAATGGCCCGCTCGAAGATCATGCGAGCCTCTTCTCCCCGGTGCAGCGACTGCAGCACGTCCCCTATCCTTAGCCGCGCGAAACCAGCCGCTGCATACCAGCCAACCTCGAGCAGAATTCCCTCGGCTTGACGGCTCATCTCGAAGGCATTCGCATGGTCGCCCCAACCAAAGGAGGAAACCGCCTTGATCAGGATGAGCTCTCCGGCCAACCCGCGGAAACGTGGGTCCGAGAGCTGTGGCAGTGTCTCATCGATCAGGCGTACCGCATCCGCCCACTTACCCAAATGAGCGAGTTGCAAGGCGTGAACGCGACGGCCCCTGGCGAGCAGCCCGATCTCGACCGAGGCCGCCTGCTCGAGCGCGCTAGCGACCGCGGCGACCTCTTTGTTGTGCAGCCCATCCCCGTACGGCCAATCATCGAGCGCGCACAACGCCACCAGCCGATCTTCGGGCGAGGCCGTCCACGGGCCCTCGGGGAAGAGGCGGCCGCGCAGGATCGCGGCGAAGTCCTCACGCTCGGCGTTGAGAAAGCGCGTCTCTCCCGAAGGGCGCGGCGCATCGAGCAGCGGCTTGGCCAGACTGGTCAGGTGCCCCACCCAACCACGCAACGCAGGCGCGAGCAGCCCCCAACTCGCGCGAAAGCCTTCGGCCCAGGCCCGCACGATCAGCAGCAGACGAAACCTCGTCCGCCCGTCCTTCCACGAACTGCTGAGCAGTGAACGGCGCCGCAAGGAGGCGAGGACGTCGACGGCCTTCTTGTGCGTAAACGCCGAGTTCTCCTCCTTCGCGGTATGGCGCAACACCTCTTCAGCAGCGGCCAGCGAAAACTCCGACGGAAACACCGAAAGCGCCGCGAGCGCGCGTTGCTCCTCCGCGGAGCAGAGATCCCAAGAGAGTTGCAGCGCGCCAGCGGCGGTCGCCTGCTTCTTCGACTTCCGCGCGTCCTTCTCCTCCAGCAGACTCAGCACGTCGCGCATCCGCTCGCGAAGATCACGCGGAGAAAGCCAGGCGATTTGGTTGGCAGCGAGCTTCACCGCCAGCGGGATGCGATCGAGTTCATCCACCAGCGCGCGTACGTCTTGCGCGAACGCTTCATCGGAGCCGAGCTGCGGCGAGAACTCTTGAGCGCGCAGGACGAAGAGCTCCTCGGCCTCGGGCAGCGGGCCCAGCTCTAGGGCGAAGCTCGCCGGGATCACCAGCTGTTCACGCGAAGTGACGATCCAGCGACTCTCCCCCACCGTCGACCATTGCTTCACAAAACGCAGGCAAACATCGGTGATGCGGTCCACATCGTCGAGCACGATCAAGAGCCGCGAGGACGTCAGGATCAGCTCCAGATAGCTGAAGTCCCCCGGCGGAAAGCGCAGCAGCTGCGCCATGGCGTCGAGGAAATCGGCTTCAAGGCTCACCTCCTCGAGCGGACAGAAGACCGGCGCAAAGCCCAGCCGCGCTCCGACCTCGAGCGCGCTCTGACGAGCGAGCGCGCTCTTACCGATGCCCGGACTTCCCGTCAGCAAGAGGACCTTGGACCCTTGCTCGATCGCCCGGCCCAACGCGCCGATCTCTTCTTTGCGTCCTAGGAAGATCTCCGCCTGACTCTGCAGATGATCCACTTGCACCGGCTTGCTCGGCGCTGGGATCCCATCCTGCGTATCGGCTCGCTTGGGTAAGGGCTCTGAGCCTTCAGCCGGGCCTTCTGTCGCTTGCGGCTCGCTCGGCGTCAGCAACGTAATTCGAGCTGAAATCGGCGCATCGAACAGCGCTGGGTCAACCTGGAACTCCTGCGTCGGGCGCGAGTCGAGGGCCTCCGCGTCGGCCGCGGTGAGCAGGACCGGCTGGCCTCGCTCCCACAAGGTCAGCGCCCCGCTGTAGGGCCGGACATCGAAGTCGCGCGCAACGAAGCGGACGTGATCCTGCGTCAGCGCGATGGTGCCGAGCGGCGCCTTTCGCAGCAAGCTGGCGGCCGCCTCGAGGCTTCCTTCTCCGCCCACCGAGATCGCGAACACAGCGTCGGAAACTACCGCCCGAAGCCGACACGCGACCCGTGCCGCCGCCAGCACAGGGTGGACATTCGGCGCCGCAACGATCTCAGTCACCAGCGTCGAGTCGTCCACCCGCAAAAGCCGCACGCCGCCCCTACGCTGCAGCTCGTCGACGCTGCTCTTGACGTCAACCGACGACGGGAGCCGCAGCTCGAACAAGATGATGCCGAGCAACGGGCTCGAGGAGCGGAGCGTTACAGCTCCACCGATGCTGTTCGCAGGCTTCGATGCTCCCAGCGAAGTGAGCAGCTCGCGCGGACTTGGACGAGTCGACGGCGATTTGTCCAACATGCGGCGAATGGTCGCGAGGTCGCTGGCGAAGTTTGCAGCCGAGCGCGTGTAGTACGGCTCCTCGTACAAGACGCGCAGATAGGTCGCGAGCAGCGTCTCCGCGCGAAACGGCGCCACGCCGGTCAACATCTCGAACAGCGCTGCCCCGAGCGCGAAGACGTCGCTGGCTCCGAACGGGGCGGGCTGAGCGCGGAGCAGCTCCGGCGCAAGGCTGCCGCTCAGCTCTTGCGAGAGGCTCGGCGATGAGGCGTCGGGGTCGATCTGCCCGGGTGGGACTAGCGCGAGATCGGCCAGCGATACGGTGGCTGCATCATCGTCGGCGACGTACAGGCTCTTGGTCGAGAGCGCGCCGTGCGTGAGGTCGAGCGCGTGAAGGCCAGCGAGCGCCTCGATCGCCCGCCGCGCGACCAGCGATCGACGATGCGGGTTGAGGCCGGCCGCGAGCAAATGATCGAGCGGCGCACCGCTCGGCAGCAACGAAGCAGCGTAAAGATCGCCCTCCGACGTCGCACCAAAGGCACGTAGCTTCTCCACCCGCGTGGTCTGGATCTCGGAGAGCCGCGCAGCGACATGCTCGAAATACTCGACGCCGCTCGGGCTGACGTTGCTGTAGGTCCGCAGCCGCACCGACGTGGACTCGCGCAGATCGACGGCCGCATACACCGCGTAGCCGCCTGTCCGATGAAGACAGTGCTTCACCCAATAGCGGCCGCCGATGACCTCACCACGCTCCATAGTCCATTCTCGCACGGCCGCAGGGGCTTCGATAGATGAGCCTCGGCGGCTAATATCCACGCACCATGGCCAAGGTAATGAATTTTGTCCTGAGTTTGGGAGAGCACGATTGGGATGAGGAGCAGATGGAGGACGAGCAGGCAGCTCGTACGGAGGCGCTGCGGCGGGTGAAAGAAGAGGGCTGGCGCGAAGTACCGGCAAGCGAGTCCAGCGACCTGGATACGACCGAGGCTCGTATGAATGACCTCGCGAGCTTTCGCGCGCTCGCCGAAGCCCAACTCGAGGAGATGCTCGAGGGCTCACCCTTCGTAGCGGAGATCATCACCGCTGTGTGCGACCGGGCTGCGGAGCTACTCAAGGCCAAGAACGCAACGCTCGAGGCGGGCTGGGTCTACGGCTTCGAGGGCAATCACAACGACACTACGTTTCTGCTGCGGCTCTCGGTCCCGAACTAAATGACTCGTGCCAATTCGAAGGTTCAATCGGGCCTTCGGCCGCTCTCTCGAAGACGGCACGAGTCATTCTTGTTGCTGCGTCCGCCGTCGGCGGAACACCGGGCCAGCGCACAGCTTCGCGGGATCGATTCGCGCCGTCGCGACACTACCAGGGCGATGACGACGATCGCTGCAAAAGGCCCCCTGGTCGCCACCAAACTGCAACAACTGATCGAGGCGCGTTGCCCTGGCATCGCCGTCACGCACGAGGACGGAGAGCCAAGTGAGGGCTGCTGGTCGCGCACCATCGAGCTGCGGCAGGGGCGCTGGGTCGGCGTCGATATCGAGCTTCGCGAACAAGACGGCACGACCACGATCAGCACCGAAACCGGCTCGCAAGGGGCCGCGGCGCTGATGCTTTTAGCGGTCGTGGTCGCGCTCGGGCTTTCGCTTTCGACAGGTGATTGGCTGCTGCGCTTGATCGGGGTGAATGGGCTCGCTACGTCGCTCACGGTCGCGCTTGGCACCTTCCCCTTTCTGTTCATCACCGTCCCAGCGGCCATGGCAACCCAGAGCGCGCTCGGCCGCAGCGGAGCCGCCGAGAGCCAGCGACTGTTGATTCAGGTCAACGCTCTCGTGGCAGCGCTCGAGGTCCAAGCCAAGGACGAGCCGTCGCCCCGCTAGTGGCAGCTCGAGCACCCAGAGCACTAGCGGCTCCGGGCGCCGGGCCTCCAGCTACTTGCAGAGGTTCGCCTTCTGCTTCTCGCTCTCATCGCTAACTGTGTACACAGTATCGGTGCAGTTATTGCCTTTGCGGTAGCGGATCTTCGCCCCTGGCCGGACCGAATGGGTAATCGTCGTGCTCGAAGATAGCTGGGTATAAAGCGCGTTGCCGTCGTCTACACAGTAATCCACGGCCGTACCGCAGTTGTTATAGAGGTCGAGCCATACCTGGGTAATCGGAGCCTTGGCCTCCGGCACAGCATCCGGCGGAGGTGACGCGTTGCTTCCGCTCGCGGACAAAGTCGGAGCCCCCTGCGAGGGCTGCGAGCTGGGAGACTCGGTTGAGCTGGGTACAGCGGCCTCGGACTTCGAAGCGTCGTTCACCGCTGGGGTGGAACTGGAACAAGCCGAAGTAAGAACGACGGCAATAGCGAGGTAATAACGCATGGTGCATAGGTTGTGTCGGTGTGGGCCCAATCGATCCCATCATCGGCCGCCTCATACCCTGTAGCTGACTTCACGGCCTTTCAGCTCGCTGCTCGAAGACATTGCTTCCGCCGCCAAGCTAGGCAACATCCCCCAATTCGGTGGCAACCCTCGACAGCCTCAATGCTCGTGCTGTGCCTTGCCCCAGTTGCGCTAAAACGGTCGACGTCTCGATTGTGACGTATTTGTTTAGCCCTTTCGGGACGGCGTTCGATCTCTATCCAGGTCAAACCGTCCAGCGCGAGGGCTTTGAAGCCAGCGAGTTCTTCGTCGAAGAAAGTCTGAGCGAAGATTGCTATCGCGTACGAGCCGCCACGCAAGAGCTGGGCATCTCCATCCTCTTCGACCGCATCTCTAGCGATCCCTGTGCCTGCGGCGCCGCGCTAGCCCCGCTGGTGGCTCTCGAGATCACGCAAGCTTTGCCTCGGGGGGACTGGGAATACGCCATTCGGCTTGGCCTGCTGTCGATCGAATTGGTCGACGTATTCCAGCCTGCGTCCCTGCACAAAGTCGATTTCGTACAATACGAGCGTCTCCTGCAGATCGCGCCAGACATGCGCGAACTGTCGTATCCGGCGCGCGTCGATCGCCTCGCGCAGATCTACCGAGATCCCAAAGAGTAGGCCCTTGCGCGGCTCGACCACGATTTACGGAAACAGCCGCCGACGCGAGATCTCAAGCAACGCTTTTGTTGGTTGGTTCGGCTCAGGCTCTGAGAGCTGCACCGTCACTTCAGCGACGACGGTGCGCCCACCCTCTTCCACCAGCGTCAAAACGAAGTCGGCGTGAGCCTGGGATTTCGACGATACGGGCACGCTGAGGCTCTGATGCAGCTGCACGCTCTTGTCGCTGGCAACCACATCCTCATCGTTGGGAAGGTAGAGCGGTAGCGGCCACCACGGTTGTTTCTCAGGAAAGGTTTTGCGGAAGCGCGCGAGGGTCTCCAAAAGGGTCTGCTCTCCGTGCAAACGTCGAAGCTCTTGCGAGAACATGTTGCTCACAGTTCCCGGCGCTGCCTCAGATAGCAAGGCAAAGCCCAGATCGCCGGCCGCCGCGATCGCCCGCTCCTCGCGAGTGAGCTTGGGCGCCAACGTAGGCTCGGTGGGACCATCGCAAGCGGCTACGAGATGCGCCTCGCTATGCTGCAAAACCTTGAGCTGCCGCCCGGCCTCGCCCATGGTGAGTTTGAGATCGACCTCGCGCTCGAGCTTGGCGCGGAGCAAGCGCCCATTGGGCAGAAGCACATGCTCTGCGCGCACGGATCCTGCTCGCTCGAGCGCCGCAAAGTGCGGCGGGGAGTTTGGGTCTGTCTTGGAAGACCAACGCTCGGGGCCACTGCTGCGAATCAGCCAACCGCCGTCCTCCCGACGAACCACCTCCTGCGCCAGAACGAAGGAAACCGCGTCATCCGGTGGCAGCGCCTTGAGGTCGCGACTGCTTGGCAAACGTACCCCGCTCATGTTGAGCATCCGTTGGTCCACCTGAAAACGCCATTCACCCTTCCCGCGCTGCGGCAAGCTGGGGAACAGCCATGCGAGACCTCCTTGCGAGCCCAGCCCCGTGAGCAAGAAGGAGGCTTGCGCTGAGGACCATGAAGAGCCGTCGGTGGCTAGGCTGAGCGCTGGATAGTCGCGATCGGGCACTGCAAACGGAAGGTGCTTGCCGCGCTTGAGCCAGCCTTTGCTTTCGAGCTGCAGCGCCATACCCGAGGGCGTCGCCGTAGCCTCCAACGTCAAGAAGCTCAAAGCCTCGTTGGGCTCCTTGTTGAACTCGTCTCGCATCACCTCACGCGTGAGAATCTCGTAGCGCAGCGGGCAGCTCGGCAGCGACCAACGAGGCGGCACCTCGTCCGCTTTGCTCGGCGCGCTCGCTGTAGGCAACTCAACCTCGCTTGAGGTCGTCGGTTCGAGCACAGGACTGCAACTGACGAGTACGGCATACCCGGCAATAGCGAGCAATTCGCACCGCAACATGCGAGCACCGTACCACGCACTAAATCGCCATCCGCAGGTCCTTCTCCACCAGCTCCACCGCCAAGGCCCAAGGCTCACCCGGACCAAAGCGCTTGAGCTCCTGCTCCATGATTCTGGCGATCACCGAGAGGCAACTGCGATGTCGGCGCATACGGTCCTCATGCTCGAACGGCGAGAACGGTAAGAAGCTGACCACCGTCCCCATCGCCGACGCGTGCAGCATGGCCTCGTTCAACAGCGGCGTCAGCCAATCCCGAAGTGGGCTAGGCAGCAGGTTTCGTCGTGCGATTTGCACGATCGAAGGGGCGCCCTCCGGCGCTCGCCGGAACGGGCTTTGGGCCTTGGCCTCAACCTTCGGAGCTGGCTCGGCCGAACTACCGGCTTGCTGAACTTGCGCCAAGAGCTCGGGGAAGACCTCCTCGAACATGGCCAACGCGTTGCCCAAGCAATAGCCACTTAAAACTCGACATAGCTCCGAGTAGCCCGAGCCAAGCTCGGCAATGAACTCCAGCGCCTGCTCGAGTATTCCCTCCGTTTCATCCTCTGGTTCGTGAAGCTTGAACGGAGCAAGCTGCAGCGGACGCAGCGTTTCACGCACGCGGAATGGCGGCAAAATATCGGTCGCCCCAAGCACCGCGGAGTGCACCGTTTCGGTGGCGTGAAAAGCCCGCAGCGCCGCCTGGGCATTCATGCTTGGCCCATAGCGAAGGGCATTCTCCGCTCTGGTCTCCAGGACCCAGCGGTACGGCGTATAGCGATCGCGCACGCCAGTCATGAAGTCAGCGACGTGCACGGGTGCATAACGAAGCACAGGATGAGTTTGCACCGTGAACTCTGGCCCGCGTGGCAACGCACGCCCAGCTTCAATAAGCAGCACTGCCTCGCTGAAGCTGGGCGCCCACACCGTGGGAATGCCGTGAACCATGACGCCAACCAGCCCGCGAAAGGCTGCACTGCAGAAACCGTCGGCGTCCACCGCTCTGCCCAGGAACCGCGAGCGCAGGTGCAACAAGGACATCGCCACCCCGAGCGGCAGATGCTGCGCGAGAGCGAGTCTGCACACCCCGTCTTCCACCCGCCACTGCGTCTCGAGCAAAGACGCCGTATCGGAGGTAGGACTCGCATAGTAGAGGCGCTCGAGCTCGTGCCTTCGCTTGAGTATCGGCCGCCAGTTCTGCTGCTCTAGCAGCTGCGCTGCGTAGCTGTTGCAATCCACCGTTTGCTCCTCAGGCGCTCGCAAGAGTGGCCCCGTGTGCCGGAAGCAGGCCCGGCTCGAGCGACTCCCGCTCATCGAAGACGAAGCAGCTGCCACGATAGCCGGGCGCGCCCTCGGTCTGCTCGAAGTAGCGCAAAATTCCGCCCTCGAGCTGATAGCTCGATGGCAGGCCCGCCTCGAGCATCAGCAGCGCTGCCTTCTCGCAGCGGATACCGCCAGTGCAATAGCTGACCACCGTCTTGCCAGCGAGCTCGCCGGCGTGAGCCTCGAGCGCCGCGGGGAAGTCACTGAACTTGCGCAGCTTCCAATCGATCGCTCGCTCAAACGCGCCGAACTCGATCTCGAAGGCGTTGCGCGTATCGAGCATGACCACCTCGCGGCCCTCGTCATCGTGACCTTGTGCAAGCCAGCGCGCGAGCGTGACCGGCGCAACCGAGGGCGCGCGCCCTTGTTGCGGCTGCACCGCCGGCCGATTCATGCGGATGATCTCACGCTTGATCTTCACCTTGAGCTTCTTGAACGGTTGCGCGTCGCTCCAGCTCTCCTTCGCGTCGAGACCAGCAAAGCGAGAATCTTTGCGCAGACCAGCGAGCCAAGCGTGCACGGCCTCCGGCGGGCCAGCCAGGAACAGGTTGATACCCTCGCTAGCCAGCAGCACCGTACCGCGTAACCCAGCCGCTTCCGCCTCGGCCTTCAAACGGTCCCGTAAGGCAGGCAGATCCGCGAGCGGGACGAAGCGGTAGCTGGAAACATTGAGACAGCGCATGCCCTCCCGACCTCGCCAACCTGCCTTGCGCCGTCAAGCTCTACTGTATTGAGCGAGCACACTCAGCGCGCGCATTCGCTGTCCTTCGCGCGGTCCCGCGTACAAGACTTTGGATCGGGCGCGTGATCCTTCAGGCACTTGTCCTCACACGAGGAGCTGGAGCCCGAGGATTGACAGCCCATCAGGCAGGAGGCCGTCTCTCCGCCACACTGATTGAGCGAGGCTGTGTCTGGACACGAGTAGTACGCGCCGTTGATGCAACAGCGCGCCGAGAAGCTGGCCTCCGCTGTAGCGCCAGGCGCTTCCGTCGAGCCGCCTTGTGAGGTGCGCGCCTGGACCGAATCCAGCATGTCCAGCAGAGCGGTAGGGTTCGGCTTGTTGCCCGATTTTTCCTCGGCTTCCTCTTCGGCCGCATCACGTGCTGCCTTTTCGCGAGCCGCAACGCGCGCGTTCTCCTCATCGCGAAGTGCTCGCTTCTCCGCGCGCTTCCAGATCTCACGAGCACGCTTCTCACCCGCGGCCCTGCGCTCTTCGAGTTCATCGGGAGGCAGCTCTTTGCCGTCCAGCACATCGACGATCAGCACCAGCCCTTTGGAGGTCGCCTTGAAGTGCACGCGCAGCGTTTCATCCAAATCAAAGCGGCAAAAGGCTTCCTCTTTGCAGATCGGCTTGAACCCCTCAGCGGCGATCTCCGCCTCGAGCGCCGGGATGGTTGCCTCGGCATCGCCCGCGTAAGCGAGGGTTGAAGTGGTGCGCGCTGCGCTGCAGGCGAGCGCCAAGAGTGCGGCGGCAGTTGCCCCGAGCCATCGGTAGGTCATTTGCGGTCCTTGCGAAGGTTGAGAAGGTTGAAAGGGATAGCGCTGCAAACGAGGCGGGTCTGCTCGGTATTCAAGCGAGCCCGCATCGTCTGTGCTGCGTCGTGCCCCGCCAATTGCAAAAAGCCGCACGTTCGCTAGCTTTTTTGTAGCGAAGCATCCCCATCGTCGAATCCGTGCTCAGCAGCCCGTGCGCGTCGGGACTGGCCCGAACGTCGGCACACAAAACGAAGACGAAGGCACACGCTGAGCGTGACCTTCGTCCTTTGGACCAACTGTCCCGGATTACTTGCGTTCGTGACCGGCGACGGAGACGATCTTGCCGCCTTCCCAACAAACGCCGGTGAACGTGTCGACCATCATGCCGGCCTTCGCCTCGAAGTCGTAGCAGGTGACCTTGTCGGACTTCTTGTCGACCTTGAGGACCTTCGCCTCGCCGAGGGTGTAGTCACCGAGCTCCTTGGCGTCGAGGCCGGGCTTTGCGACCTTCTTGAGCGCCTTGGAAGCGCCGTCAGCCGAGCCGTCGAGCTCCTTGAGGTAAGCGGCCATCTCCGGCTGAACCTCGAGGCCCGGTGCTTCGGCGGGCTTAGCGCTCTCAGCGGGCTTGGCGCTCTCGGCGGGCTTGGCACTGCCGGCGGGCTTGGCGCTGCCGCTGGACTTGGCGCTCGCCGAGCCGCTAGCAGCCGTGCCGGCTTCGCCTCCGCAAGCTGCGAGACAAAGGCTGATGACGAGGGTGCACGCTGACGAAATCTTCATGGTCTGAACCTCATTGGCGACTCTGCTTGGAGTGCTCGCCCGCCGTTTACGCCGGTTACGCTCAGATATCCCCCTGGTTGTACCAATCGGAGGAATTAAGAGTTCTGGCTGACATAACGTGATGCGAGCTCGAGCCCCCCGAGGTGGCCGGGCTGACGTTCTCGATCGAACGATTTTCGGCTCGCCTCGTTGACTTCGACAAAACTGAACGCCGCGACGCTGGCAGCTCAGCAGCGTGGCGTCCTTGTGGCTACGCCTGCGCGGAAAGGCAGAGCCGCAAGCGATCATCGTCGTCCCGGTTTGGATCACGCGCGAGCACGCTGCTCGCGGTGGGAGTTTTGCAATGCTGGTAAGAGATGCACTCGCGGCCTTCGTGGCGGGGTTCAACAGGGCGACGCCCGACGCTCCCATCATTTGGGTACACCTCGGTTGGCTGCGCGTACCGGTGATCTTCTTCCTCGACCTCCTGGCGTTGATCGTGGGCCTGCTCTGGCGGCCGCGAGACGTGCTGCGTTGGTGGAAGCAGTACGCGGGCTGGCGCACGCTCTATCGCCGGCCCGACCTCAAGGCGATGCTCGATTGGGAGCTCGCGGAGCTGCGCGCCTTCGCCTCGCAGCGTTCATGCCAGTGAGGGCTCTTGCCGAAGCGCGGCGCGTTATGCGAGCCTCCCCGCGATGGACGAGCTCGGCGCGCGTATCGAGGCATTCTTCAAGACTCTATCGGAGAGCGGTGCAGTGGACGTGTATCAGGAGGCCCTTGAGCCTTCTTCCGCGGAGGAGATCGCGGAGTTGGAGGCAGGCCTCGGCGTGTCCTTGCCGGAGGACCTGAAGGCGTGGTTCGCACGCGGCTGCCAAGCCTACACGGGCAGTGTGGACGAGCCCTTCGCCGGCATTGGCTTCTCCTTCCTAGGCGCGGCGGCCGCGCTGGAGCACACCAACATGCTGCGCGAGAGCGCAGCCGACGACGAAGACGGCGAAGAGAACGAGCACGCCGCGCTGGTGCGCAGCGGCGTCGCCCTGAGCTACGAAGAGCCCGAACTATTGTGGACGCCCTCCGGCATCTACTCGTTCTCCTTCCGCAACCCGCTGCTCAAGGTCGCCTCCAGCTTCACCGAGTTTCTCGAGAGCTGGCTCGCCTCCGGTTGCTTCTCTTCCCACGACTTCGACGCAGCTTGGGAGAAGACCCAGCCCTTCGTACCCGCGGGCTCCGTTGCACCGGAGAAGAACCCGTGGGTGGTTGCCTACAAGGCGTTCCACGCCGACGAGGAGTGACGTAGGGCGCTGCGCTCCTCACCCCAGCGCAGCAGGTCAGTCGAACGAAACGCTCTCGAGGTGCTCATCCAGTTCGTCGCGAACCAGCGGAGGGAGCTCTGCGCGCAACTCCGAGAAGCGCATACGGGCGACTGAGGCGAACGCGCGCGCGAGTTGAACAATGGAACCGGGAATTGCCCCAGTCGCAGCTTCGATGGCCCGCAACCCATCGGCGTCGAACGAGCCGATGGGAACCCTCGGCGTGTGATTGGGATCCTCAGGCCCGCCGATTCCAAGCGCGAGCAGCCGAACATCGTAGGCCAGCGTGCTCACGAGATCGTAAGCGGGCGCTAGCTGCGGACGTACGCCAGAGGGATAGATGAACGCCCAGTTCTTTGGGTGCGCATCTCCGTTGCCGGAGAGCACCATGAACGCCAAGCGTTGCACGTACTCGGTGAGATCGTCGCTGCCACATAGTCGTTCAATCACGGCGGCGAAGGCTGCGTAGTGGAGGTGGTTGGGCAGCTCGTCGCGATACTTGTCCTCGGGTTGCAGACTGAAGACCTGGGAGAAGTCCTCTTGATGAATGCGCCGTGGCCCGTCGCGATCGAAGCGGCGGACGCACAAAGCCTGGCCCTCGCGCGGAAAGCCTTGGGGAAGTCCTTCGATTTGGTCGACGCGCACGAGCCGGTGATCAGGCACACGTAGGCCGCAGGCGCGGGCCCATTTCAGCATTCCGTACTCATTCTCTGGGAGCGCTGCGTGAACGGCGCTCGGAAACTTCGCGATCCACGCCCCTGACTCGCCAACCAAAGGCAACGTCACCCGGTCTTCGTCCGCAAAGACCTCTGTCTTGAGCTGGACGCCGGCCAACGAGAACCTGAGCGGATCTGATGCCGATGCCGACCGGACCTTGGGCGCAGCGGGCAGCTCCTCTTCCCAGTCGGCACTCGTGGGCCGTACGAAGATGTTGCCCGGAAGGTTCTCGCCGAGGTGCACCAGGATCGCAAACTCGTGGGTCGTGTTCGCGCTCGCCTCAACGAGCTTGCGAAGGGCCCCTTCAGGGAGGAGATTTCTGAAGAATTCAGGGAGCTGGCGAGGGTCATCGCGATTGACGACCGGTCTTTGGTGATGAAGCTCGAGCTCTTCGAAGGCTCGCCCCAGGACAGGTCGCAAAGGGTCGTCGCAGTAGTGGATGTCCGGAAAGAACGCGACGGAGTCGCCATACCGCCGAAGCTCTCCGACAAGCCGCTCTCCGAGAAAAACGCGAGCGCTCATCCCGCTGCACCCGATGCAATGGCTTGCACCGGCGCGCTGTCGTCTCGCGTCCACTCCGCTTGTCGATCGAAGAAGCGCTTGAGGTGTTCACGTTGAAGTGCGGCGCGCGCCTCACTGAAAGGCTGCATCCGCTCCCCGCGCAGATGGTCGAGTGCCGCACCCGCGATATCGTGCGAGAGCAACGCGGCCTCGTCCTCACACTCGAGGACGAGCCGAAGCGCCGATGCCCCCAGCACCTTCGGATGGAGGAGCCGATTGGCGACCCAGCTGTCGGGCTTGTGGAGGCTGCGCAAAGCTTCTGCCGCACCCGCACCGAAGAGATCGGGCGCGGTCAGCTTCTCACCGTCCACCAAGCTGCGAGGCGCGCGTGCGTACAAGCCACAAAGCACGCATTTAGCCTTCGCCGTCTTTGCGCTGAAAGACAGCAAGGCGGTCTCGATGTTCAGCTCGGCAAGGTTCGAATAGATCTCACGCCCAGCTCCCGTAAGGGCGAGCAACTGCTGAACCGAGGCATGCTCACTGGTTGGGGTCACAGCGTCGATGTGCTGCTGCAGCGTGCCGGAGGACCCTGCGAGCCTCTCCGTCAGACAGCCGCGCCAGAACCACCGTCGCAGGAGCGTCCGCGTGCGCTGCGACGGCTCCGGGTGGAGGGCGAAGAATCGAGCAACGACCAACAGGGGAAGCTCGTAGGGCAGCACGTTGTTGTGCGGAACGCCGATGTTCTGCAGGAAGCCGATCGCCAACTGCAGCGCCTTTGAGCTGCGCTCCAAATCAGCCTCGACCGCAGCAAGATCCTCCAGCTTGCGCACGTTCACCTTGCCAACGTCGTCCCCGCGAACCGCCTCGAACACCTTCAGCAGGGTCGACTCCTCGATGACGCCGAAGCCACTCCGCTCACATGCCGAGTTGATGACCGCAAGGCCGGAGGTGTCCCCACGCCCGATGCGCGAGCCGACGAGCGCGTGAAAAACATCCTCGCGGGAGAGCGACTTTCCCGTCGAATTCACCCGGTCGAAGACCTCACGCAGAACATCGAGGTCGTCGCCCTCGACCGTATAGATGGGGATTAGAAATTCCCGGAGGCGCTGCCCGATCTCGAAGTAGCGTCGCTTATCGTCACGGCTCAGCCAGCTGGGAACCCACTCGGACAGCGTGGTCGCATCCAATGCGTGAAACAGCGGCATCGCTGGGGGAGCGGAACTCGCAGCTGCGGGCTCAAGATCAGAGCCTCTCAGCTTGCGGTAAACAAACCCCTTCTGCGGCTCGAACAGCATCGCCCACTCACCTTCGACGCGCGGACGACCGAGCGCCTCCCACAAGGTCGCGGTTCGCTGCTGGCCATCGATCAGCATCAGCACGTCACCTGCTGGCGGAGTTGGGGGAGCGCCGGGTAGCGGGTTACCGAGGTCCGCATCACCGCTGCGTCTCTTCCAAAAGAGCAAGGTGCCGACCGGATAGCCTCGCTCGATGCTGTCGAGTAGCTCCTGCTTGTTGCTGCGTTCCCAGCGCATGGGCCGCTGAAAGGGCGGGATACGGATGCGACCCTCGGCGGCGAATCGCATGAGGTCCGCTACGGACAAGCGGTCAGCTCGCGCGGGCGTGGCCATGCGCCGATCCGGCGGTAGAGTCGGTTGAATCGGCGTCGCAGCCATGCGCCGATGCTACCACGCGACCGGACGCTCGTTCACGCCGCGCGCCATCACCCCAGCGCAGCGCGCTTCATCTCCAACCACTTACGACTTGCCGAGTCGACCGTGAGCGAGATGGCTTTGGCATACGCCTCTCGCGCTTCGGCCTTCTTCCCGAGGCGCGCCAAGAGGTACGCGTGGGCGGCGTGCCACGGCTGGAAGCCGGAGACGGCGGCTTGCGGCATATCTCGCAATACGCGGAGGCCTGCTGCATCGCCAGCGACGTGCGCCACAGCGATGGCTTTGCTGACCTCCGCTCCGAGGGAAGGCCACATCCTGCACAGCCCTTCGCTAAGCAAAAGCACGCCTCGCCAGTCGGTCTGCCCGATGTTGTGACCGTGAAGCTGCGCCTGTTGAATGGCGGCTTCGAGTTGGAACCGGCCCAGCCGCCGCAGGCTGGACGCGCGACGCAGATACGCCTCGGCTTTGCCGATTAGCGCCGCGTCCCACAAGGTCGCGTCTTGCTCGTCGAGCGGCACCAACATGCCCTCACGAAAGCGCGCGTGTCGCCTTGAATGGGCATACGCGATCAGCGCCGCGTTGCCGAGCGCCTCCGGTTCATCGGGCAGCAGCTCCACTAAGAGCTGCGAGAGGAAGCACGCCTCCTCGCTCATGTCGCGGCCCTCATGCAACCAATCGAGCGCGTAGGCGCCGTAGATGGCCTCGAGCACCGGCGGAAGGCGCTCCGCCATCGCTGCTCGCTCGGGCTCGACGAAGGCGATGCGGGTGTCTTTGATCTTGCGTTTGGCGCGCACCAAGCGCTGCGCGATCGCCGTCGGCGAGACCACGAAACAACGGCCAATGTCCGTCGCTTCGAAGCCGAGCACCGTCTGGAGCATGAGGGCCGTATGCACGCCCGCGTCGATCGCCGGGTGGGCGCACACGAACATCAACGCCAAGCGACGGTCGGGGAACTCCCCAGCCTCGTTCTGCTCTTGTTCCACGTCGGGTAGCACCTCCAGCGTTCGAACCGGACTGCGCGCCGTACGCCGCAGCACATCGAGACCGCGGTTCTTGGCGACCCGCATCAGCCAAGCCTCGGGCCGCTCCGGAACACCGTCCCGCGGCCACGTCTCGAGCGCCGCCACGAACGCATCGGCGAGCGCGTCTTCTGCGCCTGCGATGTCGCCGTAGCGGGCCGCGAGAAGCGCCACCAACCGACCGTACGACGCACGCGCAGCGAGCGCCGCGCGTGCTTCAGCCTGCATCAGGCACCCATCGCCGAGGCGCGCACCTCGACCTTGCCGAACTGCGCGGCGGGGCACTTCTTCGCCCAAGCGAGCGCCACGTCGAGGGAGGGCGCCTCGATGATGAAGTAACCACCCAGCGTCTCGCGGGTCGCCGCGAAGGGCCCATCTTGAATGCGGGTCTTGCCGTCCTCGGTGCTCACCGTGGTGGCCGTCTCGACAGGCTGCAACCAATCGGTCGCGACAAACACGCCGGCCTCTTGCAGCGCGCCGATGTACGCGCCGTACACCTGCTTCTCGCGCTCCATGTCTTCGGGCGTGACGTTGGCGAAGTCGGCGGGGTTCGAATAGAGCAAGAATGTGTATTTCATTGGGAGATCCTTTTGGTTTCTACGTGTTCAGCAGCAACTTATCGAGCGACGTTCTGCAGGTTGCTGAGCCCCCGCTCGAAGACGGGGCCTTGCATGCCGTCCATGAACAGCCCCATCACGCGGCCGATCGGGTTGAAGCCCATGTCCGCCTCCATGCGCCAGGTGACGTTCGTGCTCGCCCCGTCGGCGATGGCCTCGATGCTCTGCTTGGGTTTGCCCATCGGCCCGAGGTCGATGGCGTAGTCCACCCGCGAAGGAGAGACCGCCGAGACCGTCTGCATGCCTGAGACGTCGTCCGACGTAAACTTGAACGCTGAACCAACGCCTGACGTTGGGCCCACGAGTTCAATCTGGAGCGACGGATCGCTCTTGTACGGGCTGAACTC
>CAITIQ010000165.1 GCA_903892415.1 uncultured delta proteobacterium | reverse complement strand
TCCCAGAAGAGCGTGGAGCCACCCACGCCGAGTGCATCGTCATAGTCCGAAGGGCGCGCAAACCGCGTTGCGACGCCGCTGCGTAGACGACCAACGAGCGCGCGCACGGGTGCCTGACGGTGGCTGGTGCCGAGGAGTGCGCGGCCGGCGCGCGAGGCGAGTGCGTCTACCTGCGCGTCGCGTACCCGCGACGGACCAGAGCCGAACCGACCATCCTCAGGGAGGAGGTCGCGCGGGATGCGCAGGGTTCGTGGGTCTGCAGTCACCGTCGCACCTTGATGGTCACTGTGGCACTGCCTGCCTCATACAGGCTGGTCGGCGTTGTCTTGATTCGAACCACGCAAGTTCCAACTTTCAACGCACGAATCTTGCCCGTAGGGCTAGCCGAGCATACCTTTGGAGTCTTCGTAGTAATCGTTCGTGCGCCCTCGGATGTTGACGTGACGGAAACCAGGGTTCTCGCGCCCACGGTCATGCGCTTGGGCGACGTCGCCACGAGCTCGGGATTGAGACCGACGATGCGCACCGAAACCTCGCCCGTCCTGGACGAAGCCGGAGTGGTTTCCCCGTCGCCATCGAGCGAGTAGCGAAGGATGCACACTCCTCGCGCGAGACCGGCGAGCACAGAATCTCGCGCCTCACAGATTGAGCCGGTCACGACTGCCACGGAGGTCGTCTCGCCTCCCACCGTCACCTGGAACGGGACTTCGGTCCCCACCTGCAACGTCGCTGGAAGATCCGATTCAACCTTCGGATTGATCCGCGCGTCAACCGCGGTGAGAAATCGAGTTGCATTCAGGAAGCCCAGTCCGCAGATGTTTGGGACGGAACAGCCAAGCGTCTGGGGATCTTGCTGAAACGGACCAAGCGTTGACAGGAGCAGTTCGATGAGCTCGATCCGTGGCACTCCTGGCGCGATCGCGCGGGCGAGTGCGATGACCCCGCTGACGTGCGGCGCGGCCATGCTCGTCCCGTTGAGCCCACCGTAGCCCTCGCCCTCGGGGATCGAAAGGCCCCGGTCGACGGTACTCAGAATCGAACTGCTCCCTTCCCCGCCAGGCGCCGCAAGATCGACCCAGTAGCCAAAGTTCGCGTAGCCCGCCCGTTGACCGAGATCGCCAGTCGCGGTGACCGTCACGGTTCCCATGCAGTTGGCGGGGGTTGACGTGCTTGCATCCACATTCTCGTTTCCCGCAGCCGCCACGACGATCACCTCCAACTCGCTGAGCTCGTCAATCACGGACTGCAGACGGGGTGTACACGGCCGCGCAGCACCGAGCGAAAGATTGACGACAGCGGCAGGATGCAGATTCACGGGTGCACCCGCAACCTCGAGGCCGGCGGCCCAACGCAACGCGTCGACGAGATCCCTTTCGGTTCCGCCGCATCGTCCCGTCACGCGCACTGGTAGTACTCGCGATTCCGGTGCCACGCCAACGGTGCCGCGGCCATCAATTGCCGCGGCGATGATGCCGACAACATGGGTGCCATGCCAGTCAGAGTCGCTGACGGCACACTGGCCGTCGAGGCCGGTTCTCCTCAGGAAGTCCGCGTCGACATAGTTTCCCTCGTCACGGGGATTCGCATCTCGCCCATCGCCGTCGCCGGCAACATCCGGATCGGAGACGAAGTCGTAGCCTGGAAGCAGTCGGCCCTTAAACTCCGAGTGGGACACGATGCCTGAGTCCACCACGGCGACGACCACACTGGCTCCCCGGCTGAACGACCATGCGTTCAGCAGGTCAATCCCAATCCCTGGGTTGCTGGACAGTGCCCACTGGCGCTCCCACAGTGGATCCCGCGGGGGTTCGACTGGGGTCGTGACTGCAGCAACCGCTCCAACCGAGTTCATGCTCAACAGGAACACTACGGAAAGCACGAGGCTGAGGCGCCGAGACGGTATCAACAGACCCACTCTCCTTTAGACGCTGCAGGGTGATGGTGCGCCCGGAGGGAATCGAACCCCCGACCCTCTGGTCCGAAGCCAGATGCTCTAATCCGCTGAGCTACGGGCGCATGCCACTGTTGCGTGCTGGTCGGGGCGAGAGGATTTGAACCTCCGACCTCGTCGTCCCGAACGACGCGCGCTGCCAAGCTGCGCTACGCCCCGACCGATCTCGACTCTCTGCGAGAGCCGAAGGATAGCCGAAAGGCCCCTCGCGCAACCAATGTGGACCCTCATCCAACGTACGGCTCAGGGAAGCGGACGCGACTTGCTGAGCGCCGGCACCACGATGTCGTCCCCCAGCCATCGGATGCGGATGCGTTCGCTGATTCCACGTTCGACCGAGAAGGTCCCCGCGGTCGACTCCGCCTCGAACGCCCTGATCCCCTGCCACTCCCCGCCGACAAGCCCTTCGATCGACATCGACCGACCGAGAAGGCTGCGCGACGCCGTGTACTCGAACGTGACGCGCTGCGCGCGAACCCTCAACACCCGCACTGAGAGGGTAGATGCCTGTTTGCGGATTACCTCGAGAGTGTCGATCGGCAGCGACGGGTTCCCAGCGTCATCAACGATGCCGGTCAGGCTGGCAATGACGGTTGTACCGGCAGCAACACGATCGTCCGGCACCCACGTGGCGAACTGACGACCTGGCGCGAGCAGCACCTCGCCTCCGAGCGGCCTGCCCAACTGATCCGTTGCGAAGACCGACGCGCGCGGTGACGCCGACAGCCGAACGGGCTCCGTGAAGCTCCAAGAGATCCTCGGACGCGCAAGTACGCTGGTAGCACCCTGCTGCGGAGCGGTGGATCGGACCGACGGCGGCGTATCGTCGATCACCACCGTTGCGCCGACCGTACGCACTAGGCCGACCCCGTTCTCGACGAGCACATCGATGCGCCGATCGCCATCGCCCGTCGAGAGTCGTGCGCAATACTCGCGCGTCCCCGTGTACGGGATCCAGCTCGGTGGTAGATCGCTCGTCGCGCTGCGGATACCCACCCGTGAAACCCCAGAGACCGCGTCTCGGGCCACGATGCGGACGCACACACTCTCCGAAGGTGAGCGTGGGCGCGGTTCGAGCGCAACGAACTCCGGGGGAGTTGTATCAGGTTGGACTCGCAGGGAGAGGATGAACTCTCGCGGCCGATCCGTGTTGCGACCGTTGACGTTCAGGAAGTACACCCCAGGAGTTCGAATCAGTGCCGATACACGCTGCAATCCGCCCGGCCGAGCAGAGCTCGTGATTGGGACCTCGGTCTGGATCGACTCGGCTCCTGGCGGAAACAGATAAAGGCCAAGCTCAGACCCAGCGGCACCGGTGACGGTGGCAACCAGCACGCTCGCCGTCTTGACTTCAACGGAGTAGACCAGGTCCACGACCTCACCGCCGACCACCCCGCGCGTCTGTCCGGGCGCCAATGGGGTTCCTGGCACCTGGCTGGCAGCCCGTGCCGATGCCGGAGTGGCAAGCGCAAACAAGAGTGCTGCCATGCAGAGAGTGCGCAGGGCGCGGAGCCCGAAGGCTCCGCGCCCTGTCGAGATTGCGTTGCGCGCAATCACCAGATCAAGATCTGGCGATTAGCGGAACTTGATCTCGAGATAATCGCTCGCAAGATCCGTGGCTCCACCGAAAGCCTCGGCAAGAACCGTGACCGTCGTGTTGCGGCGGGAAACACGGAACGTCGCCACGCCGTTGGCATTCGCCTTGCGTGAATACGTCACCACATCGCCGTTCGCGAACTCGACCGTGAAGTCGACGAGCTCCATGGCATTATCCTCGCCGAAATCGACGACGATTCGTGCCGTGGTGCGCGCCTTGTTTCGGAACACCGTGGTCTCCACTTCGAACGCATCGGCGTCAACCGAAGTGTAGGTCAGGGCGTAGGACTTGCTCACGCAGTCCGTATCGTCAGTCAGGATATCGTCTGA
>CAITIQ010000164.1 GCA_903892415.1 uncultured delta proteobacterium | reverse complement strand
GACAACGGCAAGCTCGTGGGCGCGACCGAGGGGCCTAGTCACTTCTGTTATCGGGCTGGGGTCGGTCGTCATCGTTTGACGGTGGAGGTGAGTGACGCCGACGCGATCGAGTTGGTGGTGAGCGGCGGTGATCGTCATTTCGTCGAGCATGCGGTGCGCTTCGGTAGCGACGAGCTGCGCGTGATCAGCGAGGAGCAAGGTCTTGCGGCGGTGCGCGAAAGTGAGCCCACCGTGGTTGAAGAAGGGCCGGAGGGGGAGCCTTTGCCAGCCGAGGTGCCCTTCGCCGAGGCCCTCGCCGATTGAGCCCAGCGCGCGTTGCAATCGGCTCTGCTACCTTGGCCAGCGTGAGCCTTTCTACCCGTTCGTTCATCGGTTTCTTGGGTCTTGGTCTGCTGCTCGCTTGCGGTGATGACGCGAGCTCGTCGGGCACCGCTGGTAGCGGCGCAACAGCGCAAGGCGGCAATAACGAGGGCGGCACTGGCGGCAGCGGCGCATCCTCGGCGGAGGGCGGGCAGGGCGGCACGAACAGCAGCGGCGGAAGTTCGGCAGGCGGCAGCGGAGGCGGTACGCCGAGCGGCGATCGGTTGTTCATCGCGGTGGGCTACGGCGGGCGGCGGCTGCGTTCGGTCGACGGCAGCAGCTGGACCAATGACGTCGTCGTCGATCCCAACGGCGGCGACGACAACACGCTCTTCCGCGGGGTGGGCTTCGGTAACGGGGTGTTCGTCGCTGTGGGCGGCTCCTCCGAAGGGCAGATCCTCACCACGGAAAACGGCATCGACTGGACCACCCGCACGCCTGCGTCTTCCTGGCTCGGCGACGTCACCTTCGAAGGCGGCGTCTTCATCGCAGCGGGCGGCAACGGCCTGCGCCAACGCTCGCTCGATCTCGGGGCCACTTGGATCGATCCGGGGCCGTATTACGCTGGGCACTTCCGCGGTATCGCGTCGGGCGGCGGAGTGGTCGTCGCCGCGGGTCATACCTACGGCGGTAACGATCAAGGCCTGATCATGCGCTCGACCGATCTCGGCGCGACGTGGGAGAGCGAGATCGTCGGGGGGCCGCAGTTCGGCTCGGTCGCCTACGGCGCGGGGCGCTTCGTCGCGGTCGGTCAAGACGGCTGTCGCAGCTCGGCCGACGGCGCTGCTTGGAGTGATTGCGGCCTCGGCGGTGGTCTCGGCCGCGTGGTGTTCGCCAACGCACAGTTCATCGTGTCCGACGGCAGCGGCTTCTCGCTCAGCGCCGATGGCCAGAGCTGGACGCACCTCGATGGACCATCTCGCGGGGTGACCACCTTCGGTGAAGGCAACTACCTCGCGATCGGTTGGCCCGATCGCATCGAGACCAGCGCCGATCTAACGAGCTTCACCGTCGTGAATCAGGACACCGGGCCGGCGCTCACCGAGATCGCCTTTGGTCATGTGAGCCCGTAGTTGGGGCGCGCCGCTGGTCTCTAGTCGGCGAACACGGTGCTCGCGGCGATCACCACGCCTGTATCTTGATCGGCCGGGTCATTGCAGCAGGTGGCCGGATCGGCGGCGCGCGCCACGCCCTTGCCGTCGACGAACACGCTGGTGGAGCCCTGCGAGACCTTCCCCTTGTTCGCCGGTGGTTTCTGGAAGGGACCGCCCATCGGGAGGTGCGGCGGCGTGTTGTTGGCAGCGCTTCCAATCAGGGCAACTGCGCGGTTGTCGATGAAGGCGGTGGTGCTCACGTCTTCGCTGATGGGGCCGGTAAACGGATTGGGAATAGGCGTAGGAACGGGCCCACCCGGGCTCGGGATCATGATCACGTGCGTATCGACTCCGACGATCATGTCTTGCTCCCGTGCGATCGGCCTGCCCATCGCGGCAGCCTAGCAGTCGGTCGGCGGCGGCTGCTATTGGACTCGCGTCAACCGCGACGCAGCTCGGCCACACGTAGGTCGGCGTAGTGTTGCCACTCGGCGCGCTCGACCGGCGAGGCTTGCATGCGCAGCCGAAAATACGCATCGAGATGAACGCGCTGCCCCGGCGTTAGCTGCTCACGAGCGAGCACTTGCGCTTCACTCAGGCCGCTCGCCGACAGATCCACGCACAAGCGTGCATAACGTTGCATGGTGAAGCCGAGCGGCGGCTCGCTGCTCGCCATGGTGCGGCCGCTTTGCGCTTGTTTGGGCGAGGGGAGTGGTGCTGCTGCGGGCGCACCGGCAGCGAAGGGCAGCGCCGGTGCGTTCGCTTGAAGGCCAGGATCCTGCGTGCGGTCGGCGTCGAGCGTGCTGGCCAAGGATGGATTCGGCGTTCCGCCGCCGGCAAAAGGCAGCGGCTTCTGCAGCAGGGCCTCATTGACGAAGCTTGTTTCATCGGGCGCGGAGGCGGAGGATTGGAAGGCGGCTTTCATCCGCGCGAGCACCGCGGCATCGGCGGCGTTGTGTTTGCCCAGCCGTTCATCGGCGGCCTTCTGTGCTCGCCTGCGCACCGAATCCGGCTTTGCGTCGGGGTCCTTGGCGAATGGCACCGGGCGCTTCTTGCGCAGCTCGCTCACGTCGAGCTCATCGGTGCCGGTGGGACCTGTTCTCGGCGGGGAAGAAGGCGCATTCGCTCCCAGCGCCGCGTCGAACTGAGCGCGCAGGCCCGGCTCCAATTCGAAGCGTCGTCGGAAGTGTTCGTGCACCAAGCGGCGGCTGTCAGGAGTGACCAAGCCAAAGCGCAACATCGTGCTCTCGGCTTGTTCGGGCTGTTGCCGTAGGCCTCGCGCGAGCTGCACGTATTGTTCGAGCGTCCAGGAGGCGAAGCTGAGCTCGACCGGCGGTGGTTGGCTGGGGACGAGGGCTGGGCTCGGTACTGGGGCCGGGCTCGGTACTGGGGCCGGGCTCGGCGCGGGCGCAACTTGGAAGCTCGCCAGCACTCGTTGCACGACCGGCGCGCCCAGCGACTCGGGTGCGCTTTCGGCTGTGAGCGCGGGGGCGGCCTTTTGCAACACCGGCGCTGATTTCGGCGTCCACGGAAAGGGTCGCAGCTCGATCGCCCCGGCGCGGATGCTCGTCGGCGGGTTGGGCGTCTTGGCGAGCTCGACCATGTTCGCCGCGAGCGCTGGATCCTTGATCGCGCGCGCCTTCCACACGCGACCAAGCCGACCGACGTCTTGCAGGCTGATGCCGAGTTCGGCCAAGAGCGCGTTCGGATCGAGCGACGTCGCGATCGCGCCGAGCAGGCTAACCCAAGCTCCGGCGTCCTCATCGATCGGCGAGAGGCTGCGCGCGAGGCAGTCCTCAGCGATGCGCAGCTTCTGCGTGTACTCGAGCTGGGTCTCCAGCGACTCTGCGATGGTTTGGCGCCAATGGAGCTCTCCCTCACGAAAGGCAGCTTCCTCCACTTGCTCCTGGGCCAGCACCGCAGCGAGCGGCAGCTTCAACGCGAGCGCCGCACTGATCCCAGCGTATTGCTCGAGCGAGATGGGCGACTCGGAGGAAGGCACGGCGTCAACGCTAGCAAATGATCGCCAGCGGGATGACGATGAGTATGACCATGTCGAAGATCGCGGTCCGTATTCCACCGCATCTGCTCGCGTATGCAAAGCGTGCGGTCGTTGAGGGGCGTGCTTCCAGCGTTAGTGATTTTGTCTCGATGGCGATGGAAGAAAAGGCGAAGCTCGATGATCTGCGGTCGCTGCTCGACGAGATGCTGCTCGAGTCGGGGGGAGCGCTCTCGCAGAGCGAACGGGCCGTAGCCGAGCGTAAGCTAGGCATCAAATTCCGGCGAAAGCGCACGGCCGCGTGAACGGTCGGACATCGAGGACCTTCGGCGGCTTTCGGCCAGTGTGCAGCTGATCCGGGTATGAGTGGTTCAATCGTGTTCCTTCGCCTTTGAGTTCGCTAGCCTCGAGCGATGCGCCGCCGGCTGATGGCACTACTTCCGTTTCTGTTCGCTGCAGCAAGTTGCGGCGATGAGCCAGGAACGTTGGAGGTCATGGTTCATACGGACCTTTGCTCGGGAGGAGAGACGGAGCTGAGCGAGGTCGCGATCCTGCTGGGCTCGGGGCTCGATCTCCAAGAGCCACCCGCGTTTGCAGCGCACTTTGACGGCTGCGCCGAGGAGAGCGAAGGCGTGATCTTCGAGCAGAGCTTCGTCCCGCCCGAAGGAATGCACCAGGTGATCGTTGTCGCCGCTCTCAAGCGCGGAGACGAGGTCGGCACCGTGGACGGTTGTTTGCACGAACTGACCAAGCCGTTCGTCGACAAGTACTCTGTGCCCTGCTTGATTGCGGCGCGGTACGTATGGACTGTGCCCAACAGCGAGACCATGATCGACTTGCCGTTGCGCGACGACTGCTTTTTGCCGTCGTCTTGCAGCGCTCAATGCTTCGATGAGTGGTGCGATTGAGCCGGCGTAACTAGGTGCGGGCGAGCGGCTCTATAACAAAGCCGCTCAGCCTAACGGCTCGAGCCAAAACAAGTTGGGCTCTCCCTCCCGCTTGTCGCTTGCGACCAGTGGCGTCGAGCCGAGCAGCACAAGGCCCTCGGCTTTTTTGGTCTGCTTCTCCAGCTTCCAACGTTCGAGCACTCGCGCCTCACCGCCTTCGGCGGGTAGCGTGCTCTCGATTTCAGCGATGCACTTGGAGGCGTCGCTGACGAGGAAGAGCCGCCCCTCGCTGACCGCTACGTCGCTGATGTCGTCGAGCTCGACCGACCACGATTGCAGCTCCTCGTAGACGGCATTCTCGGCCGGCCAAGGGAAAGTCTCCGGCTCGAACAAGCCCGCGTTGATACCGATGCTCGCGGCTCCGCGCGGGCCCACTTCGACCAAGCGCGCAGGCTGCTTCTCTTGCAGGATCAGTAGGTGACCGTTGCGTAGCAAAAGTACCCCCTCCGCGCCGGAATTGCCCCGATAGGCGGGCAACTGCAAGACGCCGAGCAACACATCGACGTTCGCATTGAAGGCCAGCAAGCGGCCGCGCTCCTGCAAGACGAACAGGTTGCCTGCACCGTCCGCGGCGAGGCCCTCCCATTCACCGCAGGCCTCCTCATCAATCAGGCTCCGCACGTCGACCGTGCGCACGCTCGTGATCTCCCCCTGAGCGCTAAGGCTCGCGATCACGATGCAGGAGCTTTCGTCTCCGACTGCACAGATCTCCCGCTGCGAAGCGACCTCGCGTAGCGCCAAACTCGATACCTCCGCCATCGGCAGAGTGAAGGACTTTACGACCGCGAGCTTAGCCATCGCCGTAGGCTACACGAGCCCAAGCAATTGGAGCTTGAGCGTGGGCCTGGTATCACGCGCGCGTGCTTATCGGACACCTGCTCCCGCGGCGATCGAGGCGTTGGTTCACGCTTGCGCTGTTCCTATCCAGTGCCTGCTCCCATCCTCCGGCAAAGCCACAGGTGACAGAGCTTTCAGTCCAGCCTGCTGCCAAGACCGCGCAGTCGGAGCTGCCTTCGCTGCTGGTGTGGACGCGGACGCAGGGCGACGCTTCGATCGTGCAGACGCGACTGATCTCCGCGAACGGTTCGCTGCTCGTGACGCGCAACGAGCCTGTCGCTGAGACCTCGCACGGGCTCGTGGCTGTTCGCCTCGTGCCGGCCTCGATCGAGGCCTGCCCGTGCAGCGCTTGTGACGACCCCGCCGGCTGCCCCGAACCTAAGCTGCAGCCTCGGACCGTGGGCCGGGCGGTTGCCCAACACCTTACGACGCCCGAGATCGTGGACCTCGCTGAGCCGCTGCAAGACGGCCACTGCGATGGCCCCACCGATTCAGAGCAGCGCACCATACGCGTGCTGGCCCTCGCATCGACGACCGCCTTCGTCGAGCTCGACGACAGCCAGATGTATTGTCAGGCTGCTCATCCAACCTTCTCGACCTTTCCGGTGGCTGTAGACCTCGAACGCGGCGAGCTCCTTCGTTTTGAACCAGCGGCAGCGGAACTCGCTGCACTCGCAGCCAAAGCGCAGGCGCAGATTGTAGAGGCTGTAGACGGCTGCCTATCCGACTCCACGGAGACGCCCGCGTTCTTCAGCCTTTGGCCTAGCTTCAGCAAGGAGGGCAACGCCAACGTGCAAGTAGCGTTCACGATGGGCGCGCCCTACGCCTGCGGCACAGGCCCTGGGCACTACTCCGTTCAAACGGAGGTCGTGAGTTCCACCATGCCCGAGTCGTTGAAGCTCCCGGCCATTCCGTCCTGGGCCTTGCCGGTGTTTGCGCGCGAGGAGGTGGTTGGCGTTGGCGCCTTGCTCGACGCCGCGCGCACGCAAGAAGCTGTGGCCGAGTTGCGGTCCGCTGCGTTACCGCCGGCGATCGACGAATGAGCGTTGGCTCGAGCAAGGCCCTTCATTCCTGCTCCTGACGGTCCGTCCGGGCTACGCTCGTACGGTGCAATTCATACGACTCGGGATGGCCCTGCTTCTTGTGCTCGGGCTTGCTGCTTGCGGCGGCATCGTCAACTTCGCGCCGGCCGAGGACTCTGCGTGCGATGGCAAAACCTGCGGCGCCGAATGTGACGGGGGCATCTGCAATGAGGATGGCGTGTGCTCGTCTCCCGAGGACGTCGTCTGCCCGCCGCAATGTGTGCTCGGTGACTGTGGCGACTCTTGCTCGATCTGCGAGGGCGAGAGCTGCATCAGCGGATTCTGTTCCGAAGAGGGCCTTTGCGTTGAGGGCGGCGTGACGTGCTCGCTGTGAGTTGCGGCTGATTACTCAACGAACGGTCGAGCCTCGCGCGCCCAGCGGCATGCGACACATCGCCCACTGTCACCGTGAGACTCGGCGATATGTCGGGCCCCAGCGGGCGCGATGCCCAGCGGCATGCGACACATCGCCCGCTGTCACCGTGAGACTCGGCGATATGTCGGCCCCAGCGGGCGCGATGCCCAGCGGCATGCGACACATCGCCCGCTGTCACCGTGAGACTCGGCGATATGTCGCGCCCGAAGGCTCGATGTCCGCCGCGGCGCGCCCCAGCGCCCCCTATCGATGACTTGGCGCTCGGCGCGCAGGACCCTCACTCGACAGTCTCGGCGACGAAGCGTTTCGCCGCCGAAGCTCCGCCCCCGCCACGCTGTTCGATTCGGAACGTGTCAACGTGTTTGAGACAGCGAGCATTTGAGTTCTATGAGGCGACGGCCAGCTGAGGTTGCTCCGGCTCCGCGCGGCATGGACGTCGAGTGCGACGAGAGGCGGGCGCGCCGCGCGGTTCCGCCCCTCCGGTTGAGGGTCGAGTGGCGATGTGTGTCGTGTCCTCGACCTTGTCGCTGTGATCGGTGTCGAGCGTGCCGGCCTGGTGACCCTCAACCGTCGGCGCGGTCGGTTCGGCAGAGATGGGGTTGATTTCGACCTTGGTGGGCGGTCGACGTGCGGTCGGGGGCCCATTGGGAAAGCGTTCGGGATGCGCCGTGTAGGCCGCATCAAGCGCGCGCTGTCGCTCTGCCGCGATTTGCTCGACGCGGCCATGGAAGACGTCGGCTGGCGTGAAGAGCGCGAGGCTGGCGTGGTGATGCTCGTCGTTATGCCAGCCGAAGAAGGGCTCGAGCCATCCGCGTGCGTGCACCTCGCCGGCGAAGCGCACCGGGTAGTCAGGTTGGTACTTTAATGTCTTGAACTGAGCCTCGCTAAAGGCGTTGTCGTCGGAAACGCGCGGCCGGCTGAAGCTCCTCGACGCGCCGAGATCTGAGAGGAGCTGCGCCACCGTGTCGCTCTTCATCGCCGAGCCGCGGTCCGCGTGAACGATGAGACCAGGCTTAACATCGTGCCGCGCGATGGCCTCGCCGAGCATCGTGGCGGCGAGGTGCTTGCACTCCTTTGCAGCGAGGAGCCAGCCGACAACGAAGCGGCTGAACAGATCGATGATGACGTAGAGATGCAATAGCTTGCCCTTCTCCGTAGTCGCGAGCTTCGTGATGTCCCACGTCCACACTTGGTTCGGTGCGGTAGCCGTCAGCGACGGTGTTGGGTGCACCTGCGCCGCGCGAACGTTGCGCCGCTCACGGACCTCGCCCGCGGCCGCAAGCACGCGGTACATCGTGCGAATCGAGCCGATGTACGTGCCTTCTCCGAGTAGCGTCGCATAGACCTCGGCCGGCGGCTGGTCCATGAATCTCGTCTCGTGAAGCGTATCGAGGATTCGCTGCCGCTCCTCTTCCGTGAGCCGGCGCGGGCTCGGGCGACGCGCGCGCGACGCTGCACGATCCGGGGGCGGCCGACGGGCGCGGTAGAGCGTGGCGCGGCTCGCACCGAGTGCGGCGCACGCCGTCGCGATAGAAACGATCGGGTCGCGGTGCTCGAGGACCGTCATGATTCGACCTCGTCGAGGTCCGGCAGAGCAATCCCCAGCACCGCGTGCGCTTTTTTTTGGAGGTCAATGACGGCCTCGGCGATCCGTAGCTTCCGCTCGAGCTGCGCGACTTTCTTCTGTGCAGCGAGCAGCGCGCGATCCTTGTCGTCGAGCTTCGGCTTCGAGCCAGGTCGCCGTGCAGCGAGCCCCTCGGACCCGCGGGCCTCGAATTGCCGGCGCCACAACGTAAGATGCGAGCTGTAGAGGCCTTCCTTGCGCAGAAAGGCTTCCAATGCACCGCGCTCTCCACTCGCCAGGGCTACTTCTGCCGCCTTGAGCAGCCGGAGCTTATCGGCAGCTGAGAACGGTCGCCGCTTCCTCGCGGGCGCGCTCTCGACCGCAGCGCCGCTCCTGCCGCGTCGCTTGTGCGCGGCTTCGGCGACGGCATCGTCACGACCAGGTACAGGGGTTGGTTTCGGCACGTCGGGAGATCCATTCTCCGCCCTTCGGTACACAGAATTCCAGAGGAGGTTGTCTCACGTGACGTTGGCACAGAGGG
>CAITIQ010000163.1 GCA_903892415.1 uncultured delta proteobacterium | reverse complement strand
TAGACGTCAGCGAACAGCAGTTCCTCGTCCCACAGAAGGGGCGTTTCAAACTCGACGGTACCATCGATACTGCGTTCAACCACCGAACGATGCAGGGTCAGGTTCGGGGATCGAAGCCACTCAACAAGGAAGGCGTAGACCGGATCCTGCTTGTAGTGGTTGTGAAACTTGGTTTGCATACCAGTCGTCTGCTCAGGTAGTGAACCGCCCCGGATTCTGAGGAGGCTCCTTCGATTGAGAATGGAGCCGATATGAGGAAGTCCCCGAAGTTTTCCCCCGAGGTGATCGAGCGTGCAGTGCGCATGGTCTTCGATGCCAAGGACCAGTACCCGTCGCAGTGGGCGGCGATCGAGTCGATCGCCGGCAAGATCGGCTGCACGGGCGAGACCCTGCGCAAGTGGGTTCGCCAGGGCGAGCGCGACAGCGGCGTGCGGCCAGGCACGACGACGGCCGAGCAGCAGCGCATCAAGGACCTGGAGCGCGAGGTGCGCGAGCTGCGCAAGACCAACGAGATCCTGAAGCTGGCCAGCGCATATTTCGCCCAGGCGGAGCTCGACCGCCATCACAAGAGGTGAACGCCTTCATCGACGAGCACCGCGCTCGTTGCGGGGTCGAGCCGATCTGCACAGCGCTGCAGGTCGCCCCGTCGGCGTACCGTCGGCACGCAGCGCGTCAGCGCTTGCCCGCGCTGCGGCCGCAACGGGCCAAGCGCGATGCTCTGTTGCTGCCCGAGGTGCAGCGTGTGTTCGACCAGAACCTGCAGGTCTACGGCGCCGACAAGGTCTGGCGCCAGTTACACCGCGAAGGCCTGGTCGTTGCCCGCTGCACCGTCGAGCGGCTGATGCGGCTGGCCGGGCTGCGCGGTGTGCGGCGCGGCAAGTCGGTGCGCACCACCGTGCCCGATGCGAAGGCGCCGTGCCCGCTGGACCGGGTGAACCGGCAGTTCCAGGCGCAGCGGCCCAACGAGCTGTGGGTGGCCGACTTCACCTACGTCTCGACCTGGCAGGGCTTCGTCTACGTGGCCTTCATCATCGACGTCTTCGCCCGCTACATCGTGGGCTGGCGGGTCAGCACGTCGATGCAGACCGACTTCGTGCTCGACGCGCTGGAGCAGGCGCTGTACGCGCGCCGGCCCGAGCGTGACGGGGCCCTGGTGCACCACAGTGACCGCGGCTCGCAGTACGTCTCGATCCGCTACAGCGAGCGCCTGGCCGAGGCGGGCATCGAGCCGTCAGTGGGCTCCACCGGCGACAGCTACGACAACGCGCTGGCCGAGACCATCAACGGGCTGTACAAGGCCGAGATCATCCACCGGCGCGGGCCCTGGAAGACCCGCGAAGCGGTCGAGATGGCCACGCTGGAGTGGGTCTCGTGGTTCAACCACCAACGCCTGCTGGAGCCCATCGGCTACATCCCGCCGGCCGAAGCCGAAGCGAACTACTGGAGGCAACAGGCGCAGGCCTCATCCACAACCAAGCTGGCCCGAGAGGCAGCGCAGCAGGAGGGTTGAACCATGAATACATGGCCCAACCGGGGGGCCTCCGGCGGCCCCTGCGGGGGGCTGGAAGAGAGAGAATCCAAAGACCCAAACACCCAACTTGAGCATCAGATCAACCCGGTCTGACTCAAGCCAACAAGCCTCCGCGAAACCCGGTGTGGTTCAGATCAGTTCCGGCTTTACCGGTTGTTCGACTTCCGCGCAGCACCTCGACTCTTCGAACTGGACGGAGAGATTGAGAAGCACTGCGCGCTGGATCCGTCGACGTAGTCGGCCCTGCGAAATTCACCCAGCTGCGGCTGGGATGAACGTTGACCACGGAGTCACGCTGGCCGAGCCCGAGCGGGGCGTTGGTGACGATCTGGGACCGCCAAACGAGCTCGAAACAGGCT
>CAITIQ010000162.1 GCA_903892415.1 uncultured delta proteobacterium | reverse complement strand
CTCAGCGGGAGGCGCAGCGCGCGGTGGAGTATCTACGCTTTTACCAAGCTGATTCGAGTCGCTATCTGGTCAGCGTTTTTGGAGGAGGAAGGCCACGCAAACAGCCAATGAGCGGCTCAAGTGCGGTTCGACGCAGGAGCGAGGAGTCCGTCGCCGCTGGTCATCCAACGGAGGGCCTGCTCCAAGCGAGCGAGCACGTCGCCTTCGATGGGCTCGCCGTGGGCGAGGATCGCCTGGTGGATGGGCCAGGCAAGCAAGGTGCGGGCGCTGCGTGCAGCGAGGGTGCGGTCTTTGACGAAGATGCGCCAGGCGCGACTCTGGGCCAGCTTGCCGTGACAGCCGACGAGCCAGAGCGTGACGTGGGCGACGAAGCCTTTGGGCGCGGTGAGGTGAAAGAGCAAGTCGGTCAGGACTGCGGTGCGCGAGGGCTCGTGAAAGAACGCGAACTCATCCACCGAGGGTGCGCCCTCGATCTTTGCGACGCGCACGGTGCTCGCGAGCTCGGGCGGTAGCGCGTCCTCGAGGTCGGCGTCGATCCGTAGGTCGGGCCGCTTGGCGCGGAGCGCTCGTGGCGCAAGCACGCGGGCGGTGGGCCAGCGCTCGACGGCCTCAGCGAGGTAGAGATGGTGCAATAGGTTGGGCGCGATCAGGAAGCGGACCGGGCCTTGCTCCTCGACCTGCGCCGCAAGCTCCTTGGTGAGGCGGATGGGGGAGACGAGCGCGAGCCCTCCATCCGCGAGTGGCAGCGCCGTCATGCGCGTGGGCATGTGGAAGCCGCCGGGGAGCACCTGCGCCATGGGGAACGTCTTGACGCGAGTAGGCATGCTCGATAGTCAACCATGCTTGACCAATTTGTCAAGTAAGCTTGACCATCCCAATGGACCGCGATGAAGCCCGCTACCGAACTCAGCTTGAAGACGCGAAGCGTGCGAGCACCATTCAGCTGCTCTTTCGCACCGCGCGAATGCTCGATGAGGAGGCATTGCGGCGCGTCGCAACAAAGCCCGGTCGACCGAAGCTGCGGCGGTCGCACACGAGCCTCTTCCCGCATATCGATCTCGAGGGCACACGGGTGAGCGAGCTCGCTGAGCGTCTCGGCGTGTCCAAGCAAGCGGTCTCGCAGCTGGTGGACGACCTCGAGCAACAGGGCGTGCTCGAACGGGTGGTCGATCCGGAGGACGCGCGCGCGCGCCGGGTGCGCTTCACAGCGCGCGGACGCGCAGGGCTATTGGATGGCCTCGCGATCTTGAAGGAGCTCGAGGCCGAATGCGCCAAGGTGATCGGCGCGTCTCAGATGGAGGACCTGCACCGCGCGCTGAGTGCGCTCGATGCGCACTTGCGGGAGAAGTAGGCGGCGCCGCTTAAGGCTTGGCGTTCGGCAGCTCGAGCGTATCCAGGATTTGGTAGATCTCGGCGAAGGTGCGGGGCAGCTGTAAGCTGCAGTTCACCTCGAGCACGCTACCTTCAGTGTCCAGCCAAAGGCGCACGCGCACCGACCGCTTGTGCAACGACTCCAAGGTGATGCGCCCGTTCTGCCGCTCGGACGGGTACTTCTGATCGACCTCGACATCATCGTCGTCCTCCTGATTGAGCAGGCCCTTCATGCCGAACTCGGCAGCGTCGCGCAGCGCAGCTTGGCGTTTGAAGTTCGGATCTTTCGCGGAGGTGTTGGGGTAGAGCACGAGCTCAATCGAGCCGCTGCTGCCTTGCGCGCTGCCCTTCTCGAGATCCACCTTCCAATCTTGCGGCAGCCGAAGGCGCGCCTTTTGCGCCGTGAAGTCCACGGCGGTGGTGGCGGTGCGCAGTCCATCGCTGGCGCGCGCTGCGGCCGTTGCGGACACCTCGCGCGGACCACCCGAGCCGACCGAAACGGCCTGCGGGACCTGCGCGTCTTGCGCCTCACTTGGCCCACCACAATGCACCAGCCCCAAACAGACGAACGCCAACGCTGCACGCATCCGGCACAGATAGAGCATTAGCCGGCGCTATTGAAGGGACTTGCGCCTTCGCGGGTCACGCTCGGCTACAAACGCTCAGGGCGCAGGGCAGCTGGCGCTCGCCTCGACGTAGCCAAACTCGAAGAAGTTGATGGGGTGGCTACCGAGGAAGGTGCTCGCGTCTTGCCAATTGAGGCCGTCGTTCGACACGACGAAGCGTTGGTCTTCATAGTAGTTGTCCCAGGATTGGTGGACGGCGGCGAAGGTGCCGTCGGGCGCGCGGGTGACCGGGCCGAGCGAGAGGTTTTGGGGGCTGCCCACCTCGCTCGTCCAGTCGATGCCGTTTTCGCTCCGGAAGCGGGTCGAGCCGGCCCACACGTAGAACTCACTGCCGGTCCACACGCCGCCGGAGCTCAGGTAGTCATTGACCGCGCTATGCTGCCAGCTGTCGCCGCCGTCGGTGGAGGTGCAGACGTGACCGGAGCCGCTGAAGATGGCGATGGTGCCGTTACCGTATTGAAGGTTCGATACATATTGACCACATTGCGCAGGGCGATTGCTCGCGTGCGTCCAGGTCACGCCGTCGGGTGAAGTCACGATGTCACGCGTCTCGCCGCTCTCGCCGGTGACGATGAATACGCCGTCTCCGTGCGGGACGAACTGGATGGCCCTTGTATTGATATTTAGGTCGAGGTTGCCGCCGTCGGTCCAGTTGAGGCCGTCTGTGGAGAGGCGGGTGGGCGAATTGT
>CAITIQ010000161.1 GCA_903892415.1 uncultured delta proteobacterium | reverse complement strand
TGCAGCCGTGGAGGGCGCAGAGCTCGCCATGGCGAAGAGCCTCCTCAAGGGCACACCCCTAGCTGGGATGAAGCACGCAACCAAAGGCCGCTCGGGCAAAGGCTGACCCACGATGGGACTCTGCACCTGCGCTTCACGAACGGTCACAGCGTAATAGCCAGCCTCGAGCCCGAGTACTGGTATCACAATACCCGCTCGAGCAACCCGATCCCCAGCGTCGGTCTCGGAGAAGAGTTGAAGCCAATCAGGCTCCGCCGACAAACCGCCGTCGAACGTATCGAGCAACTCCGGATTAGCAAGGAACACACCGTGAAGTTCCGGAAAGAGCTGAGTCTCGGTGTGATTGAGCATTGGGCGACGTACTCAATGCTCGCCCCAAACGGAGGGCGCATCAAGGACTGCTAGAGGCCTTCGCTACATGATATTCAGCCAGCCGCTCTGGATAGGCGCGAAGAACATCGAAGCCGTTCTCGAGCACCAGCTGGCTACGCCGCGTGTGTGGCGACCAACTCGAGGCGATCGCGACCTCCACCAACAAACGCGCGACGCGCGGCGCGTGCAGATTCAGCGCCCAGGACGGTGCGCGATAGTCGATTACCTCACCGCTATTGCCTGGGTATCCCCCGCCGTGCTCGTTCGTTTGCGGAAAGCGAAAGCGAATCGGTGCGCGCGGGTAGCCCTCATGGAAGGCGGAAAATACCTCCACACATTGACGACCGTTTGGAGCAGCAACGTGAACGTGGTCCACCCGCCAGAAGTAGACCGAAGTGTCGAGCTTGAGCGTTCGCAGCTTGCGCTTGGGCATCATTCCTCGGAGCGGGTGGGCAACGTAGCTTCCTACGCCGCAAGGCTCGCCACGAGCTCGTCGAGCTGCGCGAGAGTCTCCGGCATGCCTTCTGTACTACCCGAGGCGATGGCTTCTTCGAGAGCTTCCTTTGACGGGTAGCGGTCATGCACCGTTAGCAGCGTCTGCTCACCCCGCGCTTCAAAGGTCACCGTCGTGACCGGCCCCTCCCCAGCCCCCTCTTCATTGGTCCACACCAGGCGCGAGGACGGCGTTACCTCGATATAGCGGCCGAAGAACTCCATCGGCGGCTCCGCCTCAAACACAAGCCGATATTTGCCACCCGTCCGTGCGTCCAGGTCACAGGACAGTAGAACCGCACCGCACGACTTCGGCACCCACCAGCGAATGAAGAGCTCCGGCTTGATCCACGCCTCAAACACAAGGTGCACCGGACCATTGATGATGCGCGTAACCACCAGTTCACAATCCGACGTTCGCTCTGCTTTTGCCTGGTTCATCCGGGAATCACTTTCGCTTCTTTCGACGATCGATCAGCTCGTTACGCTTTAGTTCCTCAACGACCAGCGCTCACCGACCGAGGCTCCCAAGCGCCGTCTCAACCAAAACGCGCGCGTCTTGCAGCAACGGCTCCTCGAGCGCCGCGCGCACCACGGGCTCGGCGCGTGCGTCCCCAATCAGCCCTAGCCGGTAAATCGCATGGCGCCGAACGCGAGCATCGTAAGGCGCGGCTGCCAGCTCGAGCAGCACTATGAAGGAATCCTCCGCATATTGGTTACGGCTATCGCCAGCGACCTTTGCCAGCCGCTCGGTGGCCGCCGCCGGATCGGTCGCAATAAGCGCATAGGCTTTGGAGACAATCGTCCTATCCACCGGCGCGCCCGGATGGTCGATGAGCGCCGGATGCTCGCTTCCCAGTCGCGCACATACCTCCGCGTAGGGCAAACGTCGGCCCGCCGCTGTAACGGAATGCAAAGCAATCGCCGCCGCTCGCTCAACGACGAGCTGCGGACCGTCGTCCACCGCGGTGAGCAACACCTCCACGGCCGCTGGCCACTCGTCCTCGAAGCGCGTCGACTCGAGGAAGCCCAACGCGATAAGGCGCGCAAACTCGCAAGGCAGGTTCTCCGCGCTCCGCGGTAGCCAGCCGTTCATGATCGCCGACCGCTCGCACCGCGATACAACAGGTGCAGCCAGCTCCGCCGCGAACGCGCGAAGGAGCGCGCTCACCCGCTCAGCGCCGACACGCGCACAGAGCCGCGCATGCCCCACGCGCGCAACCGCCGCGACAGCCTCGACAGCGGCGACCTCGCCCTCGGCCCAGCGCTCCACCAAAAACACATACGCCTCCTCCTTGAAGGTACGACGCAGGTGCTCGGCGATCTCCGGCCGAACGCTGGCAAGCGACCGTGAAACGAATATACGCGATAGGAATTGCACGAGCAGCGCGTCGTAACGAGCCGAGCTTGTGGTTGCAGCGCTCGAGCCCTCGGGCCCATCGATGATCGGATTGGGAGCGGGCCCCGCAAGAAACCCAAGCCGCCGAAGCTCGGCCTCAGCGACCTGCGCATCAAGGCCCGGCAAGCGCTCGAGATAGTCGCTAAGCAAAGCCGCAAACGCATTGAGGTGCAGCGCGTCCGGCTCAAACCCTTCTTCGCGGAAAAGCGCGCGTGCCGTCTCCGCATCGGCCACGTGATGCAAGCAAAGGCGCACCGTCTTCTTGCGACGTGCAAACGCCGGGTCGAGCGCGAGCCGCTTCACCTCAGCGAGCGCAAGCTCCGCATCGCGAAACGAAAGCTCATACGCGATCGTCGCCATCGCCTTCGGCGAAGGGTCCTCACGCAGCTTGCGCAGCAGCGTCTCCATCTTGTAGTGCCGGCTCGCCGAGTGATAGCAGTACCCGCGCCGACTCAACTCAGCCCACGGATCAGCCATTGGGCAGGAAGAAGAAGCTGAACCCAGCGTCTCGCAGCCCCTCGAACGAGCGCACCATTTCGTCGCCAAACATCTCGCGCAAGAGCTCGAGGTCGGCGCGCGCTGGGTCCAGCTCATGCTGGTTAAAATCCCAAGGGTCCACCCCGAACCCCGCGGCCAGCTGACGGCTCTCGCTCGAGCCGCTCTCCACGAAGAACACCGTCTCAGCGATTCTCACGCCGTCACGCGTATTCACGTAATACTCCTTTGGGTATTGCAGGTACGGAACGATTGAACGGTGAAACGTCCCAATCGCGATCACCTCAGCGTTCATGCCCATGGTGCGTCCATCGATAGCAGAGCCAGGCGCGGGAGAAAGGCGGGAGTAGAGATCATTCCTTGCGCCGCTCGGCGATTGCGAGCGGTTCCTCAGGTTCAGGGACGAACGTCTGCGTGAACCGCTCTCAAGACCATTCCGGGCCGTACCCCAAGTTGGGCGGCCGCCTCCGGTGTCCCAAAAGCCAGTCTCCCAGGGCGCGTCCCCTAACGCCGCGTCGCTCCGGACGACGAGCACTTATGGCACAGCCCAGGCGCCCTGTTCCCCACGTCTAGGGCTCGACGATGAAGCTGCGTGGCAAAGGCTGCACGGGCTCCCCATCGACGACGACCTCGGTCCAGTATTGCCTATCGTCGGACTCGTGGTCCTCAACCAATCGGAAGCTGGAGGACGGCGATCGGGTCAGCGCGTCCGGCAGCTGCAAAACCCGCGAATCCGGCGCAAAGCCATGCTTACAACAAAGCTGCAGGCACCCAATCGCATGGTCCAACTCGAGCTTCAGTGCCAGCGCGTCGCGGTTACCTCCCTTGAGCTCCGCCACGACCTGGCTTCGCCATTCCTCGAGACGAGAGAGCACCGCGGTTAAGTTCTTATCGACCATGAGCGCCATCACTTTCAATCAGCCACGATCGTCGTACACGACGTTGCTTCAAGCGGCTCTCAATCAAACTGCTTGCGTGCCGCAGCCTCGTAGCGCGCAAACGTATCGACGATCACGGTGCGCCGCTCAGAGGCAAACTCACCGTCTGGATCAAGTTCAGGCATCTCCTCATCGAAGATAGCGAGCGCCTTATCGCGCAAGCGAATAGCGAAGTCGACCTCGGGGGCGCCAGCGCCGCAGTGCTCATCAAGCACCAGGTGGATCGCCACCGCAGCCATGACTCGCTCGAGATCTTCTACCCCGACGTCATCACTATCGAGGAAAGCCGTTAGCGCGCCCTCC
>CAITIQ010000160.1 GCA_903892415.1 uncultured delta proteobacterium | reverse complement strand
TATGGCGCTGGCCGGGCCAGCTTCGACGCAGTGCTTACCTCCGGAGATGCGCTACGCCCAATTGCGAACAACTGTGCGCCTAGGCCAATGGCGAAGAGCCCGGCCGAGAGAAGCAAGAACACCCCAGAGCCTAAATCCACGAAGTGATCTGTTAGAACGAGCCTCGCAAACAGGCTGCCTGCTGTAGATAGGGCACCGACGATAGGCAAGTAAGCAATGCCCGAATCGAGGTCAAACTCGTCGGTCGCCGTTGCCCAGCTATGAGCTATTGCGAGCGGCACAACCGACACACCAAGAACGCAGATCGCGGCGGAGATGCTCTCGGTTTGTTCGATCACGGTCGCAGAGCCGTTCCACAACCCCGTCACAACGAGTCCAAGTGCTAGGACGCCGAGGACAGCTGAGGTGAGTTGACGTGGCGATACCAGCCTAAGCGTCAGCAGATAAACAACGTTGAGCACCAACGCAATCGCCAAGCCCGTCAGCACTGTGGAGGTGTTCGCGTTCCGAACCAACGGGTGGGCTTGCAGACGCGCAAGGCAAGTGGCTGCGGCCGTCACCGTGAACAAGCTCGCGCTCAGGAGCATTACGCTGGAGCCTCGCGCGGCGATGCCCACTGACTGGACTCTCGACATCAGAGCTCACCTGATTGGGCAACCGCTCGCTTGGTCTCGGTCGTCTCAAGTTCACGCGTCATTGTCATGCCTCTACGTCACTCCTGCAGAGTGCGAGCGCTCAACTATTTCAGTTTCGGGCTGAAGAAAAGTCTCGCTAAGTCTCGCGAAGCGCCGGCCGCCCCCAAATTCGCGCGCTGGGCTCCGCCGCTAAAGCGCTGGTGCGACCCGTGCGTACTCATCCTCTGCATCGAGGGTCCGGGGGCCACGGGTCGAGATGAACACTGCGCTCAGTCGGTCGATGGCCCGCGCGGCGAACTCCCGGAACTCGGCGGGCTGGGAGACGATGGCGCCGTGGACGGCGACCTCTTCCGCGTACTCCAGATAGTGCAATAAGGCGTTCACCCAGCCACCGTCCTTGGTGGGGTAGTTAATGCTCATTGGCGACTTGAGCTGAAGAATGGGCAGGAACTTCCAGCACGCGCGCGGCTTGGCGTCTCGCAGGTCGACCTCAGAATTCGAGAACAGAACGTCGTAGGGACGCTCGGCGGCCAACGCCTCGCGCACGAGTTCACACGCGCGGCCTATTTCAACAGGAACGATCGGAGCCTTCCAACCTGCGAACCAGATCCGCGGCGTCCCGTCTCCAATGAGCCGCAGGGCGCGCTCGGTATCGGCTGGGCTCCATAGACTTCCTCGACCGACGCCACGTCGCCCTCGGCGCGGAACTGATAATGGAGCGACAGCAAGAATCGCTTCGACTTGCAGCGGCACTTGGCGATGGGCGGCCGCCCGTCTTGGATGACCTCTGCCCAGTAGTCGCGACTATCGAGTAGTAGCGAGTCGTGCCCTGCTGTGCAGGTCGCGAGCCCGACCTGCTCGTTCTTATCGACGCGTACCTGAAAGTGCATATCGCCGCATCGGCACGACACCTTCGCGATCAACGGCTCCACCGAGCCAGTGTCGCATGAGCGACGTGGATTGATGAACGCCGAAGCCGAGCCCGCGGAACTTCAATCCTCGTCTTCCACCCACAAGATCGCGCCTGCGTCGGCACCGATGCACACCACCCCGACATCGAAGGTCGAGTCCGATGCGTTGGTGAAGCTCCAGACGACGTCGCGATGTGGAAAGTCGGATCGGGACTCGCCCCACCAGGCGTTGGTGAAGAACCGTCGTGGCTCGGGCGTAGCGGCGAGCAGTTCGCGAGCGAGGGTGCTCGCGTGCGTCGCCGACATACAAGGGTAGCCGTAGGCGAGGTCCTCAAGCAGCACGTGCGCGCAGATCGCGAGCGCCAAATCGTAAGCAACCTCGCGCCAAGCGGCACCGAGCGGACGTAGCGCGTGATTGCGCATTAGCGAATCAGCCGCCTCAAGCACGCTGGTGCTCGAAAGGCTCTCAACCGCGCACGTAACGCGCACAGCCTTGCGGGCAACCTTCACGCGAACCGGGAGGTCGCCAGCGTCTCGCCACGCATCGTATATGCGTCTCAGCAGCGGCTCGGGCACTCCCACCAGCCTCCGAAGATCAGCCGTCCTCCCGTGCGGGTAGCCGAGTAGATTGAGCAAACAATTATTGATAGCGAGCTCGCCCGGCCTCCCTGGCGAATCATCCGGCGGCCAACCCTGCACCACCTCCAGCAGCGAGCCGCGCGTCATACCGAAGAGCGCGTGAAACTCCTCCTCCGGGAACAAGTCCCCTCGCGCCGCGGCCAACAGACATCGGCGCACGACCTCGCGGTCACCGTCAGAGAGTGCAGCGAGGGGCATTGGTAGGCCAACGTATCGCGTTCACACTGCTTAAGAGCGGTTCCTTCCCGAAAGCGGAACTTGAAGCGGTCTTCCCGCTGTGCTGGGCTGCTGAAGGACCGCTTTGGGGCTCCTCGAACGCGCTGCTTTAGGCGCGGGCTATGGGACGGAACGCTTGGCAAGCGGGCTCGCAGTGAACGGCTCGGATAGCAGCGGCTTCAGCACCTGCACGCTCGATCGATACTCCGCAAAGAGGGCGTCCAAACGCTGGCGCCCGTGCGCCAACGCTTCCTCGCCTGCGCCATCGGGCGTCGCTTGAAGCACCCCGTTCACGATCTCTAGATAGGCCGGTAAACCGCGGGCACGGAACGCCGCTAGCCCATGACCTTTCTCAGGGTGGTACTGAGCCGGTATTCGACTAAGCCCGGCCGCTAACGATTGCGCCGGCCAATCCCCATGTGCCTGCTCTACTACGTCGGTGAAGCCAAGCATCGACAAGACCTCCTTGTCGATGCCATGCGGGGAATTGACGCCTAGTTTCATTGGCTTCGCCTACCTTTTAGCCGATGCAGCCGCCACGTCTGAGCGTCTCACGGAGAGCCTCCGTAGAATGTTTTTCTCATGACAGCTAAATCACCGGCTCGGAGGGGTCTAACTCGCGCGCTGCCGGTTTCATGCGTTCTCCATCCTGGACGCGCGGCTACTCGCGCCAGTATTCTACGGGCAACTGACGTTCGAAGGCGCGCACCTCGATTGGAGTTCGCAAGGCACAAAGCGCGTCAACCTGGTACGGGCGCGAAGGGAACCCGTCGAGCGGGAATGCCGACACGACGACAGATACCGAGCTGAAATTCAGCGGCGCGTCGTAGAAGCTGGGCGCGAACCCGTCGCAGAGCGCGCGCGTATCGTCGGTTTCGACGTCGTTCAGCGGCTCGATCCACCGAAAGCTTCCCAGCGGTGGAAGCTCGGCCCACTTGCCATTATCGACGATCAGCTGCTGGCAGCAACGTTGGTTGTAGCTGCGCGGCTGCCCCGCACTCTGCTCGGGGACCGGCTCGACGCGGAGTTGGTCGTCTTCCACGGCCCACCGAAGCTTTTCGTCCCAGACTCGTAGTGGGGTGG
>CAITIQ010000159.1 GCA_903892415.1 uncultured delta proteobacterium | reverse complement strand
CGGGCAAGTAGACCTTGCGAATGAAGAGGTCGCGATCGACGCCACCCTGATCCCGCATCTGCAAGATCCGCTCATCGTAATCGGGCACGAGATCGACGCCCGGCATCTTGAACTCGGCGAACACCTTCGCGAGGTCCGCGAGCGTGCCCTCGCGGTCCTCCTCGAGCAGGGCGGTCACCACCTCTTGATAAAACCGGGTGTGAGCGATCTCGTCGCGCGCGATGTAGTCGTAGAGCGTGTAGAGCGCTTCGTCCCCCTCGCGCTTGGCGAAGTCACGGTGCTTTACGTAGATGACGAACGTCGCCTGCTCCTGCACCGCGCCGTAGCAGGTCATCTGCCGGGCCGTCTGGAACGGCGCCTCCCACTGCTTCTGGGAGATCGTGTTGTAGTGGTCGAACCACTGGTCTTTCGTCCGCTTGCCGGAGCGCATCAGCCACTCGCCGAGACCGAGCGAGTGCTTGCTCTCCTCGTAGCCCCAGTTCGCCTGCCACCATGCCCGACCGAACCACGGCCGCACGACGTTGATGCCCCCGGCCACGTAGTCGGGCAGGTACATCTCGACGGAGGCGAACGTCTCCGCGCAGAGCGCGAGTTCGTCCGAGCACTCCTTGTTCACCTTGTCCCACGGGATGTCATCGAACACGCTCCAGCGGCGCTCACGCTCCGCCTTCTCGAAAAACTCCATGTAGATGCGGTAGAGCCGCTCTTCCATTCGAGTCACGGGGGCTTGGGTCATGTCGATGCTCCAGGAGGGGTAGTCTTTGGCTGAGCCGGCCCGGCGCCTTCAGGCGACGCGGCGCTCGACCTTGCTGCAGAGATCGCCGACGGTGACGATCTCGACGAGATCCTCGTCCGGGATCTGGATGCTGAGCTCGGTTTCCATCTCGCCTACGATCTGCATCATCGAGAGCGAGTCGACGCCAAGATCCGTGATCACGCTGTCGCGCGTGACGGTCTCGAAGCTGCGGCGATCGACGCGCTCGGCGACGGTCTTGAAGAGGCCCAGAAGATCTTGTTTGTCGGTCATGGTCGGTTCCTATGAAAATCAGGCGTCGAGGCGGCGGAGTTCGTACTGTGCGAGCGAGCTGTAGAACTTGTCGAAGGCTGTCACGCACGTCGAAAGGTAGCGGTCGTAATCGTCGAAGATCTGGTCGCTCCAGGTCGCACGGATTTTGCTCTCGTGCAGCTTCATGCGACGCAACCACTCGGCGGTCGTTCGCTGGTAATCCCGGCGACGCTGCTTCACCGTGATGACCTCCCAGTAGGGGTTGACCGCCTGCATGATGTCTTCGAGGCGCGGGTTGAGGCCGCCCGGAAAGATCACGTGGGTGCAGAAGTAGATGTCTTCGAGATCCTTCTTGTTCCTCGGAACGCGGTTGCGAAGGATGGTCTGGAGACCGAACGACGCGCCAGGGTTGGTGAGCTCCCAGCACTTCTTGAAGTAAGCGCGGTAGATGTCGATCGCCTTGCCTTCGCGCGCCTCTTGGGGCGAGCAAAGGTGGTCCATCATGCAAATCGAAATGAGGGCGTCGAACT
>CAITIQ010000158.1 GCA_903892415.1 uncultured delta proteobacterium | reverse complement strand
GGCTTCGACTTTGAGCTCCTTGTCACGCGTGGCAGGTGAGCTGAGATCCGGTCTGCCCAGAGCCTTCTGGGCGCTTTTGGTGGGTACCTTCATCACCCGTGCCGGCACCTTCGTGGTGCCGCTTTTATTTGTGTATCTGACGCAGACGCGTGGTCTGCCCCTGCCGCTGGCAGGCCTCATCGTGTCGCTTTATGGCGTTGGTTCGGTGATCGGCACCTTGCTCGGGGGTGCCGCAGCCGACCGCCTCGGACGGCGTGTCACCATGATCGGCGCGCTGCTCTCAGGCGCCTTCTTCATGGTCACTTTGGGGCTGGTGCAAAGCCTGCCGCTGATCGCCCTTGCGACCTTCGCTCTGAGCGTTACCAGCGACGCCTTTCGCCCGGCCAGCCATGCCCTGGTCGCCGACATCGTTCCGGCCGAGCACCGGGTGAAGGCGTTTAGTCTTCAATACTGGTCGGTCAACCTCGGGTTCTCGGTGGCAGCCTTGGTGGGCGGCTATATGGCCAGCAAGAATTTTACTCTATTATTCTTCTTGGACGCCCTCACCACGGTGATCCTCGCGGGCATCATCCTGCGCTGGGTTCCAGAGAGTCGGGCCAAGCCGCTCGCACAAGAACCCACGGGGCACTTCCTCACACCCTTCACCGACCGAAAGTATCTGCTCTTTCTGGTGCTCAACTTCAGCTTGGTGCTGGTGTTCTTCCAGCACCTTACGGGGCTCCCCGAGCAGATGAGAGCCCATGGCCTGTCGACGCAAGACTTCGGTATTGCGTTAGCAACGAACGGTCTCTTGATCGTGCTGTTACAACCGCTGGTCACCCGACTCGCCCGCGGCCATAAGCGGCACCACCTGCTGGCGCTCGCTTCAGCGCTTACCGGCTTGGGCTTTGGGCTTACCGCCTTTGCACAATCGCTGTTTGCCTTTGGAGCGACCGTGGCAGTCTGGACGCTGGGCGAGATCCTGTTTGCGCCGATCAACGCCAGCGTTGTGGCTGACGCCTCGCCCCAACATTTACGAGGACGTTACCAAGGCGCCTTCGGGATGACGTGGAGCCTGGCGATGGTGGTTTCTCCGGCCGTGGGGCCCACCTTGATCGAACACACAAGCCTGGCGACCTTGTGGGCAACCACCCTGCTCGTCGGCCTCGGGGTAGCTGCGGTCTACTTGCTCGTGCCCAATCGCATCCTGCCGCGAGCGAGCGATCCGGCCTGAGTGAACGAGGGAGCTGGGAGCGCGTCAGCCAGCGCGCTCCTAGCTCGTCCCTCGGCGACATGACCTGACCGATCGCGCCTTTTGCATCAGACTTGGAGCAAGGCCTCCTCGCGCTGATCCCGAAAGCCCCGAGATAGTAGCGGGAGGGTCGTACCAAACTCGGAGCAGTACCATGTCACTCAACACCCTCTTGCTCACCCCGTGGATGTCGCCTGCGCGAGTGATCTCGTGGCAGAAGGCCATCGTGCTCAGCTTCCTCGGCAAGGTGGAGGTCATGCAGGAGTACGAGGTCATCATCCACTCCCCCTCGACCTCCTTGCGCATCCCCGCCGTCGTGCGGCAGCGCCGCACCCCCCACTTTCGATCGAAGGGGCCGGCCTTCTCGCGCAGCAATATCTTCCTACGCGACGACTTCACCTGTCAGTACTGCGGTATCACGCGGGACAAGGCGATGCTCAACCTCGACCACGTATCGCCCAAGTCACAGGGTGGCCGCTCGGCGTGGGACAACATCGTAACCTCCTGCTACCCCTGCAACCAAAAGAAGGCTGGGCGCACTCCGGAGCAGGCCTCGATGCGCCTTTTGCGCAAGCCGGTACGGCCTACGCGGCTGGCCAAGTCGCGCATGGCGCTCTTGCGTGAAGAGAGCGTCAACGTCCCTGCCGAGTGGGAGGGCTACTGGTGAACGGCGGAATGGTACGGCGCGAGTGCTCGCTTTGGCGGGCGCTCGTGCCGTACCCTGCGCGGGTGATTCGTCGTCTTTCGCGCTCACGGTTCTTCACGCTACTCCCCTCGCTCGTACTTTGCGCTTGCAGCAGCGGTGAGGGAAAGCCCAGCCCGTCCGCCTCTGCCCCAGCTGCCCAAGCTTCGGCGACAGCCTCGGCTGCTGCCTCCGCAGCCGCGGGCACCCCGGGCGCAACTCCGAAAGGGGGAGCCCTGCCGCCGTCCGAGAGCAAGGACGAGTGCCTCAGCGAATGCGCCAAAGACGCCTCCGACGCAGCTGAATTTTACTGTGGTACCGACAAGAAGAGCTACAGCGCCTGCGAGTGGATCTGTGATGGGGTCCCCAAGGGCGTCGGCGTCTACCCCGGTAAATGCAATGAAGACGGCTCACCTCCGGCGAGCCGCCCGCCGATCGCAGCCGACGGCGTGCTGATCTGTGATTGGTTCGACAACAAAGGGGAGTGGGTCGCCGTCGAGTGTGAAGAAGCCACTGATGACGACGATGCCGCTAACTCCGAGTTCGGCGGTAAAGGTGTATTGCCGAAAGGCGCCGCACCGCTCGATGCGCCGGAAAAGGAACTGCCCGAAGAGGTCAGCCATCGCGCTCGCTTTGGCTCGATCAAGAATCAAGGCGCAGCACCGAGTTGCATATCCTTCGCGAGCACCGCGCTGCTCGAGGGCGCGGTCGCCGGTGCCACCTCGAGCAAGATCGTGCTCTCGGAAATGCACTTTTTATCGCGCTATCACACCACCAGTTACAACGACGCGATCGCCAAGCTCTCGCTCGGTGCAGCGCTTGCCGACGCGGCCAAGGCCGAAGGGCTCGCCTACGACGCAGCCATCGCCGATGGCTGGCTCCAAGGCGAATCCCAGCCCCCTGCGGACAAGGTCAGCGCGCTCGACGCCAAGGTCGCCTTCGAGGTGGCCACGGTGCGTGAGCTTGTTGGAGGGGGTGGCGGGCGGCCAACCGCCAAACAACTCCAAGCAGCGATCGCCGACGGCGAGGACCTCTCGGTGGGCTTCCGCATGAGCGATAATTGGTACACGGCCAATCTGTTGCCCGGCGGGGTGATTGAGGATTACCCGCGCGGTCGCAACTTCGGACATGCGGTGGTGTTGATTGGCTACAAGACGATTGAAGGTCGCAACTACTTCGAGATCCGCAATTCGTGGGGCAGCGCCTGGGGCGACGGCGGCTACGGGTGGATCTCCTTCGAGACCGCCGAGGCGAATCTGCAGGTCGCGGCCACCGTCTCCGCGCGCCGCAAAGACGACGTGGTGGTGGACGACTGCCCCAAGGGCCAGGCCGCCGGCTTCGACGGTAAGTGCGTCAAGGTCTGCTCCAGCGGCGCGCTCGAGCAGAACGGCGCTTGCCCAGAAGAGGGTGGTTGCCCCGAGGGCCGCGTCAAAGACGCCAGCAGTGTCTGCGTGCGCGCCTGCGCCGAGGGCAAGCGCGAGCTCGAGGACGAGCTTAGCGTCGAGTGTTTAGGCGAGGGCTGCCTGTTCTCGATCCCCAGCGGCCAATACGGTTGCAAGGCCGAAGACGGGGAAGACTGCGAGCACTACTGCCAAGCCCCCGACTGCGAAATGGTCGAGTCGAAGAACGAGTTCGGCGTCGCAGTCCTCGGCTGCGGCCCCAGCGATTGAGCGGTTAGCAAAGCCGCAGTCAGAATCGGCCGTTCACAGCCTGCCAAGGTGGGTATCGCGGAAGCCCGATACAGCTTTGAGGCCGTACCCAGCCATGCGGTCAAAGCCGATATGCGCGAGCCACAAAGCGGCGGGGAGCAGCAGATTGGGCTGGTTCGCGCTAGCGCCTAACGCGGCGATCATGGCCGGGCCGATTAGCGAGTGACCGAGGTTGTACAGCCAAGCCCCGACGCGAGGCCCGGCGAGGTAGCCGGCCAGGGTGATGTCGGGCACCAGGAAACACGCGGCGAACCAACCCCAGCTGCCGCCGAGCTGCCGCCACACCACCACGCCGAACACCAGCATCAGCGCTCCCTCCAGCCGCAGGTGGAGACGGTGGGAGCCTGATACGGCCGAGGCGGTGGAAACAGCGATGGAGGCTTCGGCAGCGGCGGAGAGGGTGATGGTTTGGCTCATGGGAGCTACTATGGGCGCCCTAACCTCTTATCACCATTGTCGAAAGGCGTTCACCCGCTCATACTTTTTTGATGAGCGTGGCATGGGACCTGATTGAGACCTTCTTGGCGGTCATGCGCTCCGGCAGCCTTTCTGCGGCTTCGCGCGAGCTCTCGGTGGCCCAGCCCACGATCCGCCGCCGCGTCGAGGTACTCGAGAGCGCCCTCGGTAGCGCGCTGTTCACCCGCGGGCCGAACGGCCTTCTGCCAACCGAGGCGGCGACGACGTTGCTGCCAACCGCCGAGCGTATGGAAGCGGCTGCACGTGCCTTCGAGCGAAGCGCGAGCACCAACGATTCCGCCGGCCGCGGTACGGTGCGCATCGCCGCTAGCGAAGTGGTCGGCGTGGAGGTCCTGCCCAAGCTACTCCAGCCACTGGTAGTCGGCAGCAGCGGGCTTGATCTGGAGGTCGTCACCAGCAACCGGCTTGTGGACCTCTTGCGCCGCGACGCCGACATCGCCGTGCGCATGACCACGCCCACCCAAGCGGCGCTCGTCGCGCGCAGCGTCGGCCCGATCACCTTGGGGCTATTCGCAACTCGCGAGCTCTTGCAATCCCATGGCCGGTGCCCGCGCAAACTCGCTGAGCTCGCCGCTTGGCCGCTGATTGGGCCCGATCAGGATCGGGCCACCTGGCGCGCCTTGGCGGCGACAGGCTTCGACGCGCCACGCAAACAGTTCGTGGTTCGAAGTGACAATGACCTCGTGCAATTAGCGGCCGTACGCGCCGGACTCGGCATCGGCGTTTGTCAGCTGCCCATCGCCACGAAGGACCCCAACCTCGAGCGGGTATTGCCGCGCTTCAGCTTGTCGCTCGAGGTGTTCGTCGTCATGCACGAGGATCAGCGCAAAGTACCGAGAGTGCGCCGCGTCTTCGATCATTTGGTGAGCGAGCTCGCGGCCTACAGCGCCTCATACAAGTAAGCCTCTCTCGTTCAAGCGCTCGTCACTCGCGTCGAGCCGGCGGTGGTCTTGAACTTTACTCGCTTGACCGTGCCGTCCCAGTCTTTGCTCTTCACGTCGGCGATCTCCAGGAACTCGACGGCAAACTCCTGTGCGGTAACGTCAACGATGGCGACGCCGTGGGTATTGCTGCTCGAGTGTTTGTACTCCGGGCTGGTCTCGGTCAGTACTGTATCGAATTGCGGGACGAGCGCCGCGAGCGCGGCAAAGGCTTCATCCCCCTCGACCACGGTGGCGGCGATCTCCTGCACCGGGGAGGAGCTGATGCCTGCCGTTATGTATTCAACAAGCACCGGCTCGGTGGTCACGTCCGCAGGATCCGCGTGGATCTCGGCCGCAAAGAAGCCGTGGATGTCCCCCGTCAACGCGACCACGTTGGGCGTTCCGGCGAGGGCCTCGAGGATCTGCTTACGCTCGGTGCGGTAGCCATCCCACTGGTCCACCGTGAAGTAGTAGACAGCTTGGAACGCTGGCGGCAGCTCATAGGGCCGCAGATCGAGCATCATCTCCACGAGCTGCGTCTCATTGCCCCAGACCTTCCAGGTAGCTTCGGAGTTCTTGATGCTATCGATTAGCCAAGCTCGCTGCGTGTCCCCGAGCATGGTCGGCTGGACGAAGGCCTCGATCGCATCGAAGCCCTCCTTGATCACGAAGCTGCGCGAGAAGATCTCACTGTTGGGGAAGAACGGCGTCTTTCCGGCTGCGCTGTAGGTAGGCACCGTATCCGGAGCCCCCTCGGGGCGATCCATGGGCGAGGCCCCTTCGGGGATGACGTGGTCCGAGCGATAAGAGCGCTGATCGGTGAGGATCAGCTCGACGTGCTGACCGTAACGCAGCGTACGATAGATACTTAAATCAGCCGGGGGCTCTTTGCTCGCGTCGAAGTTGACGTCGGCCGGCTGATACTCGAACCACGCTTGCGACGCAGCATGCCGGCGCTCCGGGTTCTTCTCATCACCGTTTAGTTCATTGAAGTCGGTGGAGTGATCTTGCCAACAATCATTGGCGTACTCGTGATCATCCCAGATGCAGACGAACGGATAACGCGCGTGGACGGCGCGCAAATCCTCGTCGCGCCGGTATTGCTTGTAAAGACTGCGATAGTCCGCGAGCGAACTTGCCGACTTGATGTCCGGGTTGTCCTCATAAAGCTGGATACCGTCTCCGATCTCGATCTTGCGCGCTTCATCCACCGTCTGAAAGGAAGGATCGCCGTTCGTCTCGTACACGTAGTCACCGAGAAACAGGACGAAGTCCAGGTCGGGCTCGACCGCCAGCGCCTTCCACGAATGGTAGTAGCGTCCAACGTAGTCCTGGCAGGACGCGAAGGCGAAGCGCACCGGGGTATCGGTATCTGCGGCAGGAGCCGTCTTGGTACGGCCCATCACCGACTGCACCTCGAGCGCGGTAAAGCGATAATAGTAACGAGTGAAAGCCTTGAGCTCGGTCAGCTTCACGCGCAGCGTGTGATCACTGTCCGCCGTCACGTCATACGACTCATTGAGCACGAGCGTGGAGAAGGCCTCGTCTTCGGCTACTTCCACCAGCACGCTCACCGAATCAGCTTCCGCCGCGGGCTCGACACGCACCCACAGAATCACGCTCGAGGGTGTTGGGTCTCCCGAAGCGAGCCCTTGCGGAAACACCCGGTCCTGATCCTCCGGAGCTGTCGACGGCCCTTGCGGAGGCGTCGTCTCGCTATCGTCCCCACAGCCGAGCAGCTTGCTCGAGGCGGCTACGACCACAAACCCGTGAAGAAAAGAGCGTCGACGCAGAGTGTTAGCCATGTGGAGACGCTACAGGCGGTTGTTAAGGGGTTCAACGGTGGGCGGAGCGCTTCTCCCGCGCCAAACAAGCGGGTCTTCAATCTGGCCGTCGTTGCTCTTTGCTGTTGGCGGTGGCCATGCGCTGGAGCAGGTCCACCAACACGCTTATCCCGCTAGCGGCGGGTTGGGGCTTTGGTTCGCTGGGCGCTTGCGCTCGCGGCCGGCGCTGTTGGAAGCGGTAACTTCGTTTTTGGCAAACGTCACAGCGGTAGGGGTAAAGCCCTACCCAAGAGAGGCCGTGGTCGAGATTTCGGCGGCGCACGCGAAACAGTTGTCCTTCACCACAGAAGCGACAGCCGGAGACAGTAAACTTCTTCACCCGGCCACTGTGACGGCCGTGGATGACATCAAGAAGGCGGTCAGGTGAGGAGCTTGCAAGGACTGGTGTAGGATGCCGCGTGCTCGACGTCCGGACGGCCATTCAACCGTATGGTTGATGCAGCAAACAGAGTGATCGAGGCCATGGCGGAGGCGCTGATGGCGGAGGATCGCGAGAGGGCGCTGCAGCTCTTGCCGGCGCAAGCCTCGGAGCGGCTGCGCAACGAGGTTGCCACCGCCCCGCGGGATGAGGCGTTGACGCTGGCCTACCAAGGTTCGCTGTCGAAGGAGCGCCGTCGCAAAGGCGGTGTGCACTACACGCCGCTGTCGATCGCGCAGCGTCTGCTCGAGCCGGCGCTGGAGCTTCTGCAACAAGCGAGCGCGCCG
>CAITIQ010000157.1 GCA_903892415.1 uncultured delta proteobacterium | reverse complement strand
GTTCGGCCAGAGCATCGTCAGCGCGCTGTCGCTCTGTGACACCCCCGAGAAGTGCGATGAAACCCTTTCCCGGCTCTTGCTTTCGCTCGAGGAGCTCGAAGGGCGGTTCGGGGAGTTTGATGAGTTCCTCACGGATCTCGCACAGAAGCGTGAAGAGGTAACGGATGCGATTGCTGCCAAACGTCAAACCCTCCTCGACGAGCGACAGCGTCGCGCCCAGAACATCGTTGGCGCCGCGGAACGAATCATCGCCGGTATTCAGCGTAAGGCTCGAACGCTAACAACCCCCGAAGAGCTCAACACCTACTTCGCCTCCGATGCGATGGTGATGAAGCTTCGCGATCTCGCGAAGCAGCTGTTCGACATCGGCGCGAGCGTTAAGGGGGATGAGCTCGAGTCCAAGCTCAAGAGCGCACGCCAGGACGCGCTGCGCGCCCTCCGCGACAAGACCGATTTGTTCGAAGGCGGGGACAACGTCATCCGCTTCGGAACGCACCGCTTCAACGTCAACACGCAGCCAGTTGAGTTGGCGCTGATTCCGCGCCGAGACGACAGCGTTAGTGCGGACGTCCTCTATGTTCATCTCACCGGCACCGACTTCTACGAGAGGATTGAAGACCGAGCTCTGGAAGACAACCGTGACTTGTGGGACCAACAGTTAGTCAGCGAATCCGCGGAGGTATACCGTTCAGAGTTTCTTGCGGCAGCCATGCTGATCGCAGCAGAGCTGGGTCAAGAGGGCCTTTCAATCGACAAGCTCTCGACGGCGGTCACGGGCGACCGAAACGCAGACGGCGTAAGTCCGGCGTTGCTCGAGTTGGTCCGAGGTTACTCACAGACCCGACACGATGAGGGCTACGAACGAGGCGTTCACGACGTCGATGCAACGCTTGTGTTGATGGCCTTGCTCGATCTCAAGAAGGCCGGTGGTTTGCTGCGATACTCGGGCGATGCACGCGCCATTGCGGCCTTGCTTTGGGCGGATACAGTAGAGTCGGAGCGGGCGCTCTTACAGCGGCGAGCCCGGAGTTTCGGCCAGCTGCGACTGCGGCTCGACAACGTAAGGCCGCAGCGGGAGCTGGCGAAGGAGTTGTCGCCGCGATTGAGTTCCTGCGCACTGGCCCATCGTCTAGACCTTTCCGACGCGATGTTGGAGGCTTCGGCGTCGTATCTCGTCGAGGAGCTTGCGACGGAGCATCCGCGTTTCATCACCAGTGAGTCCGCACAACATTTGAAGGAGGCGCTCTTCTCGGAGTTAGAGGCTTGCGGCGCCCGACGAGATTTCGACGATGACTTGCGTGCGCTGGAGAAGCACCCAGCGGAGCGGCTTGGTCTGGTACGCAACTGGCTGACTGCTCTCGCGGACCGTCACTCAGAGCTAGCGACCCATCGTCAGGCCGTTCTTGAAGCGGCGGTTTTGGTGACCACGGAGCGCCGTGTTGATCGCGCGCCGACAAGCGCAAGCGTTAGTGCAACGGTGAGCGGCCTCCTTGGACAACACCCTTCAGTCAAGGACCGCTCGTTGCAACTGCGACTGGATGAATGGCTTCTGCTGATCAGCCGCTTCGTCACCGAGCGAGCACCGCGGTTCCGCGCGTTTCGTAAGACGAAGCAAGAGATACTGGATCGCGAACGGAAGCGACTTCGGCTTGATGAGTTCGCGCCCAAAATTCTCTCTAGCTTCGTACGAAACCAGCTGATCGATAAGGTTTATCTGCCCCTGGTTGGTGCCAACCTGGCGAAGCAGATGGGATCCGCAGGCGAGGGAAAGCGCACCGACCAGATGGGGCTCTTGTTGCTCATCTCGCCACCTGGTTACGGCAAAACGACGCTGATGGAGTACGTGGCCAATCGGCTTGGGCTCATCTTCATGAAGGTGAACGGGCCAGCTCTTGGACACCAGGTTACTTCGATCGATCCCAACGATGCGCCCAATGCGACGGCCCGCCAGGAGGTGGACAAGGTCAACTTGGCGCTTGAGATGGGAAACAACGTGATGCTCTACATCGATGACATCCAGCACACGAACCCTGAGTTCCTCCAGAAGTTCATCTCGCTGTGTGATGCGCAGCGCAGGATTGAAGGTGTTTGGAAAGGAAAAACGCGGACCTACGACATGCGCGGCAAGAAGTTCTGCGTCGTCATGGCAGGCAACCCGTACACGGAGAGCGGTGAGAAGTTCAAGATCCCCGACATGCTGGCGAATCGTGCGGATACCTACAATCTCGGCGATATCCTCGACGGCAAAGGGGACCTATTCGCGCTCAGCTATCTCGAGAACGCGCTTACCTCCAACAAAGCACTGCAGCCGCTTTCGGGTCGAGATCCCGCGGATACCACCAAGCTGATCAAGATGGCCCAAGGCGAGAGCGTCGCAATGACCGAGCTCGCCTACCCCTATTCAGCCGCAGAGGTTTCCGAGATCGTTGAGGTGCTCAAGCGGTTGTTCGTCGTTCAAGAGGTGCTGCTCAAGGTGAACCTCGAGTACATCGCCTCGGCATCCCAAGATGACAATTTCCGTAACGAGCCGCCGTTCAAACTTCAGGGCAGCTATCGCAACATGAACAAGGTGACCGAGAAGATTGTCTCGGCCCACACGGATGCTGAAGTGCAAGCGGTGATCGACGATCACTACGCTGGCGAGTCGCAAACGCTGACGTCGGGGGCAGAAAACAACCTGCTCAAACTCGCGGAGCTTCGCGGACGCCTCTCGGGAGAGCGGGCTGCACGCTGGGCGGAGATCAAGAAGGGCTTCGTGCGTGTGAAGCTCACCGGCGGGAAGGAAGACGATCCGGTTGCCCGTGTGACGGGCTCGATCGCCGGAGTCGCTGAGCAGCTCGACGGTGTGCAAAAAGGCCTCATCGCGATGGCCGCGCGCGCTGGTGAACCAGCCAGGCTAATCGCCGGTGAGCTCGAGCGCCTTCACCAAGAGGTCAAACTGCTCGGCGCCAAGGAACTCACGGTTGAGGTCGAACGTGATCCAGCGATCGTTGAGCTGATCGCACAACAACTCAATGCTGTCGAAACCACGCTCGCGCCGATCGTCTCTGCTTTGGCTCAAAGCTTGGTGGCCGCAGGGCAGTCCGCGCAAGCCATGGGACATGAACAGGGTGAAGCGTTGCGCAACGCCCTTGCCGAGGCCTCCAGAAAGGTTGAAGAGGTAGCGAGCTTTGCTGCCGCACAACAAGGTCAGGTTGCTGCCGCCACCCAAGTGGCTCACCAACTAACGGCGATGCAGCGGCAATTGATTGAAGAGCAGAAGCAGGCGGCCGTCGCTGCACAGCAGGTGACCGCTCAGGCTCAAGACGCGCTCGTCGCTCAGCGCGAGCTTGTGACGCACCAAACACAGATGGCTGTGATGCAGCGCGATATCACGGCTGCGCAGAAGCAAATGACGGATGAGCAGCGGTTGCTTGCTCAACACCAACAGTCAATGACCACTGAGCAGCGAGACCTTGCGAATCACCAAAAGCAACTGGCCCAACATCAGCAGCAGATGGCCTCGCAGCATCAGAATCTCGTGGCTCATCAACAGCAGCTCACCGCTCAGCAGCGTGAGGCTGCCAATCAACAGACCCAACTAACCCGTGAGCAAGCGGCCCGCTTGGCGCAACAGTCGGCGCATCCTGCGGGCGCGGTACGGCCACCCACGATTCCTCCGTCAGCAAGTCCGTTGGTGCAACGGCCAGGGGCGTCACCGGAGGAGAACGAGGCGATTGCGCGGGCGCAGCAGGCCATGCTCGTCAACCGTCAGGGTATCAGCGAGGTGCAAGGTGCCGTTCAACGAGTCGAGCACAAGTTGGGTGAACTCGTCGCTGTCGTTCGGCAGTTGCAGGAGCGTGGTGGTGCTGCCGCAGCGGCTGGTGGTGCCATCCTTCGCTTTGACACTGCGATCGACTTCCAGAGCGCCAGCAACTTTTACCGTTGGCGATCCAACGGCGACGTCGTCAACGAGGGCGGCGTGTTCGTCGCGACTCGCAGGCGTGCGCCCAACCTTGGGCAAGAGGTGATTCTTCGCGTGACACTTCCAGGTGGCGCCGAGTTGGAAGCGCGAGGCGTTGTCGAGTGGGCGCGCCCGGGCAGCCACGAGCCCAACGACGCTCCCGGGTTCGGGGCTCGGTTTGTGGAGCTCCCCTCCTACGCTCGGCAGCTCGTGGACCACTTCATTCAGCGCCGGCCCCCCATTCTGTTCGAGCAGTAGCTAGCGCGTTCTCGCCACCGTGGCCCGCACAGAGAAGCCAACGACGAAAGCCGCCAATACGAATAGCCAGAAGAGGTACGGGGAGGCCGTGTTCTCGAGCCCGTGAGAAAGGTTCGCCCCTAGTACCCCGCTTAGCGCCGTTACGGGCAAGAACAGCGCGGTGATCAAGTTGAGCTTGTGACTCGATTTTGCGATGCGATCTTGCAGCTCTGCTTGTTCCTCCGCTCGGCGCGCGACGGTGAAATCCATGCCGGCCTTGGCATCTTGTTGCGTCAGCTCGGCCATCCGCTCAGCCTCGTAGGCCGAGTCTCGAAGTGCGATCATATCTGCGTCTGTTTTGAGGAGTTCACGCGCTTCTTGCATCACCCGGTGAGTGCTGCGCACCGCGCGAAACAACGGGGTAACGTCCTGGAGAATCTTGAAGTAGTCCCCGGCTGTTCGCGCAGCTTCGAGGGAGGCCTCCAGCCGAGTTGTTTCTTTTACGTAGCTTTCGACCAAGGCCTTGAGCGCGCCGAGGCCCCCTTTGGCCTCGCCGCTGCTCTTCCAGGTCCCGTTGGGGTGTCGCCAAAAGATCGTCGCACGACGTTCGACCTCATTCGCCGTGGGTGGGCTGTGAAGCACCAACACCAAATGGCCCTCATGAAACATCGACCGTTGCTTACCGGCTTTAACACCGAAGCGTGCAGCTAGGACTTGTGGGAATTCCTGCCATTGGCTGGAGATCAACTTTGACACGGGAGCCTCCTTCGAATCTTTCGCGCGACCGCGGGCGAAGGATAGGTCCCTTTTCGCACGTGGCGGTTAATCAAGGTGGTGGGCGGCTCAATCGTTTATTCTCAGGCTCCCGTGATTCATCCTCCGCCCTGTTGCGCATCGTGCCCGGAGCTCCCAGCCGAAACGCGAAAGTGCAACCTGCTTTCGCAGCCAAGCGCATCCAATCGTCAGCGGATGTCGACCATGCCATGCGACGCGAGGCGCCTGCTCAAACAACGTTTGCGTGGACACGGGGACGAAGTCGTGCGGCGCGCCTTGCGCGCGTGGGATGATGAGCAAGTCGTGGTTCCACCTCCGCAGCTTGGTGGCGCGCCGCTCGATGCCAGGCTGTTCCTTACTGAATGGCCGTTTTTGTCGTTGCTTGAGCCGCCGGTTGAGCCCCCTCCGATTTCCGGCTCCCCGGTTCCGCTGCCCAAGAGTCCAACCGTTCGGGCCTTGGCCGAGTTGTTTGACATCGATCCGTTGGGCTTTGTGTTGGTGGTTTCGGCGCTGCGGGGGTCGTTGGATATTGGTCGCTTTCGGGCGGCCCTCGGCCGCTCGAGCAGCGAGGTCTTGCACAGCTATGTCATCGCCTTGTTCCGGCTGCTGGCGTTGTCCAGCAATGCCCCCCTGGCAATTGCCGATGAGGTCGCCAGGCAGTGTGTGATCGCTCGCTACTTTCGGCCTGGAGTGGATAGCGAGATAGCTGCGTTGCATGCAGCGCAAGCGGCTTTGCCCGAGGCGGCACTCAACATGGTGACGTTCCGCGAAGCCCTTCGCGGAGGGACCGCCGAGGTGCTGCGAATCCTGAGGCAGGACGCGCGCCTCGCGGTCGTGTTGGTCGACTCGACCAACGCGATCTTTGCTGCCGTGCTTGGCCTCGACAACTCAGACGTTGACGTGTCCCTTGGCTTTGATGAGCCACTGCTTTCGCTGCTCAATCACGACAAGGATCTGGGCGATGTTCCGAATTCCGAAGGACATCCCTCCCTCAGTCTCTTGATTGCGATTGTGCCGATCGCCGAAGGGCGTGAGAGAATGGTGGCGCATCTCCTGGCCTGCGCGGACGAGCGTTGCTTGAGAACTCTCAGCGGCGAGGTTTGTGGTCGTGAAAGTAGTCGACGATTCCTGGCTCACCCCGCGAATGAGCAGGTTGCCGTTCAGGACAACGGTACTCCCAGACTCATTCTGTGCCGTGATGTCGTTTGGGAGGCGTTCTCGAGCATGGCGCGAGCAGAGGGCCGCGAGGTTGATGAGCTGGTTGATGAGGCGATGGAAAGGTACCGACTCTTGCGTCAACATCTTCGGGAGCCAACCAAGCCCAGCCCTCAGCCCCTGAGCGAGATCGATTTTGATGCGGCTGCTGCTGCTCTTGAGCGCAGAGTTGCGCAAACAACCGAGCCTCCACCGTCCGCTCGAAACGGGCTGCGCATGCCAGCTGCCATCCAGCCTGAGAGTTCAACCCCCGTTGTTGCCGTTGACCCCACGAGTTTCGACGCAGAGGAGCCGACTCGCCCTGTTTTGTTGCAACCCAGCGATGAAGAGCCAACTCGACCGCGATGATGTAGGTCATTCAGCCACTTTGAGTTTATTCTCCCCGTAGGCCGTTCCCATGACGTCAGTACCTCCTCCCAACTTTGTTCCAGCGCCGCCGGCATTGTTCATGGACTACGCTGGTCGGCGCTACGCGATTAACGTCCCTCGATTCATCATTGGTCGGGAGAAGGGCGCGTGTCACTTGCTGCTGAATGATCCAAACGTGTCCCGTCAGCATGCCGCTATCGAGCTGAGCTCAGGGGCCTTCTTCATCGTCGACCTCGGTTCGCGTAACGGCATTGGCTACAACGGCCACCGCGTTCACCGAAAGCAGATCGTCGAGGGCGATCGCTTTGAGATCAACGGGCACACCTTCGGCTTTTCGTTTCGCAACCCGTGAGTGCGTCAGCGGCCGGGAAGAGAAAGCGCCCACTCAGGTTCTTCGTCATCGGCTGGTAGGCCTATCAAGACCTCTTGCGGCCGAAAGAGCGCCTTGTAAGCCAACGATGGGCAGGCATCCACGCGATACCCCAGGTAGAGGTGCGGGATTCGTAAGCGACGGGCGATCTCGAGCTGAATGACCACGTTGGCTGTCCCGATCGAGCGGTTTGCCCAGTCTGGGTCATAGAAGAAGTAGATGGCGCTCCAAGCGCGCTCCGTCTGGTCGCACAACGCAACTCCCACGAGTTTGCCGTGCGGGTCTCGGTAGGTGAGTTCACGACCAGCCGGGTGGGGAAACGCGAACTGAAAACGATAGTTCTCCTCCGAAAGTTCGGCCTCGGACCAGCCTCGAGCCTGTTCCCGAAACGCGTGCCAGCGATGGTACAGGGCCAACCGCTCCTCATCGCAGCTGGGTGACGCAAGTTCGACAGTGAGCTCGGCGCACTTCGTGCGCGCACGTCGTTGGCTCTTTGATGGCGTAAACGATGCGGTTGGGACGCGCGTTGGCAAGCAGGCCGAGCAGCTACCGCAAGCTGGTCGGAAATAGTCGGGTCCGAAACGCCGCCAGCCTCGCTCAAGTAGCCCCGAAAGCTCGACCTGCGATACCTCAACGAGAATGCGATGATTGAGCGAAGCCGCAGTATCGGGAAGATAGGAACATGGCCGCGGCGCTTCCTTGACGACCTCGAGCGTTCTCACGTTCGACTACGACTGGCCAACCAGGGGCCCAATTTCTTCAGCATCAACTCCGGCGCGCTTCGCTTCATGAAGGCGATGGCTTTCGACTCCGGGTGAGGGAAGGCATACAGATCGCCGCGTGCTGCGGCGGCGAGAGCAAGCTGTGCAACCTGGGGAGCTTGCACCTTCGAGCGAGCCATCAGCTTTTCCACCATCTCTGCGCCGCCCGAAAGGGTTGAACGCGCAGCCTGCGCGATGTTGGTCTTAAAGAAGTACGGGCAAAGGACGGTCACCCCGAGCTCCGTTCCCACAAACTCGCCCGCCAAGGTCTCAGAGAGCGAGATCACACCGGCCTTGGAAACGTTGTACGGCGCCATCGCCGCCGCGCTAGCAACTCCCGCGATCGACGCGACGTTGATGATGTGGCCGCTGCCTGCGCGCTTCATTCGAGGAAGGAAGAAGTGACAGCCGTAAATCACGCCCCATAGGTTGATGCCCATCAACCATTCCCAATCACTGAGCGGGACCTCCCCGACGGGACCGCCGACAGCTACACCCGCGTTGTTGATCAGAAGGTCGACACCGTCGAGAACCTCATGAGCCCTTCGCTCGAGTGCCTCGACCTGTTCCTTCTGTGCGACGTCGCATAGTGCGGTAAACGCGCGTCCTCCTGCTCGCTCGACGAGTTTGGCTGTTTCGTCGAGCCCAACTTGGTTGATGTCCGCGAGCAAAATGGACGCGCCTTTGGCTGCGAGCTCCACGGCGAAGGCGCGCCCGAGCCCTCCGCTTGCACCTGTAACAACGGACCTCGGTCGTTCTTTCAGCATGCTTCTGTGGTAACCCGACTTCGACCGGGCGCGAAGTCTGCTTGAGGTCCCCACCCGGAGCGCGAGGCCCTGCGCCTCTATTGAGGCGGAACCGCGTCGGGGGCGGGCTTGCGCGTTAGATAGAAGAAATCACGCAACATCGCGTTCCGGACGTAGTCCTCTTCCTTGTATTCGAAGCCCTTGATGATTGCTGAAACCACGGGGTTCTCGGCGTCTCCCTGTTTGGGCTCCACGGTCACGAACTTCGGAAAGGACCAGTTCACATCGAGCTGAGCGACGTCGTGCGCGCCAGCGTGTTCCATCGCTTTGGCGATGGCGAGCGCCGTCGTTGCTTCACTGATCGCTACAAACAAGGTCTGGCGATCTTTTGAGAGACCGATGGCGGAGCGGCGAATCACCGTGTCCTTGTCGAGCGTCGCTCCCCACAGCGTGTTCTGCTCGACGGCGAGGCCTTTGTGCAGCTCACCACCTTCGAGCATGCACGCTGGGGCCTGCCGAAACCAATTCATCTCCGAAAGTGTTGGTTCCAGCACCTCCCACGAGCCGATGTTGAGGCGATCCTTCTCGTAGCCCGCCAGGGTGCAGGAGATGCCGCGCGGCTCTATGAAGACCACCCCTTCAGCCTTCATACCGTAGTGTCCGTGGGTAGCTTTGAATCCGCCGTTGAAGGCGGCCAGGGCGTTGGGCACATCGGCTTTGGGAATGAGCCCAGTCCGCGTGTGTGCGCGCGCTGCTGGCAAACTCGACATTGGCTCCATCGTCCCGGCCATCAAATGCAATCGTACCTGCCGAAGGTCCACGGCGACGACCGCGACATGGGACCAACCACGCTTGGGGTCAGGATGGAGCAGCGTCTTCAGCATGGGGGCGGGCTCCCTGGGAAAGCGCGCGTCGGGCATCGCGACCCAGTCTCCATCACCCGGCGCAGAGAAGCTCTGATGCATGGGACCAACGCTGGCCCGCGCGAAGACGGGATACTTGAGCGTTTCGCCTGGGGCCGGTGGAAGCACGACCGGTGCTGCCGAGGGGACCTCCCAGAACGACTCGGGTTTTTCATCCCCGCGCGTCGCCTGGTTGTATTCGTCTTGAACGCCGTACGCCCAATCCTCCAGCTTGGCGATCGCATCATTCCCAACAATCGAACGGCCCGTATCGGCGAGCCATGGCCCAAGCCACTCGACGCGATGAATTGCGATCCAAAGCGCGAGCATCGAAACCGGCGTTGCTATCGCAAGACCGAGCAGGAGCTTGCGAAGCCAGCGGCGCCCTTTCTTGGGCTTCGGCTCGGGCTTCGTGGCCGTCGTTAGTGGCTGTGGACCGTTGGCCGGCGTGCCGGATTCAATCGGATCCTCGCTGGAGGTCGTGGCCATGAGGCGGGTACCCTAACCCGGAATGACTCGTGCCAAAGTCGAAAGTGCAAGGGGCCTTCGGCCGTTTTTCTAGAAGAGTGCACGAGTCATTCTTGTTGCAGCATCCACCTTCGGTGGAATCACTCGCGCCACGAAGTCCAACCAATCGGACCTTGGGTGGTTCATGGTCGTGTTGAAAATTGGCTTATCTATCAGGAGCTTGCCGTGAAAAGACGAGGCCTGAAAATAAATTGTCACTAGCTGCGCCCTGTCTCCGTTGACCAGCTGAACCAACGGAGGAACCGTCATGAATGTGCTTACCAAGTCTGCGGAATTCGTTCAGCGCACCCGACTCGTCGATGTCAGCGCAAGCCTGTTGCCGCTGATCGGCTGCAGCCTGGAGGTCGATGCTTGTGGAGGCTACGCCCGTGTTCGCCTCCGCCAACGCTTTGAGAATCCGCACGCAGAGGCTTTGACGGTCCTCTACAAGTTGCCGCTTCCGGCTGACGCTGCCGTCAGCGACTTCTCCTTTCGGGTCGGGGAACGTCTCGTGTGCGGAAAGGTGAAGGGACGGGCCGAGGCTCGTCGTGACTACGAGCATGCGCTGGTCGAGGGGCGCTCGGCTGCGTTGCTCGAGCAAGAGCGCAGCAACCTCTTTAGCCAAGAGATCGCCAACATTCCTGCTCACACAACGGTCGAGGTCACCCTCGACCTCGATCAGCCGCTCGCTTGGTTGAACGAAGGGTTCTGGGAATGGCGCTTTCCGCTAACGACGGCACCTCGCTACTTGGGTTCCCGCCTTTCTGCAGAGCAAGAGGCTCGACTCGCGCTCGCGATCGCGCAGACGGATCTCGGTGTACGCGCCTCACTTGCGCTCAACGTTCGAGACCTCGCGACGCAAGCGCGTTCTCCTGAATCGCCCTCGCACCCTCTTTCGTGTGCTCGGGTCGCTCACGGGTACAGCGTCGAACTAGGCGCTGGGAACAACGCTCAACTCGATCGCGATATCGTGGTTCGGTGGTGCGCAGCGGCGAGCGAACCCGGTCTCTCGCTCGATGTGGCGCGCCCTAGCGGCACCGCCGGAGAGAGCCTGTTTGGCCTGCTGACACTGGTTCCCCCGAGCCCCGAGCAAAAGGCGCTGTCGATGCCTCGAGATCTCACGCTGCTGTTGGATACGAGCGGTTCGATGAGCGGTGAGCCTCTGAGCCAACTCAAGCGAATCGCGTGCGCCTTGGTCGACTCGTTGGCTGATACCGACCTACTCGAGATGATCGAATTTTCCTCGCAGCCGAGCTCCTTTCGCCAATTGCCCGAGCCGGCCAGTCCTCGTGTCAAGGCGGAGGCCACCGCTTGGATTCAGCGACTTCAGGCCAACGGCGGCACCGAGATGGTGTCGGGCGTCGAGCACGCGATGAAGGAGCTGCGACCGGGCTCTCAGCGCCAAATCATCTTAATCACGGATGGTCTCGTAGGCTTCGAGGAGGACATCGTACAGGCCGTTCTGGCGCGCTTGCCGCTCACGGCGCGTCTGCATTGCGTGGGAGTTGGTAGCGCGGTGAATCGCTCGCTGGTTGCTCCGATCGCTAGGGCCGGGCGAGGGGTGGAGGCGATCGTTGGCTTGGGCGAAGACGGAGCGCAGGCGGCGGCGCGTGTGCTCTCCCATACCGTGAGGCCGATGCTCGTGGACGTCGTGCTCGAAGGCGCAGCCCTTCGTCGAGTCGCCCCGAGTCGCCTGCCCGATGTGTACGCGGGTTGTCCCTTGCGCGCCGCCCTTGAGCTCGCTCCGGAAGGCGGCCGACTGCGGCTTCGGGCGCGCATGAATGGAGCTGCGTTCATTCGCGAGATCGAGGTTGCTCCGCTGGAGCAAGGTCGTGGAAGTGGCGCAATCGCAAAGCTGTTTGCGCGAGAGCTGGTCGAGGACCTCGAGATGCAGCTTTCCTCGGGCGGTCACAGAAAAACGATTGAAGGCGAGATCGAGCGATTGGGGATCTCCTTTCAAATTGCAACACGGCTCAGCTCTTGGATCGCCGTAACGGAGGAGCGCCTCGTCGATCCGCGAGATCCGTCGCGGCGGATCGTGCAGCCCAATGCGCTTGCTCACGGTCTCTCGGCCGAAGGGCTCGGACTGCGCGCCGCTCACACAGGAACCTTCCAGGTTGCCGCCGAGGCGGACTCTTTCGAGGACGAGGCGAACCTCGAGTATGCGCGGCGGCTCAATATGCCGGTGACACATGCGAGGCAGCCGTCGTTCAGCCCATCTTTTGCTCCGATGCCGCCCTCTCGGGCTCCTGCTGGCTTCGGCGCGCCTCCACCTCCGCCGCCGCCGCCGCCGCCGGGATTCGCACCGCCTCCACAATCTCGCTCAGCGCCACCTGTCCCAGCGGCGCCAAGCTTTGCGCGTTCACAGGGGGCTCCACCTGCTTTGCCAGCGCCCAAGCAAGTGGCGCGAGACGAGGAGAAGGCAAAGAAGGCCGAGAGCGCCACGGGCCGACCCGCAAAACCAGCTGCGCCCATGACCCAAGGTCGGCTCATATTCTTGAGTGGAAACGCGCTGACGGTGGAGTTTGCACTCGACCTCAGTCAGGCGGGGACCTCACTCGTACACAAAGACGTTCGAGCGATCCTTTACCTGCGTGACGGAACGCAGCTGGAGCTGCGGCTTTGGCCGGAGCACAGCGCTCGCGAAGGCGCGCTAGCGGTCAATCTTCAGTATCGCTTGACCTTCGTGGCAGACCGGCAGCTTTCCGCGCAGGCCCTACTCGGAATTCGCGTAGCTTTCGCAGACATCCTGGTCGAGATTCGTTGAAGGCACCGTGAGCCAAGATCTGGACGTTCATCTTTCTGCAATCGCCTCGGGGAGCGCCGAGGCGTTTGCCGACTTTCTATCGGTCGCCGAGTGGCCCTTACGACAGAGCCTGCGAAGCTTTGCCACTAAGCTCGACCTCGAGGCGGTTGTGCAAGAGGCGTCCTTGCGCCTGTGGCAAGTCGCGCCGACGGTCGAGCTCGATGGGCGAGGCAACTCCCTGCTTCGCATGTTATTGCGAATCGCGCGCAACCTCGCGCTGGACGAAGTGCGGCGGCGGCATCGTGAAGAGCCTACTGCGCTGCCCGAGGCGGTCGGCCCTTTCCCGAGTCCGCCGGACCCACCGCTCCGGCGCGCGATCGTTGATTGCATCGAAGAGCTTCCTGAGAAACCGCGTGAAGCGTTGAACGCCAGGCTCAAGAGCGATGGGGCCGAAAGTGACGCCGCCCTTTCATTGGCTTGCAACATGCGACCGAACACTTTTCTTCAGAACGTCACGCGAGCGCGACGCCAACTCGCAGACTGTTTGGAAGGCAAGGGCGTAGAGCTCTTGGGGTACGTGTGAGATGGCACTGACAGTTCCCGAACGTGAGGTGCTGATTGAGCGGTGTGTTACGGCGCACCGCGTCGTAGACCCTCGAGGGGCCCGGGTTCATGCGGCTTCTTTCTACGATCTTCCCGAAGACGGACGTTTGGAGGTGTACGAGCAGACGCTTAAACAACGTCGGATCGAGGCCGCGCTCCAGGACAAGGGCAGGTCGACCACCGTGTTGGCTGTGCTGCGCGCGATTCAGCGGAGTGGCGCCGAAGGCGAGGATGACGGTTAGTCCAGCGATACGAAGCGCGATCGGTTAGCGTCGCCGGCCATCATGCAATCCAGCTCCCCAGTGTTTGCGCTGAGCGATGCTTTCACCACCGACTACGCAAGCGTGGCGCCAGTCGCAGCTTCAATCGCCGGCCTGCCTGGCCGAACGAGCGCCTGGGATGACTACAGCCCTGATGGCGCTACGGCCGTTCTCAAACTGTGCACTGACTATCGTCGACGGCTATCGGCGTTGGCTCCGGAGCCGTCGAGTCGTGAGGGCTTGGCTCATCAGGTTCTGGCGGACTTCTTGGATGAGCGCATCGCGTTCTTCGAGAGCAGCGACAACCTGATCGATCTGAACAATATTGAAAGCCCCGCTCAGCACGTACGCACGGTTTTCGACGTGATGGACACGCGCGCCGTAGAAGACTGGGAAGCCATCGCCCAACGTCTTTCGGCTTTGGAAGGGGCTTACGCCAATTACCGCAGCGCACTCTCGCTCGGCTTGGCGCGTGGGCTCAGCGCGTCGAAGCGTCAGGTCGCGGCCGTGATCGAACAGATGGAAGTGCACGCTAGTGCTGATTCCAGCTACGCCGATCTGCTGCGTCAGTTCGACGCGGCGAAGCTCAACGCAGGTTCGCTGCGTGCAGCTCTCGAGCGCGGCGTGGAGACCGCGAAGCGTTGTGCTGCGGAGTTTGCGGCGTATCTCCGAGAGTATGAGCCGCGCGCAACTGCCCGCGACGCTGTGCTCGAAGAACGTTACGCGCGCTCGGTGCGCCGCTTTCTCGGGACCGATCTGGATTTGGAGGCAACGTATCGTTGGGGGTTCGAGGAGATCCGAGCGATCGGAGCCGAGATGGAGAAGACGGCTCGCCAGGTCGAGCCTCAACGTGCGGCGTCGAAGCACCTGGTCCAGGAAGTGATTCAGGCGCTGCAATCAGACGTCTCCCGACAGATCTTCGATCGAGAGGTCTTTCTCGCGGAAGTGAGGGCACGGCAGGAACAAGCGCTTGACGACTTGTCCGGGACCCACTTCGACATCCCCGAAAAAATTCGTCGGGTGGACGTCAAGCTCGGCCCCAAAGGCGGGCCCATCGGCGCCTACTACGTTCCGCCGAACGAGGACTTCTCGCGCCCGGGAACCATCTATTACTCACCAGCCGAAGGTGCTCCGTACGTACTCTTCAGCGAGATTACGACGGCCTACCACGAGGGATTTCCTGGGCATCACTTGCAGTGTGGGCTGCAAGTGCACTTCGCCGAGTCCTTGAGCCGCTTTCATCGGTTGTTCGTTGTATCGAGTGGCTATGCCGAAGGGTGGGCACTCTACGCGGAGAGCCTCATGGCAGAGCTCGGGTACTACGAGCGTCCGGAGTACTTGCTCGGTATGCACATGGCGAAGATGTTTCGTGCTTGTCGCGTCGTTGCGGACATCGGCGCCCACCTAGAGCTCAAGATCCCGTCGGACTTCGACTTTCACCCGGGGGAGACGTGGAGCTGGGCGCTGGTCGCCGAGCTGTTGCAAACCAAGGCGCTGATGCCGAGCTCTTTCGCAGAGAGCGAAGCGACGCGCTATCTCGGCTGGCCGGCACAGGCCATTAGCTACAAGGTTGGCGAGCGCACGATTCTCGAGCTGAGGGAGGAGTTGCGATCGCACAAGGACTTCACGCTGCGCGCCTTCCACGAGGCGGTGCTTTCAACAGGCAGCGTTGGTCTCGATGTGCTGAAGGGTCATGTGCGTCAGCGCTTCGCTCGCGGCTAAACCACGCTCCGAAGTAGCGTCTGCCGTCTGCGAGTCGGTGCCAGTAAGACCGGCACCAGACACATGAACTCCTCCTCCGCCATGGGTCTTTCGAACAAGTAGCCCTGCGCTTCATCGCACCCGACCTCTTGTAAGAAGCGGGCTTGCCACGCGCTCTCCACACCCTCTGCGATCACTCGGAATCCAAGCCGATGGGACATCTTGACGATGGTCTCCACCATAGCTTGATCGCGGTCATCCTCCTGCATGCCACGGACGAAGCACTGGTCGATCTTGACGTAGTCTAGCGGCAACTTCTTGAGGTACCGAAGGCTGGAGTAGCCAGTGCCGAAGTCATCGAGCGCGAGCTTGAGACCCAGGTCGCGGAGAGACGTGAGCGAATGAATCGTTCGACCGGAGTCGTTGAGCAGCAGGCCCTCCGTTATCTCGATGTGGAGAAGCTCCGGGTTGGCGCCGCTAGCGGCGAGCGCGTTCTGAACTAACTCTGGGACGTCCTGCTCCGCGAACTGTCGCGCCGATACATTCACCGAAATGGGCAAGTCGATGTACCCAAGGCTGCTGCGCTCAGCCAGGATGTGACAGACCCGTTGGATCACCCAAGCGCCGAGACCGAGGATGAGATCCGTCTCTTCGGCGATCGGGATGAACTCGTTCGGCGGGATCGCCCCGCGATCCGCATCGGTCCAACGCAGTAGCGCCTCTGCGCCGCAAACCATCTGCGAGCCAAGCGAGACCTTCGGTTGGTAGTTGAGCCGCAGCTCATTCTTCAGCATCGCTTGTCGCAGTCGCGTCTCTATGTCGACCCGGAGGTGGCTGCGGGTCTCCATATCAGGAGCGTAGTATCGGACCGTGTTGCCCCCTGCCGCGTTGGCGCGACGGGAGGCGATGCTCGCATCGCGAAGCAGCTCCGACGGAACCGTCGTGTCGTGGGGAAAGAGCGCAACGCCGATGCTGGGGGTAATCGTGACTGGCCGATCCTGGATGTTCATCGGCTTGGTCAGTTCCCCGAGAATCGACTTACACCGAGTGACGATCTGTTGTGAGTTGTGGAAACCGCGCAGTACGAGCGCAAACTCCCCTCCGCCCAGGCGAGCGGCGGTTTCGTCCGGCCGAGTGAGGGCAATCAGCGTCTGTCCCATCGTCGTGAGGATGCGATTGCCTTCTTCAAAGCCAAAAGCGTCGTTGAGCAGGTGGAAGCGGTCCAGGTTGACCACCAGCACGGCTACTCCTTCGTTGGAGCGCATTGCGTCAAACACCGCGACCTGAAGGCGGTCATTGAGCAGCCCACGATTGGGCAACCCGGTCAGCGCGTCGGTGTACGCGCTGCGTTCGAGTTCGCTCTGATAGCGACGGAGCTCGGAGACATCGTTCATTACGACCTGGACGAGCTCCTCGACTCCCGGACATCGACTCGCCTCGATCACCGCGGAGAAGGTGCGCCCATCGCGCCGTTGCACCTCGAGCTCGATAGACCCTTGGCCTGCATCACTGTCAAAGGCGCCCGCGATCATGTCGTGTAGCAACGACTCGTCTCTGCCCGCCAGTTGTGTCAGCGACGAACCGACGAGTCGTCCGCTACCACCAGCGGCAAGCAGCTTGGCCATGGCCCGATTCGCCCTTCGCACGACGAGATCGCGACTCACCAACAGCCAAGCGGCAGGACTGTGCTCCACCAAGGCGTCGGCATCCGACCGCTCGAGATCGAGGCCGCGAAGGCGCCGTAGTCGAGCGAGCAATGACAATTTTGCACGCAAATCGATGGCGTCGATTGGAGTCATCAACAGATCGTCTGCCTGTGCCTCGAGCGCTCTCTCACGAAGACCTTCATCGGCCTTGTCTACGAGGACGACTACTTGTGACTCGCGGTCCTCGCGCCGCAACGACCGCAAGAACTCGAGCGGAGGCGTCCCCGGCATTCGAGCCGCGCAAAGGGTCAGCTCCGGCGGTGTTTCTGCCATCGCTTGTCGAGCGGCCGACATCTCGGAGACGAAGACGGGCGCGTAGCCTTCAGCCGAGAGGAGCTCTTCAAGCGTGGTCCGATCCCTGAGGTCGTTGGTGACAACGAGTACGGTCGGCTTCGGCATCAGGGTTCCCATTAGCCCTGGTCAGCGAAGGGCCCGGCCTTCTCGATCTGGGTGACGAGCGTGCGCATCGATACGGGGCGCGCGATGTATCCTGTGGCGCCAGCTGTCTTGAAGCGCATCTCGTCTCCGGGCAGCGAAAGGGAGCAGGTTGCGAGCGTTGGCACGTGAGCGAGGTTGTCGCTCTGAGAATCACGGAAGGCGCGCAGTAGGGCTAGCCCTCCACCCTCTGGAATCTCCGCTTCCAACACCATCACGTCCGGTCGGAACATGGCCGATAAGTCGCGGGCCTCGTCGTAGCTCGCAGCTACGAGGACGCGGTGCCCTCGTGCGCGGAGGCATGGCTGCAGCAGCGTGTTCACGCTGTCGGAGGGGTCCACAATCATCACCAGCAGGTTCTGCCAAGAGGTTCGAGTTGACGGCCTGGCCTCGGTGACGCGATGGGGGATGCCAACCGAAAACCGATTGCCGCCTTCCCGCCGCTCGAGCGCCAACCCGCCACCATGCATTGCGGCCAGGCGATGCACCAGCGAGATGCCAACGCCAAGCCCCGCGCAGTGCTGTGACAGCGTCGAGTCCGCCTCGGAGAATGGAGAGAAGATCTTGCGACAATCATCGTCGCTCAAGGTCGTGCCGGTATCGGAAACGTCGAAGCGAATGGCCTCTCGCTCGGGGTCGGCGATGACCTCGAATCCAATTCGCGATCCCGTATCAGAAAGCCGGATCGCGTTTCCGAGCATGGTCGCGACCATCTGCTTGATACGCTCTTCATCTCCGCGAACTGTCTCCGCGCGCGGGTCCATCGCGAATACGATGCGCACGCCCTTGGTCTGCGCTTGTTCGCGGACCTCCTTCATCGCGTTCTCGCTGACGGTGCGAACATCGCAGTGGCCCATCGCCAGGACGGTATCGCCCGACTCGATCTTGGCCAGCTCGAGGATGTCGTTCACCAGCGAGAGCAGATGCCGTCCGCTCTCGTGCACCGCATCGAGCGCTTGCTTTTGCTGCTCGGTCAGCGGGCCGAGGTTCTCCTGCTTCATTGCCTTCGAGAGTCCGAGCAGGCTGCTGATCGGGGTGCGCAGCTCCTTGCTCATGCTCGCGATGAAGGACGGATGCGGCGCCGACTTGGTCCGTGGAGCTTTTGCTCCTTCAGTCAATGCAGCTTGCACCAACTCCGATTCGAGCCAGCGTGACAAGCTCCCGATCATCTCGATGTCGCCTTCATTGAAGGCCTCGCGTGGCTTGCGACTGGTGAATTCGAGCACGCCCACTGTTCGTCCGTCGACCACGATGGGCGCGCCGATGTAGGCGGCGTCTCCAAGCTCGCAGAGCCGTTTGGCATAATTGGAGCTGGAGGACTTGGCGTCATGCACGACCACCACATCACGCATCGCGACCCCGGGAGGACCGATCAATGAGGGCGGCGGCTCGTCCTCCTCGGTTCTTCGACCATGAACGATCAGGGTGTCCATGGCCGCCTCGCTGAAGGTCGCAACCTCCAAACTGAAGTAGCGCAGGCCAAGGTGAAGAACCGTGTTCACTGTCTCGCGAATCGCTCCATCGCGCAGCACCTGGCTTGCACGATCAGCGGGGACGAGCGAACGGGGGCGGGGCGAAAGAGAGTGGACTTCGAGATTCACGACGAGTCCCTAGCGAAAGCGATGCCAAGAGCGAGTTGCGACGACTCCCGCACGTACGCGGCATTTCGGCTGAATTCCATGCGCGATAGCGTCGAAAGCGCGACGCTTCTACGTCATGCGATTGGCGAGCAACGCGTGCCCACGAAGGGCGACATCGACTGACGTGTGACCCCAGTTTGGTGCCGCTTGCTGCCAAGGCCCCCATGTCTTTGCGAGGCGGGTAGCATCCGAAGGAGGAGATCGCGATGTTCCGGATCAAGCGGGAGCAGATGGAGTTCTTCAACGCGAAGACTCGAGAGAAGTTCTGCCAGATGATGGTGGGCTACCTTCGCGAGAGCTTCGCAGAGTGGGTGGAAGGAATGTCGCCTGACGCTCTGCGTGGTTGGGTCGAAGCAGCTGTCGACAAGGCTGACTCCTATCGGGTTCGTACCGAGCCTGAGGCCGCCCAGCTGATCTTGCTGTTTCTTCTTTTGGGTGTGGAGGCGGACAACGAGGTCGAATGGTTTCGCTCAATCCTTGAGAGCCGAACCCTGGCGGCAGAAGGTAAGATCCGCAGGCTGATACGGACGGCGCGGGCGAACGATGTCGAGGGCTTGGACCAGGTCATCGTCTACCCCGAGTACGATGCGGACGGCTCGAGTGAAACCGTAGCGGATTGAGAGGGCGACAAGATGGGGCCAGGAACGCAACCGACAAAGCCAGCCGCAGCGAAACCGACAAAGCCAGCCGCAGCGAAACCGATAAAGCCAGCCGCAGCGAAACCGACTTTGCCTGTGTTGCCTGCTTCTGTGGTTGCGTCGGAGGCGGCGCTGGAGCGCGATTGCCCGTTGGCGGTACACAAGCCCTGTGACGTCGATACCTTGAACATCCAGTTCGAGCACTCCGTCGACGACCCGGACGCTCCTCCCGACCCGGCTACGACAGCTGGCTCTCTGCCGAAGAAGATGGAGTTTGCGCAAGCGATCAACCGCCTGCGACACAACAAGGTGATGATCGGGAACGAGCCCGCTCGCGATCCTGCGCTCGGTGCCTACGATCTCGTGATTGAGACCATCGCCGACTACAACGCGGCCGAAACGCCCAAGTCAGCGAGCTTCCATGACCCTGGGGACATCGTCACCTTGAAGGCGATCCACGCGGGCTTCAATACGCCAGATTGCCCTCGAGATGAGCACGCGTTGCTCACAGTCACCGCCAAAACGAAGGCTCCTGAGTTCAAGCCGTTGGTGATCAAACGTCAGGGCGTCAGCACGATCAAACACGAGCAAGATCACCGGCTATTCGGGCCGACATTCTTGTTCGACGTACACAAGATGGGGAGCGGCGCCTTCGTTCTTTTCGAGTGGATCATCAGCTTGTTCGCCGCATCCAAGCCCAAAGAGATCGAGATTGTCGCACAGGCTTGCGGGACCTGCGCGAAAGGCGCCACTAAGCCGATCAATCGCGACATCAAGGCCCTGCTGCGAATTCACCGTCGAGACAAATGGACCATCGGCGTCAAGGTGCCGCCGCTGGGTCAGTTCAAACACGAGCACCGTCGCGAAGCCGATTGGAATAAGCCGAAGCAAGTCTTCACCGACCCTCGTTTGACGGTGACTTCTGGCGAGCGGCGCATCGGAACCAGCGGTCGCGCGTATGAGACGACGGTCGACGTGGACCGTGGCGCGGGGATTTCAGGCAACGCGTATGGCACGCTAATCGGGCGGCGCGTGGAGCGGTACAGCGATCAAGATGGCAGTGCGGTCAGGGCCACTCGGATCAACAGGACTGGAGACATAAAGTTCGGCTTTAAGGCGGTCACCGACCGTTTGGCGAAGCCCTCCGCTGGGTTTGAACTCGTCTTTGCTCGCAACGACCGAGAGATCGGTAGCAAGGATCTGATCGAAGCGGTTCAGGAGCTAAAGGCCTGCGTAACGAACCTGGCGTTGGCCATGGGGGCGGTGAAGGATCTCTTCAAGAAGGTTCCCCAAGCCGGATTCAAGTTTGAGTTCAGCCTGAGCGTGCTCTGCGGTTACGCGGTGGTCGAGTGGGGGCCCAAGAACGCCGCTTGCATCGACAAGCGATACTGGCCCGTTTACACCCAGTTCAAACTCAAGCTGGCGATGGAAATCGTCAACATGCGGTTGGCGCTCAGCTTTGGTGTCGACGTGACCTGCGGCGGCGAACGCTGGAAGACCGGCATTGTCGTCAAGATTGAAGGCAGCCTGGCCTTCAAGATCGCAATCGACAAGGAGATCCGCGCCTTTCAGGGCCCGTGTCCGCCGAAGCTCAAATCCAAGAGCCCACCCAAGTTTGGCGTTGCGGGTGATTGCCAGGGAGAACTCACTCCCTACGCAAGTGCGTATTTGGCCGGATACACAGTCACCGATGCGAGAGCGGCGTTGACCTCCGGGCTCGAATTCAAGGGCGAGTTTGTCTACGATCTGCCGAATAAGAACATCGGTCTGAAAGGCGAGCTCAAGTCAAAGTCCCTGGTCCTGACCGCTTCGTTCAAGGCGCCCGGCTGGAGTACGCCGAGGGCCATCGACCCGATCGAGATTCTCAAGGCAACTTCGATCTATACGTTCAAATAGAATGAGTGAGCCTGATTCGGTCATCATGACGCAGCTCGAGATCAAGGGCTGCGCCGCAGTTCTCTACCTCAACGGTATTCCGATTACGCGGCTGACGCCGGAGACGGTGGCCGGTGAAAACTGCGCTGTGCAGCAGTGGCTGACGCCAGGAGAGAACAAGCTCGAGCTGCTGGTCGAACCAGGCCCAACTCCAAGCCTCGCTCGTTCGCCCTCCTTCGAGCTCGATCGCAGAGAGATGACAGCTGTTGCTCGGCTGCTCAAGTTCAAAGAGGGAGACGACGGAACCGCGCAAAGCGGGACGATGCTGGCAGAAGCTCGCTTCGAGTGGGAAGCCGAGAAGCCCAACACGTTGACCTTCCCCCAGTCGGTGTTCACGAGCACCCAGCTCGGTTCAAGCTTTGGTCCGTGGGCATGGCAGAGCTACCCCGATCTCGTGCTCGATGCGTCGCTGATTGACGAAGCCCAAGCGATCTTGCTCGAGCTTGATGCGGCAGTGCGAGGCAATCACGCCGACCGGATCTGGCAACTAACGGAGCTACAAATGCTCGACACAGCGCGTGCCTACCCAGCTCTGACGGAGGCGTACCTGCGCGCGGATATCACCGACATGTTGCAGGTATTCGGCGTTGACGGAGATCCAACGTTGCCGCGGGACCCGGCCAACCAGGATTTCCGACTCGTTGCCGGGGCCAAGCTGCTCGAGCTCTGCGACAAGGACTTTCGCCCAAGTTTCAGGCTGCGCGACCGACGTCGAGGCCAGGTCGTTCCCTTCCCGACCTTTTTGGCCAGAGTCGGGAAGGACCTTCGAATCGTTCGTTGAGCTAGGGTCCGGTAGCTTCGCTCGTGTCACTGCTCGAGCCGGGCAGCGGCTCCTCGATGATGTCGAACGCACCGAAGTCATAGGGCTCGTTTGGAGCGAGCGTCTTCTGCTTGAGCACCTCGCGAATCCCACGTTTCTCGAGCGTCTTCACGCGGTGGTAGCAGAAGGGATTGTTGCCACGTCGGCCGGTCGTGCAATGAGCCGTCCACGAGCAACCCGCCTTGCACTCGTCGGCGTAGTAGCAAGTCTTGCAAAAGCCCCACAGCTCGTCTGTGGTCCGGTCACGCGTGAAGCCGATTTCCGGTGAAGTCTCCCAGAGCTCCTTCAACGATTTGTCGCGCACGTTGCCACCCGTGTACGGCGCGGTTGGTAGCGACGGGCAGCCCTTGACCTTGCCATCGGATTCAATCCCAACCACGTATTGGCCGGCCTTGCAGCCCTGCCAGAAGGACTCACGTCCGCCCGGCCTCGAGCGCAGGGTGGTCTCGTGGGGGCCGTAGTAGCCGATGTTGTTGCCTACGAAGATGTTGAATGGCTCGCCTTTGCCATCGTAGCGCTTGAGTCCCTCCATCTGGATGGCGGCCAGGGTGTCAATGACCTCCACCATCATGTAGGGCTCGAGAATCCATTCGGGGCGGTCGGCTGCGCGACCCATCGGTACGGTGATGGCCACCTGCCACGCAATCACGTTGCGCTTCCACAGGCCCTCCACCAACTCCCAAAGGTGCTTGTAATTGAGCTGATTGATCTGCGCGTTCGACGTGACGATCATCCCCGCATCGCGCGCATTCTCCAGCGCCTTCATGGCTGCGGCGTGGCTTCCGAGGTTGCCTCGCAGCTTGTCATGGATGCGCGGTGGCCCGTCCACCGAGACGCCAACTCCATACAAGCCGGCCTTCTTGAGCTCGCGAGCACGCTCTGCATGCAGGGCGCGTCCACCGGTTTGCATGCTGACGCGCAGACCCTTACCGGTCAGGAACTCGACGATCTTGTAAATGTCCTTGCGGAGATAAGCCTCCCCACCAATCAGGGCAACCTCACGACAGCCGAGGTCAACCAGACCTTGGGCAACATCGAGAATCTCCTCGTGTGAGAGTTCCTGGTCGCGAGCAGCTCCTGCACGTGAGCCGCAGTGCTCACAAGGTTGATCGCACTTCATCGTGAGTTCCCACACTGCGTAATACGGGTGGTGCCCCGTCTCCCCGGCACGCGGAACCCGAGGGGGCGGAGCGGCCTTGCGAATCTGAACGAGACTCTCGCCGTTGGTGGTCATGGCGCAAGGGTAGCTAACGCTGCGGCATGTTGACAGGGTGCTCGGCCAGAATAAAATCGCTCTATGCCCCCCTTCGTTTCTTGTTCCTCGTGCGGTTGTGTCGTGAAGCTCCTCGAAGATGCGTGCCCGCACTGCGGCACGAAGCTTCGTAACGCGGAAGGTCGCATCCCGCGCACGGCTGCGGCTATTCTCCTAGGTCTCGCAGCAAGCGCAGCGGCCTGTGGGGACAGCGGCTCCTCGACCTCGAGCGGGGGGTCCGATTCAGGAGGCGGCGGCACCACTGCGGACGGCGGTGGCGGCGCTACCTCTGACGGCGGTGGCGGGGCAGCTCCGGAGTACGGTGTCCCCGCGACCGGCGGTGCAGGCGGGGATGGCGGCACTGCTGGTTTTGCTGCGGACTACGGTGTCCCCGGGACCGGCGGCGCAAACTAACTTCACCCGGGAACGCACCCCCCGCCTTCGGTGGGTTCACCCTTGGTGAACTTGGCCGCGCTGCACGGGCTTCTCTAGCCTAGCTGTATGCGCGGCTTGCGCTTTGGAGCCCTCCTCTTCCTTGCTACCTCGCTCGTCGCCTGCGCGCCTCCAACCAAGGAAGTGCAAAGGTTGCCGGTGGCTCGTTCCTTCTGCTTGGAGCACGGCTTCTCGCGACTTGGGATGGGAAAGGTTGAGAGCCCTGCACCAACACCGACGGCAGCCCACCGGGTGTATGCAAAAGCGCGTTTCGTTTGGATTCGTAAACGCCCAACTCCGGAATCGGAATGGATCGGCTACATCACGCTCGGTCAATCGCTCGGCTTGAGACAGAACGTTGAGCCGCCTGCAGCGGGAGCCCTCACCACCTCCGAGGGGACGCTTGGGATTGTTGGACCAGGCAGCGTCTGTCAATTCTGGGTGCCGGTTGAGCCAAGTGGCTGGGTTTGCACCGGTCGTGACGCGACGTTGAACGCAGCGGATCCCGTCGTGGTTGAGCTCGAGCAAACTGCACCCGACGTCAACTCGCCTTGGCCGTTCGATTACGCGCGTTCGCTTGAGACGCCTCGCTACCGAAGCCTGCCCACCATGCGTGAGCAGAAAGCAACCGAGGGAAACGTCGAAGCGCTCCGCACCCGCATCGACTCCGCGCGAGCCGCGAAGACACGCGAGGAGATCGCCGCGATCGACAAGCGGCTTACCGACGCCTCGCTCGACGTCGCGACGGAGCCTGCTCCGGACCTCTTCCTCCCGCCGTACACCATCCTTGAGTCGGATGCGCCGCTCAAACTCGGCTCGACCATCGCCTTCACCAAGACCTTCAGCCACGATCAACGTTCCTGGCTGTTGTCCTGGGATCGAGCCGTGATCCCGATGGTGAGGACGCGTCTCTACCCTCGCTCGAGCTTTCATGGCGTGCGCTTAGAGGATGGCCTGCGCCTGCCATTGGCCTTCAGTAAGAAGCAGGAAGCCAAACACTATGCGCGCGACTCGCAAGGAAGCTTCATCGCGCAAGAGTTGGCTTTCGAGCCGCAAGCTCTGATTCAGCTCGCGGACGGTGCGCCGGGTAAGGAATATCTCGAGACCACGCAGCCGGGCGTTTGGGTGCGTCGCGCAGACGTCGTCGTGGTCGAGCCGAAGGCGGAACTACCGAAGCGACTACCCAGCTCGGGTCGACGCACTTGGGTGGAGGTCAGCACGGTCGGCGGCTGGTTGGTGGCGTTCGAAGGCGACAAGCCGGTCTATGCGACGATGATTTCTGCGGGCCGTGGGGAGACGCTAACGGACGGCACGATGCGCGACAGTTCTTCTACTCCTGTTGGGACGTACTCGATTGCGTCGAAGTTCCGTACTGCCACGATGCGGTCCGAGCGTCGGCCGGACATCGTCCACGCAGAGGTCATGTACACCCAGGTCTTCTTCGAAGACTACGCCTTGCACGGTTCGCCGTGGCATGACGAGTGGGGAGACCGCAAGAGCGCCGGTTGCGTCAACTTGGCCCCCATGGACGCGAAGTGGGTGTTCGACTGGTCCGAACCTGAGCTCCCTCCCGACTGGCATGCCAAGCGCTCGCTTGCTGGCGATCCCACGACCGTCGTTGTGATTCACAACTGAGCTGATTGGGCGGGGCCGGAGCGCACCGAACCCGGCAATCGACTCATGGACAAGAAGGGTGGATCTTTCTTGTTACAGCTGATCCTGCTGCGACTCAGATCACAGCAAAACCTAGTGGTTTTGTGTTGGCGCGAAGTCTGCTAAGGCTGGGTCCAGGAGGCTTGAACATGATCCGTATGAACTCGATGGTTGCGCTGGTTGTTGTTGGTTTGGTTGGCGCATTCGGTTGTGGTGACAGTGGCAGCGGCGGCAACGGCGGGAGCAACAGCGGCGGAAGCGGTGGCGGCGGAAGCAGCCCCTCGTCGAGTTCGGGTTCTGCAGGTTCAACTGGCTCTGCCGGGGGTGACGTGTGTGGGCCGGCAGGCATCGACATGAACGATGCTTGTGAAGTTTGCGCAGGCACCAAGTGCACCGAGTCGGCGTTGGCCTGTTGTGAGAAGCCCGGCTGTCTCGATATCGTGCGCTGCGTTCAAGATACCGAGTGCGATCCCGACATGCAGGCCGGTCCTCCCGGCTGCTACAACCTTGGGGATCCGGCGAACCCCGGACTTTGCCAGGACGAGATCGATACCGCAGGTGTGGTCGTGGCCTTGGGCGAAGCCAGCACGTTCGGAGACTGCGTGATCGCCAACTGCTCCGCTGAGTGCGGCATCATGGCTGGCACCGGCGGCGCCGGCGGCGGTATGTAAGTCGACGGGACCTCAGCTGCGACGTTTCGAGGTCAGCTTCTCATACGAAGCAATGACCGCGCGGAACGTCGCTGGGTCCCCACCGCGATCAGGGTGTGACTCAAGAGCCTTTCGCCGATACGCCGCTTTGAGTTCAGCGTGAGTTGCACCCGGTTCCAGGCCGAGAATCGACCAAGCTGAGATAGGCGTGGTGGGTTTGTCGGCCTTCTTCTTGGGTTTCGGCATTGGCGGAGGAGGTTCTCCTCGCAACATCCGATTCCAAGCATGCGCCCAATAGGGTTCGATTGGCTGCAGATGCCGGCCTGTTACGCGCTGCGCGTCGCGCAAGGCGTCTTCCTCGGACGCAGCCCCGCCATTCGATGCATCGGGTTTGTGGAACGGCGACAAGTTGGGCATCTGCGTCCACCAGGCTGCCCAAAAATAACGTCCCCGTTGCGTGCGGGTGACCGAGCAAACGGCGTTTGCCGACGACGTCATTGCAACGTTGCCGTCAGTCCTTCCACTTCTCGCCTCTCTTGATCTGCCGAGGTGCGCGAGGATCAGTGGGCTTTCCGTCGGTCTCCGCGCAACAGCGAAAGCTCAAGTAGTAGTAAGAGAAGCCTTCGTTGTGCGTGTAGATCTTCGGCCGACATTGATTGCGAACACCGTCGACCCAAGGGCCGCCGGTTGTCACGTTGTCGAACTTGTCAGCGGCTCGTAGCGTCTCAATCTTCCCGCCCGGCATCTTCATCGAGCCGTACTGGACCTTGTTGCCCTCGCTCGCTGCAAGCTCGTCCGCGTTGCCTGGCATGTCGAACACGCCGTAGTCGCTTACGCAGTCCGGCTGCGACCCGCTTGGTACGCCATCCCACAACCTCTTGAGTTCGGCTGCGGCTTTCTCTTCGTTCTTGCTGTGCGTAAGCAGCAGGCCGTTCTCTTGCTTCGACGGGAACTTGTAGGGTCTGTCGCCGTTGCATTTGCTTGGGTCGCGCTTGTAGCCGTACGGGTAGGGCTTGTACTCGGGACCCTCGCAAGCCATCGTCCACTCGGTTTCGGTGCAAACTCGCTTGCCCAGCGCCGCACATTTTTTCTGCGCGTGCGGGAAGTCGTTCATCACCTCCGGGTTCTGCCCCTTTTTGTTCGGGAACTCGTAACGGTCGATGCAGTAGCGCTTCTTGACCTTGTTGCCGATGCACTTGGTCGGTTGGACGAACTCGTGGCAGATCGTCTTCTTGTTTGCTTTGGCGAAGTGACTCGACTTGCACTTGACCTCGAGGTCGGTGCAGTAGTCGCCGTCGATCAGCACCATGTCCTCAGGGCAAGCACTGGGTGCTACCGGCTCGGATGCGGTTGCCGTAGCGCTCGCCGTGGGCTCGGGGGTCGACACCGAAGCAGAGGCCGCAAGCGGCACGACTGACGGCGCTGGTGGGGTTGGAACGCTCGGTGGTGGCGTCTGCGAACTCGCAGGGTCGGACGCACCACACGAGAGCGCACTGAATGAGAGCAGGGCGAGACCAGCGACCTTCACGCGAAACATGCTTGCTCCTACGTTGCCGAGGCATCGCCCGCAAGCTTCGATCGCTCAGCGGCTTTCGCCGGGCGATCAGGAGAACCGCTCTAGTACCGAAGGTGGGAGTCGAACCCACAAGCCCGTAAGGACGGCGGATTTTGAAACCGGCCCGGTTGCTTCGCGTGCTCTGACCCGTCGTTTCTTGCTGAGAAGTTCACCGCGCTCGAAGCCGGTCGAGACAGCGTTACCCGCTCTAAGTGCTCCCGTGCCCACGGTGGAACAAGCTCTCGCGATGGCCCTCACTGAGGCCACCAGGGCGGGTCAGTGGGCCGTGGTAGCACAGCTCGCGCGTGAGCTTGAAGCCCGACGACTCGAGGGCTCCAACGTGGTCACGCTCGCCGCCAAGCGCGCTCGCTGAAGGCGCGGTTGCGCCGTCTGCTTCTCACCTGCGGGGTGGGAGGTGGACGGGGCAATCGTGCCCCGAAGGAGTTGGAACATGGCAGACGGGAAAGACCCGAAGGTCACGAACATTCGGAAGTTTGAGCTCGAAACAGCGCCCTTACTTGAGACGGGTGAGGTAGCGGCTTGCCTGGGTTCGGAGAATCCGACGAGTGAGCTTGAGCGCAAACTCGAACTTCAAAAAGCGGAAGCAAGCAAGGCCATCGAGCTGCTAGACGAGGCCGCCGACGTGCTCAACTTGGCGCGCGTTCTCGTGGGGCAGTGTTCCGGCGATCTCACCGATGACTTCTCGGTTCGCAACTCGCTTTGCTCGATGCTCGATAGAGCCTACCGGCGAGCCGGACGCGCACGCGGCTGAACTGACCACCGTGGTCACTTTGGGTCCATCTTGGTCACCAGGCGCACAGTGTCCATATGGAACACGACCGCCGAACCCTTCTCATCGTCGCCGCTGACTCGCTCACCGATCCCCGTTCCGTTGCCCGCGCGCTCCGTGGAGAGCACGTGCGAGGCGACGCGGGGCAACGCATTCACCGAGCACTTGAGGCCCGCGGCCTCGTGCGCAGCAACCCGCCGCGAGACGCGGCCTAACCACCAAATGTTTGCGGCCCACACCCGGGCAGGGATGCGAGCCGCGATGTCACCAAAAGGCGCTTTTCGATGACGAATCAGAATCTAGCAGACGACTTGAACAACAACAAGCAACCCGACGTCGCCCTCGAGGCTTCAGCGACACCCGAGGCCTCCGACGACGGGGCACAACTTCGAGCGAAGAAGCGAGCCTCTCAACTGGTGAAGGCGCTCGGGTGGAACTTTCGGCTCCGCCACGCATGCCGCCGAGCAAAGTTGACCGAGCGAAACGGCCGCTGGTTCATGGTGCTGGAGCTTCCGAGCGGTAAGACGCCAGAAGCCGCGCTACCCGCTGGCACGACTGCGAAACAAGCCAAGGCGCTTGCCGAAGATTCAACCGTCGACTTGTGGAACAGGTCCGCCGCTGCGGTGGCCGGCGCACTCAAGTTGAAGCTCGGCCGAGCTCCCAGCGCTGAAGAGCTTTCGGCTTGGGGTTCCACGCTCACGATTCAACAAACGCAGGTGGCGCGATGATGGCCTTCCTAGTCGCGCTCAACACGACTGCGCTCGTGATCGGCTTCGTGCTGCGCCTGCGTCGTGAGCACCACGTGCTTCGCCGATTGTATCGCCTCGAGTCGATCGTGGATGCGCACGGCGACTCTCACGTTCAAGAGCTGAACCGTGACTTGATGCTGGCCGAACGCATTGGACGGCTAGAGGTTCTCACCGGTCACGCAAAGCAGATCCCCGACTTCGAGGACGAGGACGAAACCGAGCTGGACGAGGTGGTGTCATGACCGCCGAAGAGTTTGCGAGTCTTCAGTTTCTGCAGACGCAGCTGGTGGATCTCTACGACTCCAAAGGGGGCGGATTGCTTGGCGCTTCCGCTGCAATGCGGAAGATCCTTTTGAGTTTGCCAGCGGTGGCCGCCTGGGACCTTTGGAATCGACTCACGCTTGTTGAGCTACGTGAAGTTGGGTTCGTCGTGGCGGTAGACGCCCACGTCGACAGGGCTGTCGAGCAGTATATGAGCCGCCGTTTCGGCGAAAGCGCCGGAGACGTCGACTTCGCAGAGTTCAAGCACTTGCTCGCCTGGAATGCATGGTGTCGGCTCGTGCTCAACATCAAGCGACCGAAGCAGCGGCGCGCTCATTCAAGGGCGGTGCACTGATGAGGCCCGAAACCTGCGCCGAATGCGGCCGCCCCGCGCTTCTTCAGTCGCACCCCTTCCTCGAGATCGGCACTGGTAAGCCGGCGACATTCGCGCCGCTCATGGTTTGCCGTGAGTGCTTTCCTGCTCGCAGGTCGACTCGAGAGCAGATGAGTCTGTTTGCGACCGCGGGTTTCGCGGTCACACCGGTTGCTTCGGCGGTGCACCCGTGAGGCATCAAGAAGAACCGATCGCCGCCGTCATCGAGCGAGCTCGCAAGAACTTGAACGCCCGGCGCTACTTCTGCGCCGCCCGCTTCGAAGGTCGCTGCTCCCTCTGTCGTCATCCGATCCTCGTTGGTGAGCTCGTTACGCTCACGAGCGGCTCGCCGGCTGTGCATGCGAGTTGCCACAAAGACGCCATCACTTCGCAGGAGGCGCGCGGGTGAGTGCTGTGATCGCCGTCTCCCGCGCCATGCGGGCAAAGATGCTCAAGCATCTATCGGCCTATGAGCTGGCCGTGCTCATGGTGCTGGCCGAGCACGTGGGGGACGATGGTCTCGCGTGGCCGTCACTCCCGACGATCGGGGAGCTGTCGGGCCAATCGATCCAGCAGGCACGGCGATCGATCCGTGCGTTGATTGCGTGCGGCATCGTCACCGAAGCGGAGCCAGCTACTCCCACCCGCTCGACTCGTTACCGCCTCAACCTTCCCACTGGCCCAGGTCCTATCCAACAGGAATCCCCTACCCAACAGATACCCCTGCCTACTATCCAACAGGTACCACCTACCCAACAGGTAGGCCCTATCCAACAGGTCCCCAGGGGTATCCAACAGGAACCCGATCCTCTCAGAGATCCTCTCAACCTCTCCGAGGGGGAGACCCCCCGAGCGAGCAGCAAGCCGACCAAGAGCCGCAAGCGCCAACGGGACCCGAACAAGCCGCCCCCGCATCCGCAGTTCCAAGAGCTTTGCAAGTTTTGGTTGGACCTTGCTGCGCAGCGCTATGGCGAACGGCCACTGACTGATGGCATCCAGTTTGGACTAATTGGGCAAGCGATCAACAGGCTGCTCGCTACTTGCGCCGGCGACGCTGACCGGATGAAGGCGGTTCTTGACCGCTCGAGCAAAGACAATCGGAAGCCGTGCATTGAAGACATCGCTAAGTGGCCGAACAAATACAGCCCCTTTGGCTTTGTTGGTACCGCCAGTCAGGCGGCAGCATCCAAGCCGCGCCCGGTCGCGCCGCCGATCGAACATGAACCGCTCTTCGGAAAGGCGGCGTCATGAACTCAGTCGCTGGGGCTGTGCCCCCGAACGACCTCGACGCGGAAGGCGCTGTGCTCGCGGCTGCGATGCTGAAGCAAGAAGCTGTCGACGCCATCATCTGCACGGGCCTCGAGTCCTCGCACTTCTACAACCGAGACCACGCTCGGATCTGGTCCGCCGTTGTGGAGCTCGCACAAGCCGGCCAACCCGTTGACCTGGTACAGGTGGCGTCAAGGCTGCGGGCTCGCGGTGAAATCAAGGCTGTCGGCGGGCCCGAATACCTCGCGAAGTTGGTGGACGAAACCCCAGCTGTTCGCAACGTTGAAGCCTACGCGACCACCGTGATTCAGAAGGCCCGACTGAGAAGGGCCATCGATGAGGCTCACCGCTTGGCCGCTGAAGGCTACGGCGCCCAAGACGCGGAAGCGTTCCTCGAGAGTGCGGCCGCAACCTTCGCTGGGCTTGCCGAAGCTGGATCGAAAACTGAATCTCTCGTGAGTGTGGCGGAGGCCATCCACGCGACCATCACCGAGATCGGCGAACTCGCAGAAGGCACGCGTGAGGTTGCCTGCATCCGTACGGGCCTCGACGCTCTCGATCGTGTCTGTCCGTTGCGGGAGGCTCAGCTCACCGTGCTCGCCGCCGGGCCTGGCATCGGTAAGACGTCTCTCGCGCTGCAGATCTCCGCCAGTGCTGCGAAGGCAGGTGACGGGGTTCTCTTCGTCTCTCTCGAAATGCCGCGCAACCAACTCACGCGCCGACTCATGGCGCAGTGTGGGGGAGTCGACGGTTCCAAGTTGGCGGACCCTCGACGGCTCACATACGAAGACTGGCAACGCATGACCGCAGCTGGAAGCGGGCTCGGTGGCTCTCCGCTTTGGATCGATGACCGCCCCGACGCTTCCCCGCTCACGATCTCTTCAGCTGTGCGCAGGGCCAAGGCGAGAGCAACCAAGGCTGGTCTGAAGCTTGCGCTGGTGGTCGTGGATTACCTGCAGCTCGTGTCTGGTCGTACGGCTGGCCGCGACGCGAACCGCGAGCAGCAAGTTTCACACGTGGCACGCGAGCTGAAGGTTCTGGCGAACCGCGAGAGCGTTCATGTGATGGCACTGGCCCAGCTCAACCACGACGCGGAGAAGGGCGAGCGACGGCCGCGGATGAGCGATCTTCGGGAGTCGAAGGCGGTGGGCATGCATGCGGACAACGTGTGGTTGCTCAACAATCCGAGTGCGTTGGAACGTTCCTCTCGCGGTCTTGGTGGTCGTGAGGAAGCCGCTGGTGAGCAGGTTGAACTCATCGTTGATAAGCAGCGAGCGGGGAGCGCGGGCCATCTGTTGTTGTGGTTCTACCCTTCGCACACACGCTTCGCGCTTGGTGATCGGGGGGTCCGATGATGTCGCCCCGGTACCGCAACGACGCGTCGCTCACGCCGGCAGACGTGTTTCTTACTCGGGACGAAATCGAGGCCGAAGCGGGGCGCAGGCAGCGGGCTTGTCTTTGCGCACCATGGGAGCTGGCCGCGCTTGGCCGGTGTGTGTGTCCGCTCGCAAACGCCGAGCAGGAAGGGGTTGAACCATGTCTTCAAGGTTGAGCGTTGGGGCCGCCCTGACTCGTTTGGCGGAGGTGAGGAAGGCGGAGTTGGAGGCTTTGGAGGATTTGGCCAAAGCGATATCAGTGGAAAACCCGGAAACGCGTGTATCTCAGCGCACTTCCGAGCGTCTTCTCGGCATCCCCCGACGTGCTTTTTTGGAGCTTGTTAGGGACTTCAATCAGGCCGGTGGTGAGGTCTTAGCCACGGGAAAGCTCCGCATTGTGAGGCTTTCGACCTTCGAGACGTGGCTTCGTGGTCGCTCGGGTACCGCGACGACAGCAACCCCGGCCAACGACGAAGGCACCCTTGATTCCGAGCTGGGGCTCCTCGTTGTGGGGGGTCGCCGGTGAGTTGTTGCGGATTGGCAGTCCGAGGGATGGCCTCTTTTGCGCAGGAAACCTGCCTATCAAGCGAGAGCAGGCACGTTCGAAGGCACAGACTGGTTTTCAGCCGCGAATTGCTGTGTGGCGCTAGCTCCTCGCAAGAGCTGGCCGTGCTCGGAGTGGGCCCCCAACCCTTCCGAGCGCGAAAGAGTGCGACAGCCCAGAACACGCGGCCAAAGGGACCGCGGGCCCCAGCTGGCAGGTTGGTTCGGTGCCTCACGGCATCGAGGGCGGCTGTACCCCCGCAAGGGCTTCCCGTGTGACCGCGGCTCCCGCGGTTACATCAGAATCACCAATGATTCCGAGCTTTGCCGTGTGGTGCGGCAAACTCCTTCAACCGAAAGGCATCACCTGACCCTCACCGTTTCACCCGAAGAAATGACCGAACTAACCAAGGGAATGCCCCGGGGACTCGCCCGCATGCTTCAGAGTGGCCGCTCCCGGTTCCACCACGCGGGCCGCGTGTACCAGTGCGCCCCCGCGAGCTCGCAGGATGACTCATTCATTCGGCAGAACGGGGAAAGACTCGAACTTGTGGAGCAGGTGGCCATCGAGCCCACGTCACCCGCGGCCGCACGCGACGCGAACCCCCTACGTGAGGCCCACAGCAAGGCTACCGCAGCCGCTGAAGCTGTGCGCGACATCAAGCCCGCCAAGCCCAACCAGAACCCCCTACAGGCCGCAGACGCACGCCTGAAAGGCCGCCAGTGAGCACCACCGACCAAACCAAAGAAGGCCTCACCCAAGCTCGGGAGAAGCTCTTCGCCCTCGAGTCATCGCTACCCGAGACACCCAACGCCACCGAGCTGGCCGCTTGGCGCAGGGCAAAGGAAGCCGCGGGCCTCGCTGAGATCCTACACGAGCGGGCCCTCACCGCTGAGTCAGCCGCTGCAGTCGAAGCCAAGGAAGCCCGCCGCAAAGAGCTGGAAGCGGAGCTTGGACCCATTCAGAAGCAACTCTCCCGTGAGGGTCGCACCGCAGCTCAGAAGCTCATGGCCACGAACGCAGCCAAGGCGCGAGACCTGCTCATCGATGCCCTACTTCAGTTCCACTCGGAGCACCACGCAGCCCAGGCGCTAGCCAATCGCCGCGACGAGATACACCGGGAGCTCGGCAGGGAGCGGTTCCTTGATTGGTCGAACTTCGGCCACGTCGGCCTCGAAGTGCTCCCCAAGAGCCGTCACGAGCCCAGCACGCCCTACCAGCGCGGTTCCTTCGGTGAGGTGGAGCGCCTGGTGGTGGATCTCTTGTGCAAAAACCACCTTCCGCTCCATGAGCAGCCGCAAGCCTCGAACTTTGAGGGGCTGAACGAGTCTCGGGAGGCCTTCGCGGCCCACGAGCAGGCCTCACGCGAGGCCGCCGAGCTGCAGCGGATCGGCGTTCGCCCGCAACCTCAAGATGACCGCGTCGGGCGAGGGGGTGGCCTGTGAGCGCCCCCCGTTCCCCCGCTGAGCTTGAGCTCCCGCCCGCCCCCGCTTGCCCCCTCTGCCAGCACACCCGCGACGCCCTGATTTATGCCGGCTTGCTGAAGCCAGAAGACCCCAAGAAGGCGGCAGATCCCAAGCTACACCCGCGGGGAGGGGCGACACCCCAAGGCCCGTGGGTCGAAGCCCTGCCGACCCTGCGCCTTGATCAGCCGGTCACCGCTCGGAGGGGATGATGGCCGTCACATCTGCGCCCAGAACCCTCACGGGAACGTGCACTTGACCACCGAACAGGCGAGAAGCAAGGCCGCCGAAACAGAAGCCGCCTGGTTCTTGGCGGGCGGCTTCGTGGCTCAAACTTGGACCGCGGCCCACATGGGGCTCGCCCAGGCCGACATCAACCAGCACCTCGAGAAGGTCGATCGGCTCATCAAAGCGGCCCACGACTCGCACGTGTGGGCGCTTCGGCACGGTCTCTTGAATTCGCAGGTGTTCGCATGACGCTCCGCAAGGGTCACGGCACCGGGGCGGGCGTCCCTCGAATCGAGGTCTTGCCGCCCGATGAGCTACGCGCTGGGGTTCCCGCTCCTACCCGCCCGGCGGTCCCCCGGGACAGTTCGGGCAAGTTTCAGCCCGGCCACGGGACGACGGAGCTTGCCCGGGCGGGTGGAAAGGCCGCCGGACTCTCGAAGCAACTCGCCCGGCTCTTGGGTCTGGCGGAGCTCGCAGAGGACCATCCCTATGCCCCCTACGCTCGACTCGCGCGGGAGTGGCGCGACGACCACATGGCCACCTTGTCCGCCACGGTTGCGGGTGGGGAGGTTGGGCCCGGGCCCGCGAGCGTGATCAGTTCCGCGGCGCTTCAGATGGCCGCGAGCCGTTGGCTGGCAGACGAAGGAGCAGCCAAGGGAGACGCGAAGATGTTAGGCCAAGCGTCCTCGCTCATGAACGACTCGAGGCAGAATTTGTTGGCTGCCCATGAGCTCGCGAGCCGTGAAGCTGCAGCGCGCCCGAAGAAGCCGGGCCGCCTTGCGGCGATGCTTGCGGGTGAGCCGAAGCGATGAGCACGTGCGCCGCCTTCCTTCGCGACGTCTACGGCCTCACGTTGACGAACGGCCAATCGGCCTTCGTGCGTGTGGCCATCGATGGTTGCACCTTTGAAGACCTCACCGATGCAGAGCGAGAGGCCGCCGAGCAGATGTTCGGAGACGTCTCGAACGTGCCCGAAGTCGCACGGCGGACGGTGGTCGCAGCGCTCGGACGCTCATCAGGAAAGACTGAAATCTGCGCAGGAATCGCGATCTACAAGGCCTTGACCGTTGACCTCTCGAAGTGCGGACCGGGCGACATTCCGCGCGCGTTCGTGATCGCACCTGACACCGACACGGCGGCGATCACGCTCGAACGTGCCATCGCTCGACTCGAGGAAAACGAGGAGCTTCGAGCGTGTGTGATCGGCGAGCCGACCAAAGGCGTGATCACTCTGCGACGGCCGGACGGTCGCGAAGTGCGTCTCGAAGTGAAAGCGGCGACGCGCGGGGGCAAGAGCATCAGAGGCAGGAGCCTGATTTGCGTGATCCTCGATGAGGCCGCGCTCTTCTACGGCGACAGCTACGTGGTGAACGATCGCGAGATCGTGAAGGCTGCTCGCCCGCGCTTGCTTCGCGGTGGTGTGATTCTCCTCGCGTCCACTCCATGGAGCGAAGAAGGCTTGTTTTACGACCTTTTCGCGAAGAACCACGCGAGACCTTTCACGGCGATCGTCGCTCAAGCATCCACGCTCGTGATGCGCGACAACGATCCCGAGATCGCCGCGATGGTCGCGCTTGAGCGGGAAGAAGACCCCGACAATGCCGCGCGCGAGCTCGATGCGCAGTTCATCGCCGGCGGTTCCTCTCTCTTCTTTGATGCCGAAGCGATCGCGCTAGCACTCACGAAGGCCCCACTCGAGGGCGACGACCTCACCAAAGGAGCCGGGGCCGACTTGGCGCTTGTGCGTGACAGCTCGGCGCTTGCCATCGTCGCGAAGGATTCGGCCGCCAACTTCGGACTCATCGAGACCGACGAGAAGAAGCCGGAGAAGGGTGCGCCGCTGAAGCTGTCGCTGGTGGTGAAGGGTTTCGCTTCTGTGCTTCGCCGTCACGACCTCGACGAATTCACCGCCGATAATCACGCAAAAGAGCCCGCACGCGAATGGGCCGACCTTGAAGGCATCACGATCGACAACGCACCGGAGGGACGGGAGGGGAAGTGGCTCACGTACTCCTTCCTCCGATCGCTGCTCAATGAATGTCGGTACGCCCTGCCGAACAACCCGCGCTTGATTGCTCAACTTCGCGCGGTGCGGTCCAAGCCGATGCCGGGCGGTGGGTATCAAATCACTTCGCCGCGTCGCAAGGGCACGGGACACGGCGATCTTGTTTCGGCACTCGTGCTCGGAACGTGGGCCGCTGAAAACGCAACTTCTGGCTTCTGTTGGAGCCACGAGAACGACCATTACCAAGACGCCGAAAGCGGCTACCGCTACGGCGGGGAAAGAGGTTTCTAACATGGCCAACGAAGTCAGGATCCGCGTCGTCGCGGCCGCAGATGATTCGTTGCGTTCTGTGCTGCGTCCCTTCGAGGAAGCGGTGGCTCGAACGCAGCAAAAGGCAGGCGGAGCAGCACGACAAGCGACCGAGCAAACCACGCGCTCGCTTCGCACTCGCGTCGCAGCCGAGGAGCGCAACGCCCAGTACCTGGAGCGCATCCGCTACCGCTCGATGATGTCCGAGCAACGCATGCAGGAACGCGCCGACCGCGACCGCGTGCGAGCTGCAGAGCGTGTACAGACGCAACTGAAGACGGTTGGTGAGCGAGAAGCACGTGAGCGCGACTCACTTGCGAAACGCGCTGCTTCGGAGTTCGGCTCTCGCGCAGTATCCAACATAAAGCAGGGCGCTACCACGGCAGTTCGAGGCGCTGAGAAACTCGCAAACAGCGCTGGTTACAAGTTGAGCGCAACGGACAGCATGGGCCGCAACATCGAGCTTCAGCGCCGAGCGACCGACCTCTCGAATCAGGGATACATCCCCTCGCTCGGAAAGGAGCGAATCGATCCGCGAGAGGTCGAGAAGCAAATCAAGAGTGCGGCCGACTCAACCGGAACGGATCGCCTTGGCGCCGCCGAAGGTTTGGCCGCCTTCGTTGGAAAAACGGGTGAGTTGCAGCTCGGTCTCGACCTACTGCCCAAGCTCGGCAAGTTGGCCAAGGCTTCCGGATCGGACCTCTCCGATCTGGCTGACGCCGCTGGTGACGTGAGCTCGTCCCTTGGCGATATGGCGCCCGACAAGAAGGCCGGCAAGGTTGATGCGGTGATGCGCATGCTTGCCGGTCAAGGCAAGATCGGAGCGGTCGAGATGAAGCACCTCTCGACTCAAGCGGCCAAGATTGGCACAGCGTCTACAGCTTTCGGCGGCGATCCGGAGAAGAACATCGCTTTCATGGGCGCGCTGACTCAGATGTCGCGCGCGACCGGTGGATCCGCGTCTGCCACGCAGGCAGCGACGAGCGTTTCGTCCTTCGTGAACACGCTCAAAACACCCGCGCGAGTGAAGCAGTTCGAGGCGCAGGGCATCGAGGTCTACAACAAGAAGACCGGGATCATGAATGACCCCGAGCAGATCATCCTGAAGGCGCTCTCGAAGACGAAGGCGGACCCCGTAGCCTTCAAGAAGATGTTCGCGAACGTCCAGGGCGCGCGCGCCGTCGAAGGGGCCGCGAACATCTACCGGCGAAACCGCGCAAGCGCACTCGAGGGCGGAGCAAGCGAGAAGGACGCCGACATTGCAGGCCTTACCGCCGTCAAGAAGGAGTTTGATCGCTTCCGTGAGATCACGATGAAGGGTAAGGAACTCGAGGATTCCTTCCAAGCTCGGATGGGCAACCAGGATTCAAAGTCGGCGCAGTTCAACGCCAAGTTTGACGACATTATCGAGCGAATGGGGGATCGCCTTCTCCCCGCGTTTGAGAAGCTTGAGCCGGTGGTGCTGAAGGCCACAGAGGGCTTTGCGTCAATGGTTGCTTGGGCCGCTGAGAACCCGGGCAAGGCCATCGCTTCGGCCATCGCTTACTCGATCGGAAAGGCCGGGATCGAGACCGTGGTGAAGACCGGCTTCGAGGCGCTTCTGACGAACGCCTTGGGCGCAGGCAAAACACCGACTGCGGGAGGAGCGCCCGGCGCAGGCATGGGCAACCTTGGCGCTGGGCTCGCAATCTTCGGGGCATCCATCGCCATCACCGGCGCAGGCATCACGATCATGGATGCTGTTTTCGACAAGAAGGGCGAAGCAGAGGGCAACGCAAACGCTGGGCTCGCCGGGATCGGTAACCTCCTATCGGAAGCGGGCGCACAGTCCACGCTCACCGACCAACAGAAGCTTGAGAAGGCTCAAGAGGCCAAGCGCAGGGCGCAGGCCATCATCGACTCGGGCGCAGACGCTAAGTACCGGGGCATTGACACAAACGTTCTTCTTGGGCCGGTTGGGGGGCTGTTCAAAGAGGATCTTCTCAGTGCTGCTCTCTCGAGTGCGACCGCCGGAACTTACGGGGAGTCGTGGGACAAGCAGAACATGGACACGGCGAACGCATCGAAGCAGGAAGAGGCGAAGGCCGCACTCGCAGAAGCCAACGCCAAGATCGACGCGCTTTCCACGAAGCTCGGGAGCACTCTCAACGTCACAGTTACCAACATGCCGACCACCGGGTTTGGAGTTGATCCGAAGGGGCGTGAGTGATGGGCAACATCGGCGAGGATCATGATGTCGTTTCGCTTGTTTTGAACGATGAAGTCATCATCCGCTCAACTCAGTTTGATGTTCAGCAAGCCGTCACCACCCAGCCCAACGCCTTCGCGATGGATATCGGAACGGGCGAAGAGGCGCGCCGCCTCATCAAGAGGTTTCCGCCTGGGACGCCTTTCTCTCTCGCTGTAGACGGTGCACGGCAATTCACCGGAGTGACGGACGGCTACACGACTCAGCAAAGCGGAAGCGCTACGTCTTTTGGCCTGCGAGGTCGCGACAGCATGGCCTTTTTGCTCGGCAACCGCGCCACAGAAGACAGGAGCTTTACGGACGTCACCTATGCCGAACTCACCCAACAGATCCTCACGCTCGCTCTCCCGGCGGGAAGGGACTTCAACCTTGCCTTCTCCAACGCCGCAAACCGCGCGGTGGTTACGAAGGCGCCGCCTGCGCCGACAGTGCAGTTTGATGCAGTTGACGAAGTGCTGGGCCTTCTAGGTCTTGGGCCCGATGAGCCTTCGCAGTCGGCACAGCAGAGCCGCAAGCTTCGGGTAAAGGCTGGGCAGGATTGGTACGGCTGGCTGAAGGGCGAGCTCGATCGAGCAGGCTTGATGCTCTGGGCCGATGCATTCGGAGACTTCGTTCTTTCCGCTCCCGACACGCAGCAACCGCCGATGGCGCGCATCCACCGCAAGCGCGGAACGCCTAGCAGCCTTGTTGATGTACTTGAGGCATCGCATCGCAACGAGATGACCAATCGCTTTTCTGAGTGCGTCGTTCACATGCGACGCGGGGGCGGAGCAGAGCCGCGCGCCAAGGGGTTTGGTTCATTCGTGGACGAAGAAATGAAGAGACTCGGCTTCGATCGCCGGATGGTCATCACTGACACCAAGTGCAAAACGCTCGCTCAAGCTGAGGCCATGGCGCGGCGCAAGGTTGCCGAGTCGCGCCGTCAGGGTTGGAGTCTTCAGTATTCGCTCGCTGGTTTCACCACGATCGGAACAGCGGGAACGAGAGTGGTTTGGGCGCCTGATACCGTGGTCGAGGTAGACGACGACGAGCTTGACCTCCGCGGTTCCTTTTGGGTGGAGTCGGTTCGTCGCGCTCGATCCCCGCAGTCGCGTACCGACCTCACTCTGATGAGACTCGAGGATGTTGTCTATGGCGCCGACCCCGACGGCGAAGAGTGAGCGTGCTGGATATGCGTGTCACGGTGACCCGCATATAAATCGTCATCGCTAACTAATTGAATCGATATCACTTTCAGACAATCGACATCCGGGGGCTTTTCGAATCGTTCCCTGGTGATATCTTATTGGCCTATGGGAGCAGTAGCGAAGCCCAACAGAGAAGAGCGAGCTTTCAGCGGCGTCTCGTTTCGTACTGACTCAGCACTCGAGGCGCGCCTTGATGCTGTCGCTTCTACCGCTCAATTGAGCCGTGCAAGGGTCGCAAAGCTATGCGTGATACGCGGGCTAGAGCGGCTCGAAGAAGAATTGGCATTGACTATTAAGAGCAAAGCCACGTAAGAACGAAAGCAGCCCTGCGACGCGCTAACGTCCAGGGCCCGACTCACAGAGAGTAGCTATGAGTGATATGAATTTGCAGGAACGCGCGCCGAAGCGCAAGGGGCAAGGTTCAACCCGAGCAGATGCCACGGGGAACGTCCTTATGATGCGAGGCCGGGTTTACATCCGGATCCCCGTGGCCAAGGGCAAACGCCCCGCCTTTCACGTGCCTTGGGCGATGACAGAAGATGAGGCCCGCCCGCGCGCCGCACTCATGGCCACCATGGCGCGGGACCTTCGTTCGACCGGCGAGCCGTCACACCTCGACGTGCTCCCGAAGATTCTTGAGCGGGCGGCTGTAGCGACCGACGCGAAGCGCCTCGAGGAACTCCGTGGGACGGTCGATCGCCTGGTCGCCGGCAAGGCTCGCGTTGCGCCGTTGCCGGTTGTTGGTGAGACCTTCCAATCAGTCGGAGAAATGTGGACGTCCGGCGAGCTCGCGCGCCGCTTCCCGCATCATCTGAAGGAGAAGCGATCGGCGAGCGACGACGCGCAACGCCTCGAGAAGTTCGTGTATCCGTTCGTGGGCTCGGTTCGCGCTGCAGCGTTCAACCTCGACGATGCCGAGCGAGCCATGGGCGCACTTCCTCCCGAGCTTGCCCCGGCGACTCGAAGGCAGATCGCCCAGCTCATTCGCCGCGTGATGACGCTGGCAGAGTTCCCGCTGCGCTTGGTGACCCACAACCCGATCCCCGCGGGCTGGCTTCCTCGAGTGCCGAAGAGCTCGCAGAAGAAGCAGGCGACGCTTTACCCGAGCGAGGCCGATCTCTTCGTCGCTGGCACTGCTCCGCTTTCCGTCCGGCTCTTCGTTGGCTTCGTGGCTCGCGAGGGCATGCGGCACGATGAAGCCGAGCGGCTCACGTGGTCAGACATCGAGCGTGGGATCGTGCGCCTGAACGAGAACAAGACGGATGACAAAAGAGCTTGGGCACTTCGCCCGGGTGTGGCCCGCGCTCTCGAGGCTTGGCGGGAGATATCGCCCCGCTCGGCGGACTCCGATCTCGTGTTCGTGAGCGAGGACGGCTCGCCGCTACGCCTTCGAACGGACGTGTACCGCAGCATGTTGAAGGCGAGCGGCATCGAACGCGAGGACCTCTTCACCGAGACCACTTCGACGAAGCCAACGGCGATCCATGCGCTCCGTGCTCTCTTCGTTACCGAAGCGCTCGCCCGCGGCGAATCGGAGTCATGGGTGACCGACAGGACGGGCCACAAGTCGAGCGCCATGGTGGCCACCTACAAGCGCCGGGCGAGGACCTTCGACGAAGCCAACTTGGCCCACCTTGGGGAGCTCGATCGACTCCTTGGACTCTGTCAGCCAGCCAACAAAGGCACGGTTAGCAGGCACGCGGCGAAGGGACTCTCGACGATTCGACCAGTGTTTGCGCTCCTTCAGCGTCTGAAACACAAGCGATCTCAACCTAGTACCGAAGGTGGGAGTCGAACCCACAAGCCCGTAAGGACGGCGGATTTTGAATCCGCTGCGTTTGCCATTCCGCCACTTCGGCATGCTCCCGTGCGGGAGTTAAACCGGGATGTACTTTCCTCCGACAGGATGGTCAAGCCCGCCCGTCAGAAAGTGCCGATTACCCCTGCTGTGGCGGGACCGACGAACGGGCGCACCCTAACCTGAGCAGCTTTTTCTTCGTTTTCTTTGGACTCGCCCTCACCGCCGTCGACGCCGACGGTGAAGGTCAGGATCAGCCCTGCCGCTGCCCCTAGGCCGCCCATGGCAAACAGCACCGTGGAGGCGGTCCCAAGGCTGAGGGCGGCGTCAACTTCGCCCGCGTACTTTTCGGGGCATTGCGCGCCACCACACAAGTCCTTGACCTCATCCGTCTTTTGAAACGCCAAGAACCCGGTAACGCCACCGGCTACTAAGGCGGCGCCACCCAAGGAGTATGCAATCGCTGCAGGAAGCATCGTTCCGCCCGAAGACTTCTCCTCGTCCGGTTTGGTGGGTTGCCCAGACGTCGGATCGAGCGTCACCGTTTTTCGGGCGCGCTCCTGCAGCTCAACGCGTTCACTCGTTTCTGGATTGTCGCCCACGCGAGCGCGCACGGTGTAGACGCCAGGGTCAAACGCGAGCGGCTTTCCAAGCTCTACCGGTTCGCCGTTGACCGTCGCGGTTGCACCCACTGCACTCACGTTGACGGTCAATCGTGGGATGCGAGGTTCGAGGTCTTTGGCCAGCGTCGTCGCTGCTTGCTTCGCCTTCTGTGTGTTGGCCTCGCTCGAGGTCTTCACCGCCTCGCAGAGTTCGCTCGCCTCAACGAAAGCGCGAACTGCAACGAGCGCGCGCGCAAGGTCGAGCTGGTACTGCACCTTCGGATCGAGTTCGACTGCGATACGCAACGACTCGACGGCCTCGTCCTTCTTCTCTTGAGTGACGAAGCGTTTGCCCTTTATCCAAGCACTTTTCGCTTGTGCCCGTTCCTTCGCCGTTGGCGCCGCGATGGCGGTCGCGCTGACGAAGAACACCAAGCAACACACTAGGAGCTTCAAGATTGCGCGAGCCATCGTCGACGAATGTAGTGGTCCGGCGTTTCAATTCCACATAAAAACAAGCCAATTTTGCTTCACATCGGGAGAAGAACTTTTCAGTGCCGCGCTTCTTTCGGAAGCAGCACCGGTCTCGCTCGTCGCGCGCGTGACGTCGTCGCTCGGCTTCGCTCGGCTTCATCGCGTCACACAGTCGAGTATCGCGTGATCGATGAAAGTGCCAATTGCGGCCGGATTTTGCCACGTTTTGCTCATGTCAGAGGTCCTATGCATATCCGCTACGCAACACCTGCCAATGATGCGGCCGACAAAAAACGACAAAAGGGCCGACAAAAACCAAAGGTCGTGCTGGATCTGTTTCCGGTCCTGTGATTGACTGCGCGTGATTTCGCGGTTTCGCAGCCGAAAAACAGCGAGCCGCGAGAACAAGAACCCAAAACAATTTTTGGCGTAACGCTTCGTCGAACGCCGAAATCGAGTGTGGCTCCTGTCCCCAATAGGCAGGTCGCACTCCAAGGAGATTCACATGGCTGGCAAGAAGACCGAGAAGAAAGAAGGCAAGAAGGCCGCAACGCTCAGCAAGAGCGGACTCATCAACGCCCTCGTCGAGGCGACGGGCGAGCTTTCGCGCAAGCAGGTGAAGGCGGTCCTCGATGCCCTCGCTGACGTCGGTTACAAGGAGCTGAAGAAGAGCAAGGTCTTCACGCTCCCCGGCTTCGCGAAGTTCCGCGTGGTGGACAAGGCCGCTACTCCGGCTCGCAAGGGAACCAACCCCTTCACCGGCGCACCGATGCAGATCGCTGCCAAGCCGAAGAGCAAGAGCGTCCGCGCTCGCCCGATCAAGGCGATCAAAGAAGCTGTTGCCTGAAGCATGATCGGACGGGTTGGTGCCCGTTCGCGACGAGAGGCCCGAGCAATCGGGCCTTTCTCTTTTTGTAGTTTGAACTCTGGCTCCTAGCTGATGAGGACCGCAGCAAGCGAGTCGAGCTTGCGACGCTCGGCCTTCAGCTCTGTCGTACGACGCACGAGCTCTTTGCGGTCTGCCTCGGTTAGTCGCTGAAATCGCGCCTCCGCATGGCCTTCCTTGGGCTCCTCGCCAGCCACCACCGTGCCACCCTTGGTGAGCCCATGGGGAATGAACTGCACGAACGGGTCTGGCGCTTGGCGCAGCAAGCCAATCAAGCGGTAGGCGTTCTCGGTGCCCCCAACGAGCTCAGGGTGAAAGCTTGCGTGAACGAGTTTTTCTCGTGCCGTAGCGCGGACGGATTCAGCCAGCTTGTTGCCAAACCGCTCAAACGGGGATGAAGTGAGTTGGGACAGCGGGAAGACCAGGTGGGCCACGTTGGCGGAAAGCGCCATCAAAGCGGCGGTGGAGGTGGCAACGTCGGGCTGGGCGTCCAGCACGATGCCGACAGCGCCTAATCCGGCGTCTCGCTGGTGGAGAAACGGACACAAAGCGAAGGAAAGCACCACCTCGTCGACATACCGGGCCAGTAGCTGGTGCACCCCTTCCGCCAACTCCGGGGCCCTAGGATGAGCGGCTGCTGTTCCAAAAAGGACAAAACGTTCATTCGGGGAGGCCACGGCGCCTGTTTTAGCAGGTTGGTGGGATCTTTGACTTTCGTCTCGAAGCCGTCGTGCCTTCTTGTTAGGTTACGCGCGCACCATCGGATTCCCAACCAGGGCTGGTGGCCGTCTCTCGGTTCGTGAGGGCACTCCAAGCGAACCCCATTGTCTCGAAATCAATCTCTAAGGAGGCCGTGTGCCGCAGCACGCCAAGTTGACGCTAACCGTCGGTGGAAACGAGCAGTCGATCGACCTTCCCGTCATCGAGGGAACCGAGAAAGAACAGGCCCTAGACGTCGGCGCTCTTCGAGCAAAGACAGGCTACGTGGCGCTGGATCCGGCCTTCATGAACACGGCCTCGACGACGAGCGCCATCACCTTTCTCGACGGAGAACAAGGGATCCTTCGCTATCGGGGCTATCCGATCGAACAGCTGGGTGAAAAGTCATCCTTCGTCGAGGTCATGTACCTACTGATCTACGGATCGCTCCCAACGAAGCCGGAACTTGAGAAGTTCACGAACACACTTACGCGCCACAGCTTGATCCATGAGGACATGAAGCGGTTCTTCGACGGCTATCCGTCGACTGCCCATCCCATGGCGATTCTCAGCAGCATGGTTTGCTCGCTTTCGAGCTACTACCCCGATGCTCTGGACGTGAAGAACCGCGACGTGCTCGACATCACGATCGCTCGCCTGCTGGCGAAGGTCCCGACGATCGCCGCTTACTCGTACAAGAAGTCGATCGGGCAGCCGTTCGTGTACCCGCAGAATCATCTCGACTACTGCTCCAACTTCTTGAACATGATGTTCTCGGTGCCCGCCGAGCCGTACTCGGTGGACCCAGATGTTCGTGCGGCCATGAACCTCTTGCTCATTCTGCACGCGGATCACGAGCAGAACTGCTCCACCTCCACTGTGCGGCTGGTCGGAAGTTCTCAAGCCAATCTGTTCGCTTCGACAGCGGCAGGCATCCTAGCTCTGTGGGGCCCACTGCACGGCGGAGCAAACCAAGAAGTGGTGGAGATGCTTGAGTCGATCCACGCCAACGGCGGCGATGTGAATCAGTTCGTCAAGCTGGCTAAAGACAAGAACTCCGGCGTTCGCCTCATGGGCTTTGGCCACCGCGTCTACAAGAACTTCGATCCTCGCGCGAAGATCATCAAGACCGCATGTGATCGCATCCTCAGCAAGCTCGGTATCAAAGACCCGCTGCTCGAGATCGCCAAGCGTCTCGAGGAGGCTGCGCTCGAGGATTCGTACTTCGTTGACCGCAAGCTCTACCCGAACGTCGACTTCTACAGCGGTATCATCTACCGCGCGCTCGGCTTTCCCACCAACATGTTCACCGTGCTCTTCGCCTTGGGTCGGCTTCCCGGGTGGATCGCGCATTGGAAGGAAATGCACGAGAACCCCACCACGAAGATTGGCCGTCCGCGCCAGATCTACACAGGTGAACTCAGTCGAGACTACGCGTCGTTCGACAAGCGCGGGTAACGGCTAGCTCATCGCGCGAGCAACGCCAGCAAGGCCGCGGCACTTACCAAAAGAAGTGCCGCGGTTCTGCATTTCAGTTCCGCGACAACCAAGCTGCGATGATGATCTGCTCGTGAGCCAGGGCTTACGGAAGCGCTGCGAAGTTCCCGGTACCCACTGAAAGGCACCAAGCCGAACGCCAGGGCTGGCCCGGGGGTCAGACTGGTCTGAGCAAGGCAAGCGTCAAGTCGCTGATCCGTTGGGATGAATCGCTCTCTCTCCAGCCAGCCCTCGACGGCCGCTCGAAGCTTTACCTCTTTGCGCCAAGTGATGCTGGCGTGGAGCGTGATCGCTAGGAGTGCGCAGAGCAAGGCAGTGGCTGGCAGCCATTCCGCCGCCTGGGCCAGAGTCGACGGTGTCCTCTCCTTGGTCTGGTATTGCGCGTCGGAGAGCCTGAGCACACCGCTTGAGGATGAAGCCAGCCTTTGTCCCAACTCGTCCTCGAGCAGCGTCGTCCCATCGTCAAAGAGGTGCGCGGTGGCTGGCTTGTCGCGCTCTACGGATGCCCGCACCGGCGGTCTCCCGGGTCGTTGCAAACTAACCCAGTCGGAACTCCCATCGCCACACTCACGGGTGATCCTGAGCCGGCCCGTCTGGACCACTCGCTCGTTGCTTAAACGGCCGGTCGGCGTTCTATTCTGTGCTTGATCACAGCCACCAACAACCACGCTTCGGTAGGGCTTGAGCTGCTGCGGCGCGAAGAACGAAAGTGAGCTACCGGCAACTCCAACAACGACGATGAAGACAGCAATGGCTTCTCGAAAAACGACTAGCAACAGTAGTCGGCGGGGGAGCATCGTTGAGGGACGCTCGCCCAGCACGAAAAGTTCCTGCTCGTCAGTTGATCGCAGCTTGTTCAGCCTCCTCGACCTTGTCGAGGGCCGTCATCATGGCGCGAGTGACGTTCTTCAGCGCCTCCTCCGAAAGCCGTAGACTCACTCCACTTGCGCTCAGGTGCAGATGAACTGTGCCACACGGGCATTGGGTGATTTTGGCGGCGTCGTTTGAGGCAAGCTGGCTGTGCCGGCCGCACGGTTTGCGTTCCATCCGGCTAGAGTACAACCCGAAACTTCTTTGGGCCATGACGACCCCACAAATGCTCGCGGAGCGTATAGCCTCAAGGTCAAGGTAGGCGTCGGACCATGGGAAAAGTGACCGCTGTAAAGATGGACGTGATCACTGAAAAGAGTGGTCACAGTGTCACCCCTATGGCCGTAAGCGTGTGCATCACGCCGGCCGCCCCGAGTCCTTTACCAATTCCCTATCCAGTGGTTGCGTCGAGCATCGAGGGCATCACGGACGCCGCGATGCGCACTCGTGTCGAGGGAAGCCCCTGGGCGACCATGGGCTCAGTCCTCAAGACTTGCCACGGCAACGAGCCAGGCACGCTGAAAGAGGTTGTGAGTCTCAACACCGCGGGACCGGTCGCCATAATGGTGGGCGCGCCAGTCGTCTTCGTTGAACTCGGAATGGCTGGCATCACCGGCAGCCTGTGCCTATCAAACAAAGCGATCACGGTTGGAACCAACGGCGCTGCCAGCGGAGCAGGTGGTGCCAGCGGCGGCAGCGGCGCGGGCGGTGGTGGTGGTGCCGGCGGAGATGCCCCCGGTGGGCCGTCTGGGCCGTCAAATGGCGGTGGTGGTGGCGGAGGGTCTAACTCTGGTGCCGGTGGAGCTGGAGCGGGACCTGGCGCACGCGCCACAGGCAACCCGCAGGCCCCAGGCACGTCGTCCGGCCCAGCCGAGCAGCACACTTGTCAGGGGGGGCATCCGGTTGACTTGGTGACAGGGGCGGTCGTCGATAGCGCCACTGACATCGACCTGCCGGGCTGCATTCCGCTCCGTTTCAAGCGTTCATACTCCTCGCTACGCTTTCGCGAACGTGGCGCCTCGCTCGGTGCAGGTTGGGCGCACCCGTTCGAGGAGAGCGTCGCACTCGGACCGAAGTCGATCGTTTTGCGTCACGCCGAAGGTCGAGAGATCTACTTCGAGACCGTTCCAGTAGGAGCCTCGACCTTCCATCGTCGCGAACGCCTGACGCTTACGCGGCAGGGGGCGTTCGACTTCACGATCCGTGATCATCAGGCCCGGGTTACGAAGGTTTTCCGACCGCTCTTGGCGGATGGCGTTGCGGTCCTGCGCTCTACCTCCGATGGCTACGGCAACGCCGTTGAGTTCGATTACGAGGACGGCCGACTCGTCCGCGTTCGCGACACGGCAGGGCGCCACGTGCTCGTTCGTTGGCGCAGCTCGCGCATCGTTCGACTCGAGGTCGTGGTGGGAAGCTCGCCGGAGCTTTGGGTCGACTATGAGTATGACGAGCAGGGCCGGCTCACCGGCGTACTGGACGCGCTCGGCCACGGCGAAGCGTTTGAGTACGACGGCTTTGGCCGGATGACGTCTACCACCACCAAGGCTGGCGTTCGCTTCAGCTACGTGTACGACGGGGATAGCGGTCGCTGCATCCAGACAGGAGGCCCGAACGGGCTGTATGCGCTCGAACTCGAGTACGATCTGACCAACCGGCGCACCATCGTGTACGGCGAGGAGAATCGGGTTGTTGAGTGGTCGGAGCTTCCCGGTTTTGCGCGTCGCACGCTTCTGCACGATGGGCGGGTCCTGGACGAGAGCGCTTGGGACCCGGACGGGTACCGCGTCGCTATCGCCAACGGCGTCGGAGAAGGCACGCAACACTGGTTTGATGCCCAAGGGAACGAGACGCGTCGAGTCGATGCGATGGGCCAGGCCACCGTCTGGGAGTACGATGCAGATGGTACCCTCCTGCGGCGGGTCGATGCGGACGGAGCGCAAACAACCTTTGCGCACGATCGGGCCGGCGGGGTTATCGGACTTCGTCACTCGTACGGTAAGTTCTTCAACTTCACGCGGGATGAGCGCGGGCGGCTTGTTCAGATTGTGGATGAGGGCGGGCCAGTCCGGACCTTTGAGTACGACTCACAACACAATGTGATCGCTGAGGTGGATGCTCGTGGCTCGAGGACCGCCTTCGGTTTTGACGCCCTCGGCCGCGTACTCACCCAAACTGACAGTCTGCAGCGAACCAGCGCGGTGACCAGAGATCGGCTCGGACGACCGCTCGTCGTTAGGCGGCCGGGAGGCAGCACCGTCCAGCGGACGTTCGATCCGAACGGCAACATCCTGCGGCAGGTCAATGAAGACGGTGCTGTGATCGAGATGAGCTGGTTCGGCATGGGCAAGCTAGCCCGACTGATCGACCAGGAGGGTCGTAGTTGGCGGCTCGACTACACTTCGCAAGAGCGGCTAGCAAAGGTCACGAACCCGGCCGGCCAAACCTACTCGTACCGTTACGACGAAGCCGGTCAAGTAGCTGAGACCATCACGTTCGACGAGCGAAAGCTCTGTTACAAACGGGACGCAGCTGGCCGTGTTCAGCGACTCGAGTTGCCTGACGGTACCCATCTCGACTTCGAATATGACCGCAGCGGTCGGTTGCTCAAGGAAGTCGCGAGCGATGGCAGTGCAACCTCTTTGCGTCGCGATATGCAGGGACGGGTCGTCGAGGCGACGCTCGCTGAGCTGGAGTACAAGCACACGACATTTCTCGAACGAGATGAGCGCGGGCGCATCGTGCTCGAGAGGCAGGGAGACCGTCTGCTGCGCTTCGCATACGACCTCGATGGGCGTCTCATCGAGCGCACGCTCTTCGACGGCACCAAGACGCTCTTTAGCTACGATCGAGAGAGCTTCCTCACTCGTGTTGAGCATGCCGGTCGGAGCTTCTCCTTCGAGCGAGACGCGCTCGGGCGGGAGACGGGGCTCCGCGAAGGCCGTGGCGCCTTCTCGTTGCAGCATCGCTACGACGATCTCGATCGGTTGATCGAGCAGCGCGCCGAAGGCGTCACCGCAACAGACGGCGTACCCGCCGTGCTCGCCCAACGGCTGTACAAGTATGATCCGGCCGGTCGCGTGTCCGCGATTGATGACGGTACTTGGGGCAAGTCAACGTTTACTTACGACGCTGCTGGTCGGCTTCTTGGTTCCAACGTCGGGGATTATCGCCAAGCGTTCCTCTATGACCCGGCAGGCGCGCTCGTGGGCGCCTTGCGAGAGCTAGGCACTTCAGGGCGGCCAACGAAGTGGAAGACTGCAGCGGGCAATCGCTTACTCGAGACCGACAGCAAGACGTATCAATACGATAAGCGCGGACGCCGACTTTTCGCTCGCGACAAGAAGACCGCGCACGTCACTGACTACGTTTGGGACGTTCGCGACCGGTTGCGAGAGCTCAAGTTGAGCGACGGCTCGCGTGTCGTGATGTCCTACGATGCCTTTGGCCGACGTGTTCGCAAGGACGTCGTTCGTGGCGCCAAGACCGAGTCGACCGAGTTTCTACATCACGGCAATTTCTTGTGCGCCGACCTTCAGCCGGAGCGCGGTGTCCGCAGCTTCGTGCATCATCCGCACAGCGATGCTCCGCTCCTTCACTGCGAGCGAAAGGAGGTTTTCCTCGTCGTAACCGATCAGCTCGGCGTTCCCAAAGAGCTCATCGACGCCGGCGGTCGTGTTGCTTGGGCCGCTCGACATGACGCTTGGGGGCGGGTGCTGCGCGAGAAGTGGGATGCAACAGGAGAAAAGAGCCGCGGTTACCGCGTAAGTTCCCCGTTCCGTCTGCTCGGTCAATACGCGGATGACGAGACTGGCCTGTGCAGCACGCGCTTTCGCTTTTTCGACCCAGAGGTTGGGCGTTGGTGCAGCGCTGACCCGTTAGGTCTTTCGGGAGGAGCCGATCTTCACGGCTTCGACGGCACGCCCACCGTCCACGTCGATCCACTCGGCCTCAGCGCCACCGGCGCGCCACACGGCACGCCGCCAGTGCCGACGCCCTATGGTCCAGCCGAGCAAGGTACCTCGGCCGAAGCGCTCGCCGCGCGTCAACAAGTTGAAGACGGAGCCACCCTCTACCGCATGGGGACGATGGGCCGCAGCGCAGGACCGGAGGGTCAGTTCTGGGCCCTCGAGCACCCTCATTCGCCTGGCTACGCGGCTCGTTACGGCATTCCGCAAGAAAACATCGACAGAGCAGACTTCATCGAGACCGCAACGGTGCGCCCTGGAACACCTTTCGTCACGCGCCAGGCTCCGCCAGTGGGTGCCAACCCCGGAGGAGGTATCGAGGTTGTCACGCCCGAACATGGAACCAGGATGCAGGCCTTCAACGTTTTGTGAGGGATTCGTGGCCAGAGACTTCGCACTCGAAGGTAAACAGTTCGCCGATGCACTCGCGAAGGACGGCCTCGCCGCAGAGGCCGCCCAAGTGCGCGACGTGATCGACTTTGCTTCCACAGGAGGCGAGCTCTTGATGGGCCTCCGCTTTCGTCTGTCGGAGCTTCAGCCGCTGACCTCTTTGTCGCCCAGTATGAAAGCGCGCGCGCTGGAGCTGCAGCTGGCAATCCAGACTGCGCTAGCTGGTTGAAAGAAAAAGAATCATTCGCAAGCCCGCGAGCTCACTGATCCAACCATGCGCTCCTTCGCCAACATCGTTTTGGTGCTTCACTCGATTACTGAGCTCTCGGTGGCTGTGCTCATGGGTTTTGTACCGAGTGTCTTCTTCCCCACGGGCGGGCTCGAGTTGCACGAGTTGGCGCGCTCGTTTGCCGTAGGTGCCGGCGCTGTCGGCATACTCTCGGCCTTGTTGCTGAAGTGGCGCGAAGGCGACGCAGGTTTCATTGGGTTCCTCACGCTTGCCTGCTATCAGGCGGGGATTCTGGTCAACCAGCTGCGACACCCAATGGCCTCGGTACCAGCCTGGGTTCCGCCGCTATTTCATGGAAGCTTCGTCTTCGCGTTCCTTGCGCTCGCCGCGATGGCTTGGCGCCGGCGACCTAAGGTTGAGGTCGCTTCTGGATCAGAAAATCAGCACCGCTTCAGTTAGCATGCGGTTCACGTGTCCTCGATAGCTCCACCTTCTGGCGGCGATGAACTCGAAGCGCTTCTCGGGAGTGAACTCCCGTCGGAGACCGCTCCCGGTGTGAAATACCGCATTCTGTCGCGCGTCGGAGAAGGCGCGATGGGAGTGGCATTCTACGCGATGCGTCTCGCTCCCGAGGGTGAGTGCGGGGTCGTGGTCAAGATTCTGCGGCCTTGGTTCGTTGCCCAGTGGGGCAAGACGGCAGAGTTGATCGTCCAGAAGGAAGCCGTCGCGCTCGGCCGATTGAATGAGCGCGTGCCCCCAACGCCCTTTGTTGTGCGCCTGATTGACACCGGGGCGGTGGCGCTTCGTTCGCGCGGCGTTGAGGTGCGCGTTCCCTGGTTGGTCGTGGAGTACGTCCACGGCGGGATCGAGGGGACGACGCTGAGTCAGCGGGTGGTTCACGCCATTCGAACGACTGGCCATGCCTTCGACGCCCAGCGTGGGGCGAACTTGGTTGAGGCGCTCGGGCAAGGCCTCTCCACCGTTCACGAGGTCGGCGTGATCCATCGGGATATCAAGCCGGACAACGTGCTTTGTTGCGGCTTCGGAAGTGACGAGATCTTCAAAATTGCCGACTTCGGTGTGGCGCGTCCCGTGGGGGTGGCTGCGACCTTTGGCGGCTTCATCGTTGGCACACTCGGTTACGCAGCACCTGAACTTGCAACAATGGACGCGAAAGCCGTGGGGGCCTGGAGCGACGTCTTCAGCATGGCCGGCGTCATCTACTATGTGCTAACGGGGGCAGAGTACTTCGACGTGAAGTCGCCATCGGAGGCCCTGATGGCTGCACTGTCGAACCAGCGCCGCAGCATTCGGGAGTCGCCCTGGCTTGCGCCCGAATTGCGGGCCAATGCGGAGGCCTGCAAAGCGATTGACTACGCGCTGGCGTGCGGCACCTCTGGGAAAACAGAACTTAGGCCGATGCGAGCGGATGCGCTTGCGATGATGATAGCCCCTTGGCTCCGCTCTGAAATCCCGCGGCTGTCGATCGTAAACAAGCGGAGAGCGCACCTCGAGGAGTCCGAAGATACGACGCAACTCCTGGCTTGGACTTGGACTCCGCTTCGTTACCCCGGCACCTTTGGAAAGGTTATTCGCGACGTCGCTTGGGACGGGGACGGTAAGTGTATGGCCGCTACCAATGCAGGGCTTGCCTTCTGGGACGGCTCCCACTGGAAGGACGTCGCACACGACGGTATTGCCGATCCAACCTCCATCCGCTTCGTCCGGCGGGTTGGCCCCGGGCAGTGGCTCGTCGGCGGGGATGAGGCCACCTTCGCGCTGTATTCGAGCGAAGGGCCGCGTGAGGTGCGACGCTTCTCAGGGGGCAATATTCGTTATGAGCTCCTCTCAGGGAACATCGACGACTTGGCTGTGCTGGTAGGCACTGCGCCGAACCAGCCTCCCACGCTCTGTTGTTTGACCGCCAAGCGCTGGCTCAAGCCACTTCCTGTCCCGGACGCAGCGTCGATCTCGAAGCTAGCTCGCGTGGCCGATTCAAAATGGATGTTGGTCGGGCGAGCGCGAGACGGCGGTGCCTACGCAGCAATCTATCGTCCGCTCGATTGGAGCCTCGAGCGCATCGATACACCATTGGTGCGAGCCTTTCTGGCCTGTGATGGTGAGGACACCGCAAATACCGCGGTAGGCGTTGGTGCAAGTGGCGCTGTCGTTTGGGTCTACCCGAGTGGTATTCGCCACGAGTTCGTCGAGGGCAAACCGGACCTGTCATCCGTATCAATCGATGCTTCAAGTCGAGGTTGGTGCGCTAGTGCGGGGCGAATATGGATGCATCACCGCACCGCACACGCCACTGGGATGTCCGCTCCTCCTATCGGCAGGTGGGACATCATGTGGGCGGACGACTCGTGGACGGCGCCGATCGTCGCGCTCTTCACTGAACCAGGATTGGTCGTCGGTATGACTGCGGATGGCGGCATTATCGAGGGCAGGACAGCCGCTGCTGGCAGGCCGTCCAATCGTGCTCCTACCGACTCGATGTTGCGCCGTGCGGGGCGAGGCTTGTAAAGCTCCACTGCGCTTATTCTGGTAATCATTCAAGATTACTGCCACTGCGCCGTTTCGCTTATTGCATTCGTTAGAAGGAGGCCGCTTTGGGCGCAAAATGCGCACGTTACTTTACCGATGCTGAGCGGCTCGGCGGGTTAGCCGCAAAGATCCGGTTGGCTTCTTGGGCCCGGATAACCTCAACTGAGGCTGCCGCAGGGCCCGATAGCCCCGAGATCATCGAACGCTTAACGCAAGCGCTCGAGCGGGTGAAACTGGAGTTTTCCTCGCAGCCTCAGCTCTCGGATCGCCCAATGGCAGGCAGTCTGGCGCCACCGGCAGCTCCAGGGCTTACGAACGTCGTGACCAAGCTTCGGGCTCAGATTGGTTCGATGCTCGACCTTATGAGCCAGCGCTCGTTGGGGCTTGGGGATCCACGCGAAACGGCACGTCGCGTAGACGAGGCGGCTGCAACGGCGCTAAACGTTGCGCGTGTCTCAACCTGGCTATTGGATGAAACCCTCTTGCGAATCATTTGCCTGGATCTGTTCGACGGGGTCTCCCGCACACACCAAAGCGGTATCGAGATCTATGCAACCGGCAATGAGCCTTATTTTGAGGCGCTAGCCACCGAGCGGACTATCTTGGCCAATGACGCTCGAACCGATCCGCGGACGAACTCTTTTGCCGAGAGCTACCTGGTGCCGCTCGGGATAGGTGCCATGCTCGACGTTCCTATCTGGGTTCGCGGCAGGATGGTCGGCGTCGTTTGCCACGAGCACATCGGCGGTCCACGCCAATGGGACCGCGACGACGAGCGGTATGCGTACTTGATGTCCAGCCTGATTTCGCTGTCGATTGAACGACAGAAGTCGCCGCTTTCCTCCGATTCAGGCGACTAGCCTGACCATCGTTACTTGGTATTGATAGTCGGCGCGGCCGGTTTTGTGCAGGCACAGGGCGGCTTCGGAGGCTCTGGCGCCTTGGACCCGAATACCCCGCCAACCGTCAACAGTAGCGAGTTGGTTACCTGCCACTTGTCGACTAACAACGGTTCTCGCAGGACTCCGAATTTGTAGGTCAACGAAGCCCAGTCGAAAATTTTCGCGTTCAAGCCTGCATCGATCAACACGCTTGTGAGCTCAAGCAAACTGCGCTGATCCCCGGCGGCAAGATCGTTGGTCTTGAAGGGTACAAGTATATCCGCGCCGATGCTGTAAGAGACCCGCTTTTCCGTGTCGAAGAAGCCCCAAATGTCGGCTACCGCCTCTGCGCCAATCATGTAGGTGTCACCAAGTTCTTTGGCCTCTACCTCCGGAGTGGCAGCATCGTCCAGAATGGCGATACCGCCGGCTATGGTTTGCTCAGCACCGAGGCCAGCCTTCACCTCAATAGCAATGGGCTCCTCCTCGATTGGTTGCGCGAAAACGCCGAGGCCCTCGCGAAAGGTGAAGGGCGCGAATGGATCGGTGAGCGCCAAGCTCGTCCCTATACTGGTGGTTCTCGTCCCGTCGAGATTGGTCACAACGTAGGTAACCGCCTTCGGCTCTGTATCAACGCCGGGAAACATCGTCGTGTTCATCCCACCACGAACATAGGGACCAAAGAGTTCGAGTGCATGAAGCAGATACTGCGTCTCGAACTCCAAAGCATCGTTCGACTTCTCGAACTCATCGAGCGAGGGTGATCGCGTTACGCCCGCTTCTAGACGCAGTCCGTTACGCCACTCATGAATGCCTTCGTTGAACTCGAGATCGGCATCGATTACCCCACCCAACGCAATCGTGAAGCCATCTTGCATGCCTACGACTCCGCGCGACTGCAGCACGCTGAATCCAACGCCAATCTCAATACCCGGAGTCCAGCCCTCCGGCCGGTCTTCCTCATCGTCCTCTTCGTCGTCCAAGGCGACCGCCTCGGTCTTGCCCTTCGTGTTGGAGCCACCAACCTTCTCGACAACGGTTGGCGGAGCGGGCGGCGGGCTCTGCGCAAGGGCTACTTCGGCAGAAGCCAGCGCTCCGAGCAGGAAGCATGAAAAGGTAAAGGTTCGCACGCGCGTAAACTCTCACAGAGCGCGATGCCGGGCCAAGGAGGTGGCGTAGCAAAGTGGGTCGCCTCCCGCTACAGAACCACCTGCAGGAGACTCGGTGTGGAATAATCCATTCCGTCGTTTCAGGAGAGCATGTGACCGACTTTAAGAAGCTTGCTGAAGATGCCACTGCCCGTGCGGCTCTAGCCGCTGGGAAGGACGCGGCCAAGCGGGCCGTTGACGGGCTCCTCTCCGAGGGGTCCGAGGCGAACGCTCAAGGCGCCGAAGCGAAGAAGACCAGACGCTGGAAGTTGATCGCTATTTCTATATTTAGCGTCTGTGTGATTGTGGGCTTTATCGGTCTGCTGCTTAACTACTGGTATTGGTTTCTTGCGATTGGTTTGCTCGGAATCGCTGGTCTATACGCTCGCCATCGGTTGCGACGTAGACTTGCAGAGAAGCCTGCCGCGCCGGCCACTGCGGTGGCGGATCCTATTGCCAAGAAGCGCATAGCCGCTAGTCCCGTCGGGTCGGAGAACCCCAGTGTAGATCTCGAGAATGCGCGGGCGATAGCCGCCGCTCGGTCGAAGGCGCAAGTCGAGGCGCGCGCTGTCGCCGAGCAGGAGGTCGACGAGGAGCTTGCTGCCATGAAGGCTAGGCTAAGGAAATGACTCGTGCCAAGTCGAAGTCTGTTCACTGCAGTTTGGCGGAATGACTCGTGCCAAGTCGAAGTTGATTCGGGCCTTCGGCTGCTTTTGTCGAAGAGTGCACGAGCTATTGTGTTCACTGCATCCGCCTTTGGTCAGCCGGCGTCTGACTCGTCGGCTGGAGGCGTCACTGTTGACGAACTCTCCCGGCTGAGTAGCGTGAAGGAATGACTCTTCGCTTACTCAATACTGCATTGACAACTTTGCTAGTCAGTTGTGCTACTGGTGGTGGAGTCATTCCCAACGGTGGTGGCAACGCCGAGGGTGGTAGCGGAGCGGCTGCGGGAGAAGGCGGTCAGGGCGGCTTGCCATCCGTAGGTGGTCAAGGTGGAGGTCCAGAGGGCGGTCAGCCTGCCGTGGGTGGGCAGGGTGGGGGCCCCTCCTGCGACGAAGATCCTTGCAAGCTCGTGGCGCCACAATGCGGTTGTCCAAGCGGGGAAAAATGCACGCTGGACGCGGCTGGCGAGCGCGCTTGTGGCCCAAGTGGCACAGCGGCTTTCAACGCGGAATGTGGGGCCACCGACTGCGTCGAGGGCGCCATTTGTCTCGGTGAAGCGTCAGTCGGCTATTGCGCACCATTCTGTGCCGCGGACGCTGATTGCGATGGGACCAACATCTGCGCAGTAAAGCTCGGTGACGGGAACGGGGGGACCATTCCCAACGTCTCAATGTGCAGCTCCAGCTGCAACCTAGCTTCGGCGGCGGGCTGCCCCACCGGTTTAGGCTGTATACTTGCGCGTGAAGACGCTGGCGCAGAGCGCTTCTTCACTATGTGTTTTGCAGCCGGGACAGCCACTAGCGGCTCCTGCGCGAACAACCCCGGAATCTGCGCACCGGGGTATGGCTGCTATAATGACGGCACCGGAGATAAGTGCTTTCAGAATTGCAATGTAGCGAGCCCCCAATGCAACACCGGAACATGCGGGCCGATCCAAGACGAGTTGATGCAGCAAGTGACCGTCAACGGCTTTTCGCTCGGCGCGTGTCTGTGAGGGTTGCTTGCTCGTTCGTAGCCAACCTTTGACGAGCTAGCGATTCGTTAACGGCTTCCTCGAGAGCGGATCTTGGTTGCTCCAAGCCATGTTGACCCTGTTTCGACAAACGATGGTCCCGCCACGGGAAACAGCGAGCTTCAGGCAGGATCCAGGGGTGGGTAACTGATTGTTCAGGGCATTAATAGATCCTCCCTCACTGGGTCACAGTGAACCTGGAACATTCCGTTGACGGTCCGCGTGAATGTGATGGCGCGGCAAACTTCTGCGTCAATGGGACGCTGGCGCTGTGGCACGCCTTGTGAAGGGCATCCGCTCAACCATGAACGCTCCGTTCGGTTTCTTTGGTTTCGTCGGACGGTCGGCGGTGAGGCGAGCAGCTACTGCCACCTTGCTGCTGACGCTGCTCGGCGGATGCAATCTGCTGACTGGTGCGGACGAATTCACCGTCGGGGACGGCGGCAGCGGCGGTGAGGTAGAGTTTCCCACCACCAATGTGGGCGCAGCGGACGCTGCAGGGCCGGGGGCAGGTGGGCACACAGGCCCTGGGCCGGGTGGCTCGGGTGGCGTTGGTGGCATGGATGGCGTTGGCGGCACCGGTGGCGGTCCTGTCCAACAAGAAGGCGACGCAACAGGCGTCACAATCAGCGAGGTTGCTTTCTATCAAGCACTCAAGTCCACCGTTTGGAAGAATGGCTCCTCGCAAGCCCCTACAGTCAGCCTAGTTGCTAATCGGCCTGCAGTGGTGCGCGTGTTTGCCTCGGCGTCCGGCGCAAGTGGAGCCCCGCTTACTGCACGGTTGATATTAGGTAATAACCCTCCAATCGAAACCACAGTAACAAGCTTCGGTAACAACTCGGATAGTAGCTACAGTAGCACGATCAACTTTGATGTCCCTGCCGAGTACATGACGGGGGGCAATTGGAGGGTAGAGTTCAAAGAGCCAGCGACGAGTTCCCAGGGGCCCAACCCGAACGCGTCAACGGGTGACTCGTCACTGCAGGTGCGTTCGTCCAAAACGCTCAAGGTGACCCTGATCCCAGTGCAGTATCAAGCAGACGGTTCCAACCGCATGCCCGATACCTCAGCTGGGCAAGTGGAGTTGTACCGGCAGGCCTTTATGGCCGTCTACCCAACGACGGACGTCGTCGTCAACGTCGGGCCAACCTTGGCTTGGGGCAACTCAATCAGCTCGGGGGGCGGCGGTTGGGAGACTGTGCTCAACGCCGTGACTGATGAGCGCACCAGTTCGAGCGCGGACTTTGATGAGTATTACTATGGTATCTTCAGTCCGACGAGCAGCTTCAATAGCTACTGTTCAGGGGGCTGCATGTTGGGTCTGGGCTGGATTGGTGGCCCTAACGCCGAGTACACGCGAGCTGCAGTCGGTGTGGGATTTTCCGGGGAAATTTCGACTAGCACCGCAGTGCACGAGATTGGCCACAACCACGGGCGCGATCACTCGCCTTGTGGTGGAGTGTCTGGCGCAGATCCAAACTATCCGCACTCGGGCGGAAACATTGGTGTCTGGGGCATGGATATATTCAAGCACGACATGATGCCGCCGAGTCACAAGGACTTTATGACCTACTGTGACCCAACCTGGATCAGCGACTACACCTACGAGAACATCCTCGACTTCATGGCTGCCACGAACTCGCTTGAATATCCTGAGGCGTCTCTCAATCAGGTGTATGAGCGGCTTTCGGTCGGTGCGGATTCTGCATCGTGGCTAAACGATGTGCAGCTCGCACGCCCGCCGCTCGGGGACGAGGTGAGCAGTATCACCCTGTCGCTCGCGGATGGCTCAACCAGGACGGTCAGCGGAAACTACTACCGCTACGACCATCTTCCGGGGGGGGTCATCTACGTGAAAAAGCAGATTCAGCCCATCCAAGCGCTCCAGGTCGAGATCGAACTCAACGGACAACAGACGCTCATCCAAGCGCACCGCTGAGCTGTTAACGTTCTCAGCCTCATGAGACGCAATCTTCGTTTCCGTCGTATCTTCGGCCTGTGTTCTGTCCTCCTTCTTAACGCCTGTGGCTCTGGCACGGCGGAAGTTGCCTCGCCCGACGCAGCAGAAAGTGCGACTGAGCCGACTCCCCCTGCGGAGAGCGCGGCTGCGTCCGTCCCCTCCGCAGCCAAGCAAGACTCTGCCGAAGTGGAGGTCCCATCAACCTGCGAGACCAAGGGCAAAGCCTGTCTGCCGAACGCGACCTTCGTGAAGAAGTTCTGTCAAAACGTTCATCCAGACATTGCGCTTGCCTTCTTCAAGAAGGGGACTCCATTCACCCGCGGCTACCTGAAGGGCAACACCGATGCTTTCAATGGCTATGGCGGCGTTTCTTCAGGGGACAAGCTGGTCTTCGACGAAGAGGTAATCGTACTTTCCACGCGGGAGAACACTACGGGTATTGAGGTAAGCGGGGCAGGGGGACAATATGACCTCCTCCGCTGGGACGGCTCATGCGCGACTGTGCCCATGGCCGACGTGACTTTCAGCGTCCCACCGGCGCCAAAGACTCCACGGCTCGACTGGAAAGTCCTCAGTGACGAACTCCAGGCGGCCCTGCTCAACAACGCCGAGATCGCCAAAATCAACAAGGAACGGCGTTCTGAGTGCAAAGGGGCTTCCATGGGCGACGTGAGCAAGAAGTGCGTAAAGCTGGTGGACCAACTGAGCACAGCTGTCGTCAACTATGTTCGCACGGGTGACGGGACCATTCCTGTCCCAGCAAAAGTGAAGTAGGCACCGAGCATGAGCCTCCTCGACAAGCTGAAGGAATCGACACTGGTTGTTGCGGACACAGGCGACATCCAATCCATCGAGCAATTCAAGCCGCAAGACGCAACCACCAATCCTTCGTTGATCACCGCCGCTGCCGAGATGCCCATCTACGCAGAGTTGGTGGACGCCTCGCTCAAGGAAGGCCGCAAACTGGCTGGGGAGAGCGCCACCGACGGCGACGTGGTTGCCCAAGCGATTGACCTCCTAAGCGTCGAGTTCGGCCAGCGGATTTTGGCCATCGTGCCTGGTCGCGTATCCACCGAGGTCGATGCAAGGCTCTCCTTCGACACTCCAGGTACCATCGCGAAGGCCCACAAGCTCATCGGCATGTACGAGCATCGCGGCATTGCCAAGGAGCGCATCTTGATCAAGATCGCTGCAACTTGGGAGGGTATCCGAGCCGCCGAACGGTTGGAGGCCGAGGGCATCCACACCAATCTCACCCTTCTCTTTGGCCTTCACCAAGCTGTCGCTTGTGCCGAGTCCGGAGTGACGCTCATCTCGCCGTTTGTCGGTCGAATTTTGGACTTCTTCCTCAAACAGCGGGGCGTGGCTTCTATCCCAGCTCATGAGGATCCAGGAGTGGTTTCGGTGCAGAAGATCTTCCACTACTTCAAGCACCACGGGCACAAAACTGAGGTTATGGGGGCAAGCTTCCGCAACACGGGGGAGATTCTTGAGCTCGCCGGTTGCGACTTGCTAACCATCTCACCAAAGCTGCTGAAGGAATTGGCGAGTGCTGACGGGGATGTTCCGCGTAAGCTCGACGCTGCAGCGGCTCGGCAAAATCCGATCGAAAAAATTGTGATCACCGAGGAGTCCTTCCGCGCCATGCACGCGGCTGACGAGATGGCGTCGTTCAAGCTCCAAGAGGGAATTGAGGGCTTCACGAAGGCGCTCATTCAGCTCGAGGGAATCCTCGGAAAGAGGCTTGCTGGCTAACGTTGCTGAGTTCGGCCAACTCCGCGCGTTGGTTCAGTTCGGTGCCTTGTCGAACAATGTTTAGTAGGCATGGGAAAACAAAGATCCAAAGACGGGTCGAGTTTGATCCATGCTGGCATCCCACAAATGGCGAGATTGCGCCAAAAGCTGGCTGCCCTTAGGTGGCCTAAGCCGTGCTTGGTGTGGTTGGTGGACACGCCGAAGCAAAGCAATGTCGATTGGGTCAAGTGTTACTACGACGCATTCAACCGGCGCGATTGGGAGTGGATCTCCGCGATGCTCGCCCCGGACGTGGAGTGGTTTCACGCTGCTCGCGATGAACGTGTGCGCGGCGTCAACGCCGTGATTTCATCGTTTCGAAGCCTGGTCGAGGGTACCTCGAGCGCCCAGATTGACGTCCGAGCCGTGCACGACGCAGGGTTGATCGTCATAGCTGAGTGTGGAATCCGTCACTCGCGACGCAGCGTGCCACCCTTGTCGAAGCCAGCTTCCAATAGGCCAGCGCCGCCAACGCCTCCAAGTTTCTGCGAAGTGTTGCAGTTGCAAGGCGGACGTTGCATTCGTGGCTCGACGTACGCTGACTCAGTCCGCCTGTTGATGGACATCAGCCAAGCCGCGGCGGCCTGAGGCTCCTGAAGCCCCCGCGTGGGGCTCGACACGAGTCCGTGCCCGCGCTACGTCGTCCTCATGTCGACGAGGATGGTCAACTGCATCAAGTTGAAGCGCGAAGCGGTGGGGCTTGAGAAGCCGCCGCTCAAGGGCCCTGTAGGTCTAAAGGTTTTCGAGAACATCTCGAAAGAAGCCTGGCAGTCCTGGCTCGAACACTCCAAGATGCTGATCAACGAGTATCGGCTAGACTTGGTGTCTGAGTCCGGGCAGCGAATTTGGTTTAGCGAACTTGAGAAGTTTTTCTGGGGTGAAGGTTCAGCAGCTCCTGCTGAGTTTAAGCCGGTAGATGAAAAGGCCGCTGAAGCCCAGAAGGAGGGTTGACGGTTCTGTTTGGTCCTACGTTCACGGCGCACAATCAACCGATTGGTTGATCTCGTTAATGGGGGTGACCGGTTTCGACGTGGGGATGGATGATGCATTCGCGTGTGGCGGCTCCTGCTCCGCCTTACTAAGCGGGACGTTATAAGTGCGAACGACAACGACACCATTGCACTAGCGGCCTAAAAACCACGTGCAGATCCGCGGGCCAGATCGTCCTGGTAGCCCAAGGGTCAAACCACTAGGGCTGGATCGCGTGAGGAAGCTCTCAATAGCGCGGTCGACTTAGCGAGAGATAGGTCGCGACCGAATTCGCGAACTCAGTCGTCGGGGATACGGCGGCTACGCACGTGAACGAGAATGCATTTGATACCTCGCGGACGCGGGTTCGATTCCCGCCGCCTCCACTAGTTTTCTCTTGTGATTACGGATAGCTAGGGCAAGGGATGCGCGATTCGCTGGCAGAACCGCTGGCAGAATCGCGCAGCCGCTCAGCTCGGGGAGGGTCGGAAAGACCGCTCCGAACCCTTGGCGCAGCACGTCGGCCTCCCGCACGTAACGCATGGTCGTGGCCATGTCCGCGTGGCCAGCTGAATGCATGATGCGGATCGGGTCGTCGCCTCGAATGGCGCGCCAGGTAATGCCGCTCGCCCGAAGGTCGTGGAACGATAGGCCCGCCGTTGTCGCCGTCGACTCATGTTCAGGGGAAGCCAACCCAGCGAGACGGAGCCACGTTCGGAGCGCCCTCGCAAGGTGCCGATCGTCGATGAGTTCCACGACTTGGCCAGCTCCGCCGGACTCGGCTCGCATCGCCTCGAGCAACGGAACGAGCGCCGGTTCAATGGGCACGCGCCTAGGTCGCTCGCTTTTCGTGGTCCCCGCGTCGCCGGCTGCGTTGCGGGTGCGGTGAACCAGGATGAAGCCTTCTTCGAGGTGGACGTCGCTCCACTCGAGTCCCCGAAGCTCGCTTGCTCGGGTGTAGGTGTAGACCGCAAGCGCAACGATGCGACGCCATTGGACGGGCACAGTGGCGCATCCTACGAAGGCCGCAAACGTCGAGGGCGTGAGGTAGCTTCGGGCCTTCTTGGCTCCCATATCGGGCCCGCGCACGCCTTCGGCGGGGTTCTTCGAGAGCACCCGCAGGGCGAGCGTCTTGGACCGATGCGCATCGGCAAACCCTTGCCGCACGATGCCCCACACGTTGAAAGCCGTCTTCCAGGCCAGCATCACGGAGCGATCGATCGGCGTACCCTCCCGCTCGGCTTTGGCGTGCGCCTGCGAGGCCCGATCCAGCGTCTCGACCAGTTGCTCCAGGTCGGAGGCCTCTACGGCCTTGATGGGCTTCGAGAGCAGCGGCGCGGCCCACTTGGTAAACCGCCCTCGCTCGCCTTCCGCCGTGACAATCCCGCGCGCCTTGCGATCGTCGAACCACTGGCCGAACCAGTCCCCGACCGACACCAGCGAGCCAACAGGCGCGGCCGCATGGACGAGCTCTCCCCGGCCGGCCATGGTCGAAAGCTTCAGCGCAGCGTCGCGGGCCTGAGCCTCGCTGTAAGACGCGGGCAGGTGGATCGGCGGAAGACGCTTCCCACCACCAACAGAAACCCTAACGTCGAAGTGGTCGCCGTGGCGTGCCACTGAACCGGTTTTTTGTCGGGCCATGTTCAAGCCCCTTGCGCGAGGGTCGCGCTGCATAGCAAGCTGGAATCGTCCATTAGGGTAATCTCCTATTGGGTCTGGTCCGGGACGGTCGCACGTCGCCGGACCTCTTTCGTTTACTTGGTTGGGACGCTAACCGTCAATGCCAATTCTTCCTCAAGTCGCTCTAGCCCGCGTATCACGCACAGCTTAGCGACCCTTGCCCGGCTCAATTGAGCGGTAACAGCGACCGCATCAAGGCGCGCCTCGAGTGCTGAGTCAGTACGAAACGAGACGCCGCTGAACGCTCGCTCGTCCTTATTGCTGGGCTTCGTTGCTCCCATAGGCCAGTAAGATATCACGCGGAAACGATCCGAAAAGGGGCCCTAATGTCGATTGTGGCGAAAGTGATATCGATTCAATGGGTTAGGGAGTGACGATTTGTTGACCGAGAAGGAATTCTTGGTCCTGCGTGGCGCAGAACTAAGGGAATTCAAAGCACAGTTGGATGCTACCGCTATTGACGCGGTAGCAAAGACCACTCAACTAACCGCGGTTGACGCGGTTACTCGTTCCTCCAGATCGCTATTTCCTCTTCTATCTGCCGGTTCAGTTGCGCTGCGTAGTACCCTTTTGGATCGGCCCAGACTCGACTTATGAAGTTAGGCTCCCCGCGGCCATTGTGGCCGCCTTCGCCTCCGGGAGCCTTGAGCGTCTGCACGGGCTTCGGTGCGCGGTACTGCCCGAAGGTCACAGGGTACGCGTAGAGGCCGTCTCTCGTGCTTTCCACGAGCTGGCCGATCTCCTTCACGATGCACTGCGTGATCCTGAGCTTCGCCAGCTCGGGATAATCCACCGTGTGAACGGTCGGCTTCTTCGTTTCCGGCTGGATCATCAACATCGGCCGAACTCGCCCGTCAAAGAACTCAATGTGCTCCGGCTCCCAGCAGTAAAACTCAACCTTGAAATCGCACAGGTCGAGCCCGCCAAATTTCGAGGTAGCGCCCGCCGTTCCTTGGCCAGAGACGTTTTCCCACTTCGGTTTGTGCGCTGCGCCTTGAGGCCACGCCGTACCGATCCACTCCAGGCCGTTGATCGTGATCGTGTTGTAGGCCGTTCTCGTGGTCCAAGGTGTTGATGTCACGAGCGCCCTCGCTCCCTGCGAACGCGAAGCGCGACGCGAGCAACCTCGAGCGCGGCGATGGCACGGTCCTTCTCATCTGAATCACCGAACATCGAAGCGGCCTCTCCTAGCGTGTCGGCAAACCGCTGCAGCAGTCGCGCGGCGTCGGCGTCGGACACAACGGCCTCGAACGCGTCGACTAGCTTCGTGGCCTTCTCGCTCGTCTTCAAAGCGAGCTTCATATCGTGGAACTTTGCCATGGTTACCTCGTGAAAAGTTGGGGGCCCGGCGCCGTGACAAACGCCGCCCCCCTGGGGTCCACGCACGCGGACAAGTTGCGAGCTTGTTTGCGCATCGGCGACACGATGCCGATTGCCGGCCCGACGAAGGCGCCAGCTGCGTTCATCTTGGCTAGGCCGCGTCGCCGCCGCTTCGTCGCAGCTTCAACAGCTGAAGCGACTCGCGCGCCTGCGCGTCGTCGTGGGCGCGAAACTCCTCTATCTCCGCCCGAGTCGGAGGGTACCCGTCAACGCTGCCAAGGTTAGCGGGGGGCGGCACCACAGGCGCCTTCCGCTCCTTCCGAAGCGCGGCGAGCTCGCCGGTGAAGGCTCGCAATTGGTCGTCGTGCGTGACGTAGGACAACAGGACCTTGGTTCGGTCGGAGTCCACAAGATCCATGCCCACCGTGCGGCGCACGTTCACTCGAAGCGTTCGCATCGCTTCGGTCACAAGAAACGGATCCATTGCGGCGAGCCCCTCGAGCAAGAGCTGCAGCGATGGGTAGGCCGGGCTGTTGTAGTCAACCAATGACCCGATAGGCATGTAGTGGTTGTAGAGGTCGAGCCGGCCAGCTTCCGCCCGTGCCGCGGCGTCCAAGTGGAACGATCCGACGCGCCCGCCAAGCTCAAACTCAGCCCGCGCGTTGATGCTCGCCCAGAAGTCACACAGCGCAGCCCCTGCGCTCTTCGGATCGTCGTCGAAGGCCTTCAGCCGCTCGAGTAGGGTGCTGTGAATGTATGCGCCCAATTCGCGCGACAGTCGCCTTCGTTCCTCGCGCGCCCTCCGCTGAACATCTTCGATCGAAGCGGCGGAATCCTCGAGAACTCGTGCGGTCTCGAGCTGCAAGCGAAGCAACTCCGCGTCGCGCGCTGAAATCGTGGCTTCCTGATGTTCGGCGCACGCCTTCAAACGCGTCTTGTGGCACGCGTCCTCGAACGGCGGCTTGTGAGCTGGCGCCGTGGCATCCTTCGTTTTGCTGAAGATCATTTGACCGCCTTCCTCATCTCGCGCGCCTGCTCTGGCGTAAGCACGCCGAACACCAGCGCGTTGCCTTCACGTCGCAGGCCACCGTTGACCGGGACGTTGCCCATGGCCTGAGCAATGGCAAGTCGCTCGGGCGAACGCCTCGAACGTGCGTTGGGGTCCTTCTTTTCCGGGGCCTCCCGGTTGGGCATGTCTGGCTCGGGTACAACTCCGGGGCGCTTCGCCTGCATCTGCTCAACGATGGTGATCAGCCGATCGAGCTTGTCGTTCATCGAAATGTTGTCTCTCTTGAGGAACTCGATCTCTTTCTCGAGGTCCTGAATCCGCCCGTTCGACTCCGTCGCGCTGGTCGTGTTCGCGTTCGGCGGGAGCTGACTGCGAAAGTTCGACACGGGGACGTTGCCCATCTGTCGAGCAATCTCTTGGCGAGAGGGCGGCGAGCCGCCACCCCGAGACGTGGCTGCTCTTGCACCACCTTGCGCGGCCCTCGTGGGCAAAGCAGCGAGCTTTGCCTCCTCCTCCGCGGCTATCGCAGCGGGGGACATTGCGCGACCGTGGGAAGCGTGAAGACCGTTTGGGTGCGAGGCACGATAGGCCGCCATCGCGCGCGGATCGATCGCCATCATTCCTCCTCCTCCAAACGAGGCGAACGGGTCGTATTGTGCATCAGACATGACGTACCTTTCAGGCAGCGGAGCGCTGCTCTTCGATGGGGGGAAGGTTGTGCTCGGACTCGACAGCGGCGAGGCCTCGAGCAACAAGAGTCGAGATAAGCGCGGACTCTGACGGTTTCGCGTCGCCCACGCCGGCAAGGGAACGAAGCCGACTCACTCGGCCGGAAAGAGAGGCCGAGAGAGCTACGCTTACCCTTCGGCCGTGCTGCAATTGCTTCATGTGCATCACTTCAGCACGGCCCTTGTTGACAGGTGGCAACGTCGAGCGTCACGCGGTCGAAAGCCTCGGGTTCAATGCCGAAGGCTGCGCGAAGAGCCATGCGCGAAGCGAAGTCAGGCTTGCGACCTTCGGCACACCAGCGGCACACGGCAAACCGCGAACGCTTCACCCGGCGGCCGATCTCGGCGAAGGAAAGGCCCGTGCGGCGTAGGAGCCTAGCGCCGTCATTCATGGGCTGCAGCGCATGCAGCACTTGCCGCATGGTGGGTAGAGTGGGGCCGCGGGCAACCGGCGCAGCTGTTACAGTTCGTCATGGTTCGAATCTCCCGAGCTGACCGCCGACGGCTGCGCGAGCTCATTCGTAAGTCCAAAGGGTTGCGTGGTTGTGCGGGAAAGCTCGGCTCAAACGCGTTTGAGCAGCTCTTGCGCGAGGCAGTGTTACGCGCCGCGGATCGTGCGGCTGGCCATGTAACAACTTGAGGGAAAAACCTTCGCTAACCACGCGCGCGCCTCCTCCAGGTCCCGTTAGTCTCCGCGCTGTTACCCCCCGGGGTCTCGCACTGGCTGCCCGTAGACGCGTCTTCGTCCTCGCCCCTCACGTCAGGGCATACGCAACGCCCAACGGCTCGCAGCTCCCACGAGGCGCAGACACAAGCCCGCTGCCGGCTTCCTGCCTCGGCCTCGAGTTCGTCTCGCGTGAGTTCCCGATCTACGACCGCGCCATGGTGGCGCGCACGATGTAGCCAGGGACTACATCGCTCAAATGCGCGGTTTTCCCGATGCGCATTGCCTGCGTGCGCATCGCTGAAGTACTCCGGCGACATCATCGGTACCCCTGCGCAGCAAAGCGGGTTTGCCCCGGGTAGAACGTAAGCGGCACTCGTCCGGGGGCGCCGTCCCGTTGCTTGTCGATGTACAAGAAAACCTCTTCGGGTTCTGGCTCGCTGTATCCGTTGCCGGCTTCACGTTCGGCGCGATCGGCAGCATGCGGCGCGTGAATCACGAGCACGTTGTCGGAGTGCATGGCGACCGCCTTGGATTCCCGAAGGTCGCGCATGCTGGGCCGGCGGTTCTCTCTGGTTGCGTCGTCGTTCAGCTGGGCCAGTGCCAAGACGTGGACGTTCTCTGCTCGTGAAAGCACCTTCAGCCGACGTGAAATGAAGCTGACTTGCTGCTCGCGGTTTGCGTCTCGACCGGCTTGTTTGCCGTCCAGAAGTTGCAGGTAGTCAACGACGACGAACACGAGCTCTTTGCCGGCCCGACGACACGCAGCACGAGCACGGCGCACGCTCGCACGTAGCGAAAGGGCCGTAGCTTCCTCGCTATCGTCGACAAAGAACGGCGACTTGCCGATCGATCCGCTCGCCTCAGATAGGCGGCGCCATTCTGCATCGGTGAGCCTGGTAGCGTTTCGGATCTTGCCGCCGTCGACTCCGGCCAACTGGAAGGCGGCTCGCTGCATCAGCTGGGGAGCTGGCATCTCCAGCGAGATAAAGAGAACGCCTAGCCCCCGTGCCGATGCACCAAGGCCAAACTGAAGAGCGATCGTTGTCTTCCCGAGTCCAGTTCCCGCGGCGAGCGTCGACATGCGACCACGGCGCAGCTGTAGAGCTCGATCGAGCGGAGCCAGTCCCGTTGGGATAGGTGGGCTCGCTTCTGTCTTGCCTTCGGCTGCATCGGCGATCGCCTGAAAAGCAACGCGCATCGGTTCCAGCGCATGCACTGGGCCCTTCGAGCTGGTTCGCTGATCGGCGATAGCGCACACCTTCGCCTCGGCTTCGTCGAGGTAGGCATCAACCGGCCCGACGTCGCCGTAGCCTTCGGCGGCGATGGTCTGACACTCCGCGATCAACCGCCGAAGCTTGGCCTTGCCTGCTACCAGTTGGGCATGGTCGGCCACGTGTGCGACCGCTGGGGTTGAGTCGACGACTTGGGCCAGGTACGCGGCGCCGCCGGCGGCTTCGAGTTGGTTCTTCTGCCGTAGTTGGGTGGCTACGGTAACCGTGTCGATCGCTTGGTTTGCGACGCGCAGATCGCGAAAGGCCTCGAATATCAGCTTGTTCTGCGGGTTGTAAAAGTCTTCGGGGTCGAGCGTGAATTCATCGAGCTTCTCAGCTTTGAGAAGCACGGCCGAAATGACGGCGGCCTCTGCCTCGAGTGCGTGAGGCGGTACCTTGCCGGCGGTCATGTTCCCACCCCCAACTTCGGCAGGTCGCGATCGGGGTCAAAGGGTCGCAGCTTCGGCTTCGGCGGCTTTTGAGCCGTTGCTTCGGGTCGAACCAAGCCGATCGGTCCCCATGCGTTCGGGTCGTTCGCGACTTGGTGAATGCTCGGCTTTCGACGGTCCTGCGAGCAACGTTCAACCGCGGCGCGCACCTTTGCCGCGTCGCCGTTGTACGCCTCGAGCAGCTTCGAGATTGAGAGCCCAATGCGCCCGCCAAGCTTGCCGCCCGTTGCCGGTCGTTCGGCATAGCGCTGCTCGGCCAGGTTCAGCCAGAAGTCGAAAAGCTCCCGGTGCTTCGGGTGGGCCGGAGGCTTGTCCGGGTCGCGTTGGCGCTTCCGGGGAGGGGTTACCTTTCCACGATGGTCACGCTGACGATCGTGGGGTTTCTCACCCTCGGAGAGAGTAGGAGGATCATGAGAGGATAGTGCGTCAGATTGACGATCGTCAGAGTCAGATTGACGATCGTCAGGTTGAACATCGTCACTCCGACGATCGTCAGGTTGACCATTCCCAAGCTTGGAAAGGTTAAGGGTGTAGACGGTTGAGTCATTGCGGCGCCGCTTGCCTGGAACCAGGAGACCAGCGGCAACAAGCGCGCGAATCGACCGGGTAACCGATGACCTCGAGACGCGGACCATGGCCGCAACGGTCTCGCCCGAAGGCCAAGCCTTACCGCCCGGATCGGCATGCTCCGCATAGGCGAGGAGCACGAGCAGATCGCGATCGCAAAGCTCGGCCGGCAGCACTCTAGCCCGCATGGCGCGGGAGACAGCGATCACAGCATTCACGCGCGCGGCTCCTTCGATGCGGTCGCTTCTTGGTGACAAGTCGCGTGCGTCGCCTTGGTGCCTGACCTGACGCTTATTGGGTCGCCCTTGGCGATCGGCCGCTTGCACAACGGGCAGCGACCAGGAAACCGAGCGAGACAATAGCCACGGCGGGAGTTCAGCTGCGCACGTTCGACGACAGCGGCGATCGGTTCTTCTTGCCTCACGGGTGCACCTCGTCATCGAAGTCGACCGTCTTCGCGTAGCCGGTGAGCAGTTCGAGCCGTCCGATCCGTTCGGCTAGGTCTCTGTCATCGCGAAACACGTCCTTGAACGAGTCGCCGTGCGCCTCCAGGATCCACTCGAGTCGGAGCAACCGGCGACGCACTTCCTTTTCGCGACGCATGCGCAGCACGAAGCCAACCAGGAGCGCAGTCGTGTTGAGCGCAACTAGGAAGGCCATCATCGCGACACCATCCGCAGTCCCGAGCGTGCAACGATGGCGGCCAAAGGCTCTTCCGCTGTAGCCGTCTCCCTCGAGGTCTCGGCGACGCCACGAGCGCGCAACGCAGCTTCAACGTCCGCCACCAGCACAGCAAAGCGACCGTTGGGAAGGTCGGTCATTGCCACGCCTAGGGCCTTGTACGTGTGCCGCTTGTGTCCGGGGAGCCCAAGGTACCGCGCGGCTGCGTCATCGTCGCAAACGGCAAGCGGGCGGGGTTCGTGTCGATGCTGGTGGACGTGCAAGGCGGACTGGCCTGCATCAATCGAGTCTGGTAGTTTCTGGCTCGTCATCTCGAAGTGTCTTTCCTGGTGACACGCGGCTCGCACCTGCCAGGGTGTTTGAGCCGCAAACATTTTGTGATTTCAGGCCGCCGACTGCGCCGGCGGGCTGATCGATGCGGGTTGAGCTCCTCGGGCGAGGAGTTCCCGGCGTATGGCTTCCTCGGCGCAGCCCCTGACGGGCAGGCCAGCTAGGACGCGCACGACGGTGCGGGGGTCACGGCCGAGCCGATCCGCGACGTCGCGGACCAACGTGTCGGTGGGTCGATCGGTAGCGCTCATGCATCGGAGCATGCGCGCCCTCGATCCATGGCGCGCTGGGCGGCTGACAGCCCATGGACGTGTCAGCCCTCAGTTGCGGGCCCGCGCTTTGCGTGCTTGTTCCGGTACGAAAACAGGTTCTTCGCGTCCTTCTGCGGGTATCCGAGGGCCACGAATGCGCGCCGGATGGCGTCCTCTGCGTCGGTCAACGTCCGGGCCATGAGCGCGTCCGCAACGACGCGCTGAACGGTCGGCCTCTTGCTCCACTCGAGCACCGTCGAACTGTGCCGCTGAATCTCGTGTGAGAGCGGCCCAAACTCGAACCCGCCAAGGATCGTACCCGCCAGCGCAAGGGCCCAGCTGTCCTGATCGGCGTGCTTTCCGCGGAGCTCGCGCGCTGCCCAATCCACGGTGATCACCAAGTCGTCGAGCGCGGCGCAGCGTGGCTCTACAGCTCGATACCGGTCTGTCGGCCTTACGCCGTCGGCCAGTCTCTTGAGCTCGACCTTGTCGTCTGCGTCGAGCGCATGGGAGAGCGCGAGGAGCACGCGCGCCACGTTCTCGCTTGCGGGTCGCCCGTCACTTCGGGCAACGAATGCCCACCGTGCGGCGGCGTTTGCAAGGTCGACTGCGCACGCTTTGCGCGCTTCGTCGGAGTCCCATGGGATCCACCTGCGCGGCTCACGATTCGCCTGCTTCGCCACGATCGGAGAGTAGCCGCAATCAGCCACGTCTCACCGCCTCTCTGTGTGCGATCTTGCTCGCGGTCTCGGCTCGCTCGTGCGCCCGATGGAGCGTGGATTCGAGTGCGCTTCGAACGGCTGAGTCGTCAACGATGTCTTGGGGGCATTGGCTCACGATCAAGCGTGCGAGTTCGAGCACGTCGGCGAGCTCGACTAAGACATCACTGACGAGCGTTTTCGCTTCGCGCCCCATGGGGGATGCAAGCTCCAAGAGTTCGTTCTTCGCCGCTGTTGCTGCGCCGATATCCACCGCGCTGTTTCCGTCTGCCATGACTGACTCCTTCGTCGGGCTGGAATGCCCCGTCTGCCGCGTCCCCAAAGGCACGCAGCAGACGCGCGCACGCCAGCTCCTAGGCGTCAGCCTCGAACCGGTCTAAGCAGTCGAAGACCCGCGACTCTGCGAGCAGTCGATCCAGGCCGATCTCATTTGCCAGACAATTGCCAGGCGTGCGGTTTTCCGCTGGTTTTGGATAGGTACCCAGTTGGCGATACGTGGGAGAAACGAGGACGCCAGTTGCTACGCGATCCAGATTCCAGCGGTTTTTGGCACTTAAAGCGGGTTCGATTCCCGCCGCCTCCACTGAGCACTGGTACGCAAAGAAGCGGCTCCGAGCGAACGTTCGGGGCCGCTCCTTTTTGGGGCGCACCTGTCGTCGCTTGCCTGGCAGGGTTCTCCGCGGTTGCAGCGAGATAGCACTGGGCCGCGGCGAGCGAGCTGTTCACTCAGGGTCTTCAACCCGCGCGTCGGACTGCCGGTCCGCACCGGATCTCAGAGTTTAAGGTTGGCGCCCAGGTTCCCGTCTCCCGACTTGAAGTCCCGTCTGTCGAGTCGAGAAGCCATGACCACAATTGCCCCAGAGGCGCCTTTCCAACGGCCAAGTCAGAGTCCGCCAGCAACGCAGGCACGCTTCCACGAGCTTCAGGGCCTGTACACCGCGGTCCATGCGAGCCAGGCGCTTGTCGAGTTTGATCCGGCTGGTGGTGTACTCGGAGCCAACGCTAACTTTCTGCGTATATTCGGATACTCACTTGAGGAGCTCAGAGGGATGCCTCACCAGGCCCTCTTCAGCGCGGCGGCTGCAACCGACGAGCACGACCGCCTTTGGAGCGAACTCCAGGCCGGTAGACAGTCCTCAGGGGAGCTTCGCTACCAGGACAAGGCAGGGCATGCCGTCTGGCTCTCCGCTTCCTACATTCCTATCCTCAATACGGAGGGCAAACCCTTCAAGATCACGATGTTCGCCAAGGACATCACGCAGGAGAAGCTAAAGTCGCTAGACGTCGAGAGTCGCAGTGCAGCGATCCACCAAAGTCAGCCGCTGATTGAGTTCGACATCGAGGGTAACATCCTCACGGTCAACGAGAGCTATGCCCGAATCTTTGGCTACCGACCAGAGGAGTTGAAAGGCAGAAAACACGGCAGTCTTTGCGAACCGCTCTATGCTGACTCAGAGGCTTACAAAGCCTTTTGGTCGGGGTTGTGCGAAGGGCTACAGCAGCACGGAGAGGTGCTTCGCCTTGGGCAGGGTGGACGGTCGCTATGGCTTAATGCGACCTACGTTCCCACGCGCGGGTTAGATGGCAACGTTGAGAAGATAATAAGTATTGCCACCGACATAACCGCCCTCAAGAGCAAGGGGCTTGAGGGCGAGGGAATGGTCGCGGCGATATCGAGATCGCAGGGGATTATTGAGTTTGACCTCGTCGGCAACATTCTGTCGGCCAACAAGAACTTCTTAGATCTCATGGGCTACACTCTCGAAGAACTGCACGGCCAACACCACCGCATCTTTGTCGAGCCTAGCGAGTCAACGAGTAGTGCCTACCATGCGTTCTGGAAGAAGCTGGGTTCAGGTGTCCTCGATGCTGGTGAGTATCTTCGTGTCGCGAAGAACGGTAGAAAGGTCTGGATATCCGCGACCTACAATCCCATCTTTGATCTCGATGGCCATCAAATTAAGGTTGTGAAGTTCTGCTCGAACATAACTGATGTGAAGCTCTCGCAGATTGAAGCGGTCGCTCGCATGGATGCGGTCTTTAGCAGTAGCTGCGTAATGGAGCTTGACCGCAATGGCGTCATTCTAAGCGCTAATAGTCGAATGGCCGACGCCCTCGGCTATGCCGTCCAAGAACTAATAGGGCAGACCGAAAGTGCGATTCTTCTGGATGAGGACGTGCAAGGTGACGAAGGAAAGCGCGTTTGGGCTAGTCTCCTCCGTGGTGAGTCGATAACGCTCGAGCGGCGGCGGAAGGGCAAGGGGGGCGGAGAAGTTTGGTTCCTAAGCACTCTGAGCCCGATCCCTGGAGTCGATGGCAAGCTGGCCAAAGTGCTGCAGATCGGTCGAGATATCACATACGAAAAGCTTGAGCGACTGGACGCGACTGCAAAGTTGGGGGCAATAGACCGCGCGCAGGCCGTCGTCGAATTTGACCTTCAAGGTAGAATACTCTCCGCAAATAGGCAGTTCCTCGCACTGCTCGACTACGAGCTGGAGGACGTCAAGGGACGTCATCATCGGATGTTCCTGGATTCAACCCATTCATCTTCAGCCGAGCACCAGTTGTTTTGGGCGAAGCTTGCAAGAGGAGAGTACCAGGCCGGCGAGTTTAAGCGCCTAGGCAAAGGTGGTCGAGAGGTTTGGATTCAGGCGACCTACAATCCAATTTTCGATCTGCGTGGTAACGTAGTGAAGATTGTAAAGTTTGCGACTGATATTACTCGCGAGAAGCTAATGGGTATCGAGTATAAGTCTAAGGTGGCTGCCATAGACCTTGCCCAGGCTGTGATCGAGTTTGACCTCGATGGCAATGTCGTCTCGGCGAATCGCAATTTTCTGGCAGCGATGGGCTATACGCTACGTGAAGTTCAAGGTCAGCACCATAGCCTGTTCTGCACGGAAGAGTATCGGCAGAGCCCCGAGTATCGGGACTTTTGGCTTCGCTTAGGGGAGGGCCAGTTTATGCGCGGTCGCTTCCACCGACTGGGAAAGTACGGCCGTAACGTGTGGATTCAAGCAACGTACAATCCAATCGTGGACCTCAACGGAAAGGTGACGAAGGTCATCAAGTACGCCTTCGATGTCACGAAGGAAGTCGAGCTTGAGCAGCGAATTGCGCTCAAGTCAGCCGAGATGTCGACGGGGGTCCAAAGCTTGGTTGAGAGCATTGGCGCCATTGCTCAGAACTCTGGTGTAGCTTCTGAAATGGCGCAGGATTGTGCCCGTGCGGCGCGCAACGGCCACGACGCAGTAAGAAAATCACTCGAAGCGATCCAGCGCATTCAGGCGAGCTCATCGAAGGTCTCCGAGATAGTCCGAGTCATCGGAGACATTGCGAATCAGACCAATCTGCTCGCCTTCAATGCAGCTATCGAGGCGGCACGAGCTGGTCATCATGGGGTAGGCTTCTCCGTCGTTGCCGCGGAGGTTCGCAAGTTGGCTGAGCGCAGCTCCATCGCCGCAAAGGAGATAGCCGGACTTATCGATGAGTCTGTTCAACACGTGGGGCAGGGCGCTACTGTGAGTCAGTCCGCCGCGACGAGCTTCGAAGGCATTCTGGCCAGCGTAGAACGCACTGCGAGCAGCGTATCCACCATTGCTGCAGCTACTGAGAAGCAACGCGCAACTGCTGACCACGTCACAGGCGTTATTCGGGACCTTGGTAGCACAAACGTTTTGCGATGAACTTCGCCGAGGAAGCCGCACCGACCCGCTATGGTGTATTTTACCTGGCGGACATGTCGCTAGCATTGCCGCTGCAGGCGTTGCGCGAAGTCGTGCCATGTTCAGAGGTCGGGCGCATTCCGTGTGGCTCAGCGGCTGTGATCGGCGCCATCGATCTCCGAGGGATAACGCTCCCCGTGTTGGACTTGCTCTCGCTGTTGGGTTTTCCGAGTGACCTCGCTCGCGCTGAATCCCGGGTAACTCGGGGCGTCGTGGTTGTCGCTTATCAGGGGCGACTATTGGGCCTTTTGGCCGATGGTGTTGGCGGAGTGCTCGATTGCGCGGTATCTGCTGTGAGTCAGATCGGTACTCAAGATTCCAGCCACGGGATCCTAAGTGGGGGCTTTAAGCACGCGGACCATGACAGGATTGTAAGCATATTGTCCCCTGCTGCTCTATTTGAGCTGCCATTGGTTCCCAGTGTCGTAGAGTCTGGGCCGAATCGTCAGCCGGACTGTGAGGAGGGAGATGACCCGGATGTGGCCATTTCGGTTGGCGTCGAGGAGCTTTCGGAGGAGGACCTTAGCCAACTAGACTGCGAAGCTTGGCTGAGTCAAGAGTTGTTGGCAAAGCCGATACCAGTCGAACGTCGGCGGAATAGCGGCGGCGGTCCCGAGTCGTTAGGGCTCCACTTGGTGCTGGCACGCTGTGGGAGTCTCCCGATAGCGGTGCCTTCTAATGTTGTATTCACGACGGTTCTAAGTGTCGCTGTAGAGGCATCACCCCTGGTTGGTGGCTACTGTGTTGGGACAATAGAATTCTCTGACCAAAGGGTGCCGGCAATCGATTTGAGTGCCTTTTGTGGGTTTGGCAGTCGGGGTAATGTACTGCACTCGGCATTTGTCGCGCGCTATCCGGAAGGATACCTGGCGTTTCTTGTGGAGGAGATAATCGATGTCGTGCGCGTTCCCCCCAACGCCGCGATTGCGCTGCCCCGCCGCGCTTTGATGCGTCCAGAGCTATTTGCTGGAGCTGTACCACTTACTATGCTCCCCGAGCATCCACTCCGGCCGGCGGCTGAGATGCTGGGGTCGTATCTATTGCTCAATGCGTTAACTTTAGAGCAGCTGCCTGAGCTGTGTGGACTTGCAAGACTGACAGTCCCCAATTCTGCGGAAAAGCAGCTCGAGAGCAACGGCAGCGACGTTGGTGCGATACCCGTAACGCGGATGTTGACCTACGATATTGGATTTGAGGTCGCAACGCCCATTGCGCAATTGGTAGAGATTCTTCCCTGGAATGAGAACACTGCGATGCTTGGAGGTAGTTACGGCTCCCCAAGTCTCGTGATGACTCGCGGTCGAGCGATCCCTGCGTTCAGTCTCAACGCGTTGCTCGGGCAACCCGAACTCGAGCGAACTGAAACAGCTAGCGTGCTCGTCGTTGAGGCAGACGGCGAGCAAGTCGGGTTCACTGTTTCCAAACTCCTCAATATCGATTCTGCTCGCTGGGCTCCGTCTGAAAAGGCGGCATGCGAATCAGCCGGCGGGAAGTTCTTCGAGCGGTGGGAGCCAATCCGCGTGGGAGAACCAGGCAAAGAACGGCTCATAAGCCTGCTCGACTTGCAAAAACTAGCTGCCTCTATTTGAGCGCTGAGACCAATGGAAGCGAGCTACTTGCGCGGAGCTGCACTCGCTGACGGGTTGGATTTCAACTCGGCCAGACGGCGAGATGCATCCTGGGCACACTTGAGATTGCTCTCTTGTTGGCAAAGCCCCATCAACATCCGCAACTCAGCAGGGGAAAGCGTATTGAACCGACTCATCAGCTCACCCATCTTGTCGCGGGGCTTCTCAAGCGCCTGTCTGTCGATGGTCCCCGAAGGACGGCTTGTTGCGCTGGCGGTTGGTCTTGGCGCGAAGTTAGGGCGAAAGGTTGTTGGCAACGGAGAGTTGGGCTTCAGCTCCTTCGGGTCGTCAGGAACCTCGACGCCCACATCTCTCAGCTTGTTTGACGCCTTTCGCCGTCGGCCCTCGTCAACTGTAGGCGTTGTTGCGATCTTCCAGAGGAGCTCAGCTTGGCGAGTCGGATCGTCGGAAGTCTCCGCGCGCTTGAAGAGTGCGTCGGCCCACGCTCCTTCGATGTCGCCGACCGCTGACTCCTTCAGTGTGGATGAGTCTGGCGAGATCTTGGCGATTTGCTCATGTGCGGCGTCGAGGTCCCCCTTGTCTCTGAGTGCTTTGGCCTCCTCGAGCAGTTGAAGGTCCGCCGAGAGTTCACCGGAGGGTTGTGCCGACGGTGCGCTGGTCTCGGAGTCGTCCTTCGTCGCGACATAGGCCGCCGCGGCTCCAACACCAACGATACCAAGCAACGCTCCAACTCCGACGAGGGTCAGAATACTGGACGAGCCAGCCGGCTTCTTGTGGCTGGGGTCGAACCCAGTAACTGCAGGCAGTGCCTGGCTGCGGTCGAATCCCGCGCGAAAGATCTTTCCGGCACCGACAAAACGCAACCGGACGTCACCCAGTTCAAGTGCGTCTCCGGCTTCGATGAAGCCCCGACGCACCTCCTGGCCGTTGATACGGATACCGTTGGCGGAGCCCTTATCAATGATCTCGAAGCGCCCGTTGCCCACTGAGAACAACTCAGCGTGAAAGCGGCTCACTGAGCTGTGATTGACTGAGACGTTGGCATCTTCTGACCGCCCCATCGTGAAATGCTCGCGGTCGAGAAAGAACTCTTGGCCAGGCTGTGGGCCAACGACCACCACCAGGCGGTCTGGTCGCTGGTGCTGAGCCAAGGCAGGCGTCGACGCGGCTGCTGCCGCCGTGGGCTGAGGCGGAGCGACCCGGCCCTCATCAACGAACTCGAGCCGATAGTCTCCGAGTTGCAGGATGTCGCCGTGACCTACGTGTTGTTCGCCGGCAACTCGCAGGCCGTTGATGAACGTCCCGTTGTAGCTGTCGAGATCCTGAACAACCCACCCATCTCCGCTCTGCTTCAAAGAAGCATGGCGACGCGAGATGTTGCGTTCGGTTAGTCGGATCTCGTTCGCTTCTTCACGTCCGATTCCGTAAAGCGCTTGGACGAGTGGCAGATTGATCTGCTTTTGCTCGTCGTCCTCGATCGTAAGCTTCCACATGGAACCGGCAGCCGTGGCGGTGAACGCCGGATACTAGCGGCGCCTGTTTGGACTTTCAACGAGACAACGTCTGCCCCTGCAGGGCAGTGTTAGTTCCCGCTGGATACTGGACGGAATGGGTGAAGAAATGATGCGAGGGCCGCAGGATTCCGGGTCTGCATCCATAGCCGACCCTGCCCAGAAAACTCGCATACGAGCCCTTCCCCGGAAAAGAAGAGGCTCTTGAGTCCCCCAAGTTTTCTCACGTTGTAAGCGAGCCCTGAGGTGAAGGCTACCATGTGCGAGTTGTCGCAAATGTAGCCAGGATATTGACTACCAATATCAACTGTATGCAGCCCACCGTAGGTGGAGAACCACAACTGGCCCTGCCCGAAGGCCCTGAGAAGAAACAGTCCGCCGGAAAAGAACCCCTTTGCTCCTTGCCACTTGGTGTCAAGGACCACGCCCGGTGTGGACGCAAGATAGGCACCCGATTGGAGGAAGATCTCTACACCCGGTTGAAGTGTGACTGATTCGACCGTTCCTTCTGCGGCAGGAGCGATCCAAACGGATTGCCCCGGCATCGTGCCGGTGAAGGTGTTCTGGAACAGGCTCTCTCCGCCGAGTAGTTTGCGCTTCAACGCGCCCCCGAACCCTCCTTGCAGGTTCGTGCGCATCTGCACTGCAGTGTCTCGTCCAACCATCGCGCCAGCCTCGCTCGAGATCTCCTCGCCAGGTTGATCGAAGCGAACACGTAGGACGCCGAAGTCGGGGTTATGCAGGATTTCGGTGTGCACGTTTTCTTATCCTCGCGGCGGTAGCATTGCGCCCATTGCCTGTCCGTATTCGCCAGCGTTGCGCGATTGGATGTACACAACGCCCTGGCCTTGGAAGGTGCAGACCAACCCCTCGCCAGAGAGCAGGGATGCGATCCAGCCCGCTCCGCTCTTTCCGACCTGATACGTCAGCGTCGATTCCCAAGCAACGATGTGACCCGTGTCTAGCACCATGCTTCCGTCGACGTGAATCGCCTCTATTGCTCCAAATCCACCGAGCACCAGTTGGCCGTGACCTGAGGATTCCAGCACGAAGAAGCCCGCACCACCGAAGAAGCCTTTGAGTCCGCCAGAGCGTGTCGCCACGCTTACTGACTGAGTAGACGCGACGTAAGCGCTGTTCTGAATGCACCAGTTCTTTGGTCCACACTCGACCACCGCCATGTCGCCACACAACGGTGTGGCGAACAGCACCTCTCCTTGTCCGCCGTGCGCAACAAATGTGTTTCGGAAGAAGGACTCGCCGCCAAAAATTCTCTTGAGGCCACTTACGATCCCGCCCGCTTGCGTCTGCATCACGACGTTGGGTGTCATCCCAACCATCGCGCCGCTCTCGGCGGTGATGGCCTCCCCAGGGGCAAGCCAGACCTGGGCGATGGCTTGAGAAGGTCTGTGAAGTAGGTTGATTTGCATGTGCACTGTTAGGGAAGGAGCCGAGAGACCCAATCGACGAGCGAACTCGTGTTGCGTGATTGAATGAACACTCGGCCCTGGCCGGTAAACTCGCACACCAAGCCTTCGCCTGAAGCGATGAAGCCCATCAGGCCGCCACCTGGCGTCTTGATCGAAAAATCGAGTGAGGCGTCGAATGCAACCAGGTGGCCGTTGTCGACCACATACGATCCGTTCACCCAGATCTCGTCAACTGCTCCATAGCTTGAGATCCACACTTCACCCGGCCCCGAGGCCTCGACGAAGAAGAGCCCCTCCTTGGAAAAGATGGCGCGTAGTCCACCCCAGCGCATCTTGAGGTCAACAGCACCCGTGCAGGCGATGAAGGCCCCAGCTGTAAGCACGATACGCTGGCCCGCCGCTAGGGGAAGATGAACGATTGAGCCGGACAGCGCAGGCGCCAACCAAACCCAGCCGCCCCCAGGCGATGAGAAATGGTTGACGAAGAAGGTGTCTCCGCCGACGAGTTTGCGAACTAGCGCAACCATCAGCGCCTTCAACTTGCCGAAGAAACCAGCGCGTGCTCCCGCGTTCAACCGAACGTCCATGGTCAAGGTAGCGGACCGGGCAACCATGGTCCCGGCTTCTGCAATGACCACCTCGTTGGGAGCCAGATTCACCTGCAGCAGCGGAAACGATGGTTGGTGCTTGATTAGGTGCTGCATTGCCCAGGTGGGGACCGGTCTAGTCAACTTCGATGGCCGCGAGAATGTGAAAACGACGCATGCGAAGGCGCGATGAGGTCAACGCCGACGGAACAGCATCAGCAGTAGCGAAAGTATGGCGGTCCCTCCGCCAGCGAACATTAGTTTCCTGGCGAGTTCGACGTGCCCCGCGACGAAGAGTTGGACGGAGAAAGCGCCGAGCGCGATCGCAAAGAGAGCCAAGATGAGGCGATGAACGCTTGAGCCGACCACATGCGCGGCCTTCGAGAGATCTTTGATCTGGAATTCTGCCTCGCCACGATTGGCCCGCAAAAGGTACTTGCGAAGATCCTCGGGAATCGTGACTGCCTTGAGGGCCATGTCTTTGGCCGCTTCCAAAGCAATTTGAGCCCAGTCTCGATTGCCGAGGACGAAGTTCTCGACGTACGGACGAATGATCCCCACGGGATTCATCTCAGGATCGAGCTCGGTGCATACTCCAGTGAGCAACAGCAGCGTGCGTTCTAGATAAACCCAATCGCGCGGCACATGAAAGGCTTGGCTAAGCTCGCGAAGACCAATGTTCATCCGCCGTAAGCTCAAAAGGTTCTCAAGCCCCCGCTGAGGGTCGAGCTTGATGTCTTTCAGGTTGAAGCTCTCTAGTTTCACGTCTTCTTGAAAACGTTCGTGGAAGAACTCCACAACTCGCTCGCTCACGTCATGCGACTCGCCGCGAGCGATGAACCCCATTTTCTTGAGGCTCTTGATCAGCCGATCGGTGTCTCTACGAATGACCCCTTCGACGAACTCAGGAATACCCTCGCGCATTTCGTTAGACAGTTCTGCGACCGCGCCAAAGTCGAGCAGTATCAGCTCCCCGCTCTTCCCTACGAGCACGTTTCCTGGGTGTGGGTCTGCGTGATAAACGCCGTCCACGAACACCATCTGACAGAAGGCCTCAACGATCTTCTGCGCCAGCGCTTTGCGGTCGATGCCCTCCTCGTCCAATCGCTTTGTGTCGCCAACACGGAAGCCGTGCACGAAGCTCGTTGTCATGACCGTCCGCGTCGAGAGTTCTTTGAACGGCTTCGGGAAGAGCACGGTTGAGTCTTCGCGGAAGTTGAACGAGATTCGCTCGATGTTGGCCGCCTCGCGCTCAAAGTCGAGCTCTTCCTCAATCATGGCTTTGATCTGGCGGTAGTAGACGTCCAGATTCTTGGCCGGGACGAAGTAAGAGACGAGCCACATGATCCGCTTGATCGTTACTAGGTCGAGCTTGACGATCTCGTCGATGTCAGCGTGTTGAACCTTGACTGCGACGCGCTGCCCATCGAACAGCGTCGCAGAGTGCACCTGACCTAGTGAGGCACTCGCTAGTGGCTCATCGTCGAAGGTTGCGAACAGCTCATTGATCGGCCTTTTTAGGTCACGTTGAATGCGTTCACGGATCTCTGCTGTTGGGCGTGGCGGAACCCGATCTTGTAGAGCCGACAGCCCATCCCGGAAGGGTCCCGGAAGGAAGTTTGCGAGCACGCTGAGAAGCTGACCAACCTTAATGAACAGGCCCTGGAGCTCGACAATCCTGTGCATGACACGACTAGCGTTGCGCGCATGAATCGTCTCCAGCCGGACGCTCAGCCACTGGCTACCAAACAGTCGACCTAGAAAAAAGGTCGAGAGGTAGCTGACGAGCACCGTGAACGTCGTGCGATAGGCACGCAAGAATCGGTAGCTATTACGAGCGCGACGACGTGGTGCTTGCGGTGGTAACGAGACCAGACCCCTAGGCGTCGCGGCGACGGGTCGCTGTTCCGGCTCAGTCGAAAGCGCAGCCTCGCGTGCAGTCACGCCGCGACTCTAGCTGGTCGGCGCTAGCGCGTCGAACATCGCATCGTAAGCCGCGGGCCTAGCTTCTCGGATGGCGAGGTGCTCACGCGTCGGGTGAACCCGATTGGTTAGCAGGACGCCAACGAAGGCTTGTTTGGGGTCGATCCATAGACTTGTGCCGGTGAAACCAAGATGCCCAAAAGTAGCCCTGCTTACTCGGGAGCCACTACTAGGCTTCTCTGCGCTACGGCTATCAAATCCCGCGAGCAACGACCCTCCTGGTCTCGGTCGTAACAGCGGCTTCAGGTCGCCTGGGCCTAGCCACCCGTCATCTGCGTTGAGAGCATTGAGTAAAGCTTCCCCAAAGCGCATGACCGACGGCGCGTCTCCGAAAAGACCGGCATGTCCGGAGAGTCCCAGTCCAGAAAGCACCATCGCGTTCTCGTCATGCACGATGCCTCGAACCACGCCCCCTCGCCACGGAACCACTTCCGTTGGCGCGACGACGTCCGCAAAGTGAGGAATCAGTGAGGCGAGCTCTTCCGCCGAGCCGACGGTGTCATCGATGCCAAGCGGGCCGAGAACCTCCCGACGAACGAGTGCCGCAAGTGGTTCCCCCGTGCGTCGCGCGAGTGCTTCCCCAACCAGCAAGTAACCCATGTCACTGTAAACCGGTAGAAAGCCCTCGGCTGGGCAGGTCGAATCAATGCAGTCTTGGCGCCTTGCTTCTGCAGCTCGTACCACCCCTTCCAGGAGTGAAATCGGCCGGCCTTCGATTGCTGACTCAAACAAGCGTTGATGAGCTTCGAGACCCGCGCGGTGTGCGAGGAATAGCTCCAGCGGGATCTGGGCCGATGGCGTCCGGGCGAGCTCGGGAAGGAACTCGACTAATGGCTCCCTCAAGAGCAGGTGCCTGAGCCTCGCCAATCGCGCCGCAGTGATAGCGACGAAGGACTTGGTGATGCTAGCAAGGTCGAACGGCGTTTCAGCCAAGGCTGGGTGCTCCCCCACGGCGCCACTCACCCCAACCCCCCAACGCTCCCCGCGCACCGCTGCACACACGGCGGCTGGTGCAGCTCCGAACTTATGGACTACCAATTCTGCGACGCTGTCCAACTCAGACGCGGTTGTAGCAGTCATTTTTGACCGGTGCCGAAAACCCCGCGTATGCTAGCTGCGGTCGCTCCGATCCTCGGGGCGCCCGAGCTTTTGGCAGCGGAGACTGGACCAGAAAAATGGCTGAGTTTGTCTGGGAAGCGCGCGGTCGCATGGGCGAAACGCGCAAGGGTACGATGGAGGCCGAGAATGAGGCCGCCGTCCTCTCGAAGTTGCGCGCGCAGCAGCTCAATCCCACCAAAGTCACCAAGAAGTTCAACCTCAAGTTCGGCACCGGCGTCACCTCGCAGGACTTGGTGAAGTTCATTCGCCAGTTCGCCACCATGATCGACGCGGGTTTGCCACTCGTCCAATGTCTCGAGATTTTGGGCAACCAAGAGTCGAACAAGTCGTTTCAGCAGGTCATCCGCGAGATCAAAGCCACGGTGGAGCAAGGCGCCACTTTCAGTGATGCGCTAAAGCGGCATCCCAAGATCTTCAACGACCTGTTTGTGAACTTGGTGCACGCTGGCGAGCTAGGCGGCATCCTGGACACGATTCTCAATCGTTTGGCCGTCTACATTGAGAAGAACGTCAAACTTGCCCGGCAGGTTCGTGGCGCGCTCACCTACCCGACCGCCGTTATGATCATCATGGCCGTCGTCATGGTGGTGCTCCTTGGGTGGGTCATTCCCGCCTTCGAGAACATGTTTAAGGAGTTCGGCGCGGCAGATGGCCTGCCGTGGCTCACTAAGACGGTCATCTCGGTGTCACGGGGGTTTTTCAATTATCTGTGGCTGATCGTTTTGGTTGGCATCGCGGCGGTGATCGGGGTTGTCTCCGTTGTCCGTACCCGAGCCGGCAGGCGCTTTCTCCACCGCATGATCCTTTGGCTCCCGATCATGGGGCCTGTCATGCAGAAAATCGCCGTTGCTCGCTTTACCAGAACGCTTGGAACACTGCTTTCTTCTGGCGTTCCCATCCTTGATGCCTTGGACATTGTCGCCAAGACCGCCGGTAACATCGTGATTGAGGAATCGCTCATCTACTGCCGGAGCAAGATTTCCGAGGGCAAGAACTTAGCTGACCCGTTGCGCGAGGCGAACGTCTTCCCTGGCATGGTCGTGCAGATGGTCGCGGTCGGTGAACAGACAGGCGCTTTGGACACGATGCTTAACAAGGTGGCCGACTTCTATGAGGACGAGGTGGACGTTGCCGTCGCAGCGCTAACGTCCCTCTTGGAGCCGATCCTCATGGTGATCGTGGGCGGAATGGTCGGGACAGTCCTAATCGCCATGTACCTGCCCATCTTCGATCTCGCGGGCAAGATCAAGTCGGATTGAGCCGCGTGGATTTGGCGCCACCTTCGTCATCCACGTTGGTGCGGCGGGATGCGTCAGCGACACTTGCGCGTCGGCTAATCGGTCTCTCCGCAGTTCGGCTTTCGGTCCTCACTCTATTCTTGGCGTTGGTAGCGCTGGTCTACCTTCGCGGCGTGACTGGCGGCGTATCTTCAACGGTCGCCTTCGGCACAGTTGTGGCGGGTTACGCATTTGCGGCGGTCTACGCTGCGCTGTTGCGACGCGCCCGACTACATACTGCCATCGCCTACACGCAGGTCATTACTGACCAGCTGCTATGGAGTTCGATCGTCTACCTGACTGGTGGCGCCGGGAGTGGCGCCGTCTCGCTGTATGGATTGACCAGCGTGGCTGCTGCGATTGCTCTCGGTGCTCGTGGAGCTGTCGTTGGGTTCTGCTCGGGCGCAGTTGCCTACGTGGCCGTGACAGCTCTGCTCGTAAGCGGTCTGTTGCCACCCCCACCCGATCAGGATGTGGGGGTCTTCTCTCTAACCTGGGCGACAGCGGCTTACCCGTTGGTTGCAAATCTATCGGCGCTCCTAGTCGTGGCCGCGATGTGCGGATACCTCGCGGAGCGTCTATCAACAGCGGGTGGCGATCTTGCTCGAGCCGAGGAGCGAGCTGTCAATGCCGAGCGTCTCGCGGGGCTTGGTCGGTTGGCCGCTGGGTTGGCGCACGAGATCCGCAATCCATTGGGAGGGATCTCGGGCTCAATAGAGCTGTTGCGATCGAGCCCCCAACTCACGGACGAAGACCGCGCCCTATGTGACATCGTGTACCGCGAGGCGAGTCGCCTCAACGACCTTGTTGAAGACATGTTGGACTTAGCGCGTCCTCAACCGCCGAACTTGGCTTGGGTCGACTTGGCTCAGACATCTCAGGATGTGGTAGCGCTTGCGGCCAAGTCAGGGCGCGGCGAGGACGTTCAGGTTGAGTTCCGCGGTCCTCAAACGCTGCGGGTGCGAGCAGATGCCGCCAAGCTACGCCAGCTGCTCTGGAACCTTATCCGAAATGCTGTTCAAGCGAGTGGCGCCGGCGCCACCGTAGTGGTCGAGCTTGAGCGAGTCGCGAACAACGACACCTTCATCCGAGTGATTGACCAAGGCCCCGGCATACCTGCGGACGCAGCGGACAGGATATTTGACGCCTTCTACACGACTCGCTCGCACGGAACGGGCGTTGGCTTGGCAGTCGTCAAGAGTATTGTCGATGGCCACGGCTGGAGAGTATCCGTGGAGAGCGGGGTCCTAGGTGGCACAATTTTTTCTGTGCGACTCCCATGGGTTGAGCAGGAAGCTGTCGTTTCGGAAGACCCCGTGGAAGTTGACGGCTGATGAATACCTACGCTGCCTTGTTCGTCAGGTGTGCGTCCAGTCTGTCGTTGCTTTCAGGCAGCAGTTTTGCGACGGGGATACCTGCAAGCCGTTCGCCGTAAGATCATCAGCCAACCGTCGACATTAGGAGCCACGAGTGAATCTCAAGCCTTTGTTCGCCCTCGCATTTGCTGCGCTACTTTCGGCTGCCGCCGTCCCGGGTCAAGCTTGGGCAGGCCCGCCTACGGATGTCGTGAAGAGCAAACAGACGGAGCTTTTCCGTCTGATCGAAGCGAACAAGGACGGCTCCTCATCCAAGAAGATCGCTGCGATTTTTGACGAGCTTCTCGACTACGACTGGCTGGCAAAAGCTTCTCTTGGAGATGAGTGGCAGAAGCTCGCGGAGAAGGATCAAAAAGAGTTTTCAAGCCTTTTGAAGCAGTTGGTGCAAAAGGCTTACGAGCGAAACCTCAAGAAGACTCTGGCCTACGACATTGAATACGTGTCTGAAGAGAAGGTCTCAGACACGGTTTTCGTCGTAAAAACCAAGGCCAAGAGCAAGACCGACTCTCGTGAGGAGCCCATTGAGATAGCTTTCCGGATGGGGAACAAGGGGGGGGGCAAATGGCAGATCGAGGACATCAACACGGAGGGCGTGAGCCTGGTTGATAGCTATCGCTCTCAGTTCGTCAAAATCCTCAAGAAAGATGGCTACGCGGCCCTCGTCTCAAAGATGAAAGAGAAAATCGCGAAGGGGGCGTGAGCGTGGCATAAGGGGCCATTATCTGCACTGGGCGCAACCTCTTGGGCAGCCTTTGGGGCTGCTTCCGGCCCCGCGAGTTCGCCGCCGGATTTGATTTCGGCATCTGCTTCCGAGCTGAACCTGTTGCAGAGCGAGGCCACGCCGTCCCCAGCCCGTAATCCGCGTTTCGCGCCGGCAGAGGCGTGTTAAGGCGCGCCAATGAGTCGCATTCATCGCAAGCTCCCGCCTCCCGGCACCCGAATTGGAATCGCGTTTTCTGGCGGTTTGGATACACGCGCCGCTGTTGCTTGGATGGCCGAGCAGGGGGTGGACGTGTTTGCCTACACCGCAGACCTCGCCCAGCCCGACGAAGCAACGCCGACGGACATCCCTCCGATTGCGCTTACTCATGGGGCCAAGAAGGCGCGGCTGCTCGATTGTCGTGAGGCCATGGCAAGAGAGGGCATCGTCGCGATTCAGACGGGGGCCTTTCATCTGACCAGTGGTGGCAAAAAGTACTTCAACACGACCCCCCTTGGTCGCGCGGTTACCGCCACGGCTATCGTCAAGGCGATGAGTGAGGACGGGGTTACCATCTTCGGGGATGGCAGCACCCACAAGGGCAACGATATCCAGCGCTTTTTTCGCTACGGAATCTTGGTCGAGCCCGAACTCCGAATCTACAAGCCTTGGCTGGACGTGAAGTTTGTCGAGGCCTTCGGTGGACGGACGGAGATGAGCGAGTACCTCATCAAGCGCGGGCTGCCGTACAAGATGGGAACCGAGAAGGCGTACAGCACCGACGCTAACCTGCTTGGCGCCACCCACGAAGCCAAAGACCTAGAGAGCCTCGATGTGTCGATGACGATCGTTCAGCCGATCATGGGCGTGGCGCCCTATCGACCTGAGGTTGCGATTCCCAGCGAGCGGGTCACGGTGACCTTCGAGAAGGGGCAGCCCGTCGGTTTGAATGGCCGCACACTCGGCTCGGCCTTGGAGGCGATGCAGGAGGCGAACGTCATTGGCGGACGCCACGGTCTCGGGATGAGCGATCAGATTGAGAACCGCGTGATCGAGGCAAAGAGCCGCGGTATCTATGAAGCGCCAGGAATGGCGCTGTTTCACCTGGCCTACGAGCGACTACTTTCGGCGATCTACAACGAAAGTACCCTCGATTTGTACTTCACGCTTGGTCGACGGCTTGGTCGGCTCTTGTACGAAGGTCGTTGGTACGACCCGGAGAGCTGGATGCTCAAAGACGCCTTGGTGCGTTGGCTGTGTCCTTCCATTACCGGCGAAGTGACGCTCGAGCTTCGGCGCGGCGATGACTACACGCTCCTTTCAACAAAGGCTGAACGAATGGCCTACGCACCCCACAAACTATCGATGGAGCGCGTCGAGGATGCTCCGTTCACCCCGGAGGATCGCATTGGCGCACTCGAAATGCAGTCCTTGAGTGTGCTCGACAATCGGGAGCAACTACTCGGACACCTCGCCGCCTCGGCTGCGCTCGGACAGGGTGGTGCTGCGCTCGGCTTGCTGCTTTCTGGACCGGGTACCAAGCCCGAATCATGAGGGTTTCTTAAGGCATATCGCTTGTTGGTGCGCTAACATTGGCAGCTCTTAGGAGGTCTTTGGTCAATGGGTCGCGCCAGCCGTTTGCAACTGTTTCCGAAGCGGTTATCTCGCGGGGCGGGCTTATGGAGTCCGCTCTTTGCGCCCGTAGTCTTGGCTCTCTCCGTTCAAGGTTGCGTGGGTGACATTGGGGACGGAGAGGAGACGCAAGCTGTTGTTGAACCGCTCTGCAACAGCCAGATCTCTCCAGGGAAGTCGCCCATTCGGCGACTCACCCGTCCCGAGTACAACAACACCGTGCGCGATCTGCTTGGTGTCGTGGGCGAGCCGGCGAATGAACTTCCTGCTGAGGAGGAGGCGCTTGGTTTCGCCAACAATGCTGCCGCCCTCAACGTTTCGCCGCTGCTGGCTGAGAAGTACATGACGCTCGCCGAGACGGTGAGTCAAATGGCCAATAGCGACCCGGAAGCGCTCACCAGTTGTTCGGTTACGACCACGAGCGAAGAGCAGCGCGTTTGCATTCGCAGCTTTATCGCGTCCTTCGGAAAAAAAGCGTTTAGGCGTCCGCTCACCGAGGAAGAGGTCGCTCGCTTCGACGAGGTTTTCGGTGCTGCGTCGGAGGTCTACGCAGACGCTGAGAATCCAGAGGAGACGGTCTTTCGCGAGGGCGTGGGCATGGTGCTCGAAGCCTTCTTGCAGTCCCCTGACTTTCTATATCGCGTTGAATTGGGTGAGGGCGTACTGCCCTTCGCTACGGCCGAAGGCGTCGAGATCGTCCCGTTGAATTCTTGGGAAATGGCGTCACGCCTCTCGTTCTTCCTTTGGGGCTCAATGCCGGATGATGAGCTGTTTGCGCAAGCGGAAGCAGACCAACTGACCACCAAAGAGCAGGTCGCCACTCAGGCTCGTCGCATGCTCGCCGATCCTCGTGCGCGAGATGCTGTAGCAACCTTCCATCAGCAATGGCTTGACTACGATCGTGTGAACAACGTCACCAAGGACCCGGAGTTGTTTCCAGAGTGGTCGCCAGCAATTGGTGCGTTGATGCGTGAAGAGATGATGACGTTCGTGGACCACGTCGTTTTTGATGGTCCCGGGGACTTTGGGACGCTGCTTACGGCCAACTACACGTTTGCCAACGGCGAACTTGCTGGCCTGTACGGGGTTACTTCCTCGGGCGATGGCTTTGAGCGAATCGACTTCGGCGCAGAGCAACACTCTGGCTTGCTTTCGATGGGAGCGATCCTCGCGTACAATGCGCACACGAACCAAACGTCGCCGATTCACCGAGGAAAGCTCGTACGGGAGGCGTTCCTTTGCGACACCCTCGCGCCCCCGCCGCCAGACCTCGTATTCGAGGCCCCAGAGCCAAGCCTGGACGCTACAACGCGCGAGCGCTTCGCGGAACACTCGAGCAACCCAGCCTGCTCGGCTTGTCACCGACTCATGGACCCGTTGGGCTTCGGCTTCGAGAACTTTGATTCTCTGGGTCGGTACCGCACCACCGAGAACAACGGACTTCCGATTGATGCGTCGGGGGCCATCGTCGACTCCGACGTCGACGGGACGTTCGTTGGCTTGCGCGAGCTGAGCGAGAGGCTGGCGACCAGCGAGGAGGTGAAAGCTTGTTACGCAACCATGTGGTTCCGCTTCGCCTACGGGCGTGGTGAGACTGCAGAAGACGTCTGTTCGTTGTCGAACGCTCATCGCGCCTTTGAAAGCTCTGGCGGCAACGTTCGTGAGCTTCTGGTTGCGCTCACGCAATCCGACGCATTTCTTTATCGACTAGCCAATTCGGAGGCGAAGTGAGCCGTCTCATCCTCCCGCGAAGGACGTTCCTAAAGGGCCTCGGCGGCGCATCCCTCGCGCTCCCGCTAATGGGAAGTCTGGGGTGCTCCCCAGAGGACCAGAAGCGCATCGAGAAGGTCTCAACAGCACAACAGCGTGCCGGTCGGTTTCCAAAGCGCTTCATCTACATGTACACGCCTAACGGCAGTTATGAGACTCCCACGCCGGAGTTCTCAAACTATTGGAGCGTGCTAGCGCCGCTGCGTGAAAAGATAACGTTTATAACGGGCCTGGACATGCTCTCGTGTATGAAGCCGCCTGGTGAACCCCATCAGCAGGGTATGGCGCTACTTACGGGGCGTCGTCTCAACTCGGGGACCTTTGTTGGAGGGGATGGCTCGCTTGCTGGTTGGGCCAGCGGCATCTCTCTAGATCAGGAGATCGCCAAGGCGGTCGGGCAGACCACAAAGCGGTCAACGCTCAATCTTGGTGTGCAGTCGACGAATCACGGTGGTACCGAAGTCCGAACGGTATGCAGCTATCTAGGCTCCGACCTTCCAGTCCCCAATGAGACGAACCCGTGGAACGTCTTCGATAGCCTGTTCTCGGATCTCGGTGCAGATCCCGAGGGTGCGGAGACACTCAAGCTTAGGCGCAAGAGCGTGCTCGACCGCGTCGACAAAAAGTACGAGAAGCTCGTTACTAAGCTATCCGGGGAAGACAAGAAGAAGCTAGAGCAGCATCTGGATGCAGTACGTGAGGTTGAGAAGCGGCTCGACACGACCGGCGGCGTGATTGGTGGCGACTGTCAGATGCCCACCATCTCGTCAGCTCCGCTCGGGATCGAGCAGTTCCTTGGTGACCCTACTAACTTCCCAACAATTGCAAAGCTTCACATCGACTTGCTGGTGATGGCGTTTGCTTGCGATCTTACGCGTGTTGCGACGCTCCAGTTTTCTGCAGCAACTAACAATCGGCCGCACCCGTGGCTATTGCATAATGGGTCACCGATCCTCGATGACGAGCATGGGCTCAGTCACCAAGCGGACTCAGCGACTGCCGCGTGGCAAAAGCTGGGTATCATTCGCAAGTGGAACCTGGAGCAGTTGCTCTACTTGATGACCGCACTGAATAACATAGGTGAGGACGACGGGACGATGCTCGACAATACGGGCATTATCCTCACGAGTGAAATATACCGTGGTAACACCCACTCGCATATGAACCAAAACTTCCTTGTCGCAGGCGGTTGCGGTGGTGCCCTGAAGATGAACCAATTCATCAACTACGACGGTGAAAGACCCCACAACGACTTGTTGGTCTCTATGCTCCAGGCCTACGGAATCGAAACCGATACGTTTGGGGATGAAGAAAGCTGCACGGGTCCGCTGACCGAGCTAATGGCATGAAAGAAAGCGACCTACTGGGCGCAATAGAGGCTGTCGTCGGAAAAGACGGTTTATCCGTCGATGAATCGGACAAGGCCGAGTTTGGTAGAGATTGGACCAAAGTCTTTGCGCCAAACCCGCTGGCCATCGTCAGGCCGAAGACGAACGACGAGGTTTCTGCCGTTCTAAAGCTGTGCAACTCCGCAGGAAGAGCGGTTGTCCCCTCTGGTGGCAGAACGGGGCTAGCGGGCGGAGCAGTCGCAAAAGATCGCGAGGTCGTCCTGTCCCTTGGCCGAATGAACCGTCTGGGGCCAGTGGACAAGCTAGGGGCATCGGTCACGGTGGAGGCCGGGGCGGTAACCCAGGCGGTGCACGAACACTGCGCAAAGGAGGGGCTGACCTGGCCCGTTGATTTCGCCTCCAAAGGCTCGAGTCAGATTGGTGGAAACATTGCTACCAATGCTGGCGGTATAAAGGTCATTCGCTACGGCCTCACCCGCAACTGGGTATTAGGCCTCAACGTGGTGCTCGCGGATGGCTCTCAGTTAGCCATGGGGCGTGCGCTCGAGAAGAACAATACGGGACCGGATCTCAGGCAGCTGTTCATTGGTAGTGAGGGCACGCTCGGTGTCATTACCCAAGCGACACTCAAGCTCACCCGCCTGCCTGAAGAGTGTGAGGTATTTCTCTTTTCGGTGAGCGGGATCCCGGACGTGCTCAGGTTGTTTCGAAGCGCCTGCGAGGCTCCGTTTACGCTGCAAGCGTTCGAGTTCTTTACAGACAAGTGCCTTGCGCGCGTTCAGCGGCACCGCAAGGTGGATAACCCTCTCGATACGCCCGCTGCCGCTTACGTGGTCATGGAGATCGAGCGACACCCTTCGTCGATGGGCTGGTTGGAGATGTTGTTCGAGAAGGAACTCGTTCTGGGCGGAACGATGGGTCAGCACAACGCGCAGAATGCCAAGCTATGGGAGTTGCGGGAGAGTATCAGCGAGAGTCTCAGTGCTACAGGGTTGCCTCACAAGAATGATATTGCGCTGCCTGTCGCTAACCTCGAGGCTTTTTGCGCGCAGTTGGAGGAGACCATCACAGCGCACTATCCTGGCTTTGAGGTGTGCCTTTTTGGTCACATAGGGGATGGCAACCTTCACGTTAATGTGATGAAGCCCGACGCCATGGACAAGGCAGAGTTTCTGGCGCGAACGCATGAGCTGGATGCACGCATGTTTGCGCTGGTCCGCACGTTTGATGGAAGCATCTCGGCGGAGCATGGGATCGGCTTGCTCAAGAAGGACTTTCTTTCATTCTCGCGCAGCAGTGAAGAGCTCGCGACGATGCGACTGCTAAAGCGAGCGCTGGACCCCAACGGGATCTTGAATCCTGGGAAGATCTTCGACGCCTGAGCGTTTCCGCGGAACTCTTCGCTAGAGGCAATGTCCCTCCTCAACCACGGAGGGTTGCATGCAAGAGTTCTTTATCAATGGTGGTTGGGGGATGTTCCCAACGCTTGCGCTAGGCTGTTGTTTGTTGGGCGCTGTCATGCGCGCGGTTCTCAAACCTCGATCGAACGCCTCGGAGATAGTCCTGCCGCTAGGTGTCGCCACGATCACTTCGGGCCTATTGGGCTTCGTATTGGGCTTGATGGCGACTTTCCGTCATATCGGCGAGGTCGGGGGTAACGGCACCATCGCGATGGTGGGCGCTGGTGAATCACTATCAAATCTTGCCCTTGCATTTGGGCTCGTGCTCGGCGCCGCGATTCTATTTGCCGTTGGTCGGGGCGTTCGACCAGTCTATATCGCTCGGAGCGATGAGCCGAACGCACGGTGAAGACTCAGTTGAGATAGAGGCCGCTCCTTACGAGCTAATGGGCGGGACCGCGCCGGTCCAGGCGTTGGCGCAACGGTTCTATGATGAGATGGAGCTTCATGAGCCTGAACTCACGAAGCTGCACTCATGTGATGCGCAAGGTCGCGTGGACAGGGCGTCGCGTGAGCGCTTCGCCCTGTTTTTGGTTGGCTGGTTGGGGGGGCCACAAGACTACATTGCGACGCATGGCCACCCACGGTTGAGGATGCGACACGCGAAGGTGCGTGTCGACGTGGCCATGCGAGATGCTTGGCTGCGAGCAATGAGTCGTGCGCTCGACGGGTGCGGTGTCGTCGGGCCCGTGCGCTCCTACCTCGACGTGCGCTTCGCCGAGGTTGCCGACTTCATGCGAAATGCTTCGGGTTGAGCCGGCTCAGCGTTGAGCAAGCCGGCGGGTCTTGATGGAGGTGCTAAGCGCGCTGATCTGGTCGCTTACAGCGGTCGTCAGCTGCTGGTCCAGGTCCATAATCAGGTAACCAACATTGCTATCCGTGGCCAAGACCTGAGCGAAGATATTGGCTTTGGCCTCCGAGATAACGTGGGTTATTCCGCCAATTACGCCAGGAACATTCTTATGAATGTTGGCAATGCGGTGTTTCCCTGGTGAGAGCGGATGCTCGATCGCCGGGAAGTTGACGGCTCCTGTCGTGGTCCCGAGCGTGATGTACTTAGCAAGGGAGGAAGCGACTTCACGACCGATCGCCTCCTGCGCTTCCTCTGTGCTGCCACCGATGTGGGGAGTAAGAATCACGTTCGGCAGCCCCTGCAGCTCTGATGTGAAGCCCTCTCCGTTCCCCTCCGGCTCTTCGGGGTAGACGTCGACCGCAGCCCCGCCAATGTGTCCAGACCGAAGCGCAGCTGCCAACTGGTCAATCACTACCACGGTGCCACGACTCGCATTGAGCAAGGATGCTCCCGGCTTCATCATGGCCAGTTCTGAGCCACCAATCATGTGGTGAGTCTGCGGAGTTGCGGGGACATGCAACGTCACGAAGTCGCTCGAGCGCAGCAGCTCCTCGAGCGAGGAGACCGAGCGGTTGTTGCCCATCGGAAGTCTCGTCGCGACGTCGTAGAAGATGACGCGCAGCCCCATTGACTCAGCTAGCACGCCCAGCTGCGACCCAATGTGGCCGTAACCCACGATGCCCAATGTCTTTCCCCGGATCTCCCGACAACCAACTGCCTTCTTGTTCCAGCGGCCAGAGTGCACCTCACGCGAGCGGTCCCCAAGCTGCCGCGCGAGCATGATGATCTCGGCGATCATCAGCTCAGCGACGCTGCGGGTGTTGGACAGGGGGGCATTGAACACCGGCACGCCAGACTGATTTGCAAAATCGAGCTGGACTTGGTTGGTGCCAATGCAAAAGCAACCCACCGCGAGAAGGCGAGGGGTGGCCTCGAACACCTCCTTCGTTACTTGGGTCTTGCTTCGAATGCCCAGGATATCGAAGCCGCTCACCAGGGAGGGGAGTTCGCCTGCGGGCGGCGACTTGTCCATGGCTGTGACCGAGATGCCTTCGGCGGCCAAGATCTCCCGTGCTCCAGGGTGGATGCCTTCAAGTAGGAGCGCCTTCAACGGGCCTTGAGTGGAACTCATGCTGAGGTCGAGATACACCGGAAGGAAGTCGCTCGCAAACAACGTTTACTCGTGTGCTTGACGGGTCAGCGGGAGTCACCGATGTTCCAGTCGGTGAATCGGCTGCGCACAGTGCTGCTCGTCGCAGTCGCTTCGGGCTTGGTGGCGGCGTGGGCGGCTGGCCTATTTGATCTTTTGGGGGACCCAGAACTTCTGCGAAGCAAGCTGCTAGCGATGGGCCCATGGGGCTACGTCGTCTATTTGATAGCGTTTGCGTTCTTGCAGCCCGCAGGTGTTCCAGGGGTCGCGCTCATCTTTGCGTCAACGTACGTGTGGCCTAAGCCAGTCGCCTATGGCTTGAGTTTGGTTGGCGCCATGCTTGGCGCCACGTTGGGCTTCTACTTCGCTCGGTTCATTGGGCGCGATTGGGTTTCAGCTCGTCTGCCCGAACGCCTCCGTAAGTACGACGAGCGAATTGCATCCCGAGGGCTCTCAACAGCTTTCTTCCTGCGCATCGTGTTCTGGATGAACCCATTTGTTCATGCGCTCTTTGGCATCTCGCGAGTGTCCTTCTCACGCTACGCAATCGGCACTCTGCTGGGTTACGTTCCAAGTCTCGCGATTGCGGTGTGGGCTTCTGGTTCCGTGGTTGAGCTGCTCAAGTCTCAGCCACCTTGGCGAGTTGGTGTTGTAGTCGGATGCATCGTCGTTCTCGTGCTGCTGCGGCGAGCGTTGGTCAGAAGAAGACAGGTTCGCAAACTCTGAGATCGCCAGGTTGGCTTTGCATTTGCCAATTCCTCTGCTCTCCTATCGGCGAATGGTTGAAGAGACGAAACCCGATGAAGCAGGTGCTGGGGATACCCAGTCCACAACCGAACCAGCTGACGCCCTCGCTGTGCAGACCTCCAGTTCCGAGTCTGTCGAGGAGCAGCTTGCCGATGAGCCGAGTGACGTCACTGCCGACGACGCGTGGCCCCAGGGCTCGCCTGAACTGAGCTACGCGGCTGCTGCACCAAACATAAACGTTATGAAACCTCTCCGCGTCGACTCGCGAGGGGGAACGCCAGTGACGATTTTTGGTGCTGGTTTTGTGCCGGGGTGTCGGGTGCTAGTGGCGGAAGAGGAGTGCATCACCGAGCTCGTGGATGCCTTCACCTTGCGTTTCACCACCCCAGCGGGCACCGGCTCAGCAAGCGTCGTCGTTGAGGCTCCTAGCGGGAAGCGATCGCCCGAGCCGGGCCTTCTGTTTTACGCAGAGGGCCCGAGAATTCACCGAGCCATCCCCGCCGAGGGACCAACTGAGGGCGGAATCGAGATTGTACTTGAGGGGGAGAACTTCTCCCCCGGCATCGTGGTGAGCTTGTTCGGTGAACATGCTCCGGACTGCGTCTACGAGACGCCCGGTCGAATCACGTTTGTTCTTCCTCCTGTCGGTGCGGCCCTCGAAGGGTCGCTCGCAGTGACCACGCTAGATGGCCTCATGGACCGGTCCGATAGCGTCTTTCGCTACAAGCCGCTCGTGCCTCGAATTGACGAGGTGGAGCCACCTCACGCATGGATCAACGGTGGCAAGCTCATCGCGTTGCGAGGCAAAGACTTCCACAAGAACGTGCGTGCCTTCGTGGACGGCGTCGAGGCCACGGTGAATTTCAGGGACGCGACGCATGTCGACGTCGAGGTTCCTCCCCGCGAAGCACCTGGCACGGTCGACATTTCGATTGAAAACCCCGACCGCAGGCGCGCCGTGTTGCAGGCTGGTTTTCGCTACGAGCCATTGCCGGCTCCGCCGAAACTGTTGGCTTTGCTGCCTGATTCCGGCCCGACGACAGGCGGGAAGACCATCCGTGTTTCGGGCGATAACTTTCGCGAGGACATCATCGTCCGTGTTGGTGAGCTCACCGTGCGTCGTACGGTTGTGAGCGAGAAGCTGCTAGATTTCGAGCTTCCAGCGCGACAGACGCCGGGCAAGGTCGCGGTTGAGTTCGTTCTCGCGGGGGTGTCGGTCCGCACCGAGGAAGCCTTCACGTACATAAGCCCTCAGGTGCCCAAGATATCCAGCCTTGAACCCCGCTCTGGGCCCACCACGGGGGGGACTCGCGTGGTGTTCGAGGGGGAGGACTTTCCGACTGGCGCCTCTGTTCGCTTTGGCACAGAGATGGCCAAGATTGTCTCGGTAAAGAGTCCCCAGCGCATGGAAGTCGTAACGCCAGCCGTTCGAGCGGCGGGCCTGGTCGACGTCATCGTTAGCTCCGCAGATCGCGGCGATGGGGTCGCCGTCAAGGGCTTCAAGTTCGAGGCAGTCCCAGCGCCCGTCATCACGTTGGTGAGCCCGGCAAAGGGTACTACCGAGGGAAATACCGAGCTGTCGATTGAAGGTAAGAACTTTGTCGAAGGGGCCATCGTGCTCGTCGGTGGTCACCAGGCTAAAAAGGTTAAGCGCATAAGTGGCAGTGTGCTCGAGGCATTCACACCGGGGGGGCAGGATGGTGCGCTCGTGGATGTCGTCGTGAAGAATCCAGATGGCCAGCAAGCCGTAATGAAGAGAGCCTTTCAGTTTGATGCTCGCTACCGCTCGTAGCCATTGCTTCCGGCCCAGGCGATACTGCTGACATGGCTCGTTCTCTCTCTGTGGTCGTCCTGGGCTTTGCTTTCGCCGCATGTGCAGATGACGCGACGACTGGCGGCGGAGGCAGCACCGCTGGCAGCGGCGGCCTAGGTGGAGAGGCCGTGACAGGCGGCGCAGGCGGTATTGGCGGCGGAGGATCCGGTACCGCTGGCGGCGGCGCAGAGGCAGGTGGGAGCGCAACCACCGGTGGGGCAGGCGGTGTTGGCGGGAGTGGCGGTGGCGTCTCGCTTCTGCCACCGCCTTGTCCTCCGGGCGCGCTTGAACTTGCTGTGGACCTTGCCTGCGACGGGGTCGGCCCAGCGCCCACCGCAGCGTTGCTGAACGAGGTCAACGGCGCGATTCGAGGCGAGGTCCTTAGCGGCTTGAGCGAGCTATCGCAGTCGACCTGTATGCCAGTACGGACCTGCGTTCCCGACTCAGGGCCAACGCTCATATTCTCGGATGAGCCGGAATACGTCGACAGCGATGGAGTTCTCTACGCTGATGAAGTGGAGACGGGGCGCTATCGGGTTTACGTCTATCACGTCAACGACGGCTCCCAGCGGAGACGGTTCACAGCCGTAGCCCTCAATCAGACGGCCGTGCCCGTAACCTTCACTGTTGAAAAACTAGCGTTAGCAGCCCCTTCAACGAACTTTCTGAACGTTGGGAGGAATGTTGCTCGGGACTTCCTCGATGCCCCAGGGAAACCGATGGTCACCGTCCCGCCGATGACTCGCGTCGTCGTCGACGGTGAACTCGACGATCTCGTAGCCGATAGCGGTGAGCTCGTTCACAGTATCTTTCAAATCAACGTTATAGGTGCCCTCAAACTATCAATCGTGAGCGTCCCAGAGGCGGCCAATGCGGCGACCTTGACCGCAAGCCTGAGTCTACTGCCAAATAGCGGAACGCACACCCGTGGGACGTTCCCGCTTGCGGACCGCATTCTGATGACCCGTTTTCCGGGGGGACTCAAACGATTGCGACTTGGTGGGGATGAGCCGATTGACCCCCATCTTTCGGGCACGAGCTACGTTGACGGTATGCCGGTTACTTTGGCTGGTAACTTCGGCTTGCTGTACGAGGTTCGGGTCGCCGAACCGGGGGAAGAGTTGTTCTTAGCGGTCAATCCGCGAGCGGGAGTTTGGGCCGGTGCGGCCAGCGGTAGCGCCGGTCTCGATGGGAACGGCGGCTACTACCTATTGCCGTCTCAGGAGACTTCCGTGGCATTGAATAGTGAGGCTGTGTCCCTCGGCCGCTATACGTCAGGTATTGGCGTCGCTAGCAAACTACTCACGGCTGGCGGTTCCAACCTGCCAATTCATCTCGTGGTAGGCCCGCTGCAGTAGAGGCGTATTTTGTCCTAGGACATTTTATGGCACTTCTCGCCGGGCGACTTTGGTTTCAAATCGTCTGCATGCACAAGACGCAGACCGCCCAACTAGCGCTTCTCGAGCTGCCTGTAACTGAGCCGTCACCGCGACGACGTCGGGATCGAATGAGCCCCGAGATGACCGTCAAGCACTGCCAAGAGCTGCTGGCCGCGCTGGACCGCGCTCAACAGAATCAGGCCGAACGCCTCGCAAATCTGTTTGAGGCCGCGCTGCGTTCTGGGGCCGAAGCGAAGCGTGAAAGTGCTGCGTAGGTCGCCGCTCCAAGCTTCGAAGCCAAAAGGCCCGCAGCCGAAGTGGCTGCAGGCCCCAGACCAGGATTGGGTTGGACCCAACTACGCCCGAATCAAAGAAGCGCCGTCCCCTTGTTGGGCGGCTTTAACGAGCTGGTGCTCACGAACCCAGCTTGCCTGGTACTCGCGCACAATGACCTGGTTTTTGATGTTGCTCTCGTTCTTCTCGACTCGACCGAGCTCCTCCATCTGTCGACGAAGCTCGTCCAACTTGTCGAGCAACACCGCGAGTTGCTGCAAGTTTACGCTCGTTCGATCTTTGCCGGCGAAGCTGTCCCGATACTCCTGAAACAGCTCATTGGCAGCGCCACCGAGCACGCCCATGATCTCCGCCAAGGGGACCGACTTGCGCACGCTGCGGATCTCAACGAGCTCCTGCTCGTAGGCTTTGAGCCGACCATCAACGATGCCGATGTTGCCGTCGTTGGAGGCCGACTTGAGCCCCTTGCTCTTCAGGTCGAACATGGCCGTGCGGTACCGCTTCAGGTTCTCCACGAGCCGAACCAAGAGCTGCGGGCGGCGAGAAACGCGGGATTGACCAGCGAAAAATGTTTGGTAAAGCGAAAACTGTTGATTGGCCAGGAAGGCCCAGCGGTTCGCCTGCTCTTCGGTAGTGCCGGTGAGTTGCGCCTTGGGGATCTCGCGCTCCTCGATTTGGTAACGGGCAATGCTGTTTTCAACGAGCTCAAGGTCTTTATCCAGCGGGGAGGGCAGATTCTTTCCGCCGATTGCGCTCATGCGCTTCTTGATCTGGCGAAGCTCTTCAACCAGCTCTTTGAGCAATGCCAGATCCCGCGAGTCCCGACCTTGGCCAGCGAAGTTGCGATTGTAGCGGTCGAAGACGAAGTTGGCCGCCGCGCCCTCCGCGCTGAACTTCTCGAAGTTGGGGCCAAGGGCCCGCGCTGCGCGCACCAACACCAGTTCGCGCTCATAGAGCGACTTGCGGTCCGTCAGGGATCGCAGCACCGCTGGAGCTTGGTCTCCGCCGGTGAGGGCTCCAATCTTGGCGAGTTCAGCCATGAGGCCATCAAGCTGCTTGAGGAACTGTTCCAACCCTTCGGGATTGACTGAGTGCCTATCTTTGCCCGAGTAGCCTTCTTCATAGGCCTTGTCCAAGGCTTGGGCGTTGGTTTCAATCTCCTCGAGCGTCATATCAGCCATGAGCGCCCATCTAACGCGTCCCCGCTCCGCCTGCCAGGGGCTGACTGCTTTTTTCCACTGACCGCGGCTGCTGGAAACAGATTTTCGGCCTGGCTTCCTCAGCTGGGTCCTCGCAGAAGCGTCCGCAGCGCGCTCTCGTCGCAGCCGTACTTTGCCGCAACCGCGCTTGCGAGCGGTACTGTCCGCACGCCATCCCGAGCCATCTGCTCGAGGCTGTGCTCCAGCGCGTCGGGCCGCATGTAGTCATGGATCAGTACCACTCCACCCTGTTTCGCCCCCTTGGCAAGGTTGTCCGTGAGGAAGCCAAAGTCACCCCGCTTCTCTGGGACTGTGTCACCCGAAGCTGAGTGCCACATCACGTTCACCATCCCGAGCCTGGCTAATGCTTTGTCGTAAATAGCTATACCGGCCGCGCCATCGTGCTCGACGTAGGGGCCCCCGCCCGGTGGGCGGGAATAGATAACACGATAGGGTCGATCCCCAGGAGCGTAGCCAGCGAGCGAAAGTTCGCTCGTGTGTCGACTCTGGTAGGTTTTCCAATGCTCCCTTATCGTTCGACCTGATAGCCATGTTGCGGGGGCACTGTCGAACACCCTCGTGAAACGTTGGTCAAAGTCTTCGGGGGACTTTGCTAGCAGGGCGATGTCGATGAGGATCGCCGTGACTTCATGCTGGGCAACGATGTCCTCGATGGTTGCATCGGGAGTCGCGACGTTGGTCATATGGACGTTGTGGCTGTAGGAGTGAGAGCCCAATGCATGTCCGTCAGCGCGCATTTGTTGAACCAGAGGGTACGTGTCGCGAGAGATGTTCCGACCGACCAGAAAGAAGGTGGCTTTCCTGCCATGCTGCGCCAGCAGCTTGAGCACCGAGGCGGTTGCGGTGGGGTGCGGTCCGTCATCAAACGTAAGGGCAATTTCGCCTTTGGGTCCGGCGTCGGTGCGATAGAGCCCGAAGAAGCCACGCTCGTCCCGCGCGTCGCGGCAGGTGGTGGCAGCAGCCTTTAGCAGCTGTGTTGGGCTGGACGTTTCGAGGAAGGTCGCTACCTCGAAGGTCGATGTTGGCGCCTCAGTGAAGACTGGGCGCTTTGGAGCGTCGACGGGGCGAACCTCGAGCAACGGCAGCGAGCGCTGGTGAGCGGGTTCCTTGTGGGAGTGGGCGGAACATCCACTCATGGCAATCAAGAATCCCCAGAACGCGAAGAGCTTGTTCACGCCCCTCTACGCCAAAGCGTGACGACGTGGTGGGTTTTCTGCTGGGCGTAACGGCTGGTCACGCCTGTCACGGTTTGGCGTAGAGGGGAGCGGAGTCCCGCTCAGCCACGCCTATGCACCTCGAAACCGAAAGCGACAGCCAGCTACTAGCTCGTATTTCGCTACAAGCCGCAGACCCCAAAGCCGCGAGAGCCGCACAGGCGGTCTTCTATTCGCGGCATGTGCGGTTCCTCTACGGGCTTTTGCTGCGCCGCAAGACCGACCTGCTACCGCTCGCTGGAATCTCTGCCGAGGACTTGGTGCAAGAGACCTTCCATCGAGCTTTTGAGCGAGCTCACACCTTTCGAGAGGGAGACGAGCTCGAGAGCGAGCGAGCACTAGCACGTACCAGGGCCTGGCTCTCGCGAGTGGCGACGAACCTGCTTGCTGACCAGCTGCATAGGCTCAGAGAAATCTCGGCGACTCCGTACTTGGAGCGAGTCTCGTGTGAAGCAATCGATGAACAAGAGCCAACTTCCCGTCCGTCACGCGTCGACCTCGTCGCCCAGGGGCTGGAAGCACTCAGTGAGCGTGAGCAGGATGTTCTTCGTGTCTCGGCGTTGTATTTCAAAGCCGGGGAGGAACACAACCGACTTCCCAACGCGGTATCTGCCGATCTCGCCCAGCGCTGGCAGACCACCAACGAGAACATTCGCGCGGTTCGCGCACGCGCCATGAAGAAGCTGAAGGCCTTTCTGTCCGCAAAGGGATTGGGCACCGAGGAGGTTTCGTGAAGGACGACGAATTGCCTGAGGCGACGGAAGAGTTGGAGGCGCTGGTGGCAGAGGCGCTCGTTCGGCAAGGCGAGCTGCTGCCCACGACGACTGAAGAAGTCGCGCTGCTCGAGCGGGACGGAATAGCGTTCGAGGGCGAGCTTCCGGCCAAGCTGCGCGAGTTCGACCCCGAACGGCGAAAACCTGCGCCGAACTCGGCGACGCCGCGCGGAATTCAACAGGTCAAACCGCGTAGGGCTTGGGGAGCCATGGCAGCGACGTTCGTCGCGGGCGCAGCCGCAGCGGCTATCGCACTGCTACTGCTCCGTCCTCCGCCAGCGGTTCAAGTCTCCAGTGAACCTGCCGGTCTGGCCGCGCCGGCAAGCTCCACTCCCTCCGAGCAGGTGCCGCTCATTGAGATTCCCCCGCTCAAGCGCTGCGGCAAGGATTGCTGTGCTGGGACTGACTGTGAATCCGCGAAAGCCGATCTCGCAAGCTGCCCAACCGGGCGCACCTGCGTTGGCTGCACAGACTTCTCCAGCCAAGACAGCGCCTATCGCTTACGGCTCGGTAACTTCCGCTCGAGTGAAGTCGTCGATCAGAAAGCGCTTGAGGCCCTCGATGTGTGCGTACGTGTCGGTGGCTCACCATGGTCATGTGAACCTGCATATCAAGACGCTGCGGCGAGACCGATGGGGCGCCTGCTATCGACGATATCTCGAGCCGAGGACTTGATTGCCTCTGTGGAGATTGAGCTCCGTATACGAGGCGCTAATAAGGCCTATGGGGCCTGGCGTTCTGGGATCAAGTTGGGGCCCAATGTCATGTGCAAGGGGCTCGGCGTCGTCCTCGAAGAGGATAACGGCCGCCATGTCGGAGGGCTGTCGGTCTTTCTGGAAGACGTCTTTTATGTTGAGCTAGCGAGGGCTGCGAATGCGGCCGAACTCCTGCAAAAAAAACGTTCGATTCGATTCGGCGATCTGGAGGCGACCGTTCTGGACACGACCGCCGCTAACCACGACCAACGCTACGTTCTCACGCTAGGGCCCTTTGGCCGTGAATTCGCCGAACGGGTGCGTTCGGAGCTGGCGGCCAAGTCGTTAGGCGCCAGCTTGAGCTTCGGGGCAGACTATCGACTAGGTCGCCCATAGTCAGTGCTCGAAGGCGGAAACCACGACCGGATTGGTAAAGGCGAAAGGCATGACGCCTCGACGGAAAGCGATCTCGATCTCTTTGGATCCAGTGGCGACAGCAATCAGTGAATCCCCGGCAGCAACCTCTATATTCGTCACGAGTTCGGCGCGGTGTGCGGTCGCCGAGAATGGCGCACTCGCGGTGGCTACTACCTTTCCTGACTTGACGAGCTCGAGCAGCGAGACGTCCACGTAAGGAGCGGCGTCGACCTCTATTCGCACTCGATACCTTCCCGGAGCAACGCGCTGGCCCGGGCCTCTCCCGCCTACGTCAAGGCGGATGAAGGGGCCGCTGGTCACCGTGACCTGACGCGCCCGTAGCGAATCGATGAATTCGCGCTCGCTGAAAGCGGAGGGCGCGTCATCTTTCATACGTACATAGGTGCGAGGAAGACCCGGCTCGTGGAAAACAGCGCGATGAGAGTCGCTGTTGCCAGTGCCAGTTAGCGGAATCCCCGCCTGCTCCAAGGCAATCCAGTCCTTCATTGCGCTATGCACATTTCCGATTGCCGAAAGATCATCTCCGTTGAACACCTCGATGGTGTCAAAGTTGAGTGGTATAGCCGGATTGCGCGCTCGGAACCCAGCTACGTCCTCTCGGTCGAAGCGCACCATATCAAAGTAGCCAATGTCGCCCATTCTTGGATGGTTGATCTGCGCAATGGTTAGAGGGCCGTAGGGCTGCTGCTGCTTCGCTTGGAAAAGTAGCTCCAATGGATTCGTGTGCTTGTGGCGAATTGGTGTGCTGTTGGGCAGCAGTGGAAAAACGTTGAAGTGACCAAAGAGCGAATCCTCCGTAGTTACCTCTACCCCAATGATCGCGTTTACCTCTGATTCGAGACCAAGCGCATGTAGGGCTCCCCTGTAGTCCGTTATTCGATTGTGGTCGGTCGCCACGCCAACCTCAATCCCAGCTGCCGCCAATGAGATGACTCGATCTTCCAGCGTTTGGGGCGCGTCGGGACTGGGTGCGGCGTGAAGATGGAGGTCGGAGGAAGCCCACCCCGCCGTGTCGACGACACGCTCAAGTTCTGCTGCCACATAGGTGCGCTGATCGGCAGTGATCGAAATGACTCGATCGATAGCGGTGTACTCAATCCCGCGGTCAATGATGACACGATAGTCGCCTGGCGGTAGCTTGCGGTTAGCGACGCCAGTAGGAGCGTAAACGACATTCAGTGCCGCTCCGTTATCAGGGTCTTCCCCCCAGTCGGGGTCCTTGGTGGTCCCCACCCCGCGGAACTGAACCCGCACCGGGATGGGCTTTCCTTGCTCCGTGGTCACGACGGCGACACGCCCGGAGTGCGGCAACGTTGCCCCGCTGACGTCTTCCAACTTGGTCCACTCGCCCGCGGGACTCCCCGGAGCCCAAAGTTTCCCCTCATAGCAGCCAGCGGGAGCTTGAAGCTGTTCTCCCCTGGAGAAACGAGCAAAAGGTCGGCGTGGTTCCAGTTCCGTTGGACAGGTGGCCAGTTCTACGGTGCCACCTGGCGGGAGCTTCGGGGGCTCAAAAACTTGAAAGCCGTCATGCGAATATAGCTTAGCGGCCGTGGTTCCAATCGAGCTGCGACTACTTGCTAGGAAAAGTGTGCGGTGGAAGCTGGCCGAGCTGGATGCGAACGTGAGCTCGCTGCCCCTCGCTTGGCCGAAGTATCCCGGGAGAAAAGGGTGGCCAACGCGGACCGAGCTGGCTTCATCGCCGTAGGAGATTGCGTAAGAGAGCTCCTTCCCCTGACGCCCGAGAAACTTGGTCGAGAACGTCCCCCCACTGGTGCGCAGAAAGCCTATCCCTTCCAACCAAGTAGGTGCGTTGCCCCAGCCAACCCGCTCGCCGAGCCCTATCGCCATACCATCGGCTTCGGCCGAATTCGGGGTGACCGACGAATCGATGACTAATACCTGTTTGCGGAATGTGAAATACGTGTGCAGCGTGACTGGCAGATATGCCGGGCGTTGTTCGACATGCAAAACTCCAGGTCGGGCCGGCGGCGATGATAACCCAATCAACTCTGTGCGGATTGGGCTGGGACCATCAAAGAGCGCAGGAGTAAGCGCTACGATCTCGTCGAAGCCTCCTTCCGGCCCGAAGTCTACGAGGGCGCCTGACTCGGCGGAAATGACGGCAAGCATGCCCTCATTGGCCACAACGAAGTCCCCAACCTTTGCCTCGACCTGAGGCCCCCGAAGCGCCAGAGCCGCCCGATCGTGGAGCACTGTGACTTGTGCATGGCCGTCAGGCGGTGAAGGGTCCTGTGGTTGGTGCGCCTTGGGGCTGGCTGGGGAAGCGCAGGCCATGGTCAACCCGGCAGTTGGTATGCACCATGCCTGCAATAGGCTTCGACTCAACACGACTGTGAACGATCGAGGAGCGCCAACATAGGGCCGAGCTGGCCTGGTGGAGTAAGTTCAAGTTGTTGCTTCCAACGCCGCTCCACTAGCCGCCAACCGAGCTCGGTAAGGCCTTCTGAGCGAAGCAGCTCTCGGCGGTTCTCCCCTCGCCAAAGTCGACCGCAGATCTGGGCGAAGCGCTCAAAGGTAACTCCGTCAATCTTGAGCTGAGTGCTGCTCTGATGCTCGGACGCGGCATGGCTACTCGGCAGTGTGGGGGGAAAGTTTATTGGGTTCCTCGATTGCTCGGTGGAGGCGATAGCCGGCGCTGGGCTTAACATCATTAGTGGGCCGGGCGGATTGGGCGCACGGGCAGGTGGCAGCGGCGCTGCCACGGCTGACGGCAAGGGGCTAGGCGGCAGCGGCGCTGCTACGGCTGACGGCAAGGGGCTAGGCGGCAGCGTGTCGGCCATCGGCGGAAGTGTGTCGGAGACCGCAGGTGGTTCCGCGGAGAAGGGAGGCTGGCTGCCCGCTGGTTGAAAAGGCAGACCCTCGTGGGCCTGCGTGAACGGCAAGGCACTGGTGGCTCGCAATTCCGCGTATGCCGGAGGCGGTGGAGGCTGGGAGAACGGTAGCGCGTTGTGGGCGACTCCACCCACCACCGTCCGACCCGGTGGGCGATGGAATGGTAAGGCATCCTCCCTGAGCATCGGACTGGCGGATATCTTGGTCACTTCACTAGGCTCTTCGAGGCGCCGGAGTTTTGGCAGCGTCTCGTCGTCTCGGTCTGCTTCAACTGGCGTTGGGTCGGAATCAAATGAGCCTTGGGCCAGGGCAGACGAAAGCGGACCCGCGGCGAAGGTATCCTCGTGGTACGGCGCTGCTGCAAGCGGTTGTCGATCGATGGTTTCATCGTCGGCTACCGATCGAGATACCCGTTTAACGGGCGCAACGGATGGGGTCGCCGGTGGGAAGGAGGCTGCGTAGCGAGGCCAAGCCGTGCGCGCCTCCGCAAAGGAAATGGCGTGAAATGGTCGCGAGTCAACGACCGCGATGACGTGCTGCTCAATGTCGCCCACGTAGTGAAAGTGCCCGCGCATGACTAACTCGGCCGTATCTCGAATTGGATCGAGCAATATACCGTCGAGCTGCAGCTGTACCTCACTTGGAGCAGACCAATCATTGCGGATGATCAAGGCAGCGGATAACACCGGACCGACAACGGTGAGCTCTCCCTGAAGCCCGTGGCCTATGACTTCAAGCGGAAGTGGATACTCGGGCCTAGCGAGTTGTTGATTCGGTCTCGCGAAGGAGCCCTTGCGAGCCGCTAACGCCTCATCAACTGGGCCAAGTTGCCGAATCCCTTGCACGTGATGCGCAAAGGGGCCCACGCGCAAGCGGACCGGGCCCGACATTGTCAGCGTTGCCCCCGCGATCACTACGTCACAGGCAGACTTCGTCTCTTGGTAGTCAGTCGGAAACGTAAGATTGGACTGCTGATCGTAGACGGCAGAGCGAAGCGGAGCCTGCGTAGCTGCCCAGCGTGTGGGCCCTGCCGACAGAGCCAATGACACCTTGGTAACCAAGGTATAGTAGCCAATCCGCTGGCTGGACCTGATGATACCAACGGGACAGGGCAACCTCCGAGCGACGAGCACTGAGCCGAAGGTAGCAGGAGGAGAGGACTCCAGCGAGAACTCCGTGGTCGGAGTGCGTGGTACGCTTTGGTCACTTCCATGCCGCTCTTCGCGCTCACTGCGCCACTTTCGCTCGAACTTGCTGCGCTTGCTTTACTTACTGGGCCCCCGCCTTGAATCTGTCGACGACGATAGCGAGATTGATACTCGTTTTGGGCTCCACCGCGGTAGTCCAGCTGTCTTTCTCGATCGCAGCTCTAGGAACCAGTGCCGCGTTGCTGCGCTGGTCGTTGCGCCTGCGGCTTGCCGCTTGGCTGGGAAGTATTGCGCTTGCGCTCAGTCTGTTTGGGGTGGAAGCGAACCTGAAGGTTCCGTTGTCGGCATTGTGGGTGATGGTCGGCGCTGGCAGCCTGGTTTTTGCGGTCGCGCGGTTCTGGCAGCGTGAACGGCGGTTTGAGCTTGCCGAATTCGCAATTGACGCGGGCTTGTCTTACCTCGTGGTTGGGGCGGTTTGGGCCTTCGTCTATCGAGCAGACCTCGTGCTGCTCGGCTTCACGGGGACAAAGGCGTTACTCACCGCAAACCACTTCCACTTTGCCGGACTCGGGGCTTGCGTGCTTGTCGGTGGGCTGGGCAGGTTGCTCGCTCGCTCGGACATGTCTTGGCGGGTAGCCTGCGTAGGTACGATCGGCGCGGTAGCTCTCGTTGCGGTCGGGATCACCCTCTCACACAAAGTTGAAGTCGCGGCGGCTTGGACGCTCGCAGCTTGTGTACTCGTGGTTGCTTACCTGCTTATGGGTGTCGCTCGTCAGGCACGCAGTCGCTGGGCGGCTGCATGCTTGACCATCTCAGCGCTCTCAGCTCTCCTTCCAGCGGCGCTGGCCGTGCACTTTGCAATCACTGGGTTTGCCCGCTTGGATGACGCTGCGTTTGAGCGCATGGTCTACTTTCACGGGCTGATCAATGCGCTGGGCTTTGTCACGACTGGCTTGATTGGGGTGCGTCTTGAACTTGCGCTGAGGTCCGCATCAGGGCCTTCGGCGTAGGAGCCAATCAGAAACAGCGAGCCGCAACTCCCTCGATTTGGCCGTCGATCGGGCCACCTGAGACAATGATGTGAACTTGTGTGGCGTCGACAGCGACCACTTCAACGGTGCCCTCATTGAAGCCTGCTCCACCGCCACCCCAGCAGGTGCCGTCCCCGTTGGGCCCATACTCGCTTGTTGTTACCGAGACTGCGTTGTCGCCAATGGCGTAAAGCCCAGGGCTCTGTTCGGAGGGGGCAAGTCCAACGATGACGACGCTCCGCTCAAACTCGCAGCCTTCATCGAGAGCATAGGGGTCTGCGCAAGAGAGATCGCGCATGGGTGAGCTAGCGTCGAGAAAGACAAATAGCGTGCCGTCGAATGCTGGTTGGTCAGCGCCCCCGCCGCCGACTCCGCTACCTGTGCCGCCTCCGCCGGGCCCATAGACGTTGCTTAGCTGCGCGTCGGTCATAGCGATGGCCGGAGCGGATTGCGGAGTAGCTTGATTGCAGCGTGTCAGCGTGCGCTCACCGTCCACCTCGGCCTCGAACGTGCTCGCATCGGTGAGGCGAATACGAATGGACGTCTCGCTAACCTCGAGCACTTCCAGTGTGCCCTCGAGCGAACCCCCGCCACCGGAGCACTCAGCGTCTCCGATGCCCTGCGTTTCAGAGAAGAACGGTCCCATTCCCACCTGTTGCAGCGCCGCGAGCGGAACGACTGCGCCCGCAACCTGATATTCGGCAGGCAACGGAATGCTAACTTGCCAGGCCAGTTCAACTTCACAGTAGGGAAGTGTACCAAACGGATCGTTGCAGACGCTCGGTTCACTCGAGAAGGAGAGCAGCAAGGTATTGGCTGGGGCGGGAACTACGTCTGGCCCCAAGTCACCCCACGCGACCGCGATCCCTTCGGCGTAGCCAGAAGCTCCGCCGCCACCGGTGTTACCGCCGCCGGTGTTGCCGCCGCCGGTGTTGCCGCCGCCGGTGTTGCCGCCGCCGGTGT
>CAITIQ010000156.1 GCA_903892415.1 uncultured delta proteobacterium | reverse complement strand
GTACGGCACGGTGCCGCACGCGGGCTTCGGCCTCGGGTTCGAGCGCGCGATCATCTACGCGACGGGCATGGCGAACATCCGCGATGTGATCCCGTTCCCAAGGGCGCCGAAGACGGCGAGTTTCTGAGTTTCCAACCTCGGATTCTCTCGTTCGACGTGGTAGATCATGGATTGACTACTGCGACCGCAGTTCGTAGTCGGGATACGCGGCACGAGCTACCCGCAGCACTTCGGTCCAGAGTTTATCACTAGCGTCGGGGTACACAGTGGCGGCCAACTCCGGCGGGTTACACGCGCTGTCACCACTCTGGGTCAAGAGTCGGAAGTTCGTCCATGTCAGATACACGATCCGCTGAGCGTGTCGAACTTCTATCGTTACGTCAGCTGAGACCTGCGCCCGCGGATACAGAGGACTAAGACGGGAGGTCGGCACATAACCGACCGAGATCTTCGTATCAAAGCGTTCAAATGGCGGCCTAGCCGGCCCGGGCTGCAGCCGATCGCACGCACACAGACAGAAAATTGCGACAAGCGAGGATCCGAACACGCGCATGGAGTGAGTGTACCGCGCACCCACCGACAAATCCCATCCAACTAGACCGTTCCGTTGGTCGCAATACCCGAAGACTCAAAGGCTATTGCGGACAGCACGAAATCACCAAGGTACAGCAATCGACATGCAGCCCAAACAAGGCTTCGAGCCGGCAAACGCCCAGCCCACGACAGGCAGCCGGCGCGGAAGACGGCATGGAATGCCCTTCGCCGGCCCAAGCGACTTCCGCCTACTCTCCAACGACTTGCACAATGGAGACGCCCACGATCGGCCCATCCCACCTCCCGCAGCGCAGGCGGGACTTGGATCTGAAGAGCTCCTCGAACGGGCAAGAGTCAAATCGACAGGCGCAACGTAGCTCATGGCGCGGTCATAGCAACCCACCGGCGACGCTGTTACCAACCGCCCTCACGATCCGGAGCCTTTGTTAGGCTTTCAATCTCGAACCTGCTGTTGGCATCGCCCCTGGAGAACACGATGGTCGGTTGTCGACTTTGCGGATCGCTCTTGCTAAGCGTAGGGCTCGCCGCTCTAGCTCTGAAACTGAACGACGGATCTCTCGGAGCCGCGATTGACGCTTCAGTGTCACGCATTCAAGTCTCAGTTGATGAGCAATCGGCCTTTGAGGTGGCGAGCAGAGCCATTCCTATCTGGTGGACCCTCCAGCTGGTTCGCGACTTCTCAAATCTCGCCTTGGCTGGCCCATGGTATGCATTCTTGATAGCCGCGCTTGCTGGACTCCTGCTGCTACTACGACGGAGCTGGCACTCGAATAGCCGTGGACGTCCCAACTTGGATGGCTTCGGACTACTAGGCATCGCCTTCATAGGCGCATGGAACCTCGGAGCGTCCGTTTTCATCGTTCACTCGATCTGGGGTAGAACTCAAGAGATGCTGTCCGGCCCGATCAACGGGCAGCTCGGCGCGATTTGGGTAGTGATTCCACTATGGGGACGCAGTCTGGTCTGCTTCATCAGCATCTGTATCTGGCTCATTGCGGCTCGCCGCGTAGTGAAGCGGGAGTACACGGGTGTCTATTGGCTGGTTGGGGCGGCGATCACCACGATCGCGGACAACAGCCTTTCGATGATCCTCTCTGGACTTGATGGAGTGAGGCCACTCACCTGCGTGCTCGCCTGTTGGCCGTCAGTTACTGCGATCGCTGTGTGGTGGTACTTTCTCAAATCTGATCGCGCCTTGGAGTACTTCGACTAACTACAAACTGCTCCCTGGCTGCTGCAGGCTCAGGTTGATTCGCTGAGCATCGTGCAGGTGGCTTTGTCGCCTCAAGGTGCAACGAACGACAGGAAACGCACCATTGAATTCAGTTCAAGCTACGGACACGCCGCTGTGCCGTCACCAACTTCCCGGCAAAAGGGAACCGAGATCTGATTGCACGACCAGATGTCTCTCGCTGTCCGACTAACGAGAACCGTCCTCCGTCAGATAGACACCCTGCTGATTGGCTTCGCAGAAGCCTATGTTCTCCCGCTGTCGCAAGCACTCGGTGGATCTTTGCATGTGCCTCTTACTCGCCTCGGCGAGTGCCTGAACGGACCGAAGCGCTGACTGTCTTCTTGGTGGTACCGCGACCTGCGGCGCTAAAGAACGGTGCCGCGCGCGGGGTTCGGGCTCGGCCTCGAGCGCGCGCATGGACGAGATGGGGCTGCACAAGGCCGACTACTGGTGGTACCGCGACCTGCGCCGCTACGGCACGGTGCCGCACGCGGGCTTTGGCCTCGGGTTCGAGCGCGCGATCATCTACGCGACGGGCATGGCGAACATCCGCGATGTGATCCCGTTCCCGCGGGCGCCGAAGACCGCCTCGTTCTGACGCCGCCGGTGCCATGCACGTGCCGTGCACCGACCGCGCACCTACCGTGCGGACACGGCACCTCCCTGTCATCAGGCGACAGGAGCGCAAT
>CAITIQ010000155.1 GCA_903892415.1 uncultured delta proteobacterium | reverse complement strand
AGTTAGAGGCCGCACCCGATTTGCCTTCCCAGTTCGTACCGGTGCTCGGTCGCATTCGTCGCAACGCGTGGCGACTCCACGGTCTTGTCTCTGACCTGCTCGACGTGTCGAAGGCTGAAGCGGAAAAGCTCACGCCCCAGCTCGAACTTTTGGACTGTGCCCACCGGCTCAGCCAGTTATCCGAAGATCTCGCTGACTCGGCTACCGCGCACGCCTTAACGTTCAGTTACCAAGGACCATCAGCTGGCGTCTTTATCCAAGCGGACGCCGAAATGTTCGAGCGCATCTTGCTCAACCTGGCGGGTAACGCGATGAAGTTCACTCCTGCCGGGGGCGCGGTAACGGTGAAGCTCGCTGTCACAGACGAGGCAGCGCTGATTGAGGTGATCGATACCGGTGCAGGTATTCCAGCCGAGAGCTTGCCGCTGCTATATGAGCGGTTTCAGCAGCTGGAGAACGGCGTGCAACGTCGTTATGGCGGTACCGGGCTCGGGCTGGCGCTGGTGCGTGAGTTCGCCAAGGCGCAGGGCGCGAGCGTCGGCGTCGAGAGTGAGGTCGGGGTGGGCTCGCGGTTTTGGCTGCAATATGAGCGAGCTGAAGCTCCGGCGCGGGTGGAGGCCGGGCAGGCTGCACGCTCGCGCCCAGGGGCGCGAGAGCCTAGCGTTGCAAAGGTCCGCGCAGACAGGCCCAAGCCTCCCGAGCGACGCTCGGCTCAGGTGTTGCCCAAGGTCGTTATCGCTGAAGACAACGCAGATATGCGGGACTACATCCGAGAGAGCCTGGCAGAGCAGTTTGAGGTCATCTCCTGTGAAGATGGCCGCGCGGCTTTACACGCCATTGAGCAGCATCGGCCTTCGGTCGTCGTCTCCGATGTGATGATGCCTGAGCTGGACGGGCTTGGTCTTGTGCAGCGACTGAAGAGCCGTGAGGATCTAAAGCATATACCGGTTATTCTGCTCACGGCCGCGGCCGGGAGGGACTCTGCGGCTGCCGGTCTGGACATGGGCGCAGACGACTATGTCGCAAAGCCCTTTAGCGTGAATGAACTCAGGGCCCGCGTGCGTGCGGCTCATCGATTGGCGGAAGCGCATGCCACGCTAGCGGCCACGGCGGATGAACTGCGGATCGCTTTGCAGGAGACGACCGCACCGGCCCTTCACGCGGAACTGCCACCTGGTTTTCTTGAGAAGCTGCTCGAGCGTGTGGAGCGGGTGCGCGAGCTCGACTGAACCCAGCGCGTCACCAGTAGGTCCGCGGGCCAAGCAAGAGGCGCTGGCCTCGAACCGTTCGCCATCCAGTATCGGGCCAATTTTGGCGTGTGATTGTGCCGAAATCTGCGTGGCGGCCACACTTGTCCGTTCCATGTTGACCATGGGTCAATTAGCCTCCGATGAGTCAAGGAGGCGTTTGCATGAGCAGCTTCGCACGCGTGGGTTTGTGGGGTCACGGTTCCGCCCGGTGGGTGGTTTGGCTCCTGGGCCTGTTGTTCTGGCTGCAGGTGCGCGAGGCGGTCGCGGCGCCGAGCACGGTCGAAGTCCTCTCCGATGCTCCCGATCGCACGGTGCTTCGCTTCGACCTTTACGATTATGAACTAGCGCCCTTCTTGATCGGTGATGAGGTCGCAACGGAGCTCGAGCTACGGCGAGCCGCTCGAACCTTGCGAGCAGGCGCGCCCGACCTGCCGACGGTGTCGCGGAGCATCCTGATAGCGCCCGACGCCGAGGTGGCGGTCAACGTGGTCTCCGCCAGTTATCACGAGGTAGCTGATATTCTTATAGCGCCCTCCAAAGGCAACCTCACACGGGACGTCGATCCGGACAGCGTGCCGTTCAGCTTTGGGCCCGACTATCAGCAAGCTCAGGTGTTCCCCGGGGCGCTCGCGACGCTGGGTCAGCCTTATCTCCTACGAGGGTATCGCGGTATTGCTGTGTCATTCCAGCCGTTCCAATATAACCCACAGACGCGCAACCTCCGGGTTTACGACAGTATCACCGTCGAGGTCGTCCGCACGGGGCTAAGTCAGCTCAATGTGCTCCCAGCTAGCGCCAACAGCAACTCGAGCCGTGCCTTTCGTGAGCTCGCTAGCCGGCACTTTCTCAATCACGACTCCAAGGCCGCTTACGCCCCACTCGATGAGGAGGGCTCGCTGCTGATCATCGCGCACGACGCCTACCTGCCAAACGTCGAGCCGCTCGTCGCTCACAAGAATGCGATCGGCATTCCGACCACGGCGGTTGGTATCTCCACGGTGGGTAACAGCGCTGGCGCGATCAAGTCCTATCTCCAGAGCCAATATGGGGCTGGAAACCTCGCCTTCGTCCTTTTGGTTGGCGACGCAACTCAGGTCGCGACGCCGTATGCAGCGGGAGGCGCAGCCGACCCAACCTATGCCAAGCTCGCCGGCAATGACAATTACCCCGACGTCATCGTCGGCCGCTTCTCCGCCTCGAGCACGGCCCACGTAGATACGCAGGTAGCTCGCACCATCGAATACGAGACTAGCCAGGCGCCTGAGCAGCCTTGGTTTCGCAAGGCCATCGGCATCGGTTCGGAGGAAGGGCCTGGCGACGACAATCAGTACGACTACGAGCATATCGACGAGATTCGAACCAAGCTGCTCGGGGCTGGCTTTACCCAGGTAGATAAGTTCTACGGCTATGACGCCGACGCTAGCGATGTCGTGAACGCGCTCAATCAGGGCCGCGGGCTCATCAATTACTGTGGCCACGGTAGCCCATCACAGTTTGGCACCACTGGCTTTTCGACTTATGAGGTGCCTCAGCTCGACAACGCCGGCATGCTGCCGTTCGTGCTCAGCGTCGCCTGCAACGCTGGAGAGTTCGACACCGGGACCTGTCTCGGCGAGGCAATGCTGCGCTCTACTTCGGCGGGTGAGGCGACCGGCGCGATAGCCGTTTATGCCTCGAGCATTCCGCAGTCGTGGAACCCGCCGATGGAGGCGCAAGACGAGTTCAACGATCTCTTCATTGCCGGGACGTACTCCAGCTTAGGCACGCTCTTCTATGCAGGCTCAGCGCAGATGATGGATGCTTACGGTGCGGATGGCGCTGCGATGTTCAGCACCTGGCACCTCTTCGGTGATCCCTCCTTGCAGGTGGTTGGGACTGTAGAGCCGCCGAGCGGTATGTCGGTGACGCCCGAAGAGAGCTTCGCCGTGAGCGGTCCCGAGGCCGGGCCGTTCGACCCGGGGAGCAAGAGCTATACGTTACAGAACGTCGGCGACGCGCCGATTGCGTTTAGCGTTTCGGGCGCTCCGGCTTGGTTAACCGTCAATCCGAGCAGCGGCACGATCGACGCAGGCTCTTCGGTGGAGGTCGTCGTGTCCCTCGGGGGGACGGCCAATGGCTTGCTCTCCGGTCAGTACAACGCCCATCTCACCATCACGAATGAAACCACGCATGAAGGGGATACCCAGCGGTCGGTCTCGCTCTCGGTCGGGGAGCCGGAGTCTGTGCATCGTTGGCCGTTGGATACAAACCCGGGCTGGGTCATGGAAGGCGCTTGGGCCTTTGGGCAGCCTGCGGGAGCAGGGTCTAGCGAGGACCTAGGCTTTCCGGACCCAACGTCGGGATACACGGGAAATAGCGTGCTCGGGTTCAATCTGAATGGCGACTATGAGAATGACCTCCCTGAGACGAACTTAACGACCACGGCGATCGACTGCAGCGAGGTAAGCAACGCCAAGCTGAGCTTCCGGCGCTGGCTCAACCTCGAGGGCGCCGAGTATGACCATGCCTACGTCAAGGTCAGCAATGACGGCGTAAGCTGGACGACGGTTTGGCAGAACGCTCAAGACATAACCGACAATCAGTGGAGCCTGGTGGAACTCGATATATCAGCCATTGCTGACGGCCAGCCTACCGTCTACCTGCGCTGGACGATGGGCGCGACCGACGGTGGTCTCGTTGGCTCCGGCTGGAACTTGGATGACATTGAGATCAGCGGCTTCCAATCGCAAGGTTGCGCTGATGGGGACGTGGATGGCGATGGCGATCCAACACCTCCATGCGGCGGCGGTGATTGTAATGACCAGGACCCGACGGTCCATTTGGGGGGTCAGGAGTTCTGCGACGGGCTCGACAATGACTGCGATGGGGAGATCGATGAAGCTTGCAATGGCGAGAACCCGAGCGGAGGTCCAGGCCCTGATGACGCCGAGCAAGAGGAGAGCAATCGCGACTTGCGTGGGACCTATTGCGGTCTTGCACACGACGCAGATGGGCGAGCCTTGGCTTGCTCATGGCTGCTCATTTGCTTCCCGCTTTTGCTGCGTAGACGGCGCGCCTAACTGTAGACGAAGTGCCAAGCCTCCGCGAGAATGCGCCCATGCTTCGAAAGTTCGTTCTGGGCGCTTTCACCTTGGCCATGGTCTCCGCCTGCGCGGAGGAACGCGCACCCATCAATCGTGTTCAGCCGAATGCTCTACCCAAGAGCTACTTCGTTGGGGACCTGGCCGACCGCGCGGATGATCCAGAATTTTACATGCGTAATACCGTGGTGGACGTCTCGGCCGGTGCGGGCTCCGACGGCCTGTTCACCAGCTCCGATGCGCAGCCGGTTTCACGCATTCGCTTTGAGATAACGGAGCAATTGCTGATTGCGCGGCTCACCTACGAGCTCGTCGACAATACGGATGGGAAGGGGGCGCGCCGCAGCCCCGATGGGCAGATCGTCGCGGCCTATACCATCCAGAGTCACTTTGATATTCAGCGGGATTACCTCGCGTCGACCGGCGAAAATACCAATGTAATCGTCGAAAATGTCACGGATCTTCCTTGGAACGAGCGCAAGTTCTTTCGCGTCGACTGGTCAAGGAACCTGATCACCGACGCGTACAACCTCGATACGCTTTCGCAGCTCGGGATCTACTACGGAGTACAGTGGGACCCGGTTTCTTATTACGTCAATGATCCAGCGGACGAGGACCACCCGCTTTTCGATCTGGAGAACGGCTACTTCGACGTGACCCACAAGGCGCTCGCCTCGCCGGTGGTGATTGAGGACCCGTATTGGGGTAACTTTCCTGCCTGTTGGTTGATAGGAGATTTCCCAACCACCAATTGCAACCCAAGTGAGGTGACGTTGCGCCAGGCCTTCCTCAAGGTCGTGGACCGTGACTATGAGCCGCTCGCCATCGACGGGACGATGATGGACATGTTCGGCTACTTCACGATGGACCGCTTCGGCTACGACCGCCGCTATGGTGTGGTGGACGATCAATGGCGCCGCTTCGCGACCCGCTGGAACTTCTATGAGCGCTCCCACGCCGAGCCGGAGCTACAATGCAATAGCCAGGAGACGACGCCGGCAGGCGCTGATCCGCATCGCGATGAAGACGCAAACGGCACCGAGGACGAGTGCGAGGCGGTGGGCAATGGTTCACGCTGTGACGCTATTGCGGGGCTCTGTACGCTGCCGCTGCGCGAGCGCACCATCAAGACCATCCCTTGGCACGTGAACGTGGACTTCCCCGAGGACCTTTATGACGGCACGGTGGAGGCGCTGGAGGCTTGGAACAACGCTATGCGAACGGCGGTGCTCGCTGGTCGTTTGGCTGAGTGCCGACGCACGGGCGGCACCTCCTGTGAGCAGGACCTGGGCTGGCCGTCTCGCTGGAGCGATGATTTCACCCCGCCGAAGGGCAGCGATAGCCCGGCGCAGGTTCCGGACATCTTTGTCCTTTGCCATAACCCTGTAGACCCTGAGAAGGGCGACGCGGAGGTGTGTGGGGCGCCAGGTACTGCGCCGCGATTAGGAGACCTCCGCTTCAACCAAATGGCCATTATCGACGACGTAGAGTTCATGTCGCCGTGGGGCATCATGATGGACGCCGAGGATCCGCTGACCGGTGAGAAGATCGCCGGTAGCGTCAACCAATGGGCCTATGTGCTCGATCGCTCGGCCTCCAATCTGGTCGACATATTGGCGCTGCTCAACGGCGAGATCTCGGCGGACGAGTTCTTGACAGGGGAGAACGTCTCCTCCTGGGTGGAGCAGAATCAGAAATTCGGTGCAGCCAGCAAGCAGAAGGCTGTGTCGAAGGAGGAGCTCAGCTCGCGTTTAGGCGCCTATCAGAACGAGACCATGGCGCCGTACTTCGACAACATGCCCAAGGGCAAGCCGGGCCTGCCGCCCCAAGGGAAGCACTCCTTGCGTTATGAGGCGCTCGTCGAGAGCGGCCGCATGGGGCCAGGCAATACGGCGCTTGCCGCGCGGTTGGGGCAGCTGCGCAACACCACAGTCGAGGCCACGCTAGCCACGCCGGAAATGGTGCAGGCGGTGGGCGCGGATCCAACCGCGCCGCCCACGCCCGAGGTCATCCAGCGGGCTTCCCCGTTTGGCCGAGCCAACCCCACGATTCGGCGCGCTGAACGTCGGGCCGAGCGTAACGCCGTCGCTGAGCGCCATTCCTGTCGCCGCGAGGCCCCGGAGGCTGACTATTTGATCGGTATGGCGCAGCTGGCTCAGACGCTGTTCCCTTCGCCGGATCCGGAGGACAAAGCGGCCGTCTTGGCCCACCGAGAGGAGGTGTACAACTGGGCTCGCCGCGAGACGAGCAAGGGCGTCATGGCGCACGAGATTGGCCATTCCATGGGTTTGCGCCACAACTTCGCCGCTACCTTTGATTCGCTCAACTACGATAAAAAGTACTGGCAGCTGCGCACCCAGAACGGCAGCGTGGAGCAAGACTGCGCCGAGGGCGAAGTGGACGGTGCAGATTGTATTGGCCCGCGCTACAAGGACCCGATCACCGAGCAGGAGGTTACCGGGGTTATCTCACGCTACTCAACGACCAGCGTAATGGACTATCCCGGGGACCAGAGCCAGGACATGACCATCACTGGGCCCTATGACCGGGCGGCGTTACGCTTCGGTTATGGCGGCGTGGTCGATGTTTGGGCGGAAGACGGAGTGTCAGTGGATGGCAGTGGCGCCGGCCAGGCGAAGGCCTATGAGCTAACGGCCTTTACCACCAGCCCGGGGCTCTTCGGCGTTATGTACTTTGCGCCGGTGGACGTGACCGAACCTTACATCTTCCGTCATTATTCGAGTTATCAGCGGGAGTTCGGCGTGCTGGGAGAATGCAGCGCCTCGGATGACCCCAACGCTGTATTGGGACAAGCGTGCAATGGCGCCGCGATGGACGTGGTGGACTATCGGGATATGGCGGACTTCGCCATCGATCCTGACTACGCGGACTTTTCGTGGGCGTTGCAACCGCGAGCCGTTGCCCCAGACGGCCGCGTTCGCCGCGGCTACATGTTCTCTTCGGATGAGTACGCAGACTCGGGCAACGTTCCCTCCTTCTCCAATGATGCAGGCGCGGACGCGTATGAGCAAATCCGCTTCCTCGAGTCGGCCTATGAGAACCGCTACATCTTCGACAGCTTCCGTCGCAACCGCGTGCAGTTCAATTCGTGGGATGTGACCGGGCGCACTCAGGCGCGCTATCTGGATAACCTGCAGATGATCTCGAAGGCATTCTTCTTTGGCGCGGTGCTCGACGGTGACCCGGAGAACCCCACCGAGGAGTTCTTGGCAGACGGCGCGTATGGCCCGTTGGCCATCGGCAGCACCTTCGCCTTCGACCTCTTTACCCGCATGTTGACGCGGCCGGATCCTGGCTACTTCTGCCCGGCTGAGGTGTGCGGTGTGCAGCCGGCCTCCCTTCCAGATACCGAGGTCTATGTCGCCGACCCAGCGCCGCTGCCCAACCTCTACTTGTATGACTTCTCGGTCGGGCTCGGGGACGGTCGTTATCTACACAATGACTACGACTATTCGCAGGGCTACTTCTGGGGGGACTACCAGACGCAGGTAGGCGCTTATTACGATAAGACCTGGGCCGTCTATTATCTTGGTGAGGCGTTCGACAGCTTTATCTCCAACTCCAAAGAGGATTTCGTCGATTCGCGTTACAAGAACGTGAACTTCGCCACGGTCTACCCGGAGCAAATGCGACGGCTGTTCGCCAGCCTGATGACCGGTGACTATGAGAGCTACGCGCCTTGGGCGAGCCCGCCGGCCAACCCCGATGACACGCCCGTCGTCACGCTCGAATACCCGCGCTGGTACGAGCGCACAGATGTGGGTACCCGTCCGGCCAACTCACTGCTGGTAGACCCGAACTACGGCTGGAACACCCAGATCAACGCGATGGTCTGGGGCACCATGTTCTTCCCCACCAATTGGTCATCGCAGTGGATTCACGACGCTCGGATCGCCATCCCAACCGAAGACTATGGCTGGCCCGAGTCGCAGACCTTCCGCTTCACCGATCCGCGCAGCGGCATCGTTTACAGCGCCCATCGCGATGGTACCGAGGAGGTGCTCGGCAAGACGGTGCAACGCGGCACCGGCGCTCGCATCCTCGAATGGGCGAATTACCTACTAACGTTGGTGTACGAGGTCGATCGCGACGTGAATGGGGAGGTCATACTCAACGCGGATGGCAGCCCAACGCTCGTGCTCGACGTTGACGGCGCACCGATCCCGCTGGCTGATTCGCTGGCGGCCGAGGTGGAATACAGCCGCTATGTCGATACGATCGATCTCTACCGTCAGCTGACGCTCGAGTTCTCGCAACCGCTGGAGGAGTTGCCGGAGCCCTAGTCAGCGAGTTCGTCCGGCAAGAAGCGGACGTTCTGCTTGAGTGGATCCCGGGTGGTGTGGCAGCGGTTCGCCGCTGCCGCGGTATCCTCATAACCGAAGCCGATGCCAAAGAGCAGATTGAGCTCTGCCGGTATATCGAAGTATTTGCGTGCAATATCTGGGTAAACGGCGAGGCTGGCTTGGGCGCAGCTAGCCACGCCCTCCGACGTGGCGAGCAGCAAGACCGTGGAGAGCCAGCAGCCGATGTCCAACGTCCCGTAGGGGCCAAAGCGCTTATCGAGCGCGACCAGGGCCACGTGCGGCGCGTCGAAGGCGGCAAAGTTGCGCATCCAGGCGGCCTGCCGCGCCGGGCCGTCATTGCGCTCTACGCCCATAGCCTCATAAAGCGCTTTGCCGCAGGCCCTGCGGTGCGTGCCGTAGGGCTCGGGGTACTCCGCGGGGAAGGGCACGTCGGTCTCCGGGCCGCGTGACATGGCCGCCGCGGTCAGCTCGGCGATGTATTGATTGCGTCGCTTGCCGGAGGCGATGAAGACCCGCCACGGCTGAATGTTGCACCAGGAGGGCGCACGCTGCGCTCGTTCGAAGATGCCGCGCAAGGTTTGCTCCGGCACCGGCTTGTCGAGAAAGGCGCGTACGCTCTTACGTTGCAGTACAGATTCAGCGGTATCCATGGTCTCTCCGCGCTTGTGTGCGTTCGCTACTTGGTGCCGAACAGTCGGTCCCCAGCGTCCCCGAGGCCAGGAACGATGTAGCCGTGATCATTGAGCCGCTCGTCGATGGCGGCGGTAACGATCGGCACGTCGGGGTGGGCGGCGTGGAAGGTCTTGATGCCCTCGGGGCAGGTCAGCAGACAAAGCAGCTTGATTGAGGCGGGGTTAGCTTGCTTGATGCGCGTAACGGCGGCGACCGCCGAGTTGCCGGTAGCGAGCATGGGATCGCAAACGAGCACGCTGCGATCTTCGAGCTGTTGCGGCACTTTGAAGAAGTACTCCACCGGCTCGAGCGTCTTGGGATCGCGGTACAGTCCGACGTGCCCGACGCGCGCCGAGGGCATCAGCGCGAGCATTCCGTCCAAGATGCCGAGGCCGGCTCGTAGAATCGCGATCAGCACGACCTTCTTGCCGTCGATCGCGTAGCCCTTCATCTCCGAGATGGGCGTCTCGATGATCTCCTCGCGCAGCTTCATGTCGCGCGTGGCTTCATACGCGAGCAACATCGATATTTCGGAGAGCAGCGCGCGAAAGCTGGCCGTGCTCGTGTCCTTCCGACGCATCAGCGTCAACTTGTGAAGTACGAGGGGGTGATCGACGACGTTGACGGAGGGCACCATAGGCCCTCCTTACTCAAAAGATGGCCCCGTCGCTATCGATCATCAGCGGTGGACCGCCGCCCAGGCGCGAACCGACCAAGTTCCGCTGCCCGATGCGCGAACGCCCCCTTTTCGCAGGGAACGAGCCGTGCGAACGCTTGGTCATGTCTCAAGCTGGATTGCCTCGTCGCGTTGGTGTGCTCTTTTCTGGTGGTCCTGCGCCCGGCGCCAACGCCGTGATCGCGGCTGCCGTTTCTACGCTCCGTCGCACGGGCGTCGAGGTGATCGGCTTCTCGAACGGCTATTCGGGGCTGATCGAGTTCGACGCGAACTCGCGGCCGCTGATCGAGGGTCAGGATTATCGTCGCTTCGTCGACAAAGACCTGCAGGGCCTGCGCAACGAGCGCGGCATCATCATCGGCACTGCGCGCGCCAACCCCGGGAAGAAGATCCGCGGCGCAGCCGACTTTGCTGATGCCGAGCGCACGGCGCCGCTGCGTCGCGTCGTAGCAGGGCTGCGCTCGCTCGAAGTGGACGCGCTGATTTCGATCGGCGGCGATGACACGCTCAAGACCGCCAACTTCCTTTACGAGTACCAACGCACGCTGAGTGAGCCGCCGGTGCGCGTGGTGCACGTGCCGAAGACGATCGACAACGACTACAGCGGTATCGACTTTACGTTCGGCTTCTTTACCGCGGTTGACGTGATGGCCAAGGAGCTCTTGAACCTGCGCGCCGACGCTCAGGCCACGCGCAGCTACTTCATTGTGGAGACCATGGGTCGCAAAGCCGGTTGGCTCGCCTACGGTGTCGCTATCGCCGGCGAAGCGCACTTGGTGATTGGGGTGGAGGACGTGATCGGAGAGCTGGCGGTCGACGAGACCGTGGAGGAAGACGGTCAGACGCGGGTGGAGAAGCGCCTCAACATGACAGCGCTCGCCGATCGCATCGTTGATTTGGTCGTGGCCCGCGAGGAAGGGTCCAAGCGTTATGGCACCGTGGTGCTCGCCGAAGGCCTAGCGGAGTTGCTGCCGGCCTCGTACCTGCGCGGCATCGCTCGGGATGAGCATGGTCACGTTTCTTTGGGGAAGATCGACATCGGAAAGTTGGTTGCTAAAGTCGTGGAGGCTCGCTTCCAAGAACGCACCGGCCGGACGGTGAAGATGACCGGCGTGCAGCTTGGCTATGAGTCGCGCTGTGCAGCGCCACATGCGTTCGACGTGATGCTCGGAACGCAGCTTGGCGTTGGAGCCGCTCGCGCTCTGAGTGAGAAGGGGCTCGATGGGCACATGGTGAGCGTGGCCGGTCAACTCGAACTGCGCTACGTACCCTTTGCTGAGCTTGTTGATCCAAAGACTCTCAAGACGGAAGTTCGCTTCATCGAGCAGGGCTCCGACTTCCAACGCTTGGCCCAAACGCTCGAGACTCAAGTTAGACGCCGCTGAAACCGTGGTTGATGTGGCGCGTAGGATCCCCTTGATGTTCAAGCCTAGCCGTCCCAAACCGTTGGTTCTCGCGCTGCTCGCGACGTTCTTCAGCTGCTTGCTCGTGCTGGCAGGTTGCGCCAAAAAGCCTGGTGCCGGCGAGCAAGGTCTCGCTGGTTCGTCACCGGACTCGATCGCAAAGGAAAGCTCTCCCATGTCCAAACGCGTATTCACCAAGCCCTCGGATGCCGAACTAAAGAAGCGCCTTTCCGCGTTGGAATACGCTGTCACGCAGCACGACAAGACCGAGCCTCCGTTCGAGAACCGCTTCTGGGACAACCACGAGGAAGGCCTGTACGTGGACATCGTCACGGGTGAGCCGCTGTTCTCCTCGCGTGACAAGTTCGACTCGGGCACCGGCTGGCCCAGCTTTACCCGGCCGGTCGAGTCGGCGCGCGTCGTGGACAAGGTGGACGTTTCGTACGGCATGCGTCGCGTGGAGGTTCGCTCCAAGAGCGGAGATGCGCATCTCGGGCACGTGTTCGAGGATGGGCCGGCTCCCACCGGCCTGCGCTACTGCATCAACTCAGCGTCGCTACGCTTCATTCCGGTGGCTGATCTCGAGCGGGAGGGCTACCCCGAGTACGCAGCCTTGTTCAAGGCTCCGGGGGCTGCAGTGGCCGCCTCGACGAACAATGCGTGCGCGATGCCGGATCCGGGAGCCGCTCCCGGCTGCAAGAGCGCCTACGAGGTCGCAACTCTTGCTGGGGGCTGTTTTTGGGGGATGGAGGACATCATCCGCAAAATCCCGGGCGTCGTGGACACCGAGGTGGGCTACACCGGCGGAACCACGCCCAACCCAACGTATGAGCAGATGAAGACCGGGCGAACGGGCCACGCCGAGTCGATTCGCGTGGTGTTCGACCCAGCGGTGCTCTCGTACGAGACGCTGCTCGAGAAGTGGTTCTTCAAGATGCACGATCCGACCACCGAGAACCGGCAGGGCAATGACCGCGGCTCGCAGTACCGGTCGGCGATCTTCTTCAATTCGCCGGAGCAGCAGAAGACCGCCCTGGCCGTCAAGGACCGAGTCGACAAGTCCGGCAAGTGGGATGCGCCGATCGTCACCGAGATCGCAGCTGCGGGGCCGTTCACGGTCGCCGAGGGCTACCACCAGGACTACCTGGAGGCCCACCCCGGCGGGTACACCTGCCATTTCATGCGCGACTAGCCGTTGGGTGAGTCGGGGACGAGCGGGTCGCAAGGCCCGCTCTTCGCTGTTTTGTGGGCTTCCATGGGCCATACCCAGCCAACGTTGCCGTTGTTGTTGACGCCATGGCAGAGGTGATTAGGTTCGGCCCCGCAGCACTCAACCCGCCCCCATAAGGTCGGTTGGGCCGCCGGTCTGAGCCGGCACAAATTCACCTCGACACCGGCAGTACCGTGGGACGCAGGGCTTGTTCGCCCCGCCCCGTAGTGGTGCCACAGTTTTTCTTTCGCCCTTTTGGGCAGCGCAGGAGTGAGAGACGCCATGGGCAAGATCATCGGGATCGACCTAGGAACAACCAACAGCGTTGTCGCCATCATGGAGGGCAAAGAGCCCAAGGTCATCGTCAACGAGGAAGGCGCGCGCATTACGCCGTCGGTCGTTGCTTGGGATGACAAGGGAGAGGTGCTCGTCGGGCAGATTGCCAAACGACAGGCCGTAACCAACCCGACCAATACCGTCTACTCGTCGAAGCGGTTCGTTGGTCGGCGTTTTGACGAGGTGCAACAAGAGGCCTCGCGGGTGCCGTACAAGGTCGTGAAGGGCCCCAACGGGGATGCCCACATCGAGGTGCGCGGCAAGTCGATGGCACCGCCCGAGGTCGCGGCGAAGGTGCTGCTCAAGCTGAAGAAGGCCGCTGAGGATTATCTCGGTGAAAAGGTCACCGAGGCCGTTATCACGGTCCCCGCGTACTTCAATGATGCTCAACGCCAAGCCACCAAGGACGCCGGTCGTATCGCCGGTCTCGATGTAAAGCGCATCGTCAACGAGCCCACGGCCGCCGCTCTCGCCTACGGTCTCGACAAGAAGACGGAAGAAGTGATCGCCGTCTACGACTTCGGTGGCGGCACCTTCGACATCTCGATCCTCGAGGTCGGTGACAACGTGGTGCAGGTCATCAGCACCAACGGCGACACGCACCTCGGTGGTGATGACGTCGACCATGTGGTGATGGAGTGGTTGCTCGCCGAGTTCAAGAAGGACTCTGGCATGGACGTGTCGAAGGACAAGATGGTCATCCAGCGCCTCAAGGACGCTGCTGAGCAAGCGAAGATCGAGCTCTCCAACGTGCCCGAGACGCAGATCAACCTGCCGTTCCTCACGGCTGACGCCACCGGGCCGAAGCACCTTCAGAAGTCGCTCTCGCGCGCCAAGCTCGAGCAGATGATTCGCCCCTTGATCGACCGCACGATGGAGCCCGTTCGCAAGGCCCTCGCCGACGCGAAGAAGAGCCCCGAGCAGATCCACGAGGTCGTGCTCGTCGGCGGCTCCACCCGCATCCCGCTCGTGCAAGAGACGGTCAAGAAGTTCTTCGGCAAAGAGCCGCACAAGGGCGTCAACCCGGATGAGGTCGTGGCCATCGGTGCAGCGGTTCAAGCCGGCGTGCTCTCTGGCGACGTGAAGGATCTCGTTCTTTTGGACGTGACCCCGCTCTCCCTCGGCGTCGAGACGCTGGGCGGCGTGATGACGGTGATGATTCAACGCAACACCACCATCCCCACCCAAAAGAAAGAGACCTTCAGCACGGCAAGTGACAACCAGCCGAGCGTCGAGATTCACGTGCTTCAAGGCGAGCGCACCGAGTCCCGTTACAACCGCACGCTCGGGCGCTTCCACCTCGAGGGCATCATGCCGGCACCGCGCGGCACGCCCAAGGTGGAGGTCACCTTCGACATCGACGCGAACGGCATCCTCAGCGTTCACGCCAAGGACACCGCCACCGGCAAAGATCAGAAGATCACCATCACCGCCAACTCGGGTCTCAAGGAAGAAGAGATCCAGAAGATGGTGCGGGACGCGCAAGAGAACGAGGCCGAAGACAAGGCCAAGCGTGAGCAGGTTGAGCGTCGCAACAAGCTCGACAGCATGATCTACACGGTGGACAAGGCACTGACCGACAACAAGGACAAGATCCCCGAGGCCGACGCCAAGTCCCTTCGTGACCTGATCGACGAGGGCAAGAAGGCCGTCGAGTCGCAAGACGACGCTGCGGTGACGGCCTCGCTCGAGAAGCTCGAGAAGGAGGCCCATCGCCTGGCCGGCGCAATGTACGGCAACGGGGCGCCTCCGGGCGGTCCGGGCGCTCCGGGTGGGGACGCTGGCGGCGCGGAGCCTCCGCCCCCCGCCAAGGGCAAAGACGGCGTGATCGACGCCGAATTCGAAGAAGCCAACTGAGCCGGATTTCCGCCTCCTTCCGCAGCGGAAGGCAGACGGAGTTCGAGTCGAAAGCTAACCTGACCCGCGGCGCTGTAAGGTTCCGCGGGTCAGTCCGTTTCTACGGAAACGTTCGAGGAGGGTGTCATGAGGCTGAAGTCGAAGTTCCTGGGTGTTCTCTTGGCAGCGTTGGCGCTGGCTGGCTGTGGAGCCTCTGCGCCGTCTGCTGATGTTTCGTACTCCCAGCCAAGCTACCCCGCGCAGCGCGAAGCCGGTCCGAGCAACGCCAAGTCGATGACGGGCATGGCAGCCCCGGCTCCACCCGCTGACGGCGCTGGGGCGATCGCCGGCGAGATGCCCGTCCAGTCGCAGCCAGATCCCGGTCGGCCTGGGCTGGGAACCGAGTGGGGAGAGACGCGCAAGTCGAGCATCTCCACTTCCCCGTTCGTGCGCGCCGATGCGCGGTCTCCCTTCTCGACCGCCGCGATGTTCTACAACGATGAGGACGGCGCTCGCCAAATGGCTTCGATGTCGGGCTTCAAGCGCTTCTCCGAAGGGTCTGTGGACGTGGGTGGTGGGATTGCCACAGCGCGGCTCAAAGACGGCTCTGGGCGCTTCATGAATGGCTTCGACGCCGGCGGGAAAAAGTTCATGGTCGGCCAGGCCGGGGATCGCTACAGCATCGTGATCCAGAGCAACGTTCCCGCTCGGCTGGAGGTCGTCGTTTCAGTGGACGGTCTCGACGTGCTGGACGGTCAAGAGGCGAGCTTTACAAAACGCGGCTACATCATCGCGCCGAACAGCTCGATCGAGATTGACGGTTTCCGCCAGAGCGCGGATTCGGTGGCCGCCTTCCGCTTCGGTTCGGTCAAAGACTCCTACGCTGAAAAGAAGCACGGTGCGGCTCGCAACGTCGGCGTAATTGGCGTGGCGCTGTTCAATGAACAGGGCACCAACCCGTCGAGCTGGCCGCTCGGAGACTCTTCGCAGCGCCTCAACGCAGACCCGTTTCCCGGTCGTTTCGCGACTCCGCCGTGAGCCTGTCTTAGCGCGGCTTCGTCAGTCCAGCCGCGGGTTGATCACGGCGCGCAAGTGAACCCGCCAGGACCGTTGACGCAGGTTTCGCCGCTGGCGCAGGGAGCCTCGATGCACTCATCGATGTCGAGGCACTCGGTGCCGTTGCCAATGAAGCCTGCGTCGCAACTGCAGGTGAAACTGCCGACGGTGTTGACGCAAGAGGCGTGCAGCGCGCAGTTGTCGAGCCCTTCGGCACATTCGTCAACGTCGTTGCAGCCCGAGCCTGAAGGCAGGCCGTCACCGGCGAAGCCGGGCAAACATTGGCAGCTGAAGGAGCCTACTTCGTTGCTGCACAACGCGTTCGCGCTGCACGGCGCACCCGACGCGCACTCGTTGATGTCGGTGCAGCTGACGCCATTTCCGCTGAACCCGCCGAAGCAGACGCACGTGAAGCTACCCGGGGTGTCGATGCAGGTTGCGTGTACGCTGCAGTTCGCCGAGCCAGTCTGGCACTCGTCGATGTTGGTGCAGGTTTGACCGTCGCCCTCGTAGCCAGCGGCGCAGTCACAGGCGAAGTCCCCTTCTAGATTCGTGCACACCGCGTTGGGCTCGCAAGGGTCGCTCAGGCACTCGTCCACGTCGGAGCATTCGTAGCCGTCGCCGGAGAAGCCCTCCGGGCAGCTGCAGCTGTAGCCGCCATCGGTGTTGCTGCACTGGGCGACGTCGGCACAGGCGTGGAGATCGAGCGCGCACTCGTCCACGTCGACACAGGCGACGCCGTCACTCGAGTAACCGCCTGCGCAAACGCACACGGCTTCACCGTCGACCTCCGCGCAAGACGCATGAACGCCGCACTCAAGCTCGGTCTCTTCGCATGGTGAGGGCTCGGAGGAGGGCAGGCGCAGGGCGACGAGGGGGTGGTGCTCGGCTGATTCTCCGCCGCCCCCCAGGGCGAACTCAGGCCCCCCGCCGCCGCCTTCATTGGGCGGATCGGTCTGATCGATGAGCTCCCCCGCGCAAGCGCTCGCAATCAGGGCCAAGAGTGAAACTGAGGTGCGACTGAGCATGGGGGCCTTCCACCGCTTCCGTGCGCTCGGCTATGCGCCGATTGCGCGTGGCTTCGTCTGGAGACAAGCGGCACGCCCGGCCGCCTCGATAAGACGCAGCGTCAAATAAATGACTCGTGCCAAAGGTCGATGGTCCAACGGGGCCTTCGGCGGTATCTCTCGAAGAGGGCCCGAGTCATTCTGTTCGCTGCATCCACCTTCGGTTGAATGACTCGTGCCAGGTCTCAAGGACGAACGGGGCCTTCGGCCGAATATTTTGAAGAGGGCTCGAGTCATTTTGTTCGCTGCATCAACCTTCGGTTGAACTTGATGCCCACTGGGTTTCGAAGGCGTAGCTGCCCGGCAGCTCGTCTGGTTCGTCACGTACCAGGCCCAACGGGTCTGTCTCGACGAAGGTTGGCTCGTCATAAACGAGCGAACTCGACGCGTTGACCAGCGCCTCCCGCATCTCGCGCGCCGAAGCGAAACGGTCGAGCGGATTCTTGGCCAAAGCTTGCTGCAGCACCTGCTCGAGCCGGCTTGGAAGCTCAACCAAGAGTCGTTCTGAGATCGGTTTTGGCAACCGCCTCTCGTGCGCCGCACGCAACGCAGCTACCGACGCCCCAACATCGTCGAATGGACCGCAGCCCGCCAGCAGCTCATACAGCACGAGGCCCACTGCGTAGAGGTCACTGCGCTCGTCCCCGCCGCTGTCCCCGTGGCGCTCTGGCGCCATGCTTCTTGGGCTGCCCAAGGTGAGCCCAAGCCGCGTCATACGAAGTTCATCACGCGTGCGTCGAGCCAAACCAAAGTCGAGCAGGACGACGCGTCCTTGGGTCGTCAGAAATACGTTGTCCGGCTTGATGTCGCGATGCACGAAGCCTGCGCCGTGGACCAGTTCCAGCGCGAGGAGTAGCTCGCTGACGATGCGCACGGCGTTCTCGCGCGAGACTCCCCGGCTGGCGCAAAGGTCCTCCCCCAAAAGCCGCTCCATGATGTAGTAGGGGCGCCCGTCCTCGAGCGTGCCGGAGTCGTAGATGGCGGGCATCCGTGGTGAACTGAAGCTCGAGAGCACGCGCGCTTCATTCTCGAGGCGTGCGGCCAGGTCATGGCGACTCCGATGTTTGGCGTGGAGCGCCTTCAGCACACAACGTCGACCGAGGCGTTTGTGCTCGAGCTCGAACAGCTCTCCCATGCCGCCACTCTTGAGCCGCCGTACAACCTCGAAGCTTTTCTCGAACTGACGGCTCAACCAAGCATCTGCCCTAGCCTCCGGGGACAGCTGCGGAAACACGAGATCGCGCGAGAGATACCTGCAGCGCGTGGCTACCCCGAGGTTCACGAGGCACCTCGCAAGCGCACCAGCGACTGGCTCATCTGCGCAGCCGATTGAAAACGCCGTCGCGGATCCTCCGCGGTCGCCACCTCCAGCAACTCGGTCAAGCCAACGAGCCGCCGTCTCGCCTCGCGCGAGAGCCCTTCATACCTGTAGCGAAAACGTTGGGAAGGCGAGCTGCTGCGATCATGGAAGCGCTCCCCGACGAGCAGCTCGAACATTAGCAATCCAGCAGCGTAGAGGTCGGTTCGCTCGTCGGTGGGGCCACCAAAGAGTTGCTCTGGCGCGAAGTAGCTCGGCGTACCGAGCACCATGCCTTCCGCGGTCAATGGCGACGTGAGATTGCGGGCGATGCCGAGGTCCAAGAGAATTGCGCGGTTGCGTGAAGCGGGCTCGTGGCGCTGCCGTCCGTAGAAGACGTTGGCTGGCTTTACGTCGCGATGAACGATGCCAGCCTTGTGCAACTCAGCGAGTCCCGCGAGCAGACCGATAGTGACATGAAGGGCTGTTGCACGCGGCAATGGGCCGCCGCGATCGAGGTAGGTTCGAAGCGATGCTCCCTCGAGTAGCGGCATGACGAAGTGCCCATCGAACTCTTCGACGTTGGTGAACGTTGGCACCAGGTTGTCGTGCCGAAGCGCGCTGAGCACGGCAAACTCGCGAGCGAAACGCGCGCTCGTCAGCTGGTCTGCGCCAGGGCGCAGCGCTTTGACCACGTTGCGCTCACCCGCTTTCGTTACCACCTCGAGCAACCAGCAGTTGGCGCTCTGCTCGATACAACGCACCACCTTTTGCGAACTGGATTGTTTCTCCGTCATGACGAACTCCTCGCTGGGATCTCGTCCACGGAAGGCCGCAGTTGTCCGGAGTCAGTCGAATATTCCGTTCGCGATCAAGCTGCTGCACGCACGTGCATCAGCCGCCGCCGCCGACCTTCAATCCGCTCAGTGGTACAAGAACCACTCCACACCTGGCTTGATCTCCATGTGGAAGTGGTCGAAGTGGGCTGCGTCGAAATTGGGCGTGAGCGTGTACGTGAACACCTCGCTCTCGCGTGCTTCACACACGATCGCGTGGAGCTCTTTCGCCGCGTCGCTCTCGGGCACCGGGGCATTCTCACCGCAGGTGCGCTCGCCGATCTTGCCTTGGAAATGTTGAGCGACGTTCAGCGCCGTGCCATCCGCTTTGCGCAGAATACCGACGTCGATCGCCAAGCCGGCTGGGTGACGCGTGCCGGGCGGCGCCCATTTGCCATGACCGAGGTTGCCGTTCTTCGGCCCGATGGTGGTCTTGGCTGACTTGCCGGCTTTGGCTCCGCTCTTGAGGCCGCGAACGCGGGAGGGCGGATGCGCTTGTTGTGGTTCACGGCTCTTGGCGTTGGGGCCTAGCTTGGCATTCTCGTCGCCAACATGGTCCTCGCCAGTGTGGTCGTGACCACAAGCGTGCAGCTCTTCGACTGCCGCGTGGAATTCGGCTTTGTGTACGAGCTCTTCACGCGCTGTCTCTTTGCGCTTGTCGCTGGCCACTCGACGAGGGCCCTTGTTCGGCTTTTCGCCTTTGGCGAGCGACTTGTTTGCAGGCTTTGCGGCGGCGGGCGTCTTCGACGATTTGCCGATACGCACCTTCTCGTCGACCGGCTTTGACTTTGGGTCCTTCGACTTTGGGTCTTTGGCCTTCAGCTTCGCTCGCTCTTGCTGCTTTTGCGACGCGAGCATCGCCTTCTCTTCGGGCGAGCCGGGCGCGGGCATGTTCGGCCGGTACATCGTGTAGTGCACGAGCTCGACGACGTCATGGCGAGCGAGGATCACCGAGAAGTCATCGAGCGCGAGCGCCAGGCGCGCATCGAGGATCTCGAACATGCTGTCGGCGCGCTCGGCCTCCGGTAAGGCAGAGTGGATGTGCACACCGTTGAGCGCGCCCTCGAGCCGAATGGGTGCTCGTACGGTGCCAATCGCGTCCACGCGCCGATAACGAATGCCACGCCGATCAAGTTCGGCGAGCGCCTCATCATTGGACATGTTGGCGTAGCGATAGGCGGCCGACGCGATGACCTCCTCGTGGGGAGGCGCCTCGGTGTAGGGCGACGCAGCTTGAGCGCTCTCAGGAGCGAGCATCCCCCAGGCGAGAGATGCGGCCACTCCGAGCCAGCCGAGCTTGCTGCGCATCAGTTCTTCCCTCGAAGGAAGGTCGCTGTTGCCCTCCGTTGTCCTCGCCCGTTTGCCAAGGTGAAGCCACCTTAGTTCGATCTTTTGCGAAGGCCAGAAAAGAACGAAAGTCGAGGCACATCCGTGCAGTGCTTTCCTTCAACTTCGAGCGCATGACGTGAGGGCGGAGCACGAGTATCAGCT
>CAITIQ010000154.1 GCA_903892415.1 uncultured delta proteobacterium | reverse complement strand
AAGCGATGACCGATTGGCGGCCACCGCTCCATGCGAGTGTAGGGGCCTCGGGGCCCACGGCCGGTGTCAAACCGTCACGACGGGCGTTGCCACCGTTGTTTGACCAATCGCGCGGTGTGGCGTTCGCGAGCGGACCGACGACGAGCAAGGACAGCAGGAAGACGCTGGGTAGAGAGATGGCGACCATGGCCCATCCAAATCTACCTTCGAGTAGCGATCTTTGCAGAGATCGCGGCGTTAGGGTCCGGCCAGAGGCTCGTGCACGAGCAAAATAGTCCTGCGAGGTCTGCGTAGTGCCTCGTGTCTGCTGCGGATCTCGCTTACGCGCCTCACTCCTTGCGGAGGAAGTCGACGAGATCGGCTTCGAGCTGCGCGAGGCCGTACTCCGGCACGACGAGGCACTTGTAGACGATCTTCGCCAGCGGCTCGGGCGTGTTCGGGTTCATCTCGCGCGGCGACCTTCCGCCCGCCGAGATTGGACTCCGGCCGGACAGTACGGCACGATTCCGCGACGATGACGGACAAGCGCGAGAGCGAGGAGGTCAAGCGACTCGTGTGGTGGGAGCGAGGGCTCGCCGCTTTGCTCGGGCTGGCCTTGCTCGCGTTAGGCATACTCGCGGTCGCGGGTTGCTTCCCGACGGCGTACGAGTGGAACGCCTACGGCTCGCTGGTCAAATCTACGCGCTCGGTCTCCGACCTTTCGGGCATCGTGACGGCACTCGCGATCGCAGGTGTCGCACTCCTCGCTTACGCGCTGAACGGCGTACGGCTCATCAAGTTCGGGGCGGGCTCGCTCAACTTCGAGGGAGGCCCCGAGGTGAAGTCGACAACGCAACAGACGCTGGAGGAAGTTCCAGCGGGCACGGACCCGTTGAATCGCGATGCCGTGCCCGTTCAGGTCATCGCGGACGCGATTGCAGCTTGGCCTCCGGAGGCCGGGGACCCGCCCACGGACCTCGAACAGTTCGAGAGCGCGTCGCACCGCGAGGGGCGCGGCTCGCATCCGTGGTTCCTGAAGTTCAAGGACCGTCCCGTGGTGCGCGTGTTCTACGGCGGTCGAGGTCGTACCGGCCCGCACGTGTCGAGCCGGGAACCGGACTGAGCTACGCCGCCTCGGCCTTCGCTCCGGCCTTGTCGAGGAGGAAGCGCGCGACCTTCTCCGTCGCCTCGCGCAACGCCTCGATGCTGGGCTTCACGTAGCCCACCGTCACGTCGCCGCTCGACGGAAGCGAGTGGTTGGCGAGTGCCTTGGTGTGGATCATCTGCACGCCGCACTCCGTCGAGGCGGTGATCCAGGAGTCGCGCAGCCGGTGCGGCGAGTAGCCGAACGGCTTGAGCGTGTCCTCCTCGGCATTGTGAACGTGCGTCACCTTCCCGTCTCGCCCAACCGTCGGGAACACCCACGGCCCAGCGAGCGCGAGGCGCGGGTTGTCGTCGCGGCGGCGGCGGAGGATCGCGAGGACCGCCTCGGGCAGCGGGATCGTGAAGTGCTTCTTGGTCCCGCCCTTCGGTGACGGACGATGGATGCAGCCGGGCGGGATCAACACCTCGCCGAATGCCATCGGCTCGGTGCCGAGGTTGACCTCCTCCCCCCGGATCGAGCGCGCGTCGAGCGAGCGCAGGCCGGTCAGCGCGAGCACCTTCACGAGGTCTCGGCGCACCGGGTTCTTCAGCTCGTTCACGGCGGCCCAGAACGCGGGCATGACCTCGTACTTGATGGGCGCGCGCTTGCGCTCCTCGGGGTTGAACTCGACGGAGATGACGGGATTGGAGGGCAGGTCGTCGTAGATGCGCGTCGCGGTGTTGTAGACCGCGCGCAGCATCCGAAGCGCGCGGTTCGCCGCGTACTTGCCGCGCTCAATGGAGAACCGCGCGTGTAGCTCCAGGCAGTCGAGCCGCGAGATCGAGCGCAGCTCGCGATCGAGCCAGTCCGCCCCGCCCTTCACGCGACCGAAGTAGCGCTCCGCGTCGCCGCGCATGTCTTGGACCGAGCGCGGTTGGTCGCCGCGCGTGAGCATTCGCGCAACGTGATGTTCGACGGCCTTGCGGAGTGTCACCGCTCGGGCATCGCGGGCGCGTTGCTCGGCGGCCGGGTCCTCGCCCTTCTTCGCCTTGCTGTAGTAGCTCCGTGCCTCCTCGCGCGCCGCCTCGACACCCATCGTCGGGTAGCGGCCGAGGGACCAGCGCCGCGTCTTGCCGTGCACGTCGAGCTGGAGGATCCAGGTCCGGGTCGGCGGGGAACCGTCGGGCTTCTCGCGCCCAACGCGGATGCCCAGGCCGGGCGGGTCGCCACGGTCGTCGAAGTAGAGGATGTCTTTCGCCTTCCCGTCGGCGGGCGGCGGAACGGCGTGCTTGGTGATGCTCGACTGGCTGAACTTGAAGCGTCGTGTCGTTGTCATGGCGAACCGTACCTCGGTATCGGCTCCCGCGCGGTAGGTTCCGTAGTGCGTCGGTAGGTAGGCGGAGGGGAATGGCGGCGGGTCGAGGCGGTCGAAGTCGGCTCGCGGCGGAGTGCGAAACCTCTCCGAGGCCCCTTCCCGGCCACTCCGCACCGCCTTCGACCGTCCTGCGCCGACTAGCGCCGACGCCGAACGAGCGGATGCCCTAACGCGGCGGCGGATAGGAGAGGAAGTACGAGAGGCTCAGGCGCTCGACTTCGCCGCCTTGCTGTCGATCAACAGCAGCGGGCTGTGATGAGGGGTCATTGTTCTTTCGTGTCAGCCCATGGGGACATGACAGCCTGTCTAGCTGTGAACCTTCTGTCCGAACACATCTGGCTCCATTCAGCATTCACTTGACATTGTCGTACGGGGAGCCCAACTTAGGCGGGTAGGCACCTCCTGCCTAAGTTGTCTTTTTGAAAGGGCGCTATTCATGAAGAGAGTCATAGGGCTGTTGTGTTGCCTTAGTTCTGCGCGTGCAATAGTTCAGCCTGAGCGTGGGCCGGCAACTTCAGCTGTGCCCGCGGATTCTGTGTCCGGCTCGTGGAACGCGCCGGGAGCCTCCAGAGCCGCTACTGCGCATGCCTTTACAGGATTCCCTGTCGATACGACCGAAATGGTGGGGGCCAAAGTTGGGGAAGATGGCGCCGAATTTGAGCTCTTGGAGCTGGTGTGGGGCATCAATGCTCGTAACGAAGTCTGCGTGGCTCAATTGGTTGTAAGGGATGGCTCGGGTGTGATCTACGAGAAGGTTAGTGCGGAACCCTTCAATAAACTTACGACGGCGACCGCGGATCTAGCTGGTGCGTATATGCAGACGGATGGAGGACATTGGTTCTTGGTGGGGCACATTCAATACGCCATCAATGGCAATGGAGTTCTCGTCGTAGCGCAATTAGATTCAATAGACTCGCAGGGATTCGCCCAGTCGCTGAGTTTTTTTGGTTCGGAGTGTTGCGCACTGCGAACCGCCTTTCCTTGCTCGCAGGGAACTTGCCAGCCTCCTGCGCTGTGCTACGGCTACACTTCATGCCCTTGTCCGTCGTCAGGCTCGTGTGGAGTCACCCAAATCACAGGCTGCCGGGGTGGTTGCCCGGGCGGCGAACCACGTTGCACGGGAGTTTGCAGCAACAGCATCTTTGATTGCCGATGCTACTGACATCTGCCTGTGGGCCACGGCATGAGGACGTGCTGCACGCTCGTGCCTGCAAAGACAAGGCATGTGCTTGAAGCTGCGTCAAGTGCTCTTCGCGGTCGGGATCCTCGGTTTGGCTTGGGTCCTCACTCTTTCGGTCGTTTCACAGAAGGAGCAGGAACTTCCGTCGGGGACTGTTCAGCGCGAGTCTGCATCGGACATGCCAGTGGTCGTTCCCGGCACACTTGCGGGGCATGACGATCGATTGCCAATCCCCTCGCTGCAGACCGAATCGGGCATGCAGGTCGCGCGGTGCGAAGTCCGCGTGGTCTCGCGAGAGACCGATCAATCGCAAAGCGGAGTGAGGGTGACGATCTGGACTGATGCTGGTCGCAGTCAGGTTGGCGATGCTGCAGGCGCGTACACCGACGCGGATGGTCGCGCGAGCTTCGAAGTGCCCGCGGACAGGTCGTTGATCGTGATTGCGCACGGCGATCAGGCCCTCGTCGGGGGCGGACATGCCGATGTCTCTCCCTTGCAGGCAGGAGAGACGCGCACGGTCGTCGTCCGCGTCTCGACGCAGCCCGACTTGCGCATCAGCGGCGTGGTGCTCGCCAGCGACACCCGCGCACCCGTGGTTGCTGCGCGTGTGCTCGCGCGGCCAAGGGCGACAGGTGGTGAAGCTCGCGAGGCGCGCACGTCCGTCGATGGCGGCTTCGAGTTGAATCTCAGGTCGTACGCAGTCGACTTGTTGCGCATCGACCATCCAGGCCACGGCCTTGCTTGCGTTGACGTGGGAGCCTTGGTCGCTTCGGGGCGCCGACGGGTCGAGATTCTGCTTGAACCTGCGGCGTCGCTGGCCGTGCAGCTCGACGCGTTCGCGCCGCCGAAGGTGGAGATCGCGGTCGAGGCACTGGTAGTCGACTTGCTGCAGCCCAGAGGCACGCTGGTCGGCGGCGAACGTACGGTGGCCTGGACCGTCGTGGCGCAGCCGGCCTCGCGGACCATGCTGCAAACGCTGCCGCCCAACGTTTCCCTGCGAGTTGTGGCGCGGGTCGGCGGCGAGGTCGTCTGGCGTGCGAGGGAGGCGCTGGTGCTGGGCCCTGGCGAGGTGCGCGAGCTTGCGATCGCGACAACCGCAGGTTCCTCGCTGCGAGGACGAGTCTTGGAGTCCGACGGTACGCTCGCCGCGGGCGTCGCCATGTGCTTGCGGCCTGCGTCGCGCCTCGCGCCCGTGTTCGCCGATTCGAGAGACAGCACGACAAGAGAACTTGTCACCACCGATGCGCGCGGCGAGTTCGCCTTCGCCAATGTTTCTCAGGGACTTTGGTTCGTGGGCCCGGCACCCATCGGACCGCCGGCCGCCAGTCCGCGCACCGACCCGGCGCCGGTACTCCTGCCTGTCGAGATCGGCGCGGAAATGGTCGTTCAGCTGGACGACATGGTCTTGCAGCGCGGTCTGTATGCAACTGGTCGCGTTGTGCGTTCCGACGGCGTCCCTGTCGCGCGCGCCTCCATCGAAGGGTTCTGCGAGTCGCCCGCGGGCGCGCAGCACGCCGTATCGGATGAGGCAGGAGCCTTCGTGCTAGGGCCCCTCACTGAGGGCCTGTGGACATTGCGAGCGAGAGCCTTCGGACAGGCGCAAAGTGAAGCCGTCGCGGTGCGGCCGGGTGCGCGCGATATTGTGCTTCACTTGCGCCAAGAGCGGCGCATCGAACTTGTCGTCCTGCGAGTTGACGGCTCTCCAGCTGCTGGCGCACGGGTCACGATCATGCGCGCCGATGGACGCGGCGAGGCGTCGACCGTGGAGCTGGGACCCGATGGGACGACGGTGATCGCGGGCCTGCCAGCTGCGTCCCACAACCTCGTCGTTATGACGACGGAAGGGCCCATTGGGGATGGGCAAGTCGGCGTCGTGCGGGCGGTCGAAGCGGCCGCCGACTCAGCGTCCAAGCTGTCCCTGCAGCTCGAGTTGGCCGCCGTGGCCAAGGTGCGCTATGCGGGGCCGGGGCCTGCAGCAACTTTGCTTGCCGTGCAGGATGGCGTGCTCTTGCGCGCCATGTCGCTTGCTCCTGGACAGGTCGCCGACATCGGCGGGCCAGAAGGCGACCTGGACCTGATCATGCAGGTCCAAGGCCGAGAGTCGTCGCGCGCCAAAGTCCGGCTCGTGATCGGCCAGCTATCCGAGCACGTCTACGACGACGGCTGGCGCTGAACGCTGAAGGTAACGCGCCTCACTCCTTGCGGAGGAAGTCGACGAGATCGGCTTCGAGCTGCGCGAGGCCGTACTCCGGCACGACGAGGCACTTGTAGACGATCTT
>CAITIQ010000153.1 GCA_903892415.1 uncultured delta proteobacterium | reverse complement strand
GAAAGCCCGCAAGGCCATCGCCGGATTCAAGATCCGCGCTGGCTACCCGATCGGCGGGATGGTCACGCTGCGCGGCAACCGGATGTACGAGTTCCTGGATCGCCTGGTCACCATCGCGCTGCCGCGCGTGCGTGACTTCCGCGGCATCTCGGGCCGTGCGTTCGACGGTCGCGGCAACTACAACCTCGGGGTGAAGGAACAGATCATCTTCCCCGAGATCGAGTACGACAAGGTCGACAAGGTGCGCGGGCTGAACATCAGCATCACGACCACGGCCAAGTCCGACGACGAGGCGAAGGCGCTGCTGACCGCCTTCCGCTTCCCGTTCCGTAACTGAGGGTTCGACACGTGGCCAAGACCTCCCTGATCGAGCGCGAGAAGAAGCGCGAGGCGCTGGTGAAGAAGTACGCCCCCAAGCGTGCCGAACTCACTGCAGTCATCGCCGACCAGTCCCGCTCGGAAGAGGAGCGCTACCAGGCGCGCCTCAAGCTGCAGCAACTGCCGCGCAATGCCAACCCCACCCGTCTTCGCAATCGTTGCGAACTGACCGGTCGGCCCCGCGGGACGTACCGCAAGTTCGGTCTCGGGCGCAACAAGCTGCGCGAGATCGCCATGCGCGGCGAAGTGCCGGGCATGACCAAGGCGAGCTGGTAAGGAGCGAAACAGAATGAGCATGAGCGACCCGATCGCCGACATGTTCACGCGCATCCGCAACGCGCAGCGCGTCGACAAAGAAACGGTGGCGATGCCGTCGTCGAAACTCAAGGTGGCCATTGCCGCTGTCCTGAAGGACGAGGGTTACATCGACGGCTTCGAAGTGAAGACGGACTCGGGCAAGCCCGAGCTCCAGGTGCAACTGAAGTACTACGCCGGACGTCCCGTGATCGAGCGGCTCGAGCGCGTTTCGCGCCCGGGTCTGCGGGTCTACAAGGGCCGCAACGACCTGCCGAAAGTCCTGAACGGGCTGGGTGTGGCGATCGTCACCACGCCGCAGGGCGTGATGACCGACCGCCGGGCCCGCCAGGTCGGCATCGGTGGCGAAGTCATCGGCTACGTGGCGTAAGGAGCCTTACATGTCACGAGTCGCACGCATTCCGGTGCAGGTGCCCGCGGGCATCGACGTCCAGATCGCCAACGGGGTGATCACCGTCAAGGGGCCATTGGGCACCCTGACGCAGACCATCAATCCGCTGGTCGCGATCACCCGCCAGGGCGACGAACTGCTGTTCGCCGCCGTCGGGGAGTCGCGTGAGGCGGCGGCGATGTCCGGGACGTTCCGCGCGCTGGTGTTCAACATGGTCACCGGCGTGAGCAAGGGCTTCGAGCGCAAGCTGACCCTGGTCGGCGTCGGCTACCGCGCCCAGGCGCAGGGCGCCGCGCTGAACCTGTCGCTCGGCTTCTCGCACCCGATCGTCCACCAGATGCCCGAGGGCGTCACGGTGACCACGCCGACGCAGACCGAGATCCTGATCAAGGGGGCCGACAAGCAGCGCGTCGGTCAGGTCGCGGCCGAAGTCCGTGCGTACAAGTCGCCCGAGCCCTACAAGGGCAAGGGCGTGCGGTACGCCGACGAGGTCGTGATCATCAAGGAAACGAAGAAGAAGTAACCGGGCGACAGGACGAACATGGACAAGAAGCAATCCCGTCTGCGCCGGTCACTGCAGACCCGGCACAAGATCGCGGAACTGCGCGTCGACCGTCTCACGGTCTTCCGCAGCAACCTGCACATCTACGCGAACATCGTCGCTGCGAGCGGCGACACGGTGCTCGTCTCGGCATCGACCGCCGAAGTCGAAGTGCGCACCCAGCTGGCCGGTCAGAGCGGCAAGGGCGGCAATACCGCCGCT
>CAITIQ010000152.1 GCA_903892415.1 uncultured delta proteobacterium | reverse complement strand
CCAGACGCCTTCCAAGCCGCAACGCGATCCCTCCACAACTTCTCGCTATCCAACTTCCCGATGCTCATGGGTGATCCTCCAAGCACCAAGCCTCCGTGATCTCACCGGTCTTGTCTCAACGGCCTTCGCCGGACGGATACCATGCTGCAGCTCAGGCGAAGGCCCAACTTCAGCGAGCCGTCGTGGTCCGAGAACCGTTTGCTCGCGTCGAAGGGCTGCTCAGCCAGATAGAGTGGTAAGCGAGGCCTGGCTTCGGCGTTAGCAGTGAAAGCACTCCAGGAATTAGCGGAATGACCCAATCATGCAGCTGCTCCATGATCGACTTCGGCCGGCGCATGAAACGGTAGGCCTACCGCTCGAGTTGTAATGGGTTAGTGCAACTCGTTAGAGGCAATTACCCACAAGGCCGCTACTCGCACGTGCCAGTCCCGCTGGCTAACAGCATAACCCCCTCGCAACTTTGCGCTGTGGCACCCATGGGAGCCGCACCTGCTCCGGGGCCGCCAGAGCCGGGTGTTCCAGCCGAAAGGTCGTTGGTTCGCGTTTGGGTCACTACGCCCGTCGCTACGGCGGCAACCGCTGCAACGGGCCCGCCAACGCCGCCGGAGCCGTCTCCACCGTCCCCGCCCTTGCCACCAATTCCTCCGGCGCACGCGGCTGAGTTGTTCGGGTTCGTCACGGGATTTGCCACGAGCCCCTGAACACCCCCAGCGCCGCCGTTTCCGCCTTCCTGACCCGGTGCGCCAGCACCGCCGCCGCCACCGCTACCCGCGGCGATCGTGCTATCGGAGATCGACAGCTCGGCGCCCGCTAGCAGCACAACTCCGAAACTAGCTCCGCCGCCGCCACCCGAAGGACCGCCGGCGCCCCCACATCCGCCGGAGCCACCCCCACCACCACTAGGGCCAACAACGTCCATGGCAATGACGCACTCTTTCCCGCCGCCGCCGCCGCCGCCGCCTTTACCCCCCGCTCCCACTTCGCCAGCACCGGGACTGGATTGGCTGTAGCCACTGATGGTTAGGTCCCCCAACGCCGTTTCCTGTGCTGCGTTGAGCCCAGCAGCTGCAGCCCCAACGGGCGACAGCCCACTGGAGCAACTACCAACTCCCTGGCCGGAACCCGCCATGCCGCCCGAGTCCTCTCCGGGGCCTCCGGGGCCTCCGCTAGTACCATTGGTACCGCCTCCGCCCGGGCCACCTGCGGAGGGCGAGCTACCCACACAGTTCCGCTCTCCGCCGGACCCACCACCGAGGACCATCGTGCCGGTACATCCAGGTTGACCATTGTCTCCGGCATCTCCCGCAGTCGCCATCATCGTGAACGGCTCAGCATCGACTCCAGCCTGTCCATTGCCGCTCGTAACGCTGGCCGAGACCAAGCTCAGGTCAGCCGACCCATCCACGATAATGCCAATTGAACTAGCGCCTAAAGCTCCGGCGTTTGGCGCCGAGACCGTCAAGCCTTGCATTGTGCTTGAGCCGTTCTGGACCAAGACCGCAGGGACGTCGGCCGGGCCTTGGATCGTTGGGACGTTTACCTCATTGTAGTCCCAAGTTCCGCAATTGAGGCCACCATAGATATTTACGCCGTTAACAACGACGAGCGAAGCCGTCTGCGCGAGGCTGTCTGAGCCACATATATATACATTGCGAAACTCACCTCCGTTGGCGGAAGCCGCCGTGACAGCGTTCTGGAGGTTGGCCGTTGGAGTGGCTTGTTGTCCGTTTCCGTCGGCGCCAGACTCTACAAACACTCCGCAATCTGCACCAATGGTCACGCCCTCAGCGGGGATGCATTGCGTAGGCGTCATGCCGCCCTCACCACCCCCACCCGAATTGCCTCCACCTCCGGCATTCCCGCCGCTACCGCCGATTCCGCCGTCGCCGCCGCCTCCTTGGTTGTTGCCGCCGCCGCCAGTGCCGGCGGTGCCTGCGGCTCCGCCTTCACTGGGGCATTTGCCGTCAAAGAACTCGACGCAGACGTCGCCGTAGCAGGCGGAGAGGGTGAGGGCGGCCAAGATGCAGGTTCGGAGTTTCATAGGTCCTCGGTGGCGATAAAGCAGGTAAGCGAAAGGCTCAGAAGCGAAGGTTGAATTGCGCGCCGGCTTGGTCGGGGCCGACCACCGGTATGAGCAAGGCCTTCTGGTCCTTGGCGGGCTCATCGGAGCCGCCGGGGATAACTAAGTAAATGACCATCGCCGCGAGCGAGGCGCCGGCCACGCTGAGGCCGATGATGCCGCCGGTGAGCAGCCCGTTGGCGCCGCTGAACTCGTCACTTACGGCCGTCTCACAAGCGCGGTCCACCGTGGTGCAGGCGTCGCGAGTGTCTTGGGCGCTGCTGTGCTTACCGGTGCCAACCACCGTCAAACCGATGCCGACGCCAGCGCCGACGCCGGCGAGACTACCAAGTAAAATGGCCGGCCAGATCGGCTTCTCATCGGGGGGCGGTGGAGCCGTGGTGGTGGTGGTTGGCGTGGCCGTGGCGGTTGGCGCCGGGCCCACGGTCGTGGTGAGCTCCACCTTGATGGTGAGCGAATCACCGGCGGCGGCGGTGACCGACTTTTCACCGGCTTTACCCGATAGCTCCACGCGAATGGTGGTGGAGCCGGGGTTCAGATAAAGCGGCGTTTGCAGCGGCGCGAGGCCAACAGCGACATTGCCGACGAAGACGGTGCTGCCCTGCTCGGCGTTGACGCGGAACTCACAGAGGCCCTTCTTGAGCTCATTGAGCTGGGCCTGCATGCGGTCTTTGGCCTTGGGATCCCCGGTGGCCGGGAAGTTGGCGAGGCCGTAGGCGAGGTGCTCTGCGGCCTCGCGCTTCTTGCCCGTCTTCACCTCGGCCAGCGCGAGGTTGGCTGCAATGTCCACGCTCTTGCGCTTCTCGAAGGCTGCGCTCAGCTTCTCGTAGGCAGCCGGGTATTCACCCTTCTCGAGGTGAGTGGTGCCCTGCTCAAACAGCGTATCCACCTCATCCCCGCTGGCCAGGCCACTAACCGATAGGCTGGCGGCCAATAAAGCGCCCACCACCAGGCAACGACCCCACCGCAAATGACTCGTGCCAAGTCGACCGTTCAACGGGGCCTTCGGCGGTTCTTTTTGAAGAGGGCCCGAGTCATTATGTTCACTGCGTCCGCCTTCGGCGGAACTGCTTTCGTTTTTCATAGCGCTCTTGCAATTCATAGCTGGTTCTCGTCTGTGCACTAAGGGGCACGTTTGAAGAAAGGTTCCACCCCGGGGGAAACGGGTGCGCTTGCAGCGCTGGTTGGGGCTGAAGGGGTTACAGGCGGCTTGGGGGGCGTCACGGCAGCGGTGGTGGCCGGAGAGGGGCTTGCCGTGTGCGGGGCTTTTGGAGTTGGGCCCTCAGGCTGCGCGCTCGCAACCGCGGTGGCGGACGCTGGTCTGCGCAAATTCTCCAAGGGACCAGCCTTCTCTGGGGGAACCAGCGGTACGGGCTGATTGGGCCGCGCTCGCGGAGGACGCATGGAGGCCTGCGGCAGCGCCATTTGCGGCGGAAAAAGCGGGGCTGGCTGAAGGGCGCGCGAAATCAAGAGGACCGCCACGGGAAGAACCACGGCCAGGGCCGCGAGGTAAAGGAAACGGCGGTCCCGCGCGACTGCACGGCGCATCGGCGGGGCGGGGACAGGATCCTCCGGCAGCGCAGACGGGGCGGAAGGCGTGGGCTCGGGCGCAGGCGGGGAAACGGAGGGCGGGGGCGGGGAAACGGAGGGCGTGGGCTCGGGCGAGGCCGAGGGCGGCGGCGGAGAAACGGAGGGAGGTTGGGGCGACGCGGCGGGCGGCTGGGGCGACTCGGATGGCTCCAGCTTGACGCGGTGACCGTCTTGCACGCCCTCCTCGGCGGCGAGCGCCTGAGGCGGCGCCGGGGAACGGTGAACCGGCTGGCCAGGCGCGGCGGTTTTGCGCAGGGCGGCCTCGGCCAACGCGCTATCGGTCAAAAGGCGAGTCTCGAGCCGGCGCGCTTCATCGCGATCGAGCGCACGAGCGAACTCCTCGCTCGGCTCCGACTTGTTTTGGCGCGCCTCACTCATCTCTAACCCAACATTCCACGAGCGCCCACGCAGCGCTCAGCTTTGTGCATGGCCTCATCGGAAGACCCTCATTCCGAGCAGCGTAGCGACGATCAACAGCACGACGAGCATCGCCGCGACGATGGCGATTAGGTCTTGCTTACGCGGGCCTTTTTTCGGCGTTGGACTGAGCTTGGCGGCGGCCTCAGTCGACGCGGAGATGGGCGGCAAGAGCGCTGGGAGCTTGCGTGCGGGACGCGCGTTGAGCGCCTGGAGCGCCTGCTCGAGCAAGCTCAAAAAGGGCGGTGGCAGTACCTGATCCCGACGCATTTGCTCGAGGAAACCTGCGTGGCGTTGATCGCCCTCTTCCGCGAGGACGTGCAGACATTCACGCTGGATGCGCTCGCTCGGCGGGCGGGCCAAACCACGCATCACGGCTTGCAGCAGGAACTGATCGACGCCAACCGAGCGCAGCCGCGCCAAGCCCTCGACCCGCGCCGGCTCGGGGATGGCCTGGCCGCGCGCATCGAAGGGATCGATCACTTGTTTGGCCAGCGTCACCCGCTCGGCGTGGACGGGGGAAGATTGCTGCAAAGCGACCAGCGAGCGCTCGCGTTCTTCGAGCCGGGGAGCGGTGAGCGCAGAGGCGGCGAGGCGCGCGATGAAGGTCGCTCCGCCGTCTTGTTCTTCACTCAGCGTGGGCGCCGGTTGAGCTGCGGCGGGCTTGGGCAGCGGGCTTTGGGGCGAAGGAAAGCCCGCGGGCCGCGAGCCGTCATTCATCGATACGGTGCCGCCGAGCCCCGGCGCTGGAGCGGCCGGCGCCATCAGATCGAGCGTTAGCGCCATCACGCTGCGTACTTCGATATCGCGCTCGCTGGCCAGCGCACGTTCGAGCGCCGTGCGTGAAAGCGGTGAATTGGCGCGTGAGAGCCCTTGGGTCGCGGCCTTACGCACCGCAGGCGAGGTATGCCCGAGCGCGGCTTCCAGCGCCTCGCGATGGCCGGGCTTGTTCGGCGATTGGGCCAACTCGAGCAGCTGTTTGACCTGCGGATCGGCCTCGTCTTGGCGGTTTAATGGGCTATTGGGCAATAGCTCGGTACCGCGGGGAGTAGCGGCAGCGCGGGCTTGTTGCTCGGCCGAGGCGGGCAACGTGAGCGGCGCTACGGCGCCGGAACTCGAACGGCGCAGCTGCGGGCTCTCTTGGGTGGCAGCGGGGGAGGCCGAGGCACGAGCGACGAGCGCGGGGTTGGCAGCCGAGTTGGGCGCGGCTTGGGCTGGGGCCGGACCGGCGTCGCTCGGGCGGCGCTCGGTTGGGATCGAGGAGCTGGAGAGGGCGTAGCTCGCAGCGCCGCCGCGCTCGACGGTGCGCCGACGGTGCCTGCGCGAAGAGACCACCTGGCCGTCGGGCAGGCGCATGCCCTGTCGGGTAAAAATGGAGGGTAAACGCTGGCCCATCCGCTCGGCGCTGTGCTGCATGGTCGAGAGCACGGCCCACAGTTCGTCGTAGACGTTCTGCATCGTCGCTGGCCGTTCCCCGGGGTTCTTCGCCACCATTTTCGCCAATACGTCGGCGAAGCGGGTGGGCACGTCGGGGCGGACGTCACGCAGGTAGGGCACCGGTTGGTCCATCTGCAATAGGCCCATACGCGTAGCGGGCACGCCTTGATCGTTCGGGTCGAACGGGTGGAAGCCGGCCAGGCTCTCCCACAACACCAGGCCCAGTGCATAAATATCTACGCGATGGTCCGGCTTGCCGGCGCCCTGCAGTGACTCAGGCGCGACATAATACATAGTAGCGATCACCGAGTTCTCGCGGGTGAGCCGCTTGGTCTCACCGAGCAAGAGCGACGCGCCGAAATCCAGCAGGCGAACGACGGCTTTGCCCTCCGGCGGCTCCTCGGTCATGCAGAAGATGTTCTCCGGCTTTATATCGCGGTGAACGATCTCCCGTTGGTGCGCAATGGATAGCGGCTTGGCTACCTCGATACCTATGTAAAGCGCGTCTTGCACGGCCAGCTGCCGCGTTGCATCCAGGACGTAGCCAAAGTCTTTGCCCTCCAAGTACTCGAGCACGAGCACCGGGGCGCCCTGCTCCAGCCGCATGTCGTGCAGCGTCGGCAGGTTGGGGTGGTCGAAGCGAGCCAGGACGATCGCCTCACGCTCGACGCGGCTGCGCAGCCGCTCGAGATCCGCCGCCGTTTGCGCGACGGTGGAGCGCAGGACTTTGATCGCGTAGCGCCGCGGCAGGATCTGATGGCGGGCCAGGTAAACATCGTTGAAGCCGCCTTCACCAAGCACGCGCTCCACGACGTAAACGTCGAGCAGTTTGTCACCAGGTTGATAGGAGGGGCCCTTGTTCACGGCGAGCTGGCGCAAGGTAGCCGATTGTGCGTGAGCTGTCCCAGCGCCAGATCAGGGGTGCAGGAGGAAGCGTACGACGATGATCGTGAGCACGCCGATCACCAGCGTGGCGCCGGCGAAGATCAGCGCAAACCGCAAGCGATCAAAGCCTGCTTCACGCGGCGGAGCGGGCGTCAGCGGAGGCAGTGGAAGTGGTGCGAAGCCCGGAGCCGGGCCGGGCGACGCCGAGGACGGAGTAGCTGAGCCCTGTGGCCCGTGGGGTCCGGCCGCGTGCGCGTTGACGGCGGGGTAACCACCCGGTGCTGTGGCCGGCAACTGCGAGCGGCTCATGCGCGGCATCGGTGCGGTGGTGGGTTGTGGAGCGAATGCGGCCGCTGCTGTTGTCTGCGGCGCGGCGGCCCCTGCGTTGGGCGGTGCAACTGGGAGCGGAGAAGCAGCCAGCGGGGTGGTACCAAGCGGGGTGGTACCAAGCGGGGTGGTACCAAGCGGGGTGGTACCAAGCGGGGCAGCAGCGGCGGGATTCGCGATGGGCGAGGAAGCGTCCAGCGGCAGCGTGCCGCTCATGGGTGCGCCCGCAGAGCGAGGCGGCGCCGAGAAGGACTCACGATCGAGCATTTGAGTTCCGTGCATGGCGCGGCGCGAGGGAGTTTGCGCCGGCATCGCCGCTTGCGGCGACGCGACAGGCGCGGTCGCGGGGCCGAGCGCGGGAGTTGCCCCCAGCGCCGGCGAGGGAGCAGCGGCGTTTGCGGATGCGATTGGCGATGGGGAGGCCAAGGTCGCGGGGGAGCGCGAAGCAGGTGCCGAAACCGCAGCCGGCGCTGGGACCACCGGCACGGCAACCGCCTGTGCGACAACGGCTGGTGGTGCGCCAAGCGGCGCTGACATGAAGGCCGGCGAGAAGGCCGCCGGCCCTTGAACGGCGTCCCACAACGCGCGCGCCATCACTGTGGCGGAAGGAAAACGGTCCTCGGGCTTCTTGGCCAAGGCGCGCAAAATCGCTGCGTCGAGCGCGGCGGAAAGAGGCTGTGGCGCAACCGACGAGGGCACCGGCGGCGGCTCCGAGAGGTGCGCGTGCATCAACTCGAACATGCCACTTTGTTCGAAGGGACGGCGGCCCGTGACCATCATGAACAGCATGCCGCCGACGGCGTAGAGGTCCGCGCGATGGTCGATCGTGGAGCGACCGTGCGCTTGTTCGGGCGAACAAAAGCGCGGGGTACCGAGCAGCGAGCCTTCCTCCGTTGGGAAGCGCGTGGGCTCCACCGCTTGGTCCGAGGCCAAGATCTTCGCCACGCCAAAATCGAGCAGCTTGACCACCCGACGTTTGATCCCGCGCGCGTCGGTGGCTTCATGAAGAAAGACGTTCTCGCTCTTGATGTCGCGATGAACGATGCCCTCTGCGTGCGCCGCTTCCAACGCCGAGAGCACGTCCGCCGCGATTTGTACGGCCTCGTCGGGCGGCAGATAACTGCGGGCGATCACCTCGTCGAGCAGGGTGCGACCGGTGAGGCGCTCCATCACCAAGTAGGGCCTACCTTCTTTGGTGATCCCGAGATCGCTTACCTCCACCAAGTTTGGGTGCGAAAGCCGCGAGAGGATCTGCGCTTCAACGCGCAGCCGCTCGGCGGCGTAGGGATGCGCGAGCTCGGGGTGCACCAATTTCACGACGAGCAATTTGCCGAGTCGACGGTGCTCCGCCTCCACCACCTCGCCCATGCCGCCACGACCGATACTGCGCAACATGCGATACGGGGTCCCGCGCAACGCATCGAGATCGACGCTGCTTTCGGGTTGGGCCTCACGCACTGAGTTGTCTGCTGCGTCCACCATGCAAGAACGTGTTCAATCGGTTGTGGCAGCGCTCAACAATCGACGCATAAATCGAATTGCCTCAGGAATCTCCAGCAATCAACGCGTCAACGGCGTTGCGCATGACCGCCGGGGCCGGCGCCTGCCCGAGCCAAAGCTTGTACGCAGCCTCGGCCTGGCGCACCAACATACCGAGGCCAGAGGCCGCGGGGATCCCGGCTTTGCGTGCCTTTTCAATGAACGGCGTGGTGGGCGGGCGGTACACGAGATCGAGCGCGAACGCGCGTTTGGACATCGACTCGAACGGCACCACGCTGGCCACCTCATCGCCCGGATCGGCGCCTTGCATGCCCGCGCTGGTGGCTTGAATCACGATATCGGCCAGCTGCGCCAGCTCGGTCCATTGCATGCGCATGGCCATCGACAGCTTGGTGGAGGGCTGCACATGCTCGTGACTCGGCCACACCGAAGCCAGGCCGCCGACCGCGCGCACACGCTCCGAGCTGGGCGAATCAACGATCGCCTCAGTGTCGGTCCACGAGCGCGTGGTCACGCCGATGACCGAAAATCCGAGCGCCTTGCAAGCTGCGATGGCTGCTGTTGCTGCGCCGCCTGCGCCGAGGATCGCCGCGCGCCGACGATCCGCGGTGGCCTCGACGATCTCCGCTTGGAGCGCGCCGACGTCGGTGTTGTAGGCGACGACCTTGTCGTTCGCGTCGCGCACGAGCACATTGGCCGCGAGCGCACGGGCCGCCGATTCATCGATGCGATCGACCAGGCCGAGCACCTCGCGCTTGTACGGTAAGGTCACGTTGGCGCCGTCGTAGACACCGTCTCGCAAGTAGCCGACCGCTCGCTCGAGTGCGCCCAAGGTTCCAACGTCCACTGGGCTGTAGGAGTGCGGTAAGCCCGCCGTGCGAAAAGCCGCCGTGAACATCGCAGCGGAAGCGGAGTGCTTCACTGGGTGACCAAACAGCACGTAGCTTTGTTTCTTCATCAACGGCCGTCAGTATCGAGCGTTCCTGGCGGCGCGTCGACGAGTTGGTTTGCAGCCATGAATTCACGGGCTTGTTGCGGCGCACGGCTTGACCGCGAGCGCACCCCGCTTGGATGATGCGCCGGGTGCGGCCTCCCCTCACCTTGCTTGGACTCGCTTTGATTTCGGCTGCCGCGACGGCTTGCTCGTCAGAGGCTGGTTCGAGTGCGCAGACCAGCACAAGCGCGACGGCTGCCCAAGGAAGCGTCTCTGCGGCTGCGAGCTCTTTGCCGGAGCCTGAAGCGGCGCCACGAGCCAAGGCCAACGTCCGAGAAGGCGGCGCGCTCGCGCTCGCTGTGGGCGAGCAGGCGCTCTATCTCGCCGACGAGGATCACAAGGCGCTGCGGCGCATTCCGCTGCCGAGCGCCAGCGCAGTACCGAGCGCCGATCAAGTTCAGACCTTGGAGCTTCCGGGAGCACCGGCGCAAGTGCTTGCGCTCGCCGGGCGCGTGCTCGTCACCGTGCGCGATCCAGGGCTTTTGCTGGTGATCGAGCGCGATGAGCAGGGCGCGCTTTTCGAGAAGGGGCGCGTGGAGCTGCCCGCCGATGCGTGGGGCATCGGGCTATCGGCGGATGAGAGCTTGGTGCTGGTCAGCTCGGCCTGGACCAGCCAAATCTCCGCGGTCGAGCTCGGCTCACTGCAGAAGTTGTGGTCGCTCGAGGTAGCGCGTGAGCCGCGAGCGGTGGTGCTGAACGAGCAAGGCACAGTCGCTTATGTCAGCCACCTCGTCGGCTCAGCGTTGACCAAGCTCGAGGCCGCAGGACCAGGCGGCCTTGCGAGTCCGCCCAAAGTCTCGAGCGTAGGGCTCACGCCAGCGCCGTTGCGCTCGCCCTCCGGCGTAACGTTGGGGGCCTCGCTCGGCTACGCGGCGCTGCTCTCGCCCGACCAATCGCGGCTGTTCGTCGCTCGCCATGCGCTCGGCGCGCTCGGCGAAAACGCCTGGTTTGGCGCTTCAACGGTGGACGTGCTGCTCACCGCCGACGACAGCTCACTCGCTCCGCGGCGGCATAACCTGCTGCCGTTCTTACGCGCAGATAAAGCGCCGAGCGGGCGCGAGCTGGTGGTGCCCGGTAAGCCGCTGTCACCGTTCACGCAACCGCGCGCGATGGCCTATCGCAAGAGCACGCAAACGCTGCTCGTCGCCAGCGAGGGCGATGATCTCCTCGCCGAACTGGACGCGACGGGGCTCGATCCCGCGCGCGGCGTGTTGCGCAGTTATGTGGTTGGTAGCGACTACGATCCGCTGCTCCCCGTCGCTGGGACCTGCGGTGCGCCCAGCGGCCTTGCGCTCTCGAGCGATGAGAAGACGGCCTGGGTTTGGTGTCGATCGACCTACGATTTGGCCGTCGTCAAGCTGGAGGACTTCAGCCGCGAGAGCGCTCCGGCGAAGGAGCTCCCCGCTGCGGTGGTCAGCACCGTGCGCCTCGCCGATGAGCCACTCGCCGACAAGGACGGCGCGATCGGGCGAAGGCTCTTTTACAATGCGACCGACCGCATCACGAGCGGCGGTCTCGCCTGTGCGGGCTGCCACCCCGAGGGCCGTGACGATGGGCACGTGTGGCACGAGGCGAAGTTCAATACCACCGACGGTACGCATACGAACTTCGTTGGGGACGCCGCCGACATCCCGCAAGAAGAAGGCGTGCGCGGATTACCGCGGCGCACGCCGATGTTGGCCGGCTTGGTTGCAGCAGCAGGTCCGTACGGCTGGCACGGGGAAAGCACCGACCTCGCTGCGCGGCTCAACGCTGGCTTCGGTTTGCACCGTTGGGGCGGGATGCCAAAACATGACGGCTCCAACCTGATCGCGCGGGCCGGCCGACTCACGGTCTTTCTGCGGCGCGGGCTCGTGCCACCGCCAGCCCTGGGCCGCGAGCTGAGCGAGACCGAGAAACGCGGCCGAGACGTGTTCGCGAGTCCGGAGGTCCGCTGCGCGCAATGCCACGCCGCCGAAACCGGCTTCACCAACCGCGCTGTGTACTCGCTGGCCAAGCTCCCGGTGCGCGGCGGCTTCGACGAAGAGGAGGAGGCAGGCTTCAAAACGCCCTCGTTACGCTTCATCGGCGGAAGGGCGCCCTACTTTCACGACGGCCGGGCGCCCTCGCTCGAATGGATCATCAACAACAATAACGATCGCATGGGGAGTACCAACCAGCTCTCGGGCGTTGATCGCGCTGCGCTGGTTGCTTACCTGAAAACCCTATGAAGCGGACCTTGCTATCCCTTGGAGCGGCGGCGCTCATGCTCGGCGTGGGCCTGCTTTCGTCGGCGTTGACGGCGGGAGCAGCGCCGCCGAGTGCTGCGTCATCGGCGGGCGCAGCAGGCGCGAGTCTGAGCGCCAGTGCGAGCGCGGCAAGCGAGCGCTCACCCGTGCCGACCGCCAAGGAGTGGCAAACGGCGTCCCCAATGCAACTGAGCCGAGTCAGCCCCGCGGCCGCAGGCTGCAAAGCCACGCGCGTACGCGAATGGCTGCGAGTGCGCTGCCCACAAAGGACGTTCGCTCTCTCGTTGCTCGGCGGCTCGAATGAAGGGCTCGCCTTTTGGATCGGCCCCGAAGAGCAGGGCGCACCCGGCGAGGTGCAGTTCCCACTGCGGCGCGGAGATCGACGGGTGTTGCAGTTCTGGGCGCAGGGCAAAGACGCCCAAGGCGAGTTCGTTCCGGAGCCGGCGCTGGTGCTGCAAGAACATTGGCTCCCGGGCGAAGAGTCGCCCTTCATTTCGCTTCTTTGAGAAAGGTCTCGATCGATGGCACGTCTTGAATGCGCGCGGTTCTCGCTGATGATGCTTGGGCTCGCTAGCTCCGCCTGCTCGGCCGCGAGCGAGCCGGTCAAGCCGCCGGAGCCCACAACAGCAGCGGCTACCGCGGTGGCACCCTTAGCCACGGCCAGCGCGAGCGTTACGCCCACGGCCAGCGCCGTTGCCTCGGCCGAGCCGGTGCCAACGGCGCCACCGCTGCCGCCGAAGCCCACCGCACAGGGCAAATGCCAAACCGGCATGTCCGAGTTCAGCGGCGGCAAGTTCAAATCTACCTATTACCGACAAGAGCTGAGCGTCGAGCCGTTCTGCTTAGATAACAATCTAGCGACGACCGACGAATACACGGCTTGTATTGATTCCGGCAAGTGCGACAAGTCTGCGGTACACGCCTGCGATCCTTCCACCTACAAGATAGAAGGGCGCGGCAACTTGCCGATGATCTGCGTCGATTTCGATCAAGCGGCTCGTTATTGCAAGGCGCAGGGGAAGCGCGTGGTGAGCGATCTCGAGTGGGAGTGGGCCGCGCGCGGAGGAGAGGAAGCGCTCAGCTATCCGTGGGGTAACGAGGAGCCCGCTGAACAACTATGTTGGTCGGGCAAGGAGAAGCGCGCCACGCCCTGTCCAGTAGGTACCTTCGCGCAGGGGAAAGCCGGCGTGTTTGACCTGGTCGGTAACATCTATCAGTGGACGACCACCACCAATGATTCGACCGGGAGCTTCCGCATTGGCCGCGGTGGCAGTTGGAAAGACGGCGCGCCCAAGCAGGTTGCGATTGCCCACCACGGTGGCTTCAAGAAGACCTACCGCTGCGGCTTTCTCGGTATTCGCTGCTCCACCGCGGTGCCGTGAGCCGCGATCGGCGCCGCTCAGGTATGACCAAGCACCTGCAGCGTCCACTGATCTGCGGCGCCGCAGGCTTCACCGCTTACGTGAAGGATCTCGATGTTGAGCCAGACGCTGTTGTCTTCACCGCCGAAGCCCTGACTGTCGTCCCAACCTCGGGACACGCTCTCGGGGCTGCCGATGCCGGAGGTTGGGGTGGCGTTGCAGTTGGGGTCCCCTGACTCCGGCCCTTCGTAGACGCGCAGGTCGTAGTTGACCGAGCCGGGCGAGGCCAAGGTGACCGTGTAGCTCATGTCCGACTCGAACACGCCGCTGTCTTGCTCCTGAATGTGGACCTTGAACCACTTGGAGCCGACGCCGTTACGCGAGACGAAGTCATTGCCTTCATCACCAGCTACCGCCGGGAGCACCTCAGCCGTTGCGCAGGTCTCAGGCGCCGTAAAGTCACAGGTCGGGCCGCCGCCTCCGCCAAAGCCCCCGTCGCCGCCGACCCCGCCTTCACCACCAAACCCGCCTTCACCACCAAACCCGCCTTCACCACCGAAGCCACCGGAGCTCGACGAAGAGGCTGGACCAACAGGGCCCGTCGCTCCGACGCCGCCTTCCCCGCCGCCTCCCTGCGGGCGAATACCACCGCTGCCACCTTCACCCGTTTCACCGCCACTACCCGTGAGCTCGCCACCCTCCGCACAAGCAACCAAGAGGACAAGGGCGGTACAGCGAGCCAAGCGGTGAAGCATCGCTCAAGTGTATCTCAGCCGAGAAACGGTCACTTGGACTTTTGACAGCTGATCGGCCGTGCCGAGGGCAACCGTAGCCGAGGCTTCTTCGAGTCGAAGAGCTTGGCCGCATCCACCGTCTTGCGCAGCTTCAGCTGACTCTCCATCACATCGCGCATCAGCTCCGACTTCACGCTGACCTGCTTGTCGCGGACGTCCCCCCAAAAGCCGTCTCCGCCCAGGAAGAGGAAGTCGCTGCCAACCACGGTGAGCGCGGTTTCATCGCTGAGGACTGGCTTCTTTCCAGCTCGCCGCAGCTCGAGAACCAGCGCGCCCTGTTTACACACAGCGGTCACCTCGAGCCCTGCAACTGAGAGAATACCCCCCGATTTGTTCAGGTTCGACGAGAGGATGCGCTTCAGCTCGGCCACCGTGAGCGTCACCGTGGCGATGCGGTTGTCGAACGGGAAGGACTCGAACAACGCCCCATAACGAAGCTTGCCTTGCGGAAGGTGAGCGCGCAGGCCACCACCGTTCATGAACGCGACGTCAGCGCCGGGCACCCCGGCCAACATCAGATCGGCGAACAGGTTTCCGAGCGCCGACTCTTCGTCGTACGAGCGCTTGATCTCGGTCGTAAGCGTCGGACCGAGCTCCTCTTCACGGCGCGCCTTGGAGGCGTCGATCGCCGGTTGCAGGAGCGCACGCAGCGAGCGATCGCGCACCACCGGCGCGCCTTCGTAGGGAGGCGTTTCACAGGTATCGAAGTCGGGTTGCTTGGCGCCGGGGCAGAGCTCTTGCGGCGCAAAGATCTTCTCGAGCTTCACGCTGCCGTTGGCCAACTTCAGATCGATGCGACCGAAGGCGCTGCCGTAAGCGAACTGCTCGATGATCGGGATGCCGTTCACTTCATGAGCGACGCCTGCGTGCGAATGGCCGGCGACGATCGCGTGGACGGTGCCGGGCGGCAAACCGCGCGCAAGTTCGAATATCTCGGCGTCTTGTTCGCACTCGTCGGAGACCGAATCCCCGGTGAAGCGCTTGCACTTACCACCCGCATGCGCGAGCACCACCACCACCTCCGCGCCCTCTTTGCGCGCGAGGGCGGCTTGCTCGGTCACCGCCGCGAGCAGCGGCTTCATCGTCAGATCGTCGACGTTGGGCGCGATCGTCGTGGTCAACGTCTCGGCGGTAGAGACGCCGATCAGCGCGACTTTGTGACCGGCCGCTTCAACCAGGACGCGCGGCTTGATGTTGGGCCAATCCACGCGCGCGCCGCTCGCGCGGTCGAGGATGTTCGACGAAAGAAAGGGAAACGGCGCTTCTTTTGCGAGGGCCAAGAGCGCGCCACGTCGATCGTCGGTTGCGCTCTGCGGCGTTGCCGCTGGACCGGCCGGGCCAAAATCGAATTCGTGATTGCCGACGGTTACGGCGGCGTAGCCGAGCAAGGCGTAAGCATCGCGCACCGGTCGGCCCTCGAGCAGGTTGGACTCGAGCGTGCCCTGGTACATATCGCCACCGTCGAGCAGCAAGACCGCACCACCGTCGGCTTTGCGCGCAGCTCGCAGATTTGCCACGTAGCCGGCGAGCAGCGGCAAGGCGAGCACGCGACCATGCAGATCGTTGGTACCGACGATCGAGAGGCGCCGTTCAGGCTTGGCGTTCGAGGCTTCAGAACTCGCGGTTGCGCTAGCGCTCTGCGGCAACGAAAGCGGACGGGGTTCGGGCTCGGCTGCAGCACAACCAAGCTCGAGTAAGCCGAGAAGAAGGAGCGCAGGCCAACGATTCATGGGCGCCAGTGTGACTGGAAGTGCGCCGATTTGCATCCGCCTTCAAAGAGGCGAGACGGAGCGCGCACTTCCCTTGGCACAGCCTCCACCTTGGTGGAGGGACGCTCAGTCGAGCGAGGCCGTTCGGCTCTGGGCGCCGCCCATATCGAGCAGCTCGGCGTGGAAGAAGACCTTACCGTCGCTGGTGGTGATCTTTCCGCCGACGTCACCCCAGGGGAAGGAGCGGCCGGAGATGGTCTCGAGCGTGGCCTTCTTCGCGCCCATGCGCACGCTGAAGGTGCTCTTGGTGACCGGCAGCTCGACCGCACCAACCTTGACGGTGAGCGCGGTCTCGTCGACGAGCGCCTCATTCTCGTCGGCGACAGCGACCGTGCTCGCGAGCTTCGACTCGAAGGCCTGCTGATCGAGCGGCTCGACGCTGCCATCCGCTGCGACCTGCTCGGCGCGCACGAAGGCGCCGTCCGCCTCGCGCGTGGTCACGCGCAAGGTCTCGGTCGTCTTGCCCTCGACGAAGCTGTAGTCGACCGTTAGCTTGCCCTCGGCCTTTGCCACCACGCGTTGCGTGAGTCGCAACGGCTTCTTGCGGTAGCTGCCGGAGAAGCCAAAGGTCACGTAGTCGCCGACGGCGCGCGCGTCGCTTTGCTCGGGCGCTGCTGCAACGGGCTCTGCGGTCGGTGCCAGGGTCTCGGCCTTGGCGACATGTTTCGCCACCACGGTGGCTCGCTCGCTCGGAACCTTCTGCGGCGCCGAGATTGTGGCCGGCGCACAGCCGGCGAGAAGGGCGAACGATGCGATCAAAGTGGTTGCGATTGCCTTCATATGGGGTGCCCTAGCGAAAGCTGGTCGGCTGGGCCAAGTTCCAGAGCGGCACATTCTTCGAATGTCGTTAGAGTGCTCGCATGTTGCCGCGAGTTCAGGCCTTCGAGTTCAATGATCACCCTCAGGCGCCGGCGGCGCTGCGCGCCACGATCGTTGAGGCGCTCTCGCTCACCCTCGAGTGGGGCCGTATCCTCGATCGACTCGCACCGCCGCTCCACGCGTTCCTCCGAGACAGCCACAGCAGCGACGTGCTCGACCTGGGCTCGGGGGCCGGAGGGCCAGCGGTGAGCCTGGTGCCGCTGCTGCGCAGGCTCGGTTGGAGCGGGACCTTCACGCTCACGGATCTATTTCCGCACGCAGCGTTGTGGGAGGAGCTGCGTAAGCGTGAGCCCTCGCTCAAGTTCGTTCCGAGCTCAGTGGACGCAACGGCGATCGACTCACAGCTCTCGGAGGGAAAGGCCCGGACGATCATCAACGTGCTCCACCATCTTCCGCCCCAGGTCGCTACCTCGGTGATCGAGGATGCGGTACGACATCGAGCGCCGCTGTTTATCTCGGAGGGCTTTGAACGCAACCCGTTGCGCTTTCTGGCGTTCGGCCCGGTTGGCTTGCCAGCCCTCGCAGCCACACCCTTCTTAGCCGACAGTCACCGCCTGCTGCGCTTTGCTCTCACCTGGCTTTCACCAGTGGCGCTCGTGTGTTCCATCTGGGACGGTGTGATCTCGACCTTGCGGGTTTACTCGGAGGCCGAGCTGCGAGCGATGGTGCCAACGCACGCTGATTACGATTGGACGTACGGCACCTACGACTTCGTTCCTTTCGGTCGCGGCTACTACTTTTACGGTCTACCGCGCCAACGTTCTGAGCCGTAGGGGTGAGGCATTGAAACAACACTCGACAGACGGACAATCGCCGATATCCTCACTGCGTGTTCACGCTGACCCGTCTGCGTTCGCTCATTCCACGCTCGATCTTGGGCCGCACGGCTCTTGGTGCCTCGCTCATCTACGCAGGCTGCGTGGGAGCGCTTTGGGCGGTGCATCGCTCGCTGATCTTCCCAGCGCCCAAGAGCGGTCTCGCACCCACGCTTTCGGGCACCACGATGTTGAAGCTCGACGCTGAAGGTTCCGATGTGATTGCGCTGTATGCGCCGCCAGCAGCGGAGCCGCCGAAAGAGCTGCGCGCCTTCGCCCGCCCCTCCAAGTTGAGCGTGGGCAAAGGTGGAATGGTGGTGTTCTTCCACGGCAACGGCCAAGAGTTGGTTGACCTGTCCTGGCTTGCACGCGCCCTGATGGATCGAGGGCTGGGCATTTTGTTCGTCGAGTACCCGGGCTACGGCGTGGCCAAAGGGCGGCCGAGCGAGGCCTCGATCTATTTCGCAGCCAAACGCGCCTTGGACGAGCTCGCGCGCTTGGGCATCACGCAGGACCAGGTCACGCTCGTGGGGCAAAGCTTGGGCTCCGGAGTGGCCGTGGAAATGGCGCGCTCCGGCTACGGTTCCAAACTTCTACTGATCTCACCCTTCACGTCGATGGTGGACATGGTGCAGCGTTTTGCGCCCATTCTTCCAGTGCGCTCGATCGTGAAAGACCGCTTCGACAGCATCGCCAAAGCGAAGGAGATCAAGATCGAGACGGTGATCGTGCACGGCTCAAAAGACTCGCTGGTGCCCGCAGACATGGGTCGCACGCTGGCCGGCGAGATTCGCAATGCCACGTTCGTCTCGCTCGAGGGTGCAGGGCACAACGACGTCTTTGCGTCGCGCGGCCTCGACGGAACGCCGTCGCAGCTGCTTGAACTAATGGTGAAGCTCGCCAAGCGGGGCGAGGAGAACCTTCGGCCCAACCCGCTCGCCAACTGAGTGAGACCTCAATGGTGAGAAACGCCCGGACCACGTCGAAGCTGAAGAAGAAGGAAGCTCGCACGAGCGCTGCGCGGCTGCGCACGGAGGCCGCTCGCAAAGGCAGCAGGGCCAAGAGCGACAAGGAGCTCATCGTGAGGCCGCGCCCGGCAGCCGTCCACGACACACCGCCGCCTCTGCGAGTCACACCACGTCCCGCGCTCACAGTTCCCGCGGTCTCGATCGAGAACGTCGATTGGGAAGATCCGCATGAGCCCATCTCGCCGCTGCAACGCTGGGAGTTGACCGAGCGCAGCCTGCACAAACGCCTCGAGGAGTTGGGAGCAGACGCAGCCAACGCACGCTTTGAAGCACGTGAAGGTCGGGTTTCCTTCTACGGCGAAGATGGCGTGTGCGTGGTCGAGGCGCGGGCCCAAGTGCTCGGCTCGTGGATCGCGCCGATTGAAACGAACGCGCGACTTGCTGAAGAGGATGCGCGCGGTCGATTGGTGATGGCGTGGGCAGATCCTGCGTTGGCCAACATCGGGATCGCCAGGCTGGAGGAGATGGGCGACATGCTGACGTTGGATCGCGCGACGGCGCGCGAGCTGATCCTGCGTGCGGCCGACGTCACCTGCGCGGAGCACGTGCTGTTGTTGGCGGCGCCACACGGCGAGCACTACCTCGGCATCCGATCGGTGCGCGCGAGCGCCTTGCCGGTGCCGGCAACGCCCGGATCGCCGGTTGCGACCGTCCTGCGCGGGCTTTCGGATTTGCGCCGCGCGATCAGCCAGCGAGACGAGCCGACCGACGTACTTCGTGCGCGCTTCCTCAACCTCGGGAAGACGCTGCTCACCCAGTCCGAGACCACCTACCGCGACAGCGATTGGTCGAGTCGGGTGCAACGCGCAGGCAAGGTGCTCGTGCAGCTGGCCTCGCGGCTCGTGCCACCAACGTTCTCGGCCATCGCCGCCGGGAAGCTCGCGGATGAATGGCTCAATCAGAGCGTCGCCGTGGACCTCGCGGATGCCGTGCGGCTGCTCGAGGATGAGTGGAGCGCCTTCGCCTGAGGGCGCCTCGCTGAACAGCGCGCAGCATGCAACTTACCTATTTGGGCCACGCGGGCTGGCTGTGTGAAGTCGGTTCGTTGCGGCTGCTGTTCGATCCGATCTTGGGAGCGAGCCACGCCGGCGGCCTGTTCAGCGTCGAGCCACGGCGCAGGCTCTCCGCAGAGAGCCTGCGCGCCGACTTCATCTTCGTTTCGCACGTGCACTTCGATCACTTCGACGTCGCGAGCTTGGGCCAATTGGCCCAAGCCGACGACGAATCGGTGGTGGTAACGAGCGACCCGCTGATCGCCGAAACAGCGCTGGCCCTCGGCTTTCACCACGCCAAAGTGGTACCGCCGGGAGCCCGGCTCGAGCTCGCTGACGGCGTGAGCGTGATCACCACGCCTTCGGCGGCGCCGGAGGTCGAGTGGGGCCTGATCGTGTGCGACGCGAGCGGCTGCGTTTGGAACCTGATCGACACAGTCTTCGGGTCGCACGAGGACGTTGAGCGAATCCGCAAGGTCGCGCTCGGGGAGCGCCAGCTGGACTTGGCGATCGCGCCGTTGCAACCGATGCGCGAGATCGCGATGGCGACGGCTGGCTTCATCGGTTTTGAAGCGCGCGCGTATCAGCACCTGCTTGCGTGTGCGCGAGCGGCAGGGGCGAAGGCGGTAACGCCGAGCGCCTGCGGCGAGCGCTTCGTCGAGCCCTTCGAAGCGATGAACGCTGTCGTCTACCCGATCTCGCGGGAGCGCGCCGTACGTGACTTCGCGCGCTTCGCGCCGGAGGCCCGACTCGCGGTGCCCGAGCTCGGTGAGCAGCTCACGCTGCAGGCCGGTGCGCTCACGCTGAGCCCGGGCGCATTACCGATTGAACGTCACGAGCCAAGCTCGCGAATGCCCGCGACCTTGCGCTGCTTTCGCCCGTGGAGCCCGGTGCCGCTGAGCGATCCCAACCTCCAGCAACAACCCTACGAAGCGTTGGTCTGCACCATTGAACCTTGGCTACGAAACCAGCTCGCCCCCGCGTTAAAGCGTGAGCTCGGCGATCACGCCGAGTTCAACGGCAAGAGCTTCGTGCTCGAGGTCGTGTACGAGCAAACGGTCGAGCACTTCAGCTTGCGCGCCGATGGCGAGCTGCGCGCTGAGTTTGATCCGGAGTACGACAGCTTGGTGGCGATCGCTGCGTCGATGTTGGCCGACGTGATCGAGGGAAGGCGAGCTTGGGTGGAGCCGCTTTTGGCGGGGCTATTGCGCTGTGTTGAACGCGGAACCGTGATCGCGCCGGGCGAGTTGCAGGAGCTGCCGATCGCGCCGATTTTCCTCTACTACGCGCTCTCGGTGCGGGAGAGCGTCGAGCGAGCGGTGCGATATCGAACGAGGCAGTGGCTGGGCGCTAGGTAGCGCGCAGGCTCGCTGGGCTGGTTGGATGCGAGCGCGCCGACGTCCACGCGAGCACCGTTCCTGCGCCGATCACGAGCGCAGCTCCTAGCAGCTGCACGAGCGAAGGTCGTTCATCGAGCAGCAAGAAAGCGCCGGCCAACGAGAGCACCGTGCCCACGTAGCTGATCGCACCCAGCCGAGCGGCCTCCACCAGCGCGTAGGCGCGCGTCATCGCCAATTGTGCGATCCCTCCGGCCAGACCGGCGCCCACTACGAAAAACCAATCGACGGGCGATGGATTGCGGAAGTAGCGCAGGTTGAAGCAGAAGAAGACGCTGAACGCGACCAAGCCGAAATGCAAGGCGATCGCCTCGGCGCCGTCCGCTCCGACGCCGCCCTTTCCGCTGCGCATCTTGCGCAAGAACATCATCGCCAACGCCGAAAAAAGCGCGGCGGTGAGCGAGGATGCCGCGGGCAAACTACCGAACGAGAGATGCGGGCCGGCGACCATCGCCACGCCTACGAAGGCGACGATCAGGATGGCCCAAACCGAGCGCTCCGTCGGCTCTTTCAAGATCCACGGCGACAAGATGGCGATGAACAAAGGCGAGGTGGCGAACAGCGTGGAAGCGTCACCGAGCGCGAGTTCAGCGCTGCCGAGCGCGTAGAAGGTCGTCAACATCGAGACGGTGCCGAGCAGACTGCGCGCCCACGAAAGCCCGCGCGAGCGCGCGACGATGGGAGCCCCTCGCACCAACGCAACCGAGAGCGCGACCAACGCCCCGATCAAGGCGCGCGAACCGGCGATGGTGGACCAATGCGCAGAGCGCGACGCCAAGCGAGCCGCGATCGCCATCGTCGCAAACAGGACGTTGGCGAAGGTCATCCACATCAGGCCTCGGAACCGCGGAGTCACGCGCTGCGCGTTATGGCCTGTTACGGGTAAAGCGTCACGGAATACGAACGCGGCCGCTCGCGGAACTGGCCCGGGTCAAAGGGCTCGTCCCGGCGCGTCTCACCCTCGTGCAGGCCGACGATCAAGACCGACCGCGCGCCGGAGAGATCTCGCACGGTGCGCTGGATCTCGAACTCGCCGAGCACCGGCGTAACCTCGCTGCGACCGAGCTCGCTACCGTCTTCGCGCAACTTGACGATGGCCCAGCGAAAGAGCGCTGGTTGTTCCCATTCGGCGGCAAAGGTGAACTCGGCGTCGGGCGCGACCTGATCCAGCGTCAGCAAGATGTAGGTGGCGCCCAGCGGCTCGATCGGACGGAGCGGTGCAAGCCGGCGCGGCAACGTCGCGTGGTCCACCGACCATTCGAAGCGCACGCGCCCCATCGCGCCCAAGAAGCTCACGTCTTGCATATGTTGATCGTCGCTGCGCGAACCGAGGAAGGCGCGAGCGACGGCAAACTCGAGCAAGGTGTCGGCGAGTGAGCTGCCGTTTCTGCGCTGGGTGACGCGCAGAGCGTCGAACATGTCGGGCTCGTCGTTGAGCGGCCCTTTGGAGCTGCGTTGGCTGCTGATCGCCACGAGCGCGGTGGTGAGCTTGCCGGGCTCGTTGGTACCGAAGCGGTCTTCGAGAAACTGCGGGAAGAGGAAGGCCGCTGGAGCGGGCTCGTTCAGCGTCCCGACGAAGGTGCGCTCGGGCGCTCGTTGGGCGGCGTCCACCGCGTCGAACAGTACGTCGCTGCAGGGCGCGACCAGATTTGCCAAGTGACCGCCCAACATCGCGAGGACGTCTTGATCGGTGGCGGCGTCCTGCGACAGCAGCAGCGCCGAACCGATCGCAGTCGCCAGGGCGTGGCGCGAACGACAGTCGCTGCTGAGCGCCGGGGTCACGACGAAGGTGGTGCCACCGTCGCTCGCCGCGCCGGCCTCATTGCCCGGGTCGCTGAAGGCTTGGGCGCCCTCGGCGTTGAGATCGAGGTACACGTCGAGTTCCGGCGAGCCAGTGTCTGAAACGTCGGAGCGCACGGCAGGAAGACGCAGGGCGCGCAGCCCGAGCAGGACGTCGACCGAGGCCGCAAGCACGGCGGAGGCCTCCGGCGAGGTGCCTTCGGAGTGCACACACACGCGAAGGTCGCCGGAACACTGAACCGTGGGTAAAGCGGGCCGGTAGCGCAGCTCGGCACGCGAGACCTCGGGCGGGCGGGCCGCGAGCGGGGTGGTGACCGCGCTGGGCTCCTCATCCCACGGTTCAATGGGCTTGCTGGACGTGAGGGGCTTGTCCGACGACCTCTGCACACACGCAGAAAGCAGCAAAAGAGCGACAAGGCGGCGGTTCACGTTGCTGTGGACTCGCGAGAACCGGAGCGCATTGGACAGGCCGATGGTTTCAACTGGTAACCCACGCGATTTCTCATACTCTCACGGCGCCGGTCGCGAACCAACATGGCAGCACCTTTCGATTCAAGCCGCGCAGTGCGCTTCGATCTTCGTCAGGGGACGATCGAATTCTCAGACCGCAGACCACACCTTTTGGTTCCGGCCGATGATCTCGTCGCGCTCACGACGGGAGGGCTCTCCGCACGTGCGCTGGGTCAGCGACTTGGAGCCTCAGCGATGACGCGCGCAGCCCATCGCTTGACCCCTTCGGGCGGTAGTCGCTCGGCCCGAGACATCGTGCGGGCGTCGGACCTTACGAGCTTGGTGGATCAGCTGGGAGGGGAGCTGGCCGTGCTCGGGCTCGGCAACCTGCGGGCGGAATGCTGGGGCGACGTGCTGTTGTTCGTGTTCGACCCTTGTTCGCTGCCACAGCGCGGGGATGAGCTTCTCGTCGGCGTCGTTGAAGGCGCGATGAGTCTGGCGACCGACGAGCGACTGAAGGCGTTGGTGGTGGACCGCTCAGCCGAGCTGGCGCGCATCGCCGTCGGTAACTTCTCGGCGATCAGTGCAGTGGAGTCGCTGGCGAAGAGTGGCGAGCTATTCACCGAGGTCGTCCGCGCGCTTCACGGGGAGCGGCCTCTTTGAGCCCTGAAGATCGGGTTGTCCTGCTGCATGAGCTGCTCGCGCGCGTCCAAGCAGCGGCGAAGGCTCGGCCGCCTCGCGAGGCACATGCGGATGGCTTTGTTGCATCGGACCATCAGCCGGCGTCGGAGTTTGCGTCGCCCCCAAGCTCATTGGAGCCGAGCCGAGAGACCTTCCGTGGCTACGAATCCTACGAGCTGCCTCGGGAGCCTGCGCTCGGCGCTTTTGCACCGCCTTTGGGCGAGCTCCCGCTGCGGCCGGAGCTGACGGCCTTCCCCGAATCGAGCCGAACTCCGCTACCCACGAGCAACACGATGGAGGGCGCTTTGATTCGCTTCAGCGGCTCTTTCGATGAAGAAGCAACGTCGACCGGCAACGCCGACGAGATCGAAGCGTTGGTCTTGGCCGAGGAGCAACTCGCACGCGAGGTCGAAGAGGCGGAGCTGCGAGCCTCGGGCCTCTTGGATGAGTCACAAAGGCGCGCTGAGGAAGAGGAGGAGGAGGTTGCCGATGGGGAAGCGGAGCTCTTTACGCCACCGTCGATCGAACCACCCGCCGACGCTGCAGCCGACGCCGATGATGACGACGTGATCGAGATTGACGAGTTTGTGGACGAACTTGAGGAAGACCAACCGGACTCAGCCCCGCGCGAGACGATGCTTGGCGTATCAGAACGACCCATGACAGAGCCGCCGCCCTCGGATGAGGCCGGGACGGACCCGCCGGGCCCGAGTGATGAAGCCCACAAGCCACTGTGGGCTTCGGACCCTGGCCCTCAAGCCGACGACTTTAGTCGAGCGGTCGTGAGCTTTACGAGAGAGAGCCGAGCGCCCGCCGCACCGCTCGAACTCGAGGATTTGGATGCCCTGGCGGAGGATCCGGTTTCGACGCTGCCGCCGGCAACCGTGCTCACCAGCGCCGATGAAGCGGTGGCCGCCGTGTCGTCGTTTCCTCCCGCAGCGCACGCTGGAAGTCTCGAATCGTCGGTGCTCTTCGATGTCGCGCAGCTGGGTGCGATCGAGAGCGCGGCCGCGTCGCAGGAGCCGGCAGACAACCTGCTCGAAGAGCAGCCGGAATCGTCAAAGCGCGCGGTCGCCTTTCGTGAGCCGATCGAGGAGCCCGTTCTCGACTCTGCGCCGCCTGAGTCGGGTGAGGTCGAGAGTCAGCCCTTCGTCAAAGGCAACCGCTTGATGCCGGAGGACGAGGAGGACGAGCTGGGCGGTTCACCCTCGCCCACGACGGCGTTCGCGCCCAACCCAACGTCTTCGTATGCGCCCGCCACGGTGACACCCATCGAGCTCGTAGCGCCGCCCTTCGTGACAGCGTCGTTCGTATCGATCCCAACCGTGCAGCCAGCGCTCGAGCCGCCTCCCGTCATACGAGCACCGCTGTTTGTGGAGCCTCCGTTCCCACCTCCATCGCGCCCATTCCCACCGCCCGCATTGCTCGAGCTGCCGCCGGTCGACCCAACCTACGACGACGATGACGATGACGGCCCCTCGACTCGTTTCCAACTTACGCCCGTAGCCGCGTTTGACGAAGCTCCGCCGCGAGTCGATGCTCCGCCCATCCACGGCTTCTCGCCTGAACTCGTCGCCGAGCTCGAGCCCGCGCTTGTTGCTGAACCGGAGCTTGTTGCTGAACCGGAGCTTGTTGCTGAACCGGAGCTTGTTGCTGAGCAAGAGGTTGTTGCGGCGCTCGACGTGGAAGACGTTGCTGAGCCCGAGGCGGCAGCGGTCGCTGAGCCAGAAGCCGTTGCCGAACCTGCAGCGGACGTTGCTGAGCCGGAAGCCGTTGCCGAACTCGCAGCGGAAGACGTTGCTGAACCCGAAGGCGTTGCCGAGTTCGAAGCGGAAGACGTTGCTGAACCCGAAGCCGTTGCCGAGCTCGAAGCGGAAGACGTTGCTGAGCCCGAGTTAGTCGCGGCTTCCGAGCCCGAGCTTGTCGCTCAGCCGGAAGCCGTTGCACGAATTAGCGCCAGGCCCTTGGAGCTCGAGCCAGAGGAGGAAGAGGCGCCAACTCCGAAGCCGGTGCAGGTGGAGACCACGGAGATGCGCTCGCTTGGCACGGTCAACATCACCGACCGCTCCGAAGTTTCGGCGGGAGAGGACGTGATGGAGGTCGTGCCTCGACAGCCGTCACGCCCGACGAACTTTGGGGCGATCTTGGACCGAGCGCTCGCCCTCCGTCCCCGACCGAGGCCATAAGAAAAGGCGACTCAACTTCGTGGTTGAGCCGCCTTCATCATGCCCGAGTTACCTCGCTGGATGTCTCAGTTGCATTCCGTCTGAATGCAGCGCGCTGAGAGCACCTCGAACGAGTAGCGTTGCTCGTACGCGCGACGGCAGTTCTTGACGCATTCGTCGCGTGACTCCTTCTTCTTGTTCAGAGCCTCCTGCTTGGCGAGCCCCTCGCGTGCGGCCTCCGACTTCTTCATCGCCGACTTGCCCTCGGCCACGTAGGCGCCCGTGGGATACTTGGCGATGTATTCCTCGACGCTCTTGCAGTCATAGGACTTGGTGGGCTTGAGGCAGATGTCCACTGCGGCTGCCTTCCACGCGTTGTCGTCAGCGAGCTTGACCTTGGCGGCCTCGCCTTCAGCGAGCGCTTTGCGACCTTCCGCCGTGTACTTCCCGGACGGGTAGGCGGCGATGTACTTCTCCACGCCTTCACAGGCCGTCTCCACCGTGGGCTTCCGACAGCCTTCAACGTTGGCCGCGGTCCACAGATCATCCTCGGCCTTTGCGGCCTTGGCCTTGGCAGTGGTGGCGTAGTTGCTGAGCTTGCGCGTCTTGCCCAGGTGAACGAGCACCTTATCAATGGCGTTTTGCTCGATCTCTCCACCCTTGCCGCTGAAGTCCGAGGCCGTTTGGTCAATCACGGCTGCATCGCCGGCGGCGACGAAGGATGCGCTGATGGTGACCTTGTAGCTCTTCTGCACCTGGCCGTTGACCTGCACCTGGAAGAAGGACTTTTCCTCCGTCGCGTTGAGGGTCACGTTGGCGATCACGTCCGGGTTGCCCTCGGGCGAGGAGACGAGCTTGTAGCCCGCGTTGGTCATCGACGTGGTCAGGGCGCTCTGAACGTTCGCAGTGAATGCCTCGGCCTCACCTGAACCAGCTTTCACCACCACGAGGATGCCGAGCTCCGAGGGAGCCGGAGGGAGGCTCGCGAGATCCGCCGGGGAAACGTTCCCCGAGGACGAACCACCGCAATTAAGGGTCCCGCCGATCATCGCGCTGACGACCAACGTAGATGCAACTGCGCGTACAAAACCGTTCATCGGAATCCGACCTCCTCGTCGACGTACTTTTCGGCGGCACTCATCCTCTCTCGTGCCCCCGACGTCAAGCTCAAGCGCCACCGAAACCGCTTCAGGATCGATCCCAACGCGACGTTCCCCTAGACGATGGAATCGATCACCATGACTCCCCCCGCTGAGTCGCCGGTCGATCGGGTAGCCGGTCGACTCTTGTCCAAGTTGGCGGCAGGCCAAGTCGGGCTTCCGATTCTCCCTGCAGCTGCTCAGCGCATCATTGCGATGGCCCAGGACGACTCCACCAGCGTCCGCGACATTGTGGAGGTTCTCAAGCGAGATCAGTCGCTGACCTCCTACGTGCTCAAGGTGGCAAACTCCCCGATTTGTACGCCCTCGAGCCCGATCGTGTCGATCCACCAGGCCTGCACCCGGCTCGGTTCACGCCAGGTTCGGGACCTCGCGCTCATGGTCACGATCAGCAGCCGCACCTTCGTCGTGCGCGGCTACGAGAAGGTGCTCACCGACATGTTCAAGCATGCAGTGTGCACCGCCTATTTTGCTCAAGAGATCGCGAGACAGAAGCGCCTGAACGTCGAGGAAGCCTTCCTGTCGGGGCTGCTTCACGACGTTGGTAAACCAGCTGCCTTGCCCCTCGCCGCTGCAGAGAGTCTGATTGCCCGCAGTGACGTGATCGAGGTCGTTGACCGTGTTCACGTGCGCTACGGCGTAGCGCTGGTCGAACGCTGGGGGTTGCCCGACGCCGTGGCAAAGGCCACCAGCTTCCATCATTCATTGGGCTATGCGGACACCGGCGTTCAAATCGTGCAGGTCGCCGACCACCTTGCGCACGTTGTATTGGACGGTACGCCCCAAGATTCAGTGCGCTCGCACTCAGCAGCAGCAGCGCTCAATTTGTATCCGGAGGACCTCGACGCGCTGTTCGAGCTTTCGGACGAGGCCGAGCGTGTCGCTGGAGCGTTCGCATGAACGAAACACACTTCGACGTCATCGTGATCGGCAGTGGCCCCGCCGGACACGGGGCGGCCTTGTCCGCCGTGCACTCCAAGAAGCGCGTGGTGGTGATCGAGCGGGAGCGCAATATCGGTGGCGCTTGTGTGACCCACGGAACCATCCCCTCCAAGACGCTGCGAGAGACGGCGCTCGCGCTCTCCGCCTTCCGCAAAAAGAGCGGTGACGCGTTTCGGGTAGAGACGACGCCGAACACTCAGGTCGTCGCCCTGATGCGACGGCTCAGCCAGGTGATCACGGCGCATGAGCGAGTGATGGAGACACAGTTGAACCGCGCCGGAGTGCACCTGCGGCACGGTCGCACACGCTTCACCTCGACCGAGAGCGTCGCCGTGCGCGACGTTCACGGCGTAGAAACCCAGCTGTTCGCGCCTGTAATCGTGATTGCCACAGGCTCTCGCCCGCGCAACCCGAAGGAGCTCACGATCGATCACGAGCATGTGCTCGACAGCGATTCGATCCTCTCGATGGCCTACCTCCCTCGATCCCTGATCGTGCTCGGAGCCGGCGTCATCGCCTGCGAATACGCCTCCATCTTTGCGACCCTCGGCGTGAAGGTGACCATCGCCAACAAGGGCGCGGGACCTTTGGGGTTCTTGGAGCCGGAGCTCGTGGAGCGTTTTCTGCGTTCCTTCCACGCTCACGAGGGCGAGACAGAGTTCGGCTCCGGCGTCGCCGAGGTGCAGGTGGACGCAGCCGATGGGGTGCGAGTGAAACTTGCGTCGGGCAAGACGCTCGTGGCCGACAAAGTGCTCGCCGCCGTCGGAAGAATCGCCAACATCCGCGGCCTCGGCCTCGAGACCGTCGGCATCAAACCGAACGCACGCGGAGTGATCGAGGCGGACGCAGACTGCTACACCGGCGTCGCCAAGATTTACGCAGCGGGAGATGTGATCGGTCCTCCCTCACTCGCGGCCTCATCGATGGAACAAGGGCGCAGAGCCGTTTGCCACGCGCTCGGTCGACCGGTTCCGATCGACTCGGGCTTCATTCCGACCGGCGTTTACACCATCCCCGAGCTCGCAAGCGTCGGGCTGACCGAGGCGCAAGCTCGGGCTCGCTACGATCAGGTCGTGGTTGGGCGCGCTCCGTTTGAGGAGTTGGCGCGCGGACAAATTGCCGCGATCGACGACGGCATCTTGAAGCTGGTGGTCGATGCTGCCTCACGCAAAGTCGTAGGCGTCCATGTATCAGGAGAAGGTGCAGCCGAGCTCGTGACGGTTGGACAAGTCGCGATCTCCTCGGGCTGGGAGGTTGAGCGCTTCGTCGAAACAACGTTCAACTTCCCCACCCTCGCTGAAGCGTATCGAGTAGCGGCCCTCGACGTCCTGAGCGCGCAGGATGAAAAGACGGTCCCACAACTCAGTGAACGAGCAGCCTAGGTCTAAGAACGAGGCTTCAACCTTGGCGGAATGCACGCAGCGAACGTAAGCTCGAACCAATGAGCGCGACCAAGGATGAGCGTGCACCAGAACCGGAGGACGCAAACTCCCCGGAGACGAGCGAACGCAACGCCATCTTGCAGCGGCGCGCGGTCTTCATTGCTTCAGCGCTGGCTGGCATGACGCTTAGCGGTTGCTCAGATCCCGCGACTCCCGAGGCCGGTGCTCAGCATTCCGGGGCGGGCGTTGCGGCTTCCTCAGGTAGCCCTTCTGCGTCGGCCCCACCGACAACAAGCTCCACGCCCTCAGCGACAACGACGGCTAGCGCTGCTGCACCCTCCACCTCGGCGAGCAGCTCTGCAGCGACGAGCAGCTCGGCGCCAGCAACGAGCTCGCCCGTCGTCAAGCCGCCGCCACCCAGACCTCACCCGTGTCTCGAGTTCGCCATACCACCGCAGGCTTGTCTAAAGATGGCACCACCCAAGAAGTGATCGCTACTTCGGGTCGGCCTCGACCACGACGAAGCTAAACGGCTCCCAGAAGCCTTCGGGCGCGGCTGGCGCTGCACCCACCGCGACGAACACGTAGCTCGCACCGTTGTCGAGAGACGAGAGACCGCCTGCGCTCAGTGCCGGACCCAGCTCGACCTCGACCTCGAGCGATTGACCCAGCCGATTGGCAAACAGCTTTACCCCGTTGGGGGCACCCAGCGTCGCTGTGTTCAGGGCGATGTACGGAGGAAATGGCAGCGTCCCGCCGCGAGGGACCTGCGAAGCCAGCGGGAACTTGGGCGCTGATTTCATGTTTGGTTGGATGCGCACGTCCACCGGCTCGAAGGCAGAACTCGCGTTGAGCACCGCCAGCCCAACGGCGGAGGGCTCGGTCAAGCGCGACAGCGGCGCGATGATCGGGAAGAGCGTTGGAGTGGTGCCGGTGTAACCGTCGCCACAACCGAGCTCGGCGTCTTCTGCGTCGGCAGCGCCGAAACACCCCGTTACCACCAAAGCCAGGCTGCGCTGCTGGGCAAAGGTGTTGGACGGTAATAGCCCGAGTGAAACGACATCCACGCCCACCGGTGGGTCGAGCAGAAGGTCAGCGCAACTTGCGCCCACCACTTGCTCGAGATCCCCCGCCAGGACGATCGCCTCGAGCTCACTCTCCACCGTCAATACCGAGGCCGGCTCAACGATCGGAAAGCTGTGCCCAAAGGCGAGCGGCTGGGGCGGCAGCAGCACGCCTCCCGAGCGAGTAGCCGCATCGACAAAGCAAAACTGCAGCTCACTGCGGTCTGGGCTGCCGTTAATCAACGTCAGTTTGTCTGGGAGATCAGGCTCGATCACCGGAGGAGCCCCAGCAGAACCGCCACCACCGCCCGAGGAAGAGGAGGACGATGTCGAAGAACTCGAAGTGTTTCCCCCTGCACCGCCGGTGGCAGCGAGGTCACCGTGACTGCCCTCGCAGGACACGGTTGCCACGACCAACAACGAACACAAAGGGACCCAGGCGCGGAAGAGCTTTAGCAACGGCTTTCCACGTATGGTAGCGCTGCTTCGTGATCGTAGTGAAGGTTGATGACTCCGTTGCAACAGCGCTCAGGCGGGGTCACCCGTGGATTTTCCGCGAGGCCCTGCGCGGCACAACAGGAGGAACGCCCCGCACCGGAGACGTAGTGGCGGTACAAGATCAGCGCGGCGGAACGATTGGGCTCGGCCTTTTCGATACGAGCTCGCCCCTCGCCGTGCGGATCTACACGCGAGGCGCTGACCAACCGCTCGACTCCGCCTGGTTCTCGCAAACCATCGCGCGGGCTTTCAGCCGCCGTGACCAGCTCGCGAAAAGCGAAACCAACGCCTATCGGCTGCTGAACGGTGAAGGGGATCGCGTGCCCGGCTTGGTGCTCGATCGCTACGCGCACGTCGCCGTGTTGCGCACCGATGGCGCAGCGATGCAAAGCTGGGTACCGCGCTTGGTCGAAACACTGTTGCCGCTGCTCTCCTCGATCGGCGTCAGCAGTCTGCTCGGCCGCGTCGAGGCCTCTGCTGCCAATGACCGACGCGTGGTCCAGCTCGGTGGGGAAGCCGCGCCCGACACCATCGACGTGCTCGAGCACGGAATGAAGATGGAGGTGGATCTCGCGCGAGGCCAGAAGACGGGCGCTTTCCTCGACCAACGCGAGAATCGCCGGCGAGTTCGAGAGCGCTCGAACGGGGCAAAAAAGGTGCTCAATCTTTACAGCTATTCGGGCGGATTTTCGCTCGCTGCGGCTTTGGGCGGCGCCGAGCGCACCGTGAGCGTCGACATCGCGCCGAAAGCACACGCCTCCGCACAACGCTCCTTTCGCAAGAACGGTCTCGACCCTTCGACCCACGCATTCGTCACCGCTGACGTGTTTGCATTTTTGGAAGGAGCAGCCAAAAGCCGAGAGCGGTTCGACCGCATCATCTGCGACCCGCCGAGCTTCGCTCCCAACGAGCGCGCCAAGAAGACGGCGCTCGCAGCGTACTCCAAGCTTCACAAGGCTTGCGCCGGCCTGCTCGCCGAAGGCGGTATGTTCGCAGCAGCATCCTGCTCGAGCCATATCTCCGCCGAAGACTTCCTGACGACCCTCACCGATGAAGTGCTCGGTCGCAGCGATCTCTCCGTCCGTGAAGTTCACGGCCCCCCCGAAGATCACCCCTCCCCGGCAACCTTCCCAGAGGGCCGCTACCTCAAGTTCATCTGGCTCAGCTAGCGCTTGGCGTCCCGCGCCGGGCCTTCTTCATTGAAGCTAAACAGCAGCTCTTTCACTTGCCCGTAGGATTTGTGCGTGCCCCAGCGAGGGTTCATATCGCGAACCCAAAACACCTCGCCCGAAACCAAGCGGTCATTCGGATTCTTTGAGCGCTCCGGCAAACGCCGCAGGTAGTCCACCGTTGAATCGCGATAGGCCTTGTTGCCGGGCATGTGGATGCGATTGAAGTAGTCGCTCCAGATTTGGCTATAGCCGTAACTCTTGGCGTTGATCAGATCGAAGTTCGGCTCCTTCCCTGTGTAAGGGTCAATGTGCCGACCGTCGGCGGTCACTGCATCACAGACGATCACGCCGTCATCCTTCACCGGGTTTGGGCTGAACATGAACCAACCCTGCAGGTAACGCATCTTGTGCGGGATCAGGCCCATACCCTCGCTTTGAGTACGGATCTTGGTGCCGTTGGCCTTGTTGTATTGAGCGATGGTTTCGCCCCAGCGCTTCTTGGTTGCCCAGAGTTCAACAAGCCCCTGGTTCAGCTCGGCGACGAGCACGAAGCCGCACACTGCCTCCGAGAAAACGCGGCCGCTGGTTTTGACGGTCCGCGCGATACTGCCCATGAACACCGGCTCGCGCTGCTTTGGCGACAGTCCCAAGAAGCGTGAAGCAGCACGCGGCTTCGCCGCAAACATCGCCTTGAGCACGAGCGACACGGGCGGGATGCGAACGACCCACGAGTAGAGCGGACCAACCGGCAACGCCGATAGCACCTCAGCGACCGCCTTGGGGCCGGTTACGACCTCCCCATTCGGACGGATGGCGAATAGCTTACGAGCCTTCTCCTCTTGGCCCTCGGCCTCGGCAAAACCTACGAGTTCGAAGCGATCGAGCCGAGCAACCAAACGAGCGAAGAGCAGCGCTGCCCCTGAACTCGTATCGAGCACGACCGTCCTTGCGCGATGCCCACGCCGCATCACCCGCGAAGCGAGCGTCCAATCTTGCGGGCTCACTAGCAGCGTCGAAAAGACACACAGCGACCACGCAAACGGCCCCAGCACGAACGTCGAACCAAAGCCGATGTGAAGCAGCTGAATCAGCACCAGCTCAGCGCGCCGCATCCACAACTTCAAGTCGAAGCCTGCAATCACAAGCCTCGGCAACAACATGCAGAATGGAATCGCCGCTTCAGCGCTGAGCACGCCGAACGTCATCCATTTGAGAATAGGAAACGGCGCATGGGTCCGAATGTCCCCCACGATCGGCGTCACCATGCGGTCGACGTAAAGAACGTAGTGAACGGCGGACCCATTCACCTTCCAATCAACGCCGGTCTTGTGGAGTACGTTGAAGTAGTAGATCGCCGCGAGCTGCAAACTAACCGCGAGGCCGACCACCGAAACGAAGGGCGACAGCCGAAAGCTATCCAGCAAGCCGCTGCGGTCATTGAGCTCCTCCGCGGTGCGCTCCTTCTTGCGCTGGAAGGACGCTAGCAGCCCATCAACGCTGAAGCGGTCCCCCATCGGCATGAAGCACGTCCACAAGAGCAGCAGGTTCTGCACGACGTAGCCGCCATTCTCGATCAGCAGTACCCGACCATTGGCGCTCGCCACGAAGAACAGGGAGAGCACCTGCATCAGCTTGGTTTTGAAGCCCACCATCAAGCACAGGTAGGTGGTCAGCATCACGGCGAAGAGCAGCCACAACTCCGGCGCCGTGGTGAAGCCATGGAACAGCGTGAAGCCTTGAGACTGTGGCTTGCTCGTCGAAACGAAGGTCGGCAGCACCCCCTTGTCCCCGAACATCTCCTCCCAGGCCGCGCTCCTCCGAAAGAGGTCGAACACCAGGAAGCCGCCGAGCAAAATGCGCGAGAACCCAAGCGTTCTTCGATCGAAGGTGAGCCACGAATTCTGGACGAGGCGCACCCAATCATCCAACTGTCTAGAGACCCAGCTCACCTGCCACCTCAACGCGCGAACTCATTGGATTTCGGCTCAGCGTAGCGTAAACCGGGAGCGGATGAGCGACGAACCGAAGCCCGAGCACGAGCCTCCTGCCGCTGCCGTTTCGTTACCCGAGGACGCGCTCACCGAACTCGAAGCGCTCGATCATGAAGCTCCCAACGACGTGCTCAAGACCTTCGGCATCATGGCGCTCGTGGCGAGCCTCATCTGTTTGATCCCGCGTCAGTTCATACCCAGCGGCACGCTGTTTCTCGTGGGTATCATCATTCTGATCGTGCGGAATCTTCGGATGCGCGCGGAAAAAAAAGGCTGACGGTGGTGCCCTCGGTGGGCTCGGTCTCCACGCGAATCGTCCCGCGTACAGCGTCCACCATGCGCTTCACACCGGCCAGCCCGAGCCCCGTACCGCGCCCTGGTTTGGTGGTAAAGAAGGGCTGAAACAGCCGAGCCTGCACCTCGTTCGACATGCCAAAGCCGTGATCCCGCACGGCCAGCCGCACGAAGCCTTCGGTGTTCAAGTCGGTGGAGAGCTGCACGGTGGAGGGGCGTCCGACCGAAGCGTCTCGTGCGTTCGACAATAGATTGATCACCGCGCGAATGAGCTCGAGCGGATCAATCACGACCATCGCCCCGCGCGACGCAAAGCTGCACTCGAGGTTCACCGAATCCCCGGTTATCGCGCGCAGCAGCGGCCGCGAATCGAGCAAGACCGAATCAATCTCGAGCGGGTCGCGCACCGGGCCGCTCCGAGACCAGCAGCTCTTTCTCCTGGGCGAGCAGCATCTGCCGCGCCGAAGAGGCCTCGGCCTCTTCGAGATAGAGGGCAATCATGTCTGCGACGCTCGCGGCGAAATCCACCTCGCGCGTGCTGAAAGCTCGCGCAGGCCCAACATGCTCGTGACAAACGACGCCCATCATTTGGCCGCGCCGAAAGATCGGAGCGTCCAGCAGGCTCGTAACCCCCAAACTGCCGAGATACTCGGTCAGCTCCTGCGTAACCTCGCTGGTGTTCACGTCTTCAACCACGAGCACGCGTTTGGACTCGATGCCCTCGATGTAGCGCGGTATCGAGGCAAGGCTCAACGTCGTCTCGGCGGTCTCGTGCCTGCGCAAGGAGGCGCGATAAAGCACCATTTGAGTCATCGCGGTGCGCGCTGGGTCAAAGAACCAGATGCCAACGCGCTCAACCTCCAGCTGGTCGGCGGAGATCTCGGTAGCAACCTGGAGGATCCGCTCCAGACGATCTCCGTCAGGCACCTCGAGGCGGGCCAACTGAAGTCGCACATTGAGGAAGGAGGAGGTCCCCGACTCAACAAATCGCTCGCGAATCGATGCCGTTGAACGCCCCACCCCGGGAGCCTAGCAGCCAAACAGCGAGCAACCGTAGTCTGAACGGAACAACATTGTCTTCCAGCCTTCGGGAGCCTTGGGAGGTGGACTTGCTAAGGACGACCTGAGGTTGGACCGTTGAGCACCTCCCCAGCGAAGGTCCGGGACGGAATGCCAACGATGATCTCCATCACGGTATGGTTGTTATACGGCATGGGCAAATACAACGCATCCTCACGGAATCCACCGATCCCGTTGCCAAAGATAACGCCGTGGCCGTACTGCGTGGAGTTGGAACTCCAATCGACATAGAGGCTCGGAACGCCGTCCTGCGTAATCTTGAATAACTGAGAGGTATTGAAGTTGGGCACATACAGGTTACCGCATATATCCACGGCTACCCCATCCAACCAGGCGTAGTCTGGAGCTACGTCAGCGAACGGTTTCAGCGGGCTCGTAGCATTGAAGTTTTCATCAAGCGTTACGACGCGCACCTGACCTCCCCCAGGACCTATCATTCCAACGTAAAGTCGGTCCAGGGCGGGACTGAAATCGAATGCATGGGTGACCCACTCGACTTCATCACTGCTTACTACGATCTGGTTGACTCCAGTTGCCGGATCCACGCGCTGGATTGAGCTGCCGTCCGCCACATACAGTTGCTCATTGGGACCAACCCGCAAACCATAGCCGAAGACGTTGGCGTTGATGGTGTATCGCTGAGCCTCGGGGGTGATACCGCCGAGCCCTTCGAACGTGTTCATCATCAGATGGCCGTTCGCAGCAAACGCAATCTGCTCCGCAAACACATTACCCAATACGGGGGTCCAGTTCCCCTCGTGGGTAGACCGAATCAGGTTGCTGGCGACATCCAAGCCATACATCCATCCTGCCTGGTCAATCGCTAGCCCGTGGTAGCCGCGTAAACCTGGTAACACCTGCATCCCAAGTGGAGCAGTGGGCGCAACTGCGCAATCAAACGTGGGCGCACCGCCATTACCGCCCTCCCCGCCGCCTCCACCGTTCCCGCCGCCGCCAGCGCCCCCCACAACCTCTGTTCCTCCAGAGCCCCCAGCCGCGCCGGCGCCCGCACCACCGCCACCGTCAGCGCCGCCTCCCCCTGTGCTCGGCTCGGTTACGATCTGCGAAGAGCAGCCGCTGAGCAGCAGCCACAAGAGACCGCGACAACCAAGACTGGAATGGGCCCAACTTGGCGCAAGGCGGGGTGGTACGCAGGCTTGAAGATCGCCGAAGGAACGCATCTGCCCCATAGTGCACGGAACGGACCGGGAGACGAGCACTATAATGCTTGTCCGCTACCGGTCTTGGCAGTGCTGGCCCGAACCATGCTAGTCCTTTGCTAATGAGACCCTCCAGCGTTGGCTTGATGCTGTGCTTCGTGCTCGCTTGTGGTGACTCTGGCGGCACTGGCGGGACGGCAGGGTCCGGTGGCAACGACACGGGTGCGAGCGGGCCGGGTGGCTCTAGCGGAACGGCGGGAGCAGGCGGCGGCCTAGCCCCTCGCGGTGGCTGTGATTTCAGCGAGCGTGTTGGCCGATTTACCGTCGAGAAGCAGAAGGACTTCGGCGTCGTCCAGGGCTCGGTTGCTGACGGCGTCGTACCCAGCTCCGTACCAGAGGTGGTGTCGGAGTCAGGCGGCTGTCGTTTACTCAAGCGCCAAAACTTCGCCTGTACACCGAGTTGCGTCGGCGCTGAGACCTGCGGGCAAGACGGCGTATGCATTCCTTACCCGCGACAGGTAAGCGTGGGCACAGTAACGCTCGCGGGGCTAACCAAGCCAGCTGTCATGGAGCCGCAGACCCCTGGCAACGGCTACTTCGCGCCGGACGCGGAGAATCCTCCTTACACACCAAGCAGTTCAATCAAACTCTCTGCCGAAGGCGCGGAGAGCCACGAGGCTTTTGTGCTTTATGGCGTAGGTTCCGAGCCGCTCGAGACCGCTCCTACTTGGGTATTAGCGGGAGGTGAAGACCTAGTGGTCAGCTGGCCGGCGCCAACCGTCGAGACGCCGGCCACGATTCTGGTTGAGCTCTCTATCGACCAGCACGGCTCCTCACCGCTCACGTTGCAGTGCGAGTTCGAAGACACGGGCGTGGCCACCGTCCCCGCGAGCGTGATTGACGAACTCATCAACTCGGGGGTCTCCGGCTTTCCCAACGGCAAAATTGTGCGCCGCACGGTGGACAAGACCTCGATTGACGTCGGCTGCGTGGAGTTGATCGTGGGTTCGCCGCTCGCGGCCAACGTGTCCGTCGCAGGCTTCATACCGTGCAACAGCCCCGACGACTGCCCCGATGGGCAGACCTGCAACCTCGCAATCGAGATTTGTGAATGACTCTCGTTTGTGAATGACTCTCGGGATGGACTAGAGTGCCGCTGCAAGCAACGATCAACCATCCGAGGGATCAATGGAAAAGCTCAAGCTGCAACCAGGCGTAATCACCGGGAACGCGCTCAACGATCTATTCGCCTATTGCAAGCTCGCCAAGTGCGCACTTCCGGCAGTAAACGTCATTGGCAGCCATTCGGCGAACGGCGTTCTGGCGGCTGCAAAGCAAGCCAAGTCGCCGGTCATCATCCAATACTCACATGGTGGCGCGCAGTTCAACGCAGGAAAGTTCCTGGACAACTCAGCCCATCTCGCCTCGGTTAGCGGCGCGGTTGCTGGAGCACATCACGTCAGGCTAATGGCCGAGGCCTACGGCGTGCCCGTCGTGTTGCACACGGATCACTGCGCGAAGAACCTTCTGCCCTGGGTCGACGGCATGCTGACCGCAGGCGAGCAATACTTTGAACGCCACAAGACCCCTCTTTTCAGCTCACACATGCTGGACTTGAGCGAAGAACCGCTCGCACACAATCTGGAACTTTGCGTCCAATACCTAAAGCGCATGAAGAACATCGACATGACGCTAGAGATTGAGCTCGGCGTTACTGGCGGAGAGGAAGACGGCGTGGACAACGCTGGGATCGACAACGCAAAGCTCTACACCCAACCGAGTGACGTGTTGGCCTCGTATGACGCGCTCTCCAGCGTTGGCTCCTTCACGATCGCTGCGTCGTTCGGCAATACCCACGGAGTCTACGCGCCCGGCAACGTCAAGCTCACGCCCGTCATCCTCAAAAACAGCCAAGAGCACATCCAACAAGCACGTAAGACGGGAGCCAATCCGGTGAACTTCGTCTTCCACGGGGGCTCTGGCTCCTCGCAAGAAGAGATCACCGAGGCTGTCTCCTATGGCGTCGTGAAGATGAACATCGACACCGACACCCAATGGGCGTTCCTCCAGCCAATCAAGAAATACATGGATGATAAGGGCGCCTATCTGCAATCACAGTTAGGCAACCCGGAGGGGCCAACCAAGCCCAATAAGAAGTATATTGACCCGCGCAACTGGGTTCATCTGGGAGAGAAGGGGCTCGCCGCCAGAGTCGTGCAAGCTTGCAAGGACCTTGGAGCCTTCGAGAAGTTCGACTTCTGACTCCAACACACGTCCTCGCTAGCAGCGCCGTCCAGTGTTCCCAAGCTGGACGGCGCTTTCGTCTTTCGAAGGGCAGAGGCTTGTTCCGAGGCCCCCGTGCGATACGCTCTCCTTATGAATTTGGCGCTCCAATCGGGTTCGCTCTTCGCGGCACTGGCCCTGCTGACGGCATGCACAAAGCCTGAGCCCCCGGTGTTGAAGCCTGAAAAGGTACAGGTGATAGCCGTTACCCCCAAAGGGCTTGAGCTCGAGGTAACGCTCGATGCGCACAATAAGAATTCGGTGGCTCTTTCGGCGAGATCGGTGACGGCCAAAGTCACCTTGGCGGACAAGGTGGATCTCGGGAAGGTGACCGTTGATACCAAGGTAAAGCTGCCAGCCAATAAGCACTCGGAGCTGGTCGTCCCGATGTCTTTGCAGTGGGGCAACACCCTTCAGCTAGGACTTCTGGCGGCCTCCAAGGAGACAATTCCCTTCAAGGTTGAAGGTACGGCTGAAGTAGGCTTTGAATCGATCTCCTTCAGCGTTCCCTTCACCACCGAGGGAACGCTTACGCGGCAGGAGCTTCTGGTGATTACGTCGAAGAGCTTACCGCTACCATTCTGACAGACCGGACCGTGATTGCGGTCCTCAAGCCTCGCAGTGTTTGCGCGTCATTGCATGTCTGTAACGGAATAACCGTTCAATCTCGTGCGACGCGATCCAACCACCCGCAGCGGCCCCGAGCGCGCCCAGCGGCAAGCGATACGTGATGTCGTCGACCAGCCGGGAAGAGTTGGGCCCCAAGGAAGTAACGACATGGCGGTGAACCCACTCGGCGAACGGCCCGCGGATCATACGGTCGGTGAAGCTTCGGCCGGGCTCATAGGCGATGTGCTCGGCTTCGATGATCTTCCAAAGCGGCCCGACGAACATCTTGAGCACCACTCGCGTCCCCACCTCGAGCGAGCTCGGTGGCCTCACAATCTCGACTTTCTGCCAGGGCGGCACCAGCAGCGCAAATGCGTCCTTTCGCTCGTGAAAGCCAAATAGAACTTCGGCCGACACGTTGAAGTCGCTGGAAAACAAAATGCGCGGCTCAGCCTTGGTGCCCAATCGCTCAATGGTCGGCCCCATAGCTTCTGTAACGTTACGGCTCATATGGCTTTGCATTAACACGGGCTCCTATTCCGGCCCCGCGATTCTGTTCAATGCACGGTATCGTGAGCCATGGCCTTCGTCGCAGGGGTTCGGCAGTGTGCGCTAACGTTCGCGGGGGCGATGCTTGCCCTAGCTTGCAACGTAGAGTCGCCGGTACCAGGCGGCGGTGGTGCAGGTGGACAGGCTGGTGCGGGCGGCGGACAGGGTGGAGCAGGAGAAGCTGGCGCAGCCACTGGTGGGGGTGGTTCATCCGAAGTTGCCTTTGGCCTCAACGACGTGTCCGTGCTGTTTCCTTTGCCCGAAACGGAGGACTCGTTGGACGTCCTGCGCTTGGACTCTAGCGGCAGCGGTGGACCGCTCTTGCCGGAGAACCTGTACGAGCAGCTTGATGTGTTCACCAAAGCCTCATCCTTCGACTACGGCTCCTGGATCGTGGTCGCGGCTCGAATCGACCCTTGCTTCCCCGAGCTAAAGAATCTGACGGAAGCACCGGCGCTTTGCCGGCGCCAACTGCGACTCGTCGCCCAGCCTTACGCTGTTGCTCCCAACACGTTGCGCCTCGAAGCCTTCGACCAGGGCCTTCACCTGCTTTACGATCTGTCGGAAACAGAGTTCGAGCAGGCGCTGAGTGCTTGGCATGCGGCCCGCACCGAGCCGTTCGGTGATGCCGACTTACCGCTGGGCGTGCACCCAACCCTGATGCTCGAGGGTTTGAACGGAAGCTTTGGGACGGCGCTCCGCGAGGTGATCCAAAGCTATGCGGGCGCCGGCACCCTGTCACAACTCACCTTTATGCGAGGTCGAGGTACCGAATGGGAGTTTGGAGGCTTCAAGGTGGTGGCTGGCGCGCTATCGCCCATTCAAATCCACGGGCTCGACCCAGTCGCGACGCGGGTGACCTTTAGTGCACAGTCCGAGCTCGGGCCCTATGGCGTAGAGCCGCTGTCGCCCGAGAGCGCGACCTTGATGTCGCTAGCCGGCGAGCTTCAAGGCGAACCGCCGGGGGAGCTCGTATTGACGGCCAATGACCTTGCGATCAAACAAGCCTTCCAACTGACGCTCGAGATCGAAAACCCGACTGCATTCAATCCGGACACGACCGACTGTGCCTCTTGTCACTTTGCGAGCAGGGCACGAGAGCGCGCCCGCTCGTTAGGCCACTCGCCGAGCGGGTTGTCCGCTTATGAGAATGACGCGTTCAACCTATCTCTTGGCCAGCCCAAGGAGCAGCAGGCGGATATCTTTCAGCTGCGCGCCTTCGGCTGGAAAGGCACCGAGCCCGTCTTCATACGACGGACGATCAATGAGAGCGCAGTTGTGGCAGCAGTGCTCAACCAGCGGTCTTTGAGCCCTTAGGCCGAAGCATCTTGGTCTTACCGACGAAGACGTCCGCCATCTTTCGAAAGCGCTTCCAGACGCTCTCTTGCACGTAGGGGACACCGTGCTTCTCGCAGATGGCCTTCACGCGTGGCGCGATGCGCTGGTACTGGCGCATCGGGATATCGGGGAACAGGTGATGCTCAATTTGGTAGTTGAGGAACATATGGGCGACATCACGGAGGTCCCCGCCTGTGTGGTAGTTCACCGAGGAAACCACCTGGCGTACTAGGTTATCCGCGCCCGAAGCGGGACGATCTTCCCAACGGTAGAGGTCATCCCCCGCGTGGTTAGGTCCTACGATGAGGAAGGTATGCAGGTTCGTCAGGACATCAGCCATGAAAACGTTTGAAGCTGCGCTCATCACTGCGAGGGGCCCGAGCGGGGAGAACAACATTGGAAACCCAACGAAGTTCCAGCCAGCGTACGGCAACCACGATTGCCAGATAACCGAGCGATAAAGCTCAACCGTCCCAACGGGACGCTTGCGTTCACGCTCCAATAAGACCTTGAGCGTGGCCGGTGCGTAGTAGGTGGCGCGCCAGGTCAAAGCGAGCAACCCCAAGGTCACATAGCGCGCTGCCATCGGCATACGATGTACCCACTCGACGTTGCGCTCGATCAGGTCGGGATCCGTCTCCTCGCTGGTGAAGGCGTGGTGAAGCACGTTGTGCTCGTAGATCCAGGACTCCGGCTCAATCCAGTCGAAGAAATCGGCGAAGCGACGCCCATTTCGCGCGAAGGAGGCACCCGTCTTTTCTTTGGGCACGTTTGGAACGCGGTCGTAGCCGCGATGCCCAACGTGGTGCATCAAAAGCCACCGATTGCCCTTCGCAATTGCCAAGCCCAACACGCTGATCGGGTTGGGCCCAGCCCATGCCGTCATGACGCCAACCCAGTGGGCGCGCCGGCCCCACGTCTCAACCTTCTTCAGATGCTCGAGGTCTTCCTCGCCGAGCGAGGCGAGAACCTCTGCGCGCAGCGCATAGAGGTCCTTTGCAAATGCGTCAGCATCGACCCCCTCGAGTGAGGCGGCGCGAGCGGTGGCTGGACGAGTAACACTGGGTTCGGAGCGCAGAGCAGGCGCGGCCGCATTCATGGCCCCAAGTGCTTACTCGGCCTCGGTCGCGGAGCATAGCTCGTTGATCGGTCGAACCGAAAGCTGACCAACCGGAACCAGGCGAAGCCGGGTCTGATTCGATGCTCAGCGCCAGAACTTCGACAGCGGATGGCCAGAGCGCCTAAACTGGCGTTCCTATGGAGCCCCGTGAGGGCGACTACGTCACCGACAACCTCCGCCTCGTCCGCTTGATCGGTCGAGGTGGCATGGGCAGCGTTTGGGTCGCGAGGCACCACTCGCTCGATGTCGACGTGGCGGTCAAGTTCGTCTCGAAGGAGCTGCTCTCCGGCGGCGACAAGTTGGTCGTGGAGCGCTTTCATCGTGAGGCCAAGCTCGCCGCGAAGATCGAGAGCAATCACGTCGTCAGGATCTTCGATCACGGGCTGACCAAGACCGACGGCTCCCCCTACATCGTGATGGAGTTTATGCGCGGGGAAAGCCTCGCCGAGCGCATTGCGAGGCTCGGTCGGCTGGCGCCCGGGGATGCCGCCCGCATCATCAGCGAGGTGGCCAACGGACTAAAGGCCGCCCACGCCATCGGCATCGTTCATCGCGACATCAAGCCTCACAACGTTTTTCTCGCGCGAGCACGCAGTGGGGCCGAGGTGGCCAAGCTGCTCGACTTTGGCATCGCCAAGACGACGAACGCAGGCGACGAGGTGCAAAAAAGCCTCAAAACCTCGACCGGCGTACTAATTGGAACGCCGCAATACATGAGTCCCGAGCAACTCATGCACGCCGGTCCTCCGGATGCCGGAGCGGATCTGTGGGCGCTCGGCGTCGTTGCGTACGAGACGGTGACAGGAGCGCTTCCCTTTGCCGGTGCAACCCTCGCGGCAACGCTGCTGGCCATCACCCGCGCAGAGGTCACGCCGCCGTCCGCTACATTTCCCGGTACACCGTCCGAGCTCGATGGCTTTTTCAAACGTGCGCTGGCGGCGGACCCGGCCCGTCGGTTCGCGAGCGCTGAGGAGCTGGCGGACGCCTTCGCGGAGGCCGCGGGCGGCATGACGCCAGCGTCGATCATTCCGTTGGATGCGGAGACCAAACGTGCACCGTCACTGGTCCTCTCTCCTGAGCTGACGACCGAGCAGTTCCTGGCGGCCGAGGCAACGGCTGCACAGACCCGGGCCAATGAAGCCGGCAGCGAGGTTGGGTTTGCGCCAACCCAAGTCGATCAGGCCCGGCGTGCGGAGGAAGACCAACCGGCTGAGCTACGTTCGGCGGCGACCAACGCGGTGTCGGAGGTTGCAACCAAGCCCTCGGTACAGCCCCCTGCCCTCGCGCCTGAGCCCCGCACCAATCGAACGCCCTGGCTCGTCGCTGGAGCGCTGGTCGTCGCTGCCGGGGTTGGGTTCGTGGTAACGCGCAAGGCGCCTCCTCCAGCGACCCCGCTTGCCGATTCGGTAGCGGCGACCTCGAGCACGAGCCCTGCTCCCAGCTCGGTGACGAGCGCGGCGCCGAGCACGAGTGTCGTCGCAGTGCCGTCCGCAGCTGCGGTAAAGGCTGCACCGTTTAGGAAGCAGGCCGTCAAAGAGGGTCGCATCGACGAATCGCGCTGGGTGCCCGACTTCTGGGTTCAACGAGACCCGGCCGAGAGCGGGCTTGGGCTCTTGGCGGCAGAGGCCGTCTGTCGCCAAAAGGGCCTATCGCTCTGCTCGGACCTGCAGTTTGAGCGGGCATGCGCGACGTACCCGGAGCTTGGAAGCAATGAGTCCTGGACCTTCAGCTCCGAATCAGGCGGGTTCTTGCAACGCGGCGGAGCTGCGGGCTGCAGTGCTCGAGAGACGGTGCTGCTCGAGGACGCTCGGGAAACGCACGCGACGCTCTGCTGCAGTCGCGCGGTTTCGCTGACGGGTGAGCTGCGCAGATTCACCTCCTTGCGCAACGCTTCCAACCCCGTCCTCTTGTATGAAGCGGCGTTCAACGCGGGTCGGGGTGAGAACATCGCGAAGAACGCAGAACCTTCGATTGGCTTTTTCGGGCAGACCTTGACCTCGGACAAGCTGACCGAGACGGTGAAGTGGCTTTCCACCTCGACCTTCCTTTTTCAGGATCAATGCAGTCTGGTGCTGATTCCAAAAGATGACGCCCAAGGGTTTTGGGCAAACTGCACCGGTATCGAGCTTGCGTGGGAAAAGACCTCCGGCGTCCCCAAAGAGCGCAAAGTCATTGGGGTCAAGCAGGTGTTTCAGCGCTTCGAGTTCGCCGGCTCGGGCAAGCTCCGAGACGTACGTACCTGGCAGCATCCAAGAAAGTTGCTCGAGTCTTCGGGCGCTGAAAGTTCGCCGCCTCGCTGAACGGCTGATATCCTTTGCTCGTGCTTGCCAACGCGCGAAAGAGAAAGAGCCCGCCACGGGCTCGTCCGGCGCACGAGGTTCTTCCTCGCACGCCCGACTCGAACGCGCGTGAGGAAGAACCCAGCCTGCGGCTCGAGTTGGCCGGCGGAAAACTCGGCCTGGAGCTGGTGCATCCGATACGGGTGGCGGCCGGGCTCGAGCTGACCGAGCTCTCCTTCGCTTTGCCGGACCTGCGCTTTCCCGTCGATCTAAGCGGCGGAGTACGGAAGTTCCGGCATATGCGCGGGCTCCTGCATCGGGCGCAGCTCGAGCTCTTGCTACCCGAGACAGCCGCGCGGCTCACGCCGATGTTGCCGCGAACGCTGCTACCAAAGCCCGCAGAACTGACGTTGGCCGCGCGCCTCGACGGCTTGTTGGTCTCGGTGCGTTGGCCAGAAGGCGCGCTGGCCTTTGATTT
>CAITIQ010000151.1 GCA_903892415.1 uncultured delta proteobacterium | reverse complement strand
TGCGTTGCTGCCGCCCGCGTTGCTGCCGCCTGCGTTGCTGCCGCCTGCGTTGCTGCCGCCTGCGTTGCTACCGCCTGCGTTGCTGCCGCCTGCGTTGCTACCGCCTGTGTTGCTACCGCCTGCGTTGCTGCCGCCTGCGTTGCTGCCGCCTGCGTTGCTGCCGCCGGTGTTACTGCCGCCTGCGCTGCTGCCGCCTGCGCTACTGCCGCCGCTTCCACCGGTTTGGCTCGTGCTGGTGGCGCTGCTGTCCCCACAACTTACCAGGAAGCCAATGCTCAGAATGACCGCGTTGCGATGTTGATCCTGGTTCATCTACTCGGGCCTCTGCACTACCGTAGCGCAGGAGGCGCCCTCGCTTGCTGCGATTCTTGAAGGCCCGAGCCGCGTAGCGAGCTGGTGTAAACTCGCATCGTGACCAACTCTGACGAGGCACTCAAGACGACCTGCGTTAACCTGATCGCCGACGGACGAAGCGATGAGGCGTTGGAGCGCTTGCTCTCTTTCGGGGCTATTGGTTCCGGCAGCGTGGATCTGTTGCTCATCATGGCGGACGCTCTCGAGCAGTTGGGTCGCTCTGAGGAGGCTATCTCCCGCTTGGAGGCGAGCGCTGAGAGCTTAGCTGACCCTGCCTTGCTGATCCGCGCGGGTTGGCTTGCCGCCGCGCGGCGTGACCGCCTAACGCGCAATCGTCTGTTTCAAAAGGCGAAAGACCGCCATCCCACGTCGAGCTTCGTATTTGCTGCGCTGTCTGATGCCGCTTCGGAGGATGGTGACATCGATCGCTCGATTGGGTTTCGTCGCCAGGCTATCGCGCTATCCAAGTCGAATCAGGCACGGCTGGAGTTTACAACTTCCTTGTGTTCAGAGCTGTGCGCCGTTGGTAGACCACGCGAGGCCTGGGAGTTGCTGCAGCGTCCGCCCGCTCCAGTTACGAGCACCCTCTGGTATGATTCAGCGCGCCTCGCCACAGCAAACTACTTCTTGCCCGAGCTCGGAGCGAGCGTCGAGGAAACGCGTGAGCAACTACAGCTCATCGCCAACGACCATCGCAATTTTGGCGACCAGCACGCAATCCCCTTTGCGACTCTGCCGCGCAAGTCACTAACGGGTAAGAAGCGAAAACTTCGCTTGGGCTACGTTTCCCCGGATTTTCGCAACCATTCGGTGGCTCGTTTCATTGTGCCTCTGTTAAAGGCGCACGATCGCAGCGCGTTCGAGCTTTACGCCTTCTCGACTGCTCGTGTGCCGGCGGACTCCACGACGGAATTGATTCGATCGCTGGTGGACCACTTCGAGGTGTTGCCTGACGGTCAAACGGCCGCTGCTGCTCGACGCCTTGCCGATTGCTCTCTCGACCTCGTGATTGATCTTGCTGGGCATACCGCGCCGCAACAGTTGGGGCTCCTGGCCTCCCGTGTGGCTCCACTCCAACTGTCGTTTCTTGGCTATCCGCACGGAACTGGGCTCTCGCAAATGGATGGCTTCATCACCGATGACATCGCTTCTCCGGCGGCGGCGGACGAATTCGCGCTGGAACGTCTGTTGCGATTGCCACATACAGCCTGGACCTTCGACCCGCAGGTGACGGACTTGCCAACCGAACGGATGGCGGGGGAGGGGATTGTCTTTGGCGCATTTCACAATCTCGCGAAAATTAGCGATGGGATGCTCAACGTTTGGTCCCGTGTGTTGGCCGTCGTTCCCGGCGCCAAGCTTGCGATCGGCTTGCGGACGAACACCGAGGAAGGGCGACAGTCGCTAACGAGAAGACTCGGGGATGCTGGAATTCCTGAGCCTCTCGTTCAGTTTTATCCGCCTATCGGCTCGCGCGAGGAGCACCTGGGTCGCTTGCGTTCCGTGGATATCGTCCTTGATACGTTTCCATATGCCGGAACGACGACCACCTGCGAGGCTCTTTGGATGGGCGTCCCTGTCGTCACGCTCGCGGGTCAGACCCACGCGAGCAGGGTGGGAGCAAGTCTCCTTTCGGCCGTGGGCCTCGACTCGCTGGTGGCCGCAGACCCGCAAGGATACATTGATAGAGCCGTACAACTTGCTGCCGATGAAGCGCGGCGTACCGAGCTGCGAGCGACGCTGCGAGAACGAATGCAGGGCTCTCCGCTGGGGGACTCGGGCCTGTTCGCCCGCTCGCTCGAAGCGCTTTATCGTTCGGAGCTTCAGCGAGCCAAGGCGCAACCCGGGTTCGAGCTGCTCGCCAAGGGTACTGGGCGTCGAGTTACCGTTGATTCGTTGAGCGTGGTGCTGCCAGGAACGTTGAGCGACCCGGCTTCGTTCATGACGGTCGAGCAAGCCAGAGTTGACGAAGGGGAGCTCGCACTGGCGCTCAAGTCAGTTGCGCCAGACTCGGTGCTAGTCGACGTATTTGCCGGTTCGGGGCTATCAACACTTTCGATGGCGCGCGCCACCAAAGCGCCAGGGTTTGTCCACCTCGTCGAGCCGATGCCCAGCGCTCAGCTGGAGGCGACGCTGGCGCCGGTCGCTACCACGCTATTGCGCAGGAGCAAGCTCGTTCTGGGCCGTGGTCCAGGCTCCTGTATGGTTGGGCTCGAGCAGCTCCCGGTAATGGCGCTGGATGAGGTGGTGAAGGTAGACGCGGCGCTCCTGCGGATTGGTGGTCCAGGTGCCGAGCTCACGGTGTTGGCCGGCGCGCAGCGTCAGTTGAAGGCCGGCGCAATCGTTATGTTGACGCGCTTCTGGCAACCGCTCGACCCTCCGTTAATCGCTTATCTGGAGGCGCGCGGACTTGCGCTATATAGCCTTGTCCCGCTGGTGTCAGCGCTGACGAAGGTTGGCCGAGACGCGCAGCGCGGCGTCCTCTTCGCTCTCTCCGCTGCTGCGCGAAAGCGCTTTCCTGGGTTGCCAGTGGTTGAGGAGCTGAAGACCAGCGCTTCGCTTCCGCTACCGAAAGGAGCCCGCGATTTCCTGCGCGGGCCGCTCGAGGCAACTCAGTCTGTCGGAATGAGCGCCTACCTCGGTGCATGCGATACGACCCTCCCCGCCGCGGAGCGAGTTGCCCTGTTGCAGCGTGCCATCGGCGAATTTCGTCGCGCGGTTGTGCAGAAGCCAGCCAGCATCTATCGACGCGCTAACTTGTGTAGAGCGCTATGGTCTTTGGGCAGCGTGGCGGAAGTAGGTCCCGTGCTCGAACCAATCATGCCCCAAATCGATACGCCGTTCCCCGAGCCGGAGGAGGCCTACTTACCTATTTTAGGCCGCTATGACGAGCTGCGGGAACGTCCTTCGGATTGGCTGCGCGCTCAGTTGATTGAGGCGTTCGTGAAGTCGAGCGCCCCTAGCTCCTTCTTTCATCCGCGGGAGTTTAGCGGCCTATTCTCGAGATTCGAGGCGTTGGGCTTTCCCGACTCTGAGATGGCGAGGCGCGGGTCGCTCATGCGCTCGCGCGCTGCATGCGAGGCGACGTAGCGAGCTAGCTCGGGCTAGCGGCTTGTCGGGTGCTGCGCGTGAATCCCCATGTGAGCGCGATGGCCAAGGCGCTGCCACCGCCAATCCAGGACCACTCGAGCTCGCTGGTTGCCACCGATGTCGGCTCGGCGTAGCGCGCAAACAACACTGAAAGGCCATTGTTCGCGGCATGAGCGGCCATGGCAGGCCAAAGCGAGCCGCTGCGGTAGGTGACGTACCCAAGTACCAAACCGATCAGCGCCGCGCCGGTCGCTTGGGGCGGATCGACGTGGATCGCCCCGAAGATGAGCGAAGCCAGAGCAACGCCGAGGGCTGGGCCGAGGCGCTTGACCAGGGCCGGCTGCAAGAGGCCGCGGAACAGCAGCTCTTCAGCCACTGCG
>CAITIQ010000150.1 GCA_903892415.1 uncultured delta proteobacterium | reverse complement strand
CTCTTCCACCTTCACCTCGCCCGAGTCCAGGTCCTCCACCGTCTTCAAGCGCAAGAGCGAGAGCCCGCGTTTACCGCGTTGCTTCACCTTGAATTCGCCCGCAGGCAGAAAGCCGCTGCGCTCGAGTTTGCGCGAATACTTCAAAATGGCCTTCGTTTGCGTGGCCAAGCTCACGTTGACCTCGCGCTTTTTCCCCAGCAACTTGACCGCCATCACGCCGCCCTTCGCGCTCGCCGAGAGCACGATCGGGTAGTCGAACGGGTTGCGCACCTTCAGGTCCAACACCGGGTACGACACGGTGGCGTCCAACCCACTTCGAATGTATGCGCTCGGCCGCGAGTGATTGCGCCGCTGCTCCACCAGCAGGCCAGCGTAGAAAGCCGCTGCGTAAACCGTACTCGCGGCCTGGCAGGCGCCACCACCAATGCCCTCGCGCATCTCGCCCTTGTAGATCTCCGGCGCCGGGAAAAAGCCGTTATCGGTGGTGCGCGGCCCAACGATCTCGTTGAAGCTGATCTGTTCACCGGGCATCAGCACCGTGCCATCGAGCTGGGCGGCCGCTCGCTCGATGTTCTTGTTGCGGCCTGGCGCACCACCAAACTTTGTCTCGAAGGTGCCCAGCGTGGTCGAGATATCCGCCGCCGCAACAGCCGCCTCGGTCGCTACCGGCGTCCACGGCCTGCGCCCTACCTTCGCCTGCTCCTCTCCCGCCTGCGCAGCGACGAGCAACGCCTCAGCCACCGCATAAACGTCCACCAGCGCGCCGTTCTCGTGCGGCGCCACCCTGTCGCTCGCGCCGTCCAGCAAGCGACGTGCAGCCCGCGGCTTGCGATCCGTCTCCTCCTTCAGCGCGCTCAGCTTCTCGCTCAGGCGCTCCACCGGCAAATCGAAGTGCAGCGGCAGATTGACCTCGCCCGCCGCCGCCCGCCGCGCAGCGTTCACCTTCTCCAACGTCGACCCTTCGTGGCCGTAGCGCTCAGCCTCCGCGACCACCGCCGCGACGTCGGCCGAGCCACCGAGCTCGCGCAGCGTCATGCTCCCGAGCGACTGCCCGTCGAGCACCAGCTCCACCGGCAAATCGAGCGTCTGCGCGGCGCGCGCCTCCACGAACTCGAGCAGCTCGCCGTCCGCCGGCACCGGCTCCCCCGCGACCCGCAGCCCCGTCGCAACGCGGCCCTCCGCCGTCAGCTCCTGCAGCAGGCTCTGCTTCGAAAAATGAAAGCCCGCCGATAGCGCCGAACCGGCGAACAGCAACGAGGCGACCACAACAGCGAAGCGCTTCATCAGCCGGGACAACCTACGCTCGAACAGGGTCGCTTCATTCCACTCAAGCCGCAAACAAGCAGCTTCCTAGATCGCGCCATTCAGGTCGTCCACCGACAGGGCGTCCGCGTTCAGGTCGCTACCCTCTACGCCGATGCGCGGCCGCACCGTGGTCAGATCGAAAGTAGGGTCTACCGGGCCAACGTCTACCTCGCCAATCTCCACCCATTCTGTCCCGTTGTGTACGTCATAAACAGCGGTGGTCGTGCTGAGGCCGCGCATGCGCAGCGCCTTTACCTCGTTCGGTGCGAAGATCCTCGAGGCTAGGATGGATATCGTGTTGGGCCCAACTACGCGGTGCTTCACCGAGACGCGCAAGGTGTTGGGCACCGCATCCGTCTCAACGACTAGATAGAGCAGTTTCTTGAGGTTCTCGGTCAGGCCCGGCGCAACATAAAAGTTGAGCCGCTCGTCAGAGCCTGGCGCCGGGGGATCTATCACCCGCAGTGAAAGGGACGAGCCTACCAAGTTGAAGGGCGTACGCGCGGTCAGGCCAGCAAAGCCGCCATTGGAGCAGCTGATGTCCAGCGTCCCGGCGTTACCCACCGTGCAACTGCCAATGACGGTGCGCAGCCATTGCGCACTGGGCACCGCGAAGTCATCCACTATCTGCTCGGCCGGGCAAAGCGGTGTAACGTCTTGCTGCCCGTAGATCGCATTGAAGCGCACGACCTGATCCAGCGTCGGCGCTGTGCTCTTGGCCCGGCCCCCCATGTAGACATGGGTGAACTCCGGCTCAATCAGCGTGTCTTCGACGGTGAGCAGCGAGGTCCAGCCCGTGTTCGGATCCAAATGCTCAAACTCGATTGAGCCCGCTTCGTGGCGAAAGCGCAGGTTTTGGTGCTTCGCGAAGTTGAATGGAATCATCAGCAGCGTGGTTTCCTCGGTATCCCCGTCCCCGTCGGTATCGGTCTTGGCCAAGAGCTCCATCGACCCGTCATGCACATAAAATTCGAGGTACTTCTGGTAGTTCACATCCGCGCCCGCGGTGACCCACAGCTCGGTCGTATCGGAGGGAGGCTCGCCGATCTCAAAGCCAATCCAGCGCTCCCGCAGGTCGAAGGCGCGGTTACTAACGATCTCTGAATAGCTACTCGGCCCGCCCAGCGTGAGCTCCAGCTGGCCGCCGCCAAGCGACACTTTGCCGGGAATCGGCGAGTTGCCCTCCTTGTGGGTCCAGCGTCCATCGAGCGCGTCGGCCTCGAAGCTATCCGCCGAATAGTCGATCACGCCGCACACTGGCGGCTCCCCGCCCATGCCTCCACCGCCGGTCGACATCCCGCCCATTCCCCCAGAACCACCCGGCCCCGAGCCTCCCGGTCCCGAGCCCCCCGGCGCCGAGCCGCCCAAGCCGCTGCCACCGCCCCCAGTTACCGGTGCGCCAGCGTTACCGCCGCTCGTCTCGAAGCGCTCCCAATCGCGACAGCTCGCGACCAAAAGCCCCAGCGCAACCACTGTCCCAAGGCAGCTCGAGGAGCAACGCTGTGAGTTCCGCATGACCGCCCAGGCTACCGGCCGCTCCCGGCCTTGTCACCTGCCCGCAGCCGCGCGCAGCCGGCGAACCTCCGCCTCGAGCTCCGCAGCCCGAGCATCGGCTGTTTGCCGCTCCCGCTCGGCTGTTTGTCGCTCCCGCTCCGCTGTTTGCCGCGCCTCTCGCTCCGAGAGCAACAGTTCTCCGTCTGCGTTCTTCAAACGCAAGCAAGCCTTGTCGATCGGGCTCTCGCCCACGAGCCAGCTGCCCCCGAGCACCACCGCCGGCGCCGATTCTCCCACCACTGCGCGCTCCACCAATTGCTCGCCCTCACGGTGCCAAATGCGCAAGCGCTGGCCGACCTCCGCCTCCGGATCGAACAGCACAAGCTCGAGTACG
>CAITIQ010000149.1 GCA_903892415.1 uncultured delta proteobacterium | reverse complement strand
TACACGCTGTATGCTGCGCCCGTGTTTTTCCCCGTCACCACTCGCTCGAGCTTCAGGTCCCGTCGGCAGCAGGTCGCACAGGCCGCAGGCTCCACCGCCGTCCTCGTCGCAGCGGGTTTGCCGCTCTCACGCAACTACCCGGCGAACCACCATCCCTTCCGCGCCTCCAGCCACTTTCTCTATTTAGCGACCGCGCGGGAGAACAACTTTCTCCTGCTGGACGGCGGTAAAACCACGCTCTTCGCAGAAGCGCCGGATCGCGATGATGCGCTTTGGCACGGGCCGCGGCCGGAGCTTTCGCAGGTCGCTGAGTCGGAGGGCGTGGATGAGGTTTGTGACGTCGGGCAGCTCGCGCAGCGCCTCGAGCCACTGCGGGATCGGCTGGGTGTGCTTCCGCCGCAAGACGGTGCCACGCGAGAGCTGCTCGCGCGCGTGGCCGGCCGCCCGATCGCGCCCAACTCGCCAGCCGGTGAGCTCGATGCGCGCGATGCAGCGGCGCGCAAAGCCATGTTCGAGGCGCGGCTGATCCACGACGATGCGGCGCAAGATCAGCTGCGCGCCGCGGCGGTGGTGAGCTCGCAAGCGCACCTCGAGGGCATGCGCGCAACCCGCGCGGCCGAACGCGAATCGGAGATTGAAGCGGCCATCTCCCACGTGCTCCGGCGTCACGGCATGCAATACGCCTACGGTCCCATCGCCACCGTTTGTGGTGAGGTCCTGCACAGCCGTGCGAGCGACAACACGGTGCGGCCGGGCGACCTCTTCCTCTGCGATATGGGCGGTGAAACGCCTGAAGGTTGGGCCAGCGACATCACCCGCACCTGGCCGATCTCCGGCCGCTTCTCCAAGACCCAACGGGCGATCTACGAGGTCGTGTTAAGTGCCAATCAGCGCGCCATCGCCAAGGTGCGCCCCGGCGTCAGTTATCGCGCAGTGCACGAAGAAGCCAAGCGCGCCTTGGTCGAGGGCTTGGTGGAGCTCGGCATCTTCCGCGGCAGCGTGGACGGCCTGCTCGAGCGTGGCGCCGCGAGCCTTTTCTTCCCGCACGGCGTCGGGCATTTGCTCGGGCTAGACGTGCACGACATGGAGGACTTCGGCGATTTCGCCGGTTATTCCGAGGGCCGCCTACGCAGCAAAGCCTTCGGTGATCGTTACTTGCGGCTCGACCGCGATCTAGCGCCGGGGATGGCGGTCACGATCGAGCCGGGCTTCTATCAAGTACCGGGCATTCTGCATGATCCGGCGCTCACCGGCCCCTTGGGGGATGACCTCAACCTGGACGTACTCGCTCACTACGATGACGTGCGCGGCATTCGCATCGAGGATGACGTGCTGTGCACCAGCGGTGAGCCCGAGGTGATGACGCACGGCTGCCCCAAGACGGTGGCCGAGCTCGAGGCTGCGCTGCACTCCTGAGGCGGAAGCGACGCAGCTCAATACGTCAGTACGTTGGGCTGCTATCGTAGATACTTGCGAGCTGACCTTCTACGCCTTTGGCCCGCGGGGGCAGGGGAGGCAGCTCCGCTACGTTGTATTCGGGTGAGACCCAGAAGATCTCCGGCGCCGGGCGATAACCGCTAAAGAAGCGCCGCTCGTCCACAGCGCCGTTCTTCCATTTGATGGTTACGAGCGAGCTAACGTCATATCCGGGCGAGCCCTTTTGATGGCGAATGCGCGTGCCCGGCTTGAGGTGCTGTTTGACCACGATGCGCCGCACGAAGTCTTCCGTACCGCCTACCCCATATTGATAGGTCACGTCCGCAGAAGGCTCTCCGCCGAGGATCTCCACATGCAAGGTGCCCGGCTTGGGGTGGAAGGCGTGAATCATCACCGGGAAGGAGAAGGGATTTTTGATTTTCAGATCGACCGTTGGGTAGCTCACCGTCGCGTCGAGCCCGAGCTTGGCGTAGGCCGAAGGGCGTGAGTGGCTCTTGCGCTCGATGATCTCCATCGCGCCGAACAGCGCGGCTTGGAACAAGGTGCTGGAGACCTGGCAGGTGCCACCGCCAACGCCGGTGGTCAGCTCGTCTCCCTGAATCTCCGGGGCCCAGGTGAAGCCGCGCTCGAGCGTGCGGCGGCCCACGAGCTCATTGAAGCTGATGGTCTGGCCGGGCGGGATGATCACGCCGTCAATGTAGGCCGCGGCTTGCTTGATATTGACCGTGCGACCCACGCCCACGCCCCAGGTGGAATAGGTGGTCTCTCGCGCCGAGAGCACCTTGCTCACATCCACGTCAACCAAGTCTGCCTCGGTGATCTTCGCTCGTTTGGGGCTGGTGGGCAGGTCCACCACAGCGCCGTTGACGCCGTCTTTGTCCACCTCGGCGATGGCCTGAATCGAGAGGTCCATCATCAGCTTGCGGCCCGGGATGTCGGCGATCTTCTTGCGCGCGGCGATGTCCAAGCGCGCGTCCACCGGCTCGATCAACACCGCCGCTTCGATCTTCTCGAGCATCGGCTGGGCGCGGTTTTCATCGAAGCGGTAGACGAGCGGTACGTCGATCTCCCCGCGCCGGGCGCGCTGCGCCTCGAGTACGCGCTCTTTCAAGCTGCCGCGGTGGCCAACCTGGGCCGCGTTGCTCAAGGTCGCCGCTACGTCGATGTCGATGCCCAGCTCCCCGAAGGTGGACTCGAAGGTGAGGTCCGCTGCGCGCAAGATGATGGGCCGGCTGCGTACCTCTTCGCGGCGGGTTTCCAGCCATTCACCGACCTGACTGCCCTGGGGTAGCGGGCGCTCGCCAACGAAGAGGCCGTGAACGTACGGCGACTCCGGCAAGGTGTAATGAAGGCCAACGCCGCCGGAAACGCCAACGGCGAGTCCGACAATTCCAAGGGCTGTCCAGCGAAGGGGCGTCACGGTGCTATCCGGATCCTACCTACGCTTGGGAAGAAGCAAGAATTTCCCGCAATCTGTCGGGAACATGCGAGCAGCGCAATTTCAGCCGCCGCCGACGAAATGCACGATCTCGAGCTCATCGCCCTCGGCCAGCAGCGTGTTTGCGTGCTGTTTGCGCGGAACCACCTCGCCGTTGCGCTCAACCGCGACCGGGCCGCTCATCTGCCCAAGCAGATCGACGACGGTTGAGCCCTCGGCCAGCTCTCGCTCTTCCCCATTGACCTTCAGCTTCACGGTGCACCTTTGCTCAGCAGTTTGCGGTAACGCTTGCCGTTCTCAACATAGTGCAGCGCGCCGGCTCGGCCCATCGCTCGCTCCTCCTCGGTCGCCTCGCGGATCACCTTGGCCGGCGAGCCGCGCACCAGCGAGCGCTTCGGGATCACCATGCGCGGCGGCACCAGGCTGCCGGCGGCGATCACGCTCTCTTCACCGATCACGCAGTTGTCGAGCAGGATGGAGCCCATACCGATCAAAGCGCCGTCCTCGATGGTGGCGCCGTGCACGATGGCCGCATGTCCGATGGTGACGTCTTCCCCAATGGTGGTGTGGGAGAGGTTGTCGGTCATGTGCAAGCAGGCCATGTCTTGCACGTTGGTGCGCTTACCGATGCGGATGCGGCCAATGTCCGCGCGCAATACGCACTTGAACCAAATGCTGACGTCCTGCTCGAGGACGATGTCTCCGATCAACACGGCGTCGTCGGCGATGAACACGGCTCGCTCGATATCGGGTTGGCAGTCTTCAAGCTTGATGATGGTCACGCGGCTTCCTTTTGGAGGCCGGCAGCATAATGCAATTCATCGCACGGCACCCGCGGCTGTTGGTGATGCAGCTCGTGATAGGCCAGAGAGAGCACGACCGGGGACTTGAGGAAGGAGAGCCGCCGCGCGAGCGAGAGCACGCTCTCCGGCGCACGATGAGGAATGAACGACGCCCAAACCCCCATGCTCAATTGCAGCCCCAGCCCCACCGCCGCGTAGAGCTCACCGGCCGCTCCACCAAAACGCCATAACGCCCATAGGCTGAGCATGTTGAGCGCGCTCTCCAGCACAATCCAACCTCGCTCCCGCGCCGGCGCCAGCCGGTAACCGCCTATCCGAACCGCGAGGAAGTCGAGCGGCGCACACAACACCGCGCGCAGCAGCGAGCCGCGCGCCGGATAACCCTCTGCGTCGTCCACGCTGAGCGGACTGCGATGGTGTTTGGCGTGGGAACGTCGCATCGCATGCCCGCTCGTGAAGTAAAGCGCGCCGGCCAACGCCAGCAGCACCTCGTTCAAGCCCTTCGGGAGTCGCAACGCCGCATGCGCCAGATCGTGCGTGAGAGCGAAGGCGGCCATGAAGCCAAGCCCTGCAAAACCCACCGCCGCCAGCTGCCACAGCCCTTCACCGTGTGCCGCACATAGCATCACCCCCAACGCACTAGCCACAAGCCGGAACAGGTGACGCACAAGCGAACGAATACGCATGGCGCCCCGCAATGCGAAGCGCGTGCCGAGCCGTGAAAGCGGCCTTTACGCGGCCAAAACCAGCTTTCGGCGTGTAGCTGTCCACGGCGTGGACAGCTGGCCTCCATCCGCTTTACAGCAAGCTGCGCGTTACGGGCCGCGCAGCTCACGAGCGCACGCCGCTACCGCACGCCGTAGCCGCTCGGCGAGGGCGTATTCCGCCAGGCACGGCGCATGCTGAGGGCCCGCTCATGCTCACTGCTTCGCTGCTCTTGCTCGTGATTGCGCTGCTGGGCGCCTTCGACTGCTTCTACTTTCATCGGCACGTCGCCAAACTCTCCCAGCGCGAGGAGAGCCGCTTGGAGGTCGGGATTCATGTGGCGCGCGGCTTTGTCTATGCGGCCCAATTGCTCGCTATTCCCAACCTCGAGCTGCACGGCTACTGGCTTCTGCCGTTTATTCTACTATTCATAGCCGACGTCGGGATTGCTCTCTACGACGTCGCCATCGAGCCGGAGTCACGCCGCAGCCAAGGCGGCCTACCGCGCGGGGAGTATGTTATGCACATCGTGCTCAGCGTGCTGGTGGGCGTCTACCTCAATGAGGTCGTACGCGGTTCGCTCGGCTGGTGGCAGCTGCCGACGGGGATCGCGCTGCGCGACGAGGTGCCGCTGGCGCTGCGCGCGGTGCTCGCGCTGATGGCCGTGGGCTCGCTCGGGCTCGCCCTGCTGGAATGGGCCGTACTCGCGACCTCCAACAAACCTCGGCCGGGGCACGTGGGCGTGGTGCTCGACGCAAGCTTGCAAGAGGTTTGGGACACCACACAAGACCACGTGAAGCACCCTTCGTGGGACCACCGTTTCTCGCGCATTGAGATGTTGAGCGAGCAGATCGGCACCGGCACCGAGATGGTGTACGAGAAACGGCTGATGGGCCTTCTGATCCGTGGCTTTGGACGCTACAAGCTGCACAAGCCGATGCGCCAATCCACCTTTGAGTTCTGGTCGGAGGACCGCCTATCGCTGATTCGGCGCGGCGTCGGCTTGTGGCTCTATGACGAGGTGGCTCCCGGCGTGGTCTGGTTTCGCACCTCGTATACCTATGACGTTCGCTGGGGGCTGCTCGGTCGCGTGGTGGACGCTTTGGTCTTTCGGCGCTGGTTCCAAGCCGAGACGGAGCGGAGCTTCAAGCGCTTGGCCGCTCGTTACTTTGAGCAGCGGGTCGAGGTCGGCGGCGCTCACGGGCGCAAACCTGCTCGGCTCGAGAGGCTCGCCGCCGCTTGAGTCTCTTGGCCGCCCTCGCGTTCTTTCCGGTGTGGGCGGTAGCGCTCATGGTCGGCTTGACGGCGCTGCGGCTCGGTTCGCGGCGCGGCCTCGGCCTGCCGATGGTCTGCTTCACGCAGGCGGGCTGGATCAGCGGTTTGATGCTGCTGACCACCCCCGCCAGCCACTCCATCGCGCTGCATCTATTGCCGCTTGGTATGCTGGAGGCAGGCGCGTTTGTGCATGCGCTCTCCGACCTGACCGAGGGAGCAACGCGTAAATACGTTGTACCCAGTTATCTGCTTACTGCGCTGATCGCCGCCGTGGGAGCCGTCTCTCCACCGCTCTTGTACGGCCCGCAGGTCAACGCGCCCGGCCCGTGGTTTATCCCATTATCCGCAACCGCGGTGGTAGCGACCGGGTTGGTCTTGGCCTTGCTGCTGCGTTCGGCGCTGGCTGCAGCTGGTGCCAACCGCAAGCGGCTCGTGGCGTTGCTCGCTGCCTGCCTTCTGGGGTCGCTCGGCGGTGGCGGCACCTTGGCGCTGATGGTCTTTCAGCTCGCCGAATCGTACATCGCCGCGCCGCTGATGCTCGGCTCCACCGTGCTCGCCAGCTATGCCACGTTGCGCGACGAGGATCCTCGCCTGCGCAGCCTGTTTGGCGCCGGAATCGGCTATGCGACGCTCACCGCCTTGGTCTCCAGCGTGGGGCTAACCGCCTATGCCTTCGTGTTGCCGCGGCTCGTCCCTACCGGTGAATCACCGTTGCCTTGGTGGGCTTGGGCGATGCTCATCACCTTCCTTAGCACCCTCCCGCTCGATCCGCTGCGGCAGCTACTGGTGGAGGGGCTCGGCAGGCGGCTGTTTCGCACACCGCTCGCAGTGCGAGACTTGCGCGAGGTCGCTCGCGCTAGCGAGGTAAAGGCCGAGCAATCGGAGCGGCTGGCCGAGCTGGGGACCTTCGTCGGGGCGGTGGCTCACGAGGTGCGCAATCCGCTTGGTATCATCATGGCGCAAGCCAAGCTGCTGGAACGCCAAGGCGCCAAGCCGGAGACGGTGGCGGCTTTGCGGCGGGAGGTGGAACGAGCGCGCAGCTTCCTGGAGGAGCTCCTGCGCTTCGCCAAACCCCGGCCGCTCGAGCTGCGGGAGGTCAACGTTTTACCATTGATTGAGCGGGCTCTCGAACGGGCCCGGCAAGCCAAGCCGCGCACGCCGTTCGAACTCGAACTCCGCGTGCCGAGCACGCTGGAGGTCCAGGCGGATGAGCAAGCCCTGGAAGACGCCCTCCTGGTACTAATCGATAATGCGCTGATTGAACTCAATGAGCGCCCCGACGCCAAACTCACCATCAACGCCGAGCGCCTGCGTGAGGGTCTTTGCATTGCTGTGGAGGACAACGGTCGCGGCGTCCCCAGCGCGATCGAGCCGCGCCTGTTTCAGCCGTTCGTGACTGGGCGTGGTCGCGACCAAGTGCACCTTGGCACAGGGCTCGGCCTGGCCATCGCTGCCGGCTGGGTCGAACGTCACGGCGGCTCTCTCAGCCATCAGCGACCAACGGCGGGCGGCGCGCGGTTTGTCGTGTTGCTCCCGCATCAGCCGGCGTACCCTGCGCGTCCGTGAAAGGCCAGCAATCCGCCTATGAGTCGCTGCTGATCGTCGACGACGATCCGGGCTTTCGCTCGGTCTATCGCGAGCTGCTCGAGGCGGATGGTTTTACTGTGCTGGACGCTGGCACGCCGGCGCGTGCGCTCGAGCTGTTTGCGCAGCACAAGCCACGCCTGGTGGTGCTGGATCTGATGTTGCCGCCCTCAGGCCAAGCCAAAGAAGGTGCGGCGTTGCTCGAGGCCTTCCTCGCGCAACAGCCGGGGACCCAAGTGGTGGTGGTCTCCGGCAGCAGTGAAACCCAGTTAGCGCTTTCACTGGTGAAACGTGGCGCCTACGACTTCCTGACCAAGCCGGTGGATCCCGACGTGCTTGCAGCGGTGCTCGCGCGGGCGCAGGCCCGGCTTACCCTGGAGGACCGCGTCAATGAGTTAGAGACGGCCACGTTGGCCGCGCCGATGGATGGCCTGCTCGGGCATTCCTCGGCCTTCATAGCAGCCAAAGAGCTCGCTGGGCGCGCCGCCCTAGCCGACGTGCCCATGCTACTTACCGGCGCTTCAGGCACTGGCAAAGAGCTATTCGCCCGCTTCATTCACCGCTCGAGTCGGCGCAGCAAGCAGCACTTCGTCGCCGTCAACTGCGGAGCGCTCTCGCCCTCGCTGCTCGAATCAACGCTGTTTGGTCATAAGCGAGGCGCGTTTACCGGCGCTGTGGCCGACGCTCCGGGATTATTTGTGCAGGCCAGCGGAGGCACGCTGTTCCTCGATGAGATCGGGGATCTCGAGCTGGGCCTACAGGTCAAACTCTTGCGCGTGCTCGAGGCAGGGGAGGTGATGCCCGTCGGTTCGGTCAAGTCAGTAGCCGTGGACGTACGGGTGGTCTCAGCGACCCATCGCGACCTTTTGCTAATGACCAAAGAGGGCCGCTTCCGCGAGGACCTCTTTTGGCGCTTACGCGGTATTGAAGTGGAGCTACCCAAGCTCACTGACCGCCTCACCGACTTGGAGCTACTAGCCAATTACTTCCTGCAGGCCGCGCGCGCCTTGGTGCCGGGCAGCCGTGAAGCGCAGCTCGCGCCCAGCGCCCTACGCGTGCTCGAGGCGCATGATTGGCCGGGCAACTTGCGAGAGCTACGCCACGAGATGCAACGCGCGCTCATCCTCTCCGGCGGCCGCGCCCAAATTGAGGCGGAGGACCTTTCCCCCTCGCTGCGTCGCCGGCCCAACACACCCGCGGGCCCCCCAGTCACCCTGGAGCAAAAGATTGAAGAGCTGGAACGCCGAGAGCTCGCCCAGGCGCTCGAGGCTACCGGCGGTAACAAAAGCCAGGCCGCTAGTCGCTTGGGCCTTTCACGGCAGGGCTTCCTCAATAAACTCGAACGCTACAATCTACGTTAACGCTATGAAGAATACCTCCACCCCTTGGCTCGCAAGCGAGAGCGGTGCCGCTCTCAAGAAGCACGCCCCCGCGACCGCGCGCAACCGTGAACCAATTCGAGAGGTATTGCGAGAGGCGCTACCAGAGAGCGGCCTCGTACTCGAGCTCGCCAGCGGCTCGGGCGAACACATCGTCTACTTCGCAGGGGAGTTCCCAGCGCTACGCTTCCAACCCAGTGACCCGGATGCCGAAGCGCGCCTCTCCATCGCCGCTTGGACCGAGGCCGAAAAGCGCAGCAACGTGCTCGCTCCGCTCATGATTGACGCCGCCAGCGCCGATTGGCCCATCACCTCCGCCGATGCCGTATTGTGCATCAACATGGTGCATATAAGCCCCTGGGAATCCACCTTAGGCTTACTCGCCGGCGCCTCCCGCATCCTCCCACCCAGCGGCCTCCTCTACCTCTATGGCCCCTACCGCCGCCAAGACGTCCCCACCGCTGAAAGCAATGAAGCCTTTGACCGCTCGCTGCGGCAACGCAACCCCGCCTGGGGCCTCCGCTCCCTCGAAGACCTCCAAGCCGCCGCCGCCGAGCAGCAATTGCAGTTTGAACGCCTGATCGAGATGCCGGCGAACAACCTGTCTCTGCTGTTTCGGCGATTGGCGAGATAGAGGGGTAGGGGCTGGCGGGCCATATGGCGAGAGGCGGGAGACCTCGAACACCGCGGTACCATGATGAACTTTATCGGAAGGGCACTGTGGGTTAGGCGGCCTCATCTAGGTCTTGGCCCTGATGACTCACCAGTCAAAATACGTTGGGTCGATTCGCCTAATCCGTCTATTCATTCCATATGCGTTCCGGATTGGATCGGCCTCGTTGGCGGGCGAAGACTCGGCATCGACGTGACCGGTCCCCAATGGCGAGCGCGGCACCGGGGGCCGCAGAGCTCCAGCGGCAGTTGCAAGGCTCACGCGACTTGGACGACGTTGCGAGCCTGGAGCAGGTAGACCTGACGAACTACCTTCGGGATACCGCGACGTTTGCTTCTCTCGCGCCCGCCGAGCGACTGCGCCAGCTCGCCATTGCAGCAGAGCCGGAGGCTGTGGCGGCTGCGCAGCCTCGTGGGTGGCTTGCACTCGAGCGACTCTATCGAGCTGCTTTAGACCTTGATCGAGTCGACCCGGCCTTGGTTCACTCCCGCGTTTTAAGTGCAATTGCATGTGCGCGCCAACCTTGCGCCGAACAGATCGCGACGAGGATTATGGATGCTGCCGTCGCCTACTCTCGGCAGGGTGTCGCCAGCTGGCCCGCTAATTCCGAAAGCCATGACACGCTTGGCTACGCGCTTTACTGCCACCGTGGCTACGGGGCCCGCGACGCTTTGGTCTCATTCGATGCGGCTATCGAGCTCGATCCGAGTCTTGCACATGCTCGGCTCTATCGAGCTCATTGCCTTCAGGATATGAACCGCTGGTCCGAAGCGGCAACCGCCTATGCAGCAGTCGACCCGGCCTACTTCGTCGAGCATCGGGCTTGGCGCTACGATCTCCTCCGCGAGCAGCACGCTTGGTGCCTGCTGAAATCGGGCGATGGCGCGTCCGCAGTGGAGGAAACGCGTCGCCTGTTGGAGCGCTATGAGAACGAGCCACACCTGATTGGCCTTCAGCTGCTACCGCACCTCGAGGAACTTGCCGACGCGGACCCAACTGGAGCCTTGCGTAGCCGGTTGAACAGGCTCCTGCTATCCGACAGGACCCCGAACCACTGATCGAGATGCCGGCAAGCCCCTCTCTGCTGTTAAGACGGTTGCCCCAATAGCAGGGTAGGGGCTGGCGGGCGCCACGGGATTTATGGCGGCCGCCGTGGTTTTGGCTCGAATCACCGCAGTAAAAGCGATGGAACGGTAATCGCATTTGCGAGCCGATGATTCCGACTGAAAGCTTCATGGAGCGCGTGCACGAGGTGCTGCGCGGGCGGCGCTACAGTCCACGTACGCGTTCAGCCTATGCCGGCTGGATTATCCGCTTCCTGCGGTTTACGAAGCAGCCTTATGAGCGTTTAAACGCCAATCACGTGGAGGCCTTTCTTCAGGCGCTGGCCGCCGAAGGGATAGCACCTTCAAGCCACAATCAGGCGTTGGCTGCGTTACTTTGTCTGTTTGACGGCGTGCTGCAAAGGCCACTGGAACGGCACGTCAACGTCAGCCGCGCACCAACTCCCGAACGCCTGCCGGTGGTGCTCACGGCCTCGGAGGTCGCCACGCTCTTTGAGCAGATGAGCGGCGTTACACGGTTGATGGCCGCTCTCTTGTATGGCTCCGGGCTGCGGCTCATGGAGTGTTGCACCCTGCGGATCAAGGACCTCGATCTCGAGCGTCGCGAGATCCGCGTGCGTGACGGCAAAGGTCGAAAGGACCGGGTAACCACGCTGCCCCAACGGCTGCACTACGAGTTGACCGATCACCTCGCGAGCACGCGCGCAACGCACGAAGCCGATCTAGGTCAAGGCGCTGGTTGGGTTGCCGTCCCCGATGCTCTGCATCGCAAGTACAAGAACGCCGGTCGCGAGTGGCCTTGGCAATGGCTGTTCCCCGCCACTCGACACTACCAAGACCCCGAGTCAGGCCAACTGCGCCGCCACCATCTCCATGAAACGGTGCTCCAGCGCGGTATCCGTCCGGCGAAGGCCGTTGAGACAAGACCGGTGAGATCACGGAGGCTTGGTGCTTGGAGGATCACCCATGAGCATCGGGAAGTTGGATAGCGAGAAGTTGTGGAGGGATCGCGTTGCGGCTTGGAAGGCGTCTGG
>CAITIQ010000148.1 GCA_903892415.1 uncultured delta proteobacterium | reverse complement strand
TGCTCGAGGGCGAGGCCGAAAAGCTGCTCAAGATGGAAGACCGCTTGAGCAAGCGCGTGGTCGGCCAAGCCGATCCGGTGCGCGCGATCGCCAAGGCCGTGCGTCGCGGCCGCGTCGGCTTGCGCGATCCCGGAAAGCCGATCGGGTCATTCTTGTTCTTGGGCCCCAGCGGCGTCGGTAAGACCGAGCTGGCGAAGGCGCTGGCTGAGTTCTTGTTTGACGATGAACAGGCGCTGACCCGACTCGACATGAGCGAGTTCATGGAGCGCCACATGGCCCAACGTCTGATCGGCGCGCCGCCCGGCTACGCCGACAGCGAACAGGGCGGCTTCCTGACCGAAGCTGCGCGTCGCAAACCGTACAGCGTGCTGCTGTTCGATGAGGTCGAGAAGGCGCACGCCGACGTCTTCAACCTGCTGCTTCAAGTGCTCGACGACGGCCGCTTGACGGACGGTCGCGGACGCACCGCCGACTTCTCCAACACCGTCGTGATCATGACCAGCAACATCGGCAGCAAGCGCATCCTCGAGGCCGACTCCAAGCTGTTCGAGACGGAAGACGGTCGCGAGGCCATCAAAGACATCCTGCTCGAGGAGCTTCGTCAGTTCTTCCGGCCGGAGTTCTTGAATCGCATCGACGACATCGTGGTCTTCAAGGCCCTCAGCAAGACCGACCTGCGAGGCATCGTCGATATTCAGCTGCGCCGCCTTGAGAAGCTGCTCGTCGATCGCGAGCTGAAGGTCGAGCTGACCGAGGCCGCAAAAATACGCCTAGTGGACCTCGGCTACGATCCGCACCTCGGTGCGCGGCCGCTGAAGCGCGCGATTCTTCGCGAGCTGCAAAATCCGCTGGCCGAGGCCATTCTCAGCGGAGGATTTGCGCCGGGTCATGTGGTAAAGGTCGACGTCCAAGGCGAGGACTTCACCTTCAAGTGAGGCACCTCGCTGAATCGTTCCCATTGACGGGAACGAGCTTTCAGTGCAGGCCTCGAATTGCACTGAACGGAAAGTTGGCTCCCGGGAGTTTGTGTCCTCGATCGTCGCTCGGCTCACAAATCGAGCGATCCTTGCGCTTGCCAAGCGGCGCGGGCCGAGTATAGTCGCCTCCCTTTTTCGGGTTCAGAAGGTCAAGACATGTACGCAGTGATCAAGACGGGCGGTAAACAGTACCGCGTGATGGAAGGTCAGAAGCTCCGAGTCGAGAAGCTTCTTGGCGACAAGGGCGACACGGTCACGTTCGGCGAGGTGCTGATGATCGGCGGGGAATCCGCTAAGATTGGCAAGCCCACCGTCGGCGGAGCCTCGGTCTCGGCAAAGATCACGCAGCACGCGCGTGGGCCGAAGATCATCGTCTTCAAGTTCCGTCGGCGGAAGAACTACCGTCGCAAGAACGGCCATCGTCAGCCGTTCACCGAGCTCTTGATCACTGGCATCAAGGGCTGAGTTAGCGAGAGGCTCGCTTACGAGCCTCTCTGCTTCATCGCACACCGTTGGCCTGCCGCAGCGGCACCGCGCCTGATTATTGGGCGACGGCAACTGAATCAGTTTTTTTCGGATCGGGAGTGCATCATGGCTCATAAAAAAGGTGGCGGTTCTTCGCGCAACGGTCGTGACTCGAGCTCGCAGCGTCGCGGGACGAAGGTTTACGGCGGCGAGTTGGTGACTGCCGGTAGCATCATCGTTCGCCAGGTCGGCTCCAGCATCCACGCTGGCAAGAACGTCGGCACCGGTCGGGACTTCACGCTGTTCGCAACGGTGGACGGCCTCGTGAAGTACGAGTGGAAGACGAACACCAAGAAGAAGGTCTCTGTCTACCCCATCAACTGAGGGTTCAGACGTTGTCTCCAACAGGAGGCAAGCACAGCTCCTTTACGCTTTGAGCGTGAGGGAGTTTTGTGTTTTGTAGTTGGCTGCGATTGGGTGCGCGAGCGCGTTGAACAGCGCGCGGGCACTGAGGACTGCAGCTCAGAACCCAGGACGAGTAACGCCGCCGCCCTTTTTCTTTTTGGCGGACGGAGTTGCTGGCGGAGTTGCTGCGCTGCTCGAACTGAGCGAGGAGGAGTTGAGTTCGATCGCGGTGGGCGTCGGGCCCGGGCGCATTGGCTCGGCAGTTGGCGTTGGACTCGGTGGCTCAACGGGGGACTGCAAGCCGTCAGCGAGCCGCTGCTGAGCTTGCCGCAACACCGCCGTGGAGCGAGCGGCGACATCCGCCACCGGCGGCGCCGACCGCGCGATGGCAACGCCGCCGATACCGAGCACGGCCACCGCAAAAACCGACCCGCTGATCCAGACGAGCAGGTTGCTGTTTTGACGCTCGTTCTTGACCTCCACCCACGTCTCGGTCGGAGTTGGGCTTGGAGCGATCGGCGCGATGGACTGGTTGCGCGGACGCATCGGCATCCCCGGGTAAGGCGTGCCGGTGATGCGGGCCGCCGTCGCTTCAAGCATCTCGGCGAGCTCGCGAGCCGTGCGGACGCGCTTGCCCGGATCCTTCTCGAGCGTGTGATCGATGATCGCCGAAAGCTCCGGCGGGATGGCCGGGTTGAGCTCGATCGCCGGCTTGTGACGATCGAGCATGATGCTGACCATCAGCTGGTTGTAGTTGACCCCGTCGAAAGGAGGCCGGCCGGTGAGGCACTCATAAAGGATGACGCCAAGCGACCAGACGTCACTGCGACCGTCGATGTCCTCGTCACCGCGCGCTTGTTCGGGGCTCATGTACGCAGGCGAGCCGAGCACCGCGCCGGTGTTGGTGCGCACGAACTTCGGATCGGCTGCGGCGGTGGCCTTCGACACGCCGAAGTCGAGCACCCGCGGGACGACCTCACCGCGATCATCCAAGGCGAAGAAGACGTTGCCCGGCTTGAGATCGCGATGAACGAGCCCGCGAATGTGCGCCTCTTCGAGACCGCGAGCGATGTAGGCGACCGAGGCGCAAGCCTCGCCCGGGCGAAGCACACCCGACCGCGCCAAACGCTGATCGAACCCTTCCCCCTCCATCAACTCCATCACGAGGTAAGGCGTGCCATCTTCGGCTTGGCCCATGTCGTAAACGGCAACGACGGCGGGATGTTTGATCTGCCCGCACGCTCGCGCTTCCAGGAAGAAGCGATGCAGCGCGTCGCGGTTCTTGGCCAACTCAGGAAGCAAGAACTTGATGGCGAAGTCTCGATCGGTGAGCTCGTTGCGCGCCGCCCATACCGAACCCATCCCGCCTCGACCGAGCGGTCGCAGCAGACGGTATTTTCCGGAAATGAGGTCGCCGGCTTGCATCATCGAGAAATTTGTCGCCTCCGCCACCAAAGGGAGACGCAAAGGCTGGATCTCAAACGTTCCTCAAAATCGATTCAGGGTCAACAGGAGCCCAGCCCAAGACGCAGAGACTTCAATGTCGACGGACGTTTTCAAGTTCGGTGCGGCCATCAACAGGGCCATCGAGCGCTGGCCGCTGCATTTTTCCCAGGGGAGCGACGCGAGCCCGCACCGGCACCCACTCCGGCACACCACCGCTGATCCCCACGCAGGTGATCTCGCTTTGCACCGGCTGCAGCAGGCGAGCGCTCGCGCTGGCCGGGAGCACGAGCACCGCGCGGACCGGCGGCGGAAGCAGCAGGCTCTCCGGCGCAAGATCGACAGCCACAAGATGCTGAGGCCCCCGCAGCACCTCACCAACGGCCTGCAGCGTGCGCTCGAAGAGGGCGGCCTCGGCGCGCAAATGCTCCTCCACCGCCCCGCGCGGTACAGCCTGCGACGCAAGCAGCAGCTGCTCGCTCAGGCACTCGGCAAAACGCTGCACGCGCTCGTGCGGGCCAGCTACGAACGCAACGCGCGGTGAGAGGCAGCCCTGTTGATCGAAGGGCACGACGTCCTGCGCCAAAAAGCGAGCAGCATCCTCGAGCGAGCTCTGCACATCGACGTGGGCCAAGCCGAAGCCGGGCCCATGCACGCGAACGCGCGCTCCCGCTGGCAGCTGGCCGAGCACTGCCGAGGCCGCCTCTGCGCCGCCGTAATAGTGCACCTCGTCGCCAGGACGCACCGCGAGCGAGTCGGTCAACGCAAGCTCCACCCCCAGCTCACGCAAGCGCGGAGCGCCCTCGCGAACCAGCAGCTCGGCCAACCACGGATCGCGTCGGGAAGGCTTGATCAGCACCACGTCGCTGGTTGCAACCGCGAGCACGATCGCTCGTAACGCCGCTACGCAAACATTGGCCGACAGCACCACATGACAACGCGGCGCCGACGTGACCGAGGTCAAAAGCTTCGTGAGGTCATCGGGTGAGGCGCTGGTCTCGAGGTGTTGGGTCAGCGCCAGCCTTACGCCCTCGGGCGACAGCCCCGAAGAGCGCAGCAGCGCTTCGTGCAGCTCGGCAAACAAGGGATCGCTCGGGTCCGCGATCCGCCGCGAGAGCGTGAGCAAGCGTTCGAGTCGCTGCGCGCTCACGAATGTCCGAGCTGCTCCATCAGCAGCGAGCAACCGCGCAACGCCGCGCCTTTGGCCCGACCAAACAGCTTCACGTCGCCGTTCGCTTCCACGCGCACCCAATCCAGTGTTTGCACCGCAACCGACGAATCAACGTTGCCCAGGTCGACGATGCGCGCGACGCCTTCTTGGCCAGCCGGTAGAGGAGCCAGCGTGTCTGGGTCGGCGGCCCACACGCGGGCCCACGGCGGCGGACGATAGAAGCCTGCGCGGGCCGGCTCGATCAGGCTGGGTTCATAAAGCTGGCTGGTCAGCTCGGTCATGCCGTACTCCCCGACCACGGCGGTCTTCGGCAGGCCAAAGAGCTGCGCCATACGCTCACGTAGCTCCGCTTCCGGCACCTCGCGCGTGCGGCCTTTGAAGCCTCCGGTGAGCATCACCACGCTGCCCGGAGCCAACGGAAAGACCTCCGTGCCGAGCTGGTCGAGCAGGAAAACAAACGCGAACGACGTGCCGAACACCGCGGTCGGCTTGGCATTGAGTGCTGCCTTGCGCACGGCCGCTTCTGCCTCGGCAGCGTTCAGCCCGAACTGCAGATCAACGAGATGCGGCGCGACCAACGCGTGACGCTCCACGATCCGATCGATCATGAAGGAGAGCGAGGACTCGGGCAGCGAGCGTGAGCTTGGCGCGAGTACCAGCGCTTGCTCCGGCGCCACGTGCGGAAAAAGAAAGGCATCGGCGAGCGGCAAGCTCAGCTCGAGATACGTCGTCAAGCTGCGCATCGGGTGAAAGCCCGAAGCGCCCGCGGTGGTGCCGCTGGTTCGAAAACAGCGAACGTCCTCACTCGCATCATGCGCAGCGAGTCGCCGCAAACGAAACAGATCGGTGGGCGCGGCTTTGAGCTCGTCCACGCTGCGTGGCGCTTGTTGATAGAGGCGCGCGATCGCCGGGATGGTGGCGCGTTGAAACTCGGCGATCGCCAGCGCAATTTGTTCGAAGCGAGCCGCATCAAAGGCCAAACCTGCCGCGAGCGCATCACGCGCGTAGCTGCGGACTTGCGAATGAAGGGCCTCACTTCGTTCGAGTGTGGTCACGCTTGCGCTCCGCCTTCCGCGAGTACGCTGGTGAACGCCTCGAGGAAGCCCGCTGTCAGCTCCGGCTCGATCAGGAGTTGTGGCGTCAGCACGATCACCTGCCCGTTCGCTCCACCCAGCGTCGTCACGTAGCCGCGAGCGAGCAGCTGCGAGAACACCGTGCGACCGGAGACTGCGTCCGGCAGCGCAAGCCCCACCATCCACCCGACGCCTCGAACCTCAACGCCGAATGGTGCGAGCGTTGCGGCTGCGTCGCGACGAAATGCGTCGGAGTGGGTCTTCACGGCGCGCACGACCTCACCGTCTGCGAGCTGGTCCAAGACGGCCAACGCGGCCGCGCAGCCGAGCGGAGCGCCGGCATGCGTCGAGGTGTGAACCACTTGCCCCGAGCGCGCCCAAGCCGCCATTGCACGCTCCGAGCCGATGCAGGCCGAGATCGGGAAGGAGGCGCCGAGTGCTTTGCCAAAACAAAGCAGGTCCGGGCTGACGCCCTGTTCGAGCGAGAGTGAGAGTGCGCCACTGCGACCCATCCCGGTCCAAATCTCGTCGACGATCAAGAGCGCACCCGAGCGCGTCGTGAGCTCGGCCAGGCGCGGCAGGAAGGCTCGCGGTGGTACCAAGACCCCACCTCGACCAAGCACCGGCTCGACCAACAGGGCGCCGACGTTTCCCAGCTCCAGCGCTCGTTCAACGACGCTCAGCGTCTCCTCGAGATCGGCCTCGGAGGTTGGAAACGGCGCAAAGCTCACGTTGGGATTGAGCTGCTCGTGGAACGGCGCGCGGAAGGACGGCTGAAAGCCGCAGGCCGCGAGCGGCGCGTACGAAAGGCCGTGATAGCTGCCTTCGAAGGCGACCAGGCCGGACTTGCCGCTGGCCAAGCAGGCGGTCTTGATCGCCGCAGTGACGGCGTCAGCCCCCGATTGACCCAGCAAGACCTTGGCGTGTGGATCAGGGTGAAGCGCCGTGAGCCGACGCATCAGCTCGACCTTCACCGCCGTGGGCAGCAGATCCCCAAGCCCCTGCACGAGCTGCAGCGCCTGCTCGGCGGCACGCTGGTGAACCACGCTCGGCCCGTGACCAAAGCTGGCTGCGCCAAAGCCGGAGGCCAGATCCACATAACGATTACCGTCGACGTCGAAAAGGAAAGAGCCTGCGCCGCGCTCGATCACGAACGGTAGCTGGCTGCTTTCCGTGCGCGACTTACGCCGGGTGGAGAAGGCCGGACACTCGAGCTCATTGACCAAATCCCCGAGCTCGCGCGAACGCGGCCCGGGTGGCGCAACCACGATCTCAGGGCCCAGCGTGCGTACGTTCGTCATCGGAGCTCTCCTCGAGCCGGCGCAGGCCCAGCCGACGAGCGCTCAATAACACACGCGGTTACGACCGCCACGCTTCGCCGTGTAGAGCAGCTCATCCGCGCGCTTGATCAGCTCGTTGGCTTGCTTGTCTGCCTCGGTGAGCTGCGCAGCACCGACGCTGATCGTCACTTTGATGCTGTCCGCTTGGAAGGCGAAGACGTGCTCCTCGATGCGCTGGCGCAGGCTCTCCGCCAAGGACACCGCGCCATCCAGTGGGGTCTCCGGCAACACCAGCGCAAACTCTTCACCGCCATAACGCGCGAAGATCTCGTCCCGACGGATCCGCTGTTGCACGATGCGGGCGATCTCCTTCAGCACGAAGTCACCGGCGAGATGGCCGTGCACGTCGTTGATGCGCTTGAAGAAGTCGATGTCGAACATCAGCACCGAGAGCGGCCGGTCATGTCGACGTCCGCGGATGATCTCACGCTCGAGGGCCTCGTAGAGGTAGCGGGCGTTGTAGGCCTGCGTCAGGCCATCGATGATGGTCAGCCTGTAGATTTCCTCGTGGTACTGCGACTCGACGTCAGCGCCGGAGAGGAACTTGAAGATGGTTGGGCCGACCTTTACGCGGTCTCCGTTGCGAAGCACGGTCACCCCTTGGATCTGCTCGTCATTGCAGTAGGTGCCGTTGGTGCTGCGGTTGTCCGAAACCACCCATTGGTCTTCGGAGCGCTCGAACAAAGCGTGGCGCCGCGAGACCGAATCACCGTCGAGCACGATGTGGTTGTCCGCGCCGCGACCTACCGAAGTAGGCGTAGCCTCGAGCGGAAACCGCTTGCCGAGCAAGGTGGGCTGCTTCGTGTAGATCACGACGATACAATCCGTGCCCTTGGGCTGGGACGGTTCGTTCTTGGACGGGCCAACCGTCGTTACGCGTGTAGGCTCTTCGAAGTCGCTCACGGGGCTGACAAGCAGAGAGCGACGACGAAATTCGCCGCCGCCCAAAGCACTAGGCTAGCCGAGTCGGCCCCCGCGTCAAGAATGAGCGGCCCGCTCGAGCCGCTGCATCCGCGAATAGTTTGTGCGCCAACTGCAAGCGATCCTCCCCGCTCAACCGCCAGACAGTAGCTTTGCGACGACGCTGTTCGCCTGACGGACACAGTCCGGCAGACCTACACCGTCATAGGGGCCGCCGCACAACGACAGGCCGCCGAGAGCCGAGAGCCGCCGCTGTACCTCTTCGAGCCGGGCGAGGTGACCTCGGACGGGCTGTGGACGACAGTCATTCCAGCGAAACACCTCTTCAGCCAAGGGCGTGGACTCGATTCGCAACACGTCTCGAAGCTCCTTGCGCGCCGCCACCAATAGATCCGAGTCGGACATGGTGCGCACCTCCGGATGGGCGTAGCCGCCGAAGAAAACCCGGAACAACGCGGTGCCCTCGGGTGCACGACCCGCCCACTTGGTCGACATGAAGGTGATGGCCGAAGCATCTCGACCCTCGCTACGCATGAACAGTATGCCCGAGGCATCGAGCGGATGCGGGACCTGATCACGTTTGAAGGCGAGGTGACATGCGGCGGTTGAAACGTGCGGGATGCGACGCAGATGGCGCGCGACCTCTGCATCGAAGGGCTCGAATAGCTCCGCGGCTGCGCGGGCCGGCGTCGCCACCACCACGTGATCGAAACGCTCGCTCCTCGTGCCGTTACTCAGTAGGTGAAAGCCCGCTCCTTCGCGCTCGACGCCTTTCACCGCGGCGCCCAGATGCACCCGACCACCCTTGTTCTGGATGGACGTCTCCAGCGCTTCAACCAGCGTCGCCATGCCGCGACGAAACGAGAGGAAGACGCTGGGAGCGGGCCCCTTCGGCGCCTTCGCTCGAGCTGCGAGCGCGCCTTTGACGAGACTGCCGTGGGCCTTCTCCAGCCCAACCAGCTGCGGGAAGGTCGCCTTCAAGCTCAGCTGCGAAGGGTCCCCTGAGTAGATGCCGGCGAGCAGCGGCTCACCAAACAGCTCGACCGACTCTTGGCCGAGCCGACGCTTGAGAAAGGAGCTGATCGATTCGTCGTCGGAGTCGGACACCTTCTTGGGCAGCAGCAGGTCGAGGCCCATGCGAGCGACCCCCGGAAGGGAGAAGAGCGGACTCGAAAGCAGTGGCCAAAATTTGGTGGGCACCGCCAACACGACGCCCTCGGGCAGACGGTGCAGTTCCCCAGCCTTGAGGAAGTAGATACCGCGGCTCTCTCGCTGCGTCTCCACGAGCTCATCGGTAAGACCGAGCTCGATCGCCAGCTCCTTCACCTGTGGTTTGGCCGCGACGAAAGCATCGGGACCGCCGTCGAAGATGAAGCCGTCGCGACGCAGCGTAAGCACGCTACCGCCGAGCCGCTGCGAGCCTTCAAACAGCTCCACGTCGGCCCCGGCGTTGAGCAGCCGAAAGGCGGCGGTGAGGCCCGTGACGCCGCCACCACAGACGGCGACCCGCAAACGATCCGCGGCCATTCAGCGAGCCCGAATGCGCGTCGACTCTTCGTGCACGTGGTCGATCATCGCCTTCACGTTGTCCGGCGGGACCTCAGGGATGATGCCGTGACCGAGGTTGAAGATGTGGCCAGGACGGTTGCCCACCGACTCGAGGATCGCCGTCGCGCGCTTCTTGGCAACCTCGATCGGCGCACACAAAAGCAGCGGGTCCAAGTTGCCTTGTACGCCGCGGTCGAAGCCGACGCGCTGCCAAGCGTCCATCAAAGGGGTACGATGATCCACGCCGATCACCGTGCCACCTGCGTCGCGGATGCTCTCGAGCAAGGCGTGGGTGTTGGTGCCAAAGTGAATCACCGGCACGCCGGTGGCCTCGACGTCCTTCAAGATCTTCGCCACGTGAGGAAGTACGTGCTCACGATAGTCCTCGATCGTCAGCGCGCCGGCCCACGAGTCGAATAGCTGGATGGCCTGCGCGCCGGCTGCAACCTGCGCCAAAAGGTAGCGGCGACACACCTCGGAGATCTTCGACATCAAGAGCGAGAAGGCCTCCGGATCGCCCCACATCAGGTTCTTGGTGTGGCGGTAGTCGGAGCTCTTTCCACCCTCGACGAGGTAGCTTGCAACGGTAAAGGGCGCGCCTGCAAAGCCGATCAGCGGGACTTTACCTTCGAGCTCTTTGCGCAGCAGCCGAATGGTTTGCAGTACATAACCAAGGCCCTCCTCGGGGTCGCAGACCAGCAACTTCTCGATCGCCGCGCGGTCCCGCACTGGCGAATGAATGACCGGCCCCTCACCTTTTGCGAACTCGAAGGGCGCACCCATCGGCTCGAGCGGCAGCAGGATGTCTGCGAACAAGATCGCCGCATCCATCCCCATCTTGAGCGGCTGCAAGGTGACTTCGACCGCCAGCTCGGGCGTCTTGCACAGCTCGAGCATCGTGTATTTTTGCCGCAGCGCTCGGTACTCCGCCATGTAGCGACCGGCTTGGCGCATGAACCAGACGGGCGTGGTGGGAACGGGTTCGCGGCGGCAGGCGCGGAGGAAGAGGTAGTCGCTCACGAGGGCACGGTACTTTAGGTGCCCAGCCGAAGTCACGTGCTCACGGCGGCAGCCGACGCAGCTCTCGCGGCGTGCTTTCCCAGCGCAGAATCTCGTGCATCAGGCAGGTCGCGCCAGCAACGCCAGCCGGGAGCAGCAGGAGGAAGCCGCACGGGACCAGCGCGATCAGGCCGAGGCCCAAGGCAAAGCCGAAGATTGACCCGAGGTTGCGCCACACGATGCGCAGCCGCTCACGCAGCGGAATACCGCGCACGCTGAGCGGATAGTCACAAACGTCCCAACCGATGAACAGCACCGCGCACAAGAACTTGAGCGGCACGGTGACCACGGCAGCACCCGGGATCAGCCCCACCAACGTCAACACGAAGAAGGCTGTGAGTCCCCCGCTGAGCGCGATCAAAGCCGAACCAGCCGAGCGCGCCACCTCAGTGAGGAACGGCGTTTCGGGTCGCGCCGGCGCGCCCAGGCGCTCTTCGATGCGGCGCACGAGCGCCTCGAGCGCCGGTCCCGACGCAGGCTGCGCGAGCGCCAAGCCGACCAACGTCGACAGGATCAAGAAGGCCACCGTCGCGAGCACCTGCAACGCGCCCACCCAGAAGCCGCCACCACCGCCTGCCCAGCGCTCGACCAACGCTGGAACCACGAGCACGCTGAGGATCGAAAGGCCTGTGGTGAGCAACACCGCCATCACCACCGGCACGAGGGCGAACGGATAGGCTTTGGGCGTCGATGCGAGTAGGCCGAAGCCGCGGAAGAAGCTGCTCAGCCCGAGCGAAAAGCCGGGTTCACGCACGAGCGCTAACGAAGCGACAGGCCTGGGCGGAAGCTGGTTCGGATGAATATGGTAACGCTAGCACGCGGACGCGCTTTGCTACTTCAGCGTAAACGTTCGCTTGAGCGTGCCACGTTTGGAGCCGTCGGCATTGAAGGTGGTTAGGGCGAAGTTGCGTTCACCAAGCTTGCTGAAGGAGGACTTTACCGCGAGCCGGGTCGAACGGCTTTTGCCGCTGACGCCATCCACCAGCAGGAAGCCGTCCGCGCGGACTTCGATCGACGCGACGCCCGAGGGAGCCCGCTCGAGGCCAATCTCGTAAACCTTCTCGCCTGCTTGTCGAATGAAGACCGCCGTGTCCGCCGTCACGTCGAGCGAACCGCGACCGCGAGCGACTTCTTGGTCCTCATCATCGAAGCCAACCACCTCGAACAAGCGCCCGGTCTTCTCGAGGAAGAAGGAGTAGGAGTCCGGGAAGTCGGCGCCGAGGAAGCGGGTCGCGCCACCAACCGAGAAGCCATCGACGCGGTAGTCGACGCGCACGACAGCTGCAGCGGCTTCGGTGCGGAAGTCGTAGCGACCATCGGCTTGCCGCGTCCAACCAACAGCGAGCGGCAACATCGATTTGTCCCCGTCGCGGAACTGCTCGAGCTCGGCAAAACTGCCGTTGAACGCGTTCACGTCAACTCCACCCGAGATGCCGGCGACCGTGCCGGTGTCGGTCTTCTGCCAGAACGTCCAACGCGACCACTCCTCGGGAACGTGCGGGCAACTGACGCCGTAGTTCGCCACCCACAGCGGATAGTCGGCGAGGTCGGGCGCAGCAGGCAACGTCTCCCAGAAGCCGATCGAGGTGTAGATCAGCGGCTTGCGACCTGTCTTCGTCTCGACGATGTCCAGCCAGGTCCGGACCTTCGCCAAGAGCGTCGCGCCAGCCACTCCGTTCGCGGTCTCTACGTCGAGCACTGGCGGAAGATCGCTCGCGTCGAGCGGGCCCATCGAAGCGAGCAGCAACTCGGCTTGTGCCTTTGGATCTTGGTTTGCCCGAAAGAACTGATAGGCGCCGCGCAAGACGCCAGCGGATTTTGCCCCGGCCCAGTTCTGGGCGAAGCGTTGGTCCTTGAAGGTGGTGCCGTCGCTTACGCGAATGAAGGCGTAGCGGACGCCGTCGGCGCGCACCGCCGGCCAGTTCACCGAGCCTTGGAACTCGGAGACGTCGATGCCCTTGACGGTCGGGCCGTCCGCGCAGAGCTGAACTGCCTCCGAGTCGCGCTCGGCCTCCTCAGCGTCTTCCCAATCAGCCGACTGCGGCGCGCAGCCGTTGATGAGGAGCAAGAGGCTAGCGGCGATCAGCGCTTGCGGTTTCATACGCTCGCTCGGAGCAGCGCTCGTGCCAGCGCGAGAACGCTTCAATCTCAGGGCGTGTGGATCGCCGAGATCCAAATCGGAGGATCCGCGAGATCCTGCTTCAGCCCACCACCCAAAGCTGCTCGACCGGACCGATGGCCGGCAGAGGCGAGGCCTCCTTGGGCGGCTGGGCATAGCGCAAAGCGGACAGCTGCTCCGGCGTTTCCCAGATCGTCATCGAGGTGGTCTTGCCGCTGGCCGTGTCGTGAAGCACGTAGGCCGCCAAGACACCTGGCTGCGTGCGCAACCAAGCGGCGTACGCATTGGCGCGCTTGAAGCTCGCGGCATCGGGTCGCGCGTGCGTGGTGATGCGACAGAGCGGCCAGGTCGGGCGGGCCGGCGTTGGCCCTGAGGGGTTCTGCGACGCGGGCGCAGGTGGAATCGCCGGGGCCGAGGACGCCGCATGGCTCGGCGCCGCTCCAGGCTCCGATGGCGCGGGCTCCGGAACTGGCGCGGGTGCAGGCTTGGGCGCAGGCGCCGCCGAGAGATTGGCCTCCATCCACAAGCGACCGATCTCAGCGACGGGATCAGCGCCCTCCACGCCGAGGTCTTCCGCCTCGAGGACGCGATTGCGAATCGAGAACTGGCCCACTCTCACGCCAGCGGTCGTGAACACGTCGAACCGCCCTCCGCCCAATACACGGGCGTCGTAGCTTCGCGAATCGATCACGATGCGACCGCCCTTCACACTTGTCTTCGGTTGCATCGCGCCACGGTACCACCAAAGATTCAGCCCAAGCTTCGGGCTGCTCACGGGTCCGACTCCGACGCTCACCGGCACTGCCTCCGCAGCCGGCCCAGTTTGTGGATGATCGCCCCAACGAAAGGCATAGAATCCCCCTATGGCGCGCGTATCTCGACCTCCCGGCTTCGACATGACGTACCGGCCGACCAAGGCGACCTTCTTGATGCCGCTCGAGCGTCGCCTGCCCTCGTTGCTCTACTTTGCAGCGTCGCTCGCCATTGGCACGGCGGTGCTGGTTGCGCCCTACCTCTCGCCGGGGTCGTGGCTGTACAACTTCGTCGTGGTCGGGGATCGCCATCGCATCATGGGCACCTCCACCTTCGCGCTCTTGATCTTCGGCTCGGCGCTCGCGGCGGTAGTTCGCCAGAACATGGCCGGGGTGATTCTGCATCCGGATGGGATTGAGACCCGCGAGGTGCTCGCGCTCGGGATGCCGCGTTTCAATCGCTGGACATGGAGTCAGATCGATCGCGTTTGTATTCCCGAGCCTCCGCCCGCCGACGCTGCCAAAGCGCCACTGCCCACGGCGAAAGGCGCTCTTCCGCGGCGCACCAAGATCCAACTGCATCTTTGGAACGGCACCCAAGCCTTCCTGCCCACCGTCTCCAAGAACGTGGATCTCTCGGTGATGCTGGAGCGTGTGGCGATGGCGCGAGCCATCCCAATCGAGGGTGGAACCGGCTTGATTGACGATCTCGGCAATCCGTTCGGCGACGACGAAGACGACGCGTAACGCCTACGGGATCAACAAAAGCTTACCGACGACTTTGCCGGCCTTCGAGCGTTGATGCGCTTGTTCGGCGTCGGCCAGCGCAAAGCGCTCTTCGACCAAGGTCTCGATATCGCCCCGCGCGAAGGCAGCCACGAGCGGCTCGAGCATGCTGCGATCCGGCCGACCGAGCACCGACTTGACGCTGCGTCGAAACAACATCGACGGCACGTCGGACGGGTTGACCACGATCAGCGCAACCAGGCCTTTGTTCTTGAGCAGCGCCCGACAGCGAGCCAGCGGATAAACGTCGGAACCTACGCCTTGCAGCACGAGGTCGAAGGGACCGTGCTCTCGAGCCGCCGTGAGCGCGTCGCCCGCGGTGTAATCGATCGCGATGGCGCCGAGGCGTTCCACGAGCGCGCGGTTACGCGAGGAGCAAACGCCCACCGCCGTGGCTCCCATCGCCCGCGCGAGCTGCAGCGTTATCAGCCCGACCCCGCCTGACGCGCCCAGCACGAGAATGCGCGCCGAAGGCGCCTTGCCCACGGTTGGAAGGCCGGCCTCGGCGAAGCAGCGCAACGCCGTGGCGCCGGGCACAGGCAGACACGCCGCATCGTCATAGCCGACGCTGTCGGGCAGGACTGCGCATTGATCGTCGCGCACGACGACCTCGCTGGCGTAGCTACCACGCTGACCGCGGGAAAAGTCGGTAGCACCGACAACGCGCGTGGCGAGCTTCAAATCGGCTTTGGGACCGCACTCGACGACTTCCCCAGCGAAGTCCACACCGACCACCAACGGGCCGCGGGGACCGAGAAAGCGATGGGCAAAACGCAGCGGCCCACCGCTGCGCATCTTCCAATCCACGGGGTTGACGCCGATCGAGTGGAGCTTCACCCGCACGTCGCGCGGGCCCAGCGGCTTGGCCGGTAGCTCTTGCAAGACGAGCGGCGCTTCACCCGAGTCCGAGCTGGCAACAAGGATGGTGCGCTGGTGCGTGATGAGCGATCCCATGGTCATGCCCTATCACGCCCCAGCGAGCGCACCGGTCGTCAAATCGCCGGGCCATTCTCGATCCGCGTGCGCAGCTCGACCATCGGCAGAGCGCCGCACACGTTGACCTTCTTCTTGTCCTCAACGCCTTTGAACACCTCGTCAAAAGCCTCCTTGAACGAGCTGTTGGACTCTGCGGCTTTGATCGCAATGTCGACGGCCTTCTCTTTGTCTTTCGCGGCGCAGGCCTCTTCAACCTTCTTCATCTCCTCGAGCGCCGGGCCCTTCTTGCAGCCGACGAGCGAAAACAGTGAAACGGCGAGAACAACGGCAACCGGTCGGGCAAACATCGCGGACTTCATGAACTTGTCTCCTTGAGCGACAGCTCGTTCTTTGGGCTGTCCTCAAAGATGACGAGCACCTTTCGCCGGTGTCGCCCACTTTCTTCACCGGCTCAAACTTTTTTTGGATGAGAGCCTGGCCCGCCGTGATGGCTTGCGAGTCCCCGGTCGGACTATCCTGCGCCCATGTCCCGCTTTTTCCGATTTGGCGCTGCCCTCAGCTCACTCTCCCTGGTTTGGGCACAGGAGGCGCTTGCGACAAGCTACGAGATCGGACCGGCTGACAACCTAGCGACGGCGATCCAGGCGCTGGTGCCGGGGGATGAACTGTTGCTCGGCGGTGGGAGTTATGTCCTCAGCGGTTACTTCGAGATCGCGGTTTCGGGGACGGCCGGTCAACCGATCGTCATTCGCGCCAAGGACGGTGAAGTGCCGGTGATTGAACAGCAGGCGGAGCAGAACATCGTCAACGTGCTCGGCTCTTACTTGGAGTTTCGCGGGCTCGAATTCACCGGCGGTTCCCGCGGGATCCGCGTACAGACAGGCAGCTTCATCACGGTCGAGGATTGCCATATTCACCACACCGGGGCGAACGCGATCAGCGTCAATGACAGCGGCGTGGACTACGCAGGCATCATCCTGCGCCGCAACCACATCCATGACACCGGCGGCGTCGGAGAAGGCATGTACCTCGGCTGCAACAACAACGACTGTCAGTTCCACGACAGCTTGATCGAGGGCAACTGGATCCACGACACCAACGGCCCGACGGTGGATCAGGGTGACGGCATCGAGATCAAGGAGGGCAGCTACGGCAATATCGTGCGTGACAACGTGATCCACGACACCGGCTACCCCTGCATCATCACCTACAGCACCCTAGGCAACGGCCCGCCCAACATCATCGAGCGCAATGCCATGTGGGGCTGCGGCGATCACGGCATTCAATCCGCCGCCGACGTGGTCATTCGCAACAACATCATCTTGAGCGCCGCCGCCGACGGTATTCGCAATCAGCCACACCAAAGCGGCGAGCCCGCCAACATCGAGATCGTGCACAACACCGTACTCAAAGTGAGCGGGGACGCCCTGCGTTCGGACGGCATCGTCGGCTCGGTGTTGATCGCCAATAACGCGCTGTACGCGCAAAACGGCAACGCGCTGCGCGTGACCGGGGACCTCGCCGGCGTGACGGTGAGCGGCAATGTTGGCGTTGGTTCATTGCAGGGCGTCAGCGCTGGTTTCACCGCCACTGGCACGCTGGCCGACTTCGTCGCAGCGAGCTTTTCGGGAGCTCCGCCCAACGACGTTTTCCCCTCGCCGAGCTCGGTGCTGCTCGGGGCGGCCGACGTTGCCCACCTCGCGAGCGACGATTTCAACGGTACGGCTCGAGACGGTCAGCTGGACGTTGGGGCCTACAACTTTGACGCCGCGGGGAACCCCGGTTGGACCTTGGAGGCCGGCTTCAAGCCGCTGCCGACGCCGGGTGGAAGCGGTGGGGCTGGAAGCGGCGGCGGCAGTGGTAGCGGTGGCAGCGGCGCTGGCGCCGGAAGCGCTAGTGGTGGGGCTGGCCCGAGCGCAGGCGGCGGCTCCGCAGGCGGGGCTGGAGGTGCTGGTGGGGGAGACGCGAGCGACGAGGCGGACGGCTGTGATTGCCGCAGCGCCAGCGCAAGTTCGGGCGGGCGCAATTGGTGGTTAGCCGGGCTTGCCGCAATGTTGCTGCGGCTACGCAAGCGTCACTGCGGCGGCTCGAAGCCCTGACACGCTAGATCGATGTTGCCGTCGAAGGCGGCCTTCACGCTGTTGGGTACGGTTTGCGGGCCGCCGCACAGGTTGCTGGTCGAGCCGTTTTGGCCGGTTTGCAGGTTGGCGAAGTCCCACAGTCGGGTCGCGTGAAAGACCGAGCAATCAAGCCCGTTGCAACCGCAGGTCCCCGGTTGATTGCAGAAGTTCACGCCTCCAGAAATGGTCGGGTCCCCCGCGATCACCACCGCAGCCAGCGCCTTGGGCTCGTTGCCTTTGAGCGCCAATAGGTCGTTGTAAAGAGTCTGCACCGGCGCGCCGGTCACCGTGCAACCGAGGCCACAGCTGTTGCCGTTGACGTTGTCGTAGGCGCCGTAGTCATCAACGTCGGTGACGAAGATCAGCACGAGCAGCGCGTCATCCCGCAAAAAGCCGGTGGTGTCGCCCTGCAACAAATCCACCGAGGAAGAGAGCACATGTTCGCAGCCGGCTTCGGTCCCCGACCCGGAGATCACTTGATTGGCCGCACCGGTGAAGGCCTGCGCCATCGCAGCGTCATCGAGCATGGTCGAATCAAACCAGGGCTTCTGATTGGCGGGCCAGCCGCTCGGAACGAGGAAGCCACCGTCGTTGTCGTCGGTGACGCCAATGCGGTAGTCGATGTCCCCGCAGTTCACCGCCGCCAACGCGGATACAACCTCGGCAAAGGCCTGCGTCGTCGAGAGCGCGCCGATCTCCTCGGCCATCGAGCCCGACCCATCCATCGCGAACAGCACGTCGATTTTGCTGCAACCGGAGTCGCACGGAGAACTTCCACCGCTGGCGTTGAAGCCACCGGCTGACGAGCCACCGATAGCTGCGCCACCGCTACCGCCAGCACCACCCGGTCCTGGGCCCGGGCCGGGTCCACTTCCCCCGCCATTCGGGTTGACGCAGGTGTCGCTCAAGCAGGTGAGGCCAGCGTCACAGCTGCCGCCCTCGGTGCAGGCGCACTTCTCGCTGCCTATCGGGCAGTCCTCGTTATCATCGCTGCCAGCTGCGCAACTGAAGGCTCCAAAGGCACCGGCGAAGACAAGCCCAAGCATGGCGAAGGTACGACGCATCGGCAAAGCCTATCAGAAGGCTTGGATCCAACGCCAAGCGCCGGTTGTTGCCACGAGCCCAAAGGCCACGTATGAGATTGGAATCGCGGGCTTTCGGGTGAGGGCCCACACTCGCTGCAAGGGTTTCGTGGCAAGGATGTTCGTTCGATGAGTTCCGCAGCCCTTCGTCTTCCGAGCAACCGGGTGACGTGCGTGGGGCCTGTCGGCTTCGCGCTCGGCGGGGTGCTGAGTGTCGCCTTGTGTTGCGCAGCCGAGGTCCAAGCCGAAGAGGTGCAGGCCGAAGCGAAGCCCGTTGACGCCAAGCCCGCCGACACCAAGCCCGCCGACGCCAAGCCCGCCGACGCCAAGCCCGCTGACGCCAAGCCCGCTGACGCCAAGCCCGCTGACACCAAGCCCGCTGACGCCCCCGTCGACCCGAAAGCTGAGAAGGCGTGGGAGACCGATCCCTACGAACATCGCGGTGGTTTCGCTGTCGGTTTGAGCCTCGGACTCGGAGTCGGTGCAGCCAACGGCTTTCCAGCTGATGCGCGTAAGATTGGGCGCGAGGAGTTCTACACCGAGAGCGGGCTTGGGCTTTCCACGCTCGGCTCCTTGTGGATTGGTGGAGCGCTCGCGGATTGGTTGACGTTTGGTCTCGGAGGCGGCTTCGCTTTGATCCGCGCGGACGGCACTGAAAGCCCTGCGCCGTTCATGTTCTTCCACACCGATATCTACCCGCTGTACGGCCTCGAGGGCGCCTTCCGCAACCTCGGCATGACCACCGACTTCGGTCTGGCCTTCGCCAAGACCACCGACAACGAGACCGGTGACGTGCTGATCGACGCGGGCGGGGCCTCCCATCTCTTCGTCGGCGCCTTCTTCGAGGGCATCGAGTTCTGGAAGATGAAGATGGGGCCGTCTCTCGGGCTCGACTACATGTTTTCCCAGACGCTGCGGCGACCCTCGGCGATCGCGGGCTTCCGGGTAAGTTTGTACACGTTGCCCTAAGCGTCGCTGAACAGGCTTGTGGTTTGAACGCAACGCTCGCTGGTGCATCTGAGTGGTTGTCATGAACACCGCTCGCTTCACCGTGCCGCTTGGTTTGTGCGCCGTAACTCTGCTTGGCTGCGCAACGACGCCGCCTCCCGCGGCGCCCACCGGCCTTTTGAGTCACTGCATCGAGGAGCGCCCGAGCGAGGACGTCACCTCGTGGTCCTGCGGCTCGCTGACCGCGGTGGAGACGCTGGTGCTGAGCGCGTCGTCGGCCGAGATGGAGATGGCTTTTGACGGCTTTGCGGCCAACTTCGGCGGGAAGTCGGTGAAGCGGTTGGACGCGGCGTATTCAGCCGGAGAGGCTCGGCACGCTGCGATGAGCCTCGAGGGGCTTGACGAGAAGGGCGCGCCGCAAGAGGCACAAATGGTCGCCATCGCGATCGGTGGCGGCTTCCGTCTCGTGACCTGCGCCACCAAAGACGTGCGCACTCCGTGCGGGCCGGTGATGGAGACGCTGGTGCTCGAACTGCCGAGGAACCGCCGAGAAACGGTGGGCTCGGCTGGGCAAAGGCCCACCAGCGGGCTGTGATAGCCTGCGCCGCCTATGTCGTTCCCGACCAATGTATTTCGAGAGTACGACGTGCGCGGCGTTGCCGAGCGAGACCTATCAAACGAGTTTGCGTTCACGCTCGGACGCGCGTTTGCAGAGCTGATTCGCCGTGGAAAGCCCGCGGCTGAACAAGAGCAACCGCTCACCATCGCGGTCGGAAGAGATGGCCGGCTGTCGAGCCCGAGGCTGTTCGAGCAGCTGACCCGCGGGCTAATCGAGCAGGGCGCCAACGTGCTCGATGTGGGCGTCGGGCCAACGCCGCTACTCTATTTCGCCGCCTTCCACACCCACCCCGACGGCGCGGTGCAAATCACCGGCAGCCACAATCCAGGCGAGGACAACGGCTTCAAGCTGATGCGCGGCAAGGGCTCGTTCTACGGCCAGGACATCCAGGTCCTGCGTGAAACTATGGTCGGCGAGCTTCCGAAGCGAGCCGCCGGCAAGCTGGAGACTCGGGATATCTCCGCCGACTACATCGAGGCGGTCAAGCAGGCATCGCGCTTGGACGGGGCGAAAGCGCCGCGCGTCGTCGTGGACGCGGGCAACGGCTCGGCTGGGCCGCTGGGCGTGCGTACGCTCGAGGCGCTCGGCGTCAGCGTCGATCCACTTTTCTGCGATATCGACGGGCATTTTCCCAACCACCACCCCGACCCGACGGTGCTCAGCAACCTCGAAGCTCTCAAGGCGCGCGTCCTCGAGACGGGTGCGGCGCTCGGTATCGCTTGGGACGGAGACGGTGATCGCATCGGCGCCATGGACGAGAAAGGCGAGGTCATTTGGGGGGACAAGCTGATGATCCTCTACTCGCGCGCGCTGCTCGCCGAGCACCCCGGAGCCACCGTCTTAGGCGAGGTCAAGTGCTCCGAAATGCTGTTCGCCGACGTGACGGCGCACGGCGGCCGCGCGCTCTACTCCAAGACCGGGCATTCCTTGATCAAAGCCAAAATGAAGGCTGAAAAGGCGCTTTTGGCCGGAGAAATGAGCGGCCACATGTTCTTTGGTGATCGCTACTTCGGCTATGACGACGCGATCTACGCCAGCGTTCGGCTGCTGGAGATCGTGACCAACGCTGGCAAGCCGCTTTCGCAGCTGCTCGCCGATGTGCCGCAAACCTTCGCCACGCCGGAGCTGCGAGTGGATTGCGCGGACGAGAAGAAGTTTGGCATCGTCACCAAGGTGCAAGACCACTACCGCAAGACCCACCGCGTGCTGGACCTCGACGGCGCTCGCATCGATTTCGGGGATGGCGCTTGGGGCCTATGTCGTGCGTCGAATACGCAGCCTGTGCTGGTGTTGCGCTTCGAGGCCAAGACCGAGGCCCGGCGAGACGAGATCCGCCGGGAGGTTGAGAGCTTCGTCGCGCACGCTGCAGAGGCGTTGTGACAGCGGCGCAAGAGTCGTGGACGGTCAAACGGGTGCTCGATTGGGCCGCAGCCGATTTTCGCTCGCGCGGCAATGACACCCCGAGGCTCGACGCCGAGCTGCTGCTCGGCATCGTTCTGTCGATCAATCGCGTCGGCTTGATCGTCCAGTCGGATCGGCCGCTCAGCAAAGAGGAATTGGCCGCATACAAAGCGCTGCACCAGCGTCGCCGTTCGCATGAGCCGGTGGCCTACATCCTGGGCGCTCGCGAGTTCTACGGGCGCTCCTTCCACGTGGACGCGCGCGTACTGGTTCCGCGCCCCGACACCGAGACGTTGGTGGAGGTTGCGCTCACCCGCGCGAAGCACCTGAGCCTCGCTGCCTCGGTGCTCGATCTTTGCACCGGCTCCGGCTGCGTGGCGATCACGCTCGCGCGCGAACGGCCGACCTGGAGCGTGCTCGGCTCGGACATCTCGGAAGACGCGCTGACCGTCGCACGAGAGAACGCCGTGCGCCTCGCGGCCGTGCCTCGCGTCTTCTTCCAACAGGCGGACTTGCTGGAGGGGATCGAGGGACCATTCGATGTAATCACCGCCAATCCTCCCTACATCCGACTCGACGAGAAGCCCGAGCTAGCCGCGACGATCCTCGACTTCGAGCCGCACGTCGCCCTCTTCGGCGGGGACGACGGCCTCGTTTTCGCTCGCCGCATCATCGAGAACGCCCCCAAGGTTTTGTCGAAGGGTGGCCTTTTGGCGATGGAGATCGGCGCCGGCCAATCCGAAAAGACGGCGGAGATTTTCCAGCAGCACGGCTTCACCGAGGTCGAACGCAAGCGCGACTACGGCGGGATCGAGCGCGTGGTGAGCGGCGTGCTGGCCGGCTGAGCGAAAGGCCCGCCAGGCAGAGCCGAAACGAAAGGCCGGCTAGCAGCGCTCAGCCGCCGGCCGGACTCAAAGCCCTGTCAGAGGCAGGCGGCGTACGGTCCGACGTAATCTTCAAACCGACCGACGAAGGTACCGCCGCCGTCCGGACGAAGCTCCACGCCGTCCGCGGTGAAGAAGTACTCGACCTCGGTCGAGACGTACTGACCGTCGGGCGTGACCGAGAGCTCCGCAGCCGGACAGCTCTCCTCGGCGACCACCGACGGCATGGCGTAGAAAGGATCAATGCTGCGCAGCCGCAGCTCATATCGCGCGTCATTGCCGACGTTTTGGAAGAAGTCCACGTAGCGGGCAGAGAAGGCGGCCTGTCCCGCAAAGCGGTAGTGAAGCTGCACATCCACCTCTTTCCACAAGTCCGGGTTCTTCCAATCGGTGACGCCTTCCTCCCAGACATCGAAGTAGAGGCCTGCGATGGTGGCGCGCTGCCGGGCCCAGGTGCCGAAGGTGAACACCTCCTCCAAGCTGACGCGGCTCTGATCACAAGGGCCCGCGTTGCAGGTCCAGCGATCGATCACGCGGGCGCCATTGCCGACCCAGCCAGGCTGACCGACGGCCGCGCCCACCTTGAATACATAATTAGCACCCAGGTTCGAGTCGTAGGCCTGGCATCCCCAGCGATTGGTTTCCTCGAACCAAAGCTCGAGCTTGCCCTTCTCGCTGGGAACGATGGTGACCGTCTCCCCGGCGTTGAGACCAGCCACCGGCACCGTGTGGAGCTCCCCGCCGTTGACGCGGTAATAAGCGGTGATCGCCCATTGCGGGATACCGTTCTGCTCGCCTCGGCAGCTGGCCAGCCGAGCCTCGTCGAACACCAGCTCGATCGGGTCCCCGGCGCGCAGCTTGCCTTCAACCTTCTCGGCCCAATCCGCCGAGAAGTGGATGCGCGAACTCGAGAGAGCGGCCTCGCCTTCCCCCGCCTGCTCCAGCTCGCCCAAATCATTTTCGGGAGCACAGGCCGAGAGCAAAGCAAACGTCGCCATCAACGGGAGTACCGACTTCATGGGTATGCGGAAGTAGTCCGATGCCTTACCGCGTCAAGGCACAATCAACGCGAAAGGTTGGCTTCGACCCTTGCTGAAAGCCGTTCGCACAGGTGATCGTGCCAGCCCCACCCGCGCTGGAGCGCCCTCTATGTTTCCCCCCGTTAGCGAACCCCAAGGCGTACGGCTTTCACCAGCTCAAATCAGCATCACCCGCGAGCGACCGGCGCGAGCGATTCACGCCCGAGCCGAGGACGGCACCACGTTTGTGTTGCGCCCGACCTTGATGACCGACGTCGACGCGATCTTGAGCGCCTTCGACGCGAGCCGAGCCGAGCTCTGCAAGTTCATGCCGTGGGCCCATCAGCCGCAGGCCACGCTCCATCAGCTCGAGCGACTGCGCGAATGTGAGACCAACTACTTTTCCGGGCGGGAGTTGAGCATGGCGCTGTTCGAGCTCCACGCCGAGCGGGAAACGTTGGTCACCATGATCGGCCTCCACCCCCGCGTACCGCTCAATCCGAGCGGGTTCGAGATCGGCTATTGGACGCCGACTCCATTCGCCGGGAGAGGTTTAGCTACCTATGCGTCCAAGCTCATTATCACTTACGCCTTCGACAGGCTGGGGGCCGATCGCGTGCAGGCCATCTGCGACGAGGCCAACCTTGCGAGCCGCCGCGTCATGGAGAAGGCCGGGCTGCGCTTCGAAGGGCTGCTGCAAAACATCACCCAGCGTCCGAGCGAACGGCTGTTGCAACAAGGCTTCATTCACTCGGGCCGCAATCCAATGTTTGCCCTCACCACGGACGAGTTTCAGGTCCAGCCCTGGGTCTCGAAGCTGAGAGCGACGCTTCGTTACTTTAATATCGTAGGCGAGCCGGAGTCAGCCATATGAGCTTTGAACTTTTCTTCCGCCCGATCCACAGCGGCCCTGCGCGCAGCGGGCAACACCCCTTTACTGGTGAGACGGTGACCCTAAGGCCGCGGACCATGCATTCGAGCGAGGCCGTGCGCGCCAAGAGCTTGCTTGCGGCCATGCCTGCCGCCCTCGTGCAAGGAGATCCAGTGGAAGAAGGCTTTCTCCTCACGCTAAGCAACTTCGAGCGCGCCGAGGCTGAGCTCGTCTATTCGCTCATGCGCGAGGCCAATCTCATATGCAGCTACGAGACGACGAACTACTGCGCAACGGAAGCTGCGTTGGCCGTCCCGCTGGACCCGGAGGAGCTGGAGCTCGGGGTGGAGGTCATCTTCGTGCGGGCGAGCGAGGAGCTGAGGCTCGAGCAAGCGGAGTCCTAGCGAAAAACTTGCGTTGGCCTTGAGTGCCGCTCGGTTGCGGCGTTAACCTGTTCGAATGGCTTTTTTCTCGCGGGCGCAGGCTGGTCGAATCGCAAAGGGCGCGCTGCTAACCCTGGCATGGGCGGTCTTCGCCTGTGACGGCGATGAGACACAGCAACCCTCGGGTGGTAGCAACACTGGCGGAAGCGGCGGCACCGGTGGGACGGGCGCCAGCACCAGCAGCACCGGCGGAGCGGGCGGCACCGGCGGCACCGGCGGCACCGGCGGTGTTGGCGGCGCGGAAAACGCGGATGCGCTGTTTGCAACCGACGGAATCGCGCGGATCGATCTCACGCTCGATGAGCTAGCGATCGAGTCGATTTGGGCGGCGCCTTCCGAGTACGTCCAAGCCGACGCGGAGATCGCCCTAGCGAACGGGGACGTGTTGACCGTGCCCGGGATCGGGCTGCGGCTGAAGGGCAAGTACGGGTCCTTCCGAACGCTCGATCAGAAGTCGGCCTTTTTGCTCAAGTTCGACGCCTTCGACAAAGACCAAGAGCCGCTCGGCCTGGAGAAGCTCGCGCTCAACAACATGGTGCAAGACAGCAGCATGATCCACGAGCAGCTGGCTTCATCGCTGTTCCGCGCCGCCGGCGTGCCGGCCCCCCGCGCCTCGTACGCTCGCGTATTCGTCAACGGCGAGCTCTATGGCCTGTATTCGACGATCGAGGTGCTCGACAACTCGGAGTTCTTGAAGACGTGGTTCGGCGAGGACGAGGGCAATCTCTATGAGGGCCAATACGGCAGCGACCTCGAGGACGGCTTCATCCCCACCTACGACCAAGATAACGGTGAGAACGTTGGCTTCGCAGATCTCCAGGAGCTCAAGCTCGCCTTGGACGCGATGACCGATCCAGCCACCTTCTTCGAGGAGGCAGACACTGTGATCGACATGGACGCGTATCTGAATTTCTCAGCGACTGAGATTTTTATCGGTCATTGGGACGGCTACGCGTGGACCCGCAACAACTACTTCGTCTATCGCGGGGCCGACGCTCGCTGGACGTTCATGCCTTGGGGCACCGACCAAACCTTTGCTGACGGATTGCCGATATGGGGCGGAGATGGTCGGGTTCAGGAGATGTGCGGCGCTTCGCTTGCGTGCCGGCAAAAGTTGCAGACGGCCTACGAGCAGGTCAGCGCGCGAGTCAGCGAGCTCGATCTGGTGAACCGCTGTGACGAGCTGCGGGCGCTGATCGACGAGGCCATGCTCGAAGACCCACGCAAAGAGTACGACGAGGACTGGGTGTACGGCTCCATCGACGCTACCAAGGCCTTCTTGCAGAACCGCCCAGCAGATGTGGCCGGGCAATACGTGTGCACCGATCCGACCGTGCTGGACGCCGACGGAGATGGCGCTTCGGGCTGCGGGGAAGATTGCAACGACGGCAACCCCGATATCTTTCCCGGCGCGGCTGAACTCTGCAACCTGACCGACGACAACTGCGATGGGCAGCTCGACGAAGACCCGCTCTGCCCCGGCTGTGTGAACGTGCCGGCGACGGCGGGTGGGACGTACGCCTTCTGTTTCAAGCAGCGCAACTTTGCCGAGGCCGAGGCCGACTGCGTTTTGCAGGGCGGACACTTGGCGTCGATCCACGATCAGGCGACGCAGGACGAGATCGTCATGGGCGCTTACTCGCTGCTCGGCGGCGAATGGTGGATTGGGCTTCAGGATCTGGTGACCGAGGGTTCCTTCGAATGGACCGACAGCACGCCGCTCGACTTCGAGACCTGGAGCCCAGGCGAGCCGAACAACGCTGGCGAAGAGGACTGTGCGCATTTGGCCAGTTGGGCGGGCGGGCTGTGGAACGACATCCCCTGCGATGTGCCCGCCTTCTATGTTTGCCAGTTGCCCTGAACCGACCGTTCGACCTTTGGCGGAACAAATCAGCTGAGCCGGCGTCAGTGGAGCGTGCGCCTCATTGTTTGCTCGCTTGCGTTGGTTGGCTGTTCGGGCTCGATGACAACGCCGTTGCCAACGCAAGCAGCCAGCGAGCAACCGCAGCAAGTCTTCAGCGGTAAACCCGCACCGCGCACGACGCCGTGGCAAACGCCCGCGGCACCGGGAGCCGAGGCAGAAGAGAGAGCGCTAGCAACTGGCAGCGCTCCGCCCTGGCCTGCGCCGCCAACCGAAGTGAGCTGCGTGGTTCGTGGCAAGAGCAACCCCTTCCCCAGGCCGTGCGAAGACGCGACCGCCACAGTCAGCTCGAAAGACGGCTCCCCCTTGGTCCGCTTCCCGACCGAGAAGATCGACGTGGTTTGGGGATTAACAGCTAGGCCCGAAGCAACCTGGGTTCACGCGCGCAGTGGCGGCATGACCGCCACCGGCTACACGCCAATCGCACAGCACTCGTTCCGCCTAGCGAACGAGGTGATGATCCTCGAGGACCACGTTTGGTTGTTGAAGAATGCACCGCTTCAAATCAAAACCAGCCGAGCGGACGGAGTCAGGGTCAAGGTGTTGTCCGACCTCGGAGGCGTGGACGCGATTCCGGCCAGAGTAGCCTGTACCGATCTTGCGTTTGAGCTGGCGGAGCCGGAACCTCCCGTCGACGAAGCGGCCAGCGCGATGGCTGCTCCGCGCCTGATGTACCCGGCGCAAAAGACGCTCACGCTGCGCACCGCGGCCGCTGGTTCGGTGATCGCGGTCTTGCAGGTGGATTCGCCCGAGGTGCCGATGAGCTTGGAACTCACGGTCGCAGCCGAAACGCGCAACTGGCTCAATGTGCGCTTCAAAACGGCGCAGGCGCGCTTCGACGTCTGGGTCGACCGCAAAGAAGTGACCGAGGAAGCGCTGGGCATCGGCGGCATCGGCTTCGCCGGCTGCGGTGGCACCGTCGACCGTATGGGTCAGTCGAGCAGTGAGATCGCGCACACCATCCCCGTTCGTTCGGGAAAGTCGCCTCACACAGCTGACCTCGACAGCCTATGGATCGCCGAAGGCACCCTGGTTCGCCAGGGCGCAGTGGTGGACGGGTTCGTCGAGATCTACCCGCTAGCCACGCTCATTTACCCGGTCGAAGAGAACAGCTTTTGGGTCCCCCTGGCCGAACTCAGGTAAGCGGCCGCAGAGGCACGCAATGGGTCAGTCAGGGCTCGACGCGCACAGTGCCTTCGACGCAGGTCGGTGCGAAGGTCAGCGTCTTGCCCGATGGCTCAATGACGAGCACTTGAAGGGGCTCCCCCAAACGGCAGGAGGTCTCGGTGAAGAGCGGGGTTTTGCCCAAGGTCGCGCCGTCCACTCGCACCGTCGAGCGGTCAGCGCCGACGCTCACCAGCAACTTGGTTCGAATCGCCTGCCCTTTCGGTTTGGCCGGCCCACTCCCTTGCGCAACCGCGCTGACTTGAGCGGAGGGCGCAGGTTTCGGCGGTGCTTGATCATCCGACCAACCCTCGCTCACTGCCACATAAAGGAATCGCGAGGCCGCTACGGCGAGCAACAAACTACCGGCGAGCTGCGTTCCGGTTCCAAGACGTTCAAGCACGTTCATCCGGCCACCCGCAATACCTCAAGCAAGCTTGTTTCACCGCGGCGGGCCCGTTCCATCCCGTCGGCCAGCAGCCCCTTCATACCGTGCTTGGCGGCCAACGTTGAAAGCTCAGGCGAGGGCATGCGCGCATTGACCGCCGCCCTCAGAACCTCGTCCATCACCAAGAGCTCGACCAGCGCCACGCGGCCGACGAAACCGCGACCATCACAGGCCTCACAACCTTTGGGTTCGAAGTAGGTGCCCTCGGGAATGGTGAGGCCCTGTGCGGCGAAGCGTTCAACCACGATCGGCTCGACTGGACGGACTTGCCGGCACGATGCACAGAGGGCGCGCGCAAGCCGTTGAGAGACGCAGCCGAGCGTCGAGCTGGCGAGCACGAAGGGCTCGATCCCCATCTCGACCAGCCGCGCAAAGACGCCGGCCGCGCTCTGACCGTGCACGGTGGTCAAAATCAGATGGCCGGTCAAACCCGCTTGCGTAGCGATCTCAGCGGTTTCCTTGTCGCGAATCTCGCCCACCATCAGCACGTTGGGGTCTTGGCGCAGCACGCTGCGCAAGGTGCCCGCAAAGGTCATTCCGCTCTTGGGGTGAATCTGCGTTTGGGTAGCAAACGGCAGCTCCAACTCGATCGGGTCCTCGAGCGTCACCATCGCCGTGGTTCTTCCGCGTGAACGAGCGATGCAGGCGAGCGCGGCGTACAGCGTCGTCGTCTTGCCGCTACCAACGGGCCCCGTCACGAAGAAGATGCCCTGCGGCCGCCCGAGCACCTCGGCGAACTTTGCCTCGACGTCGGCCGGGAAACCGAGCGACTCAATCTCCGGGACAGCGCGCCCACCGCGAACCAAGCGCATGACCACGCGTTCACCAAGCTCGGTAGGGAGCGTGGAGACGCGCGCCTCCACCGTCCCGCCCCCGAGTTCGAGCACGAGCCGCCCGTCTTGGGGCACATTGCGAATGTACGTATCCAAGCGAGAGAGCACCTTGATGCGCGTCACGAAGGGAGCGTGCACGTCCCCCGCCAACGTCACGATGTCCCGCAGCTCGCCTTGGAGGCGCAGGGTCAACTTGGAACCTTGGGGCGTGGGTGAAAGATGGATATCGCTCGCTCCGAGGCCGGCAGCCCCACGAATGAGCTCATCACAAGCGAGGATCACGTCCGGCTCCGAGCCCGACGCGGCCGCCTCGACAGCTTGCGCCAACTCCAAGAACGCGCCCTTGAGGTCGGCAGAGATGTTGGGCTCACGCGAAGCTTTGCTGATGAAGGAGCGCCGCGAAGTGACACTATCGAGCCAGTGCAAGGCCACCCCAACGGCAAACGCTGAGGCGCCAGTCAAGGCAATCGCCGCCCACGGTCCACCAAAAGCCTGTGCCCAGCGGAGTTTGAAAGCGTCGGTCAAGCCAGCTGTGCCCTTGTCCTGCGCGGTGGCAATCACGGTGGCTGCACCGAAAAACGCAAACAGTAGGGCGGTGCCGAACAAGGACCGCGAGGCGCGAAGCCAAGGTCGCATGCAATCTTCCTAACACAAGAGCGAAACGCTCGCGCTAGATCCGAGCCGGTTGCATAGTCCCGCCGTGCAAAGTCCCGAAGCGCCGAAGGTACCCGTGAGAAAAGCGCGCGCGCTCTTGTTGCGCGTCTTGGGCTTGGCGCGTCCCGAATGGAAGCCGCTCAGCATGGGTCTCTTGATGTTGGGCATCAGCAGCGTCGGAAGCCTGATCTTCCCGCAGGCCATCCGTCGCATCATCGACGGTGCTCTCGACCCGAACTCGGATGCAGCGATCATCGACCAAACCGCGCTGTTCATGTTCCTGACGTTCTTGGTTCAGGGGGTCGCCGGTGCCTTGCGCTTCATTCTTTTCACCACCGCCGGAGAGCGGGTAGTCGCTCGGCTTCGAAAGCAGGTCTTCGAGCGCATCCTGGAGCAAGACGTGGCCTTCTTCGACGAGAAGCGAACAGGCGATCTCTCGAGTAGCTTGGCCTCGGACACCGCCGTGCTGCAGAGCGCGGTTAGCTCGAATATTTCGATGTTGCTGCGCAATTGCGCGATGGTGCTAGGCGGCGTGGTGATGCTGTTTTTCACCTCGCCACCGCTCACGGCGCTGATGCTCGCTGTCGTGCCGGCCATCGCGATTGGCGCAGTGAGTTACGGCCGGCGGGTTCGGCGGCTGGCGCGAGCCGTTCAGGACAAGCTCGCCGAGGCTTCAGCGACGGCCGAAGAGAGCATCGCCAACCTGCGTACGGTGCGCGCCTTCGCCGCCGAGGGCCGGGAGACACGGCACTATGAAGCGCAGCTCGACGCGAGCTTCTCGCTGGCCAAGACGCGCATCAACGTAAGCGGAGTGTTCATGGGCGTATCGATGAGCGCAGCGTTTGGCGCGGTTGCGCTCGTCTTCTGGTACGGCGGCCGGCTTGTTCGAAGCGGCGAGATGAGCGCCGGCGATCTCACGTCGTTCTTGATCTACACGATCACCGTCGCCGTTTCGTTGGCCGCGTTGGCGGACGTTTGGTCTGACTTCATGCGAGCCGCGGGCGTAAGCGAGAGGCTTTTCGCGCTGCTGGACCGCACGCCAACCATCTCGCTACATGGCGGTAAAACACTGGAGACGGTGGCCGGGCGCATCGCCTTCGAGCGGGTGGGCTTCGCCTATCCATCGCGACCGCTGGTAAGCGTTTTGAAGGACTTCGAGCTCGCGATCGAGCCTGGGCAGGTGGTTGCACTAGTTGGTCCTTCCGGAGCCGGAAAGAGCACGATCGCCGCGCTACTCACGCGCTTCTACGATCCAACCGAGGGCTGCCTGCAGCTGGACGGCGTTGACCTGCGTGAGCTCGATCCGAGCTGGCTCCGCTCGCAAGTCGGGGTGGTCTCCCAGGAGCCGGTGCTGTTCTCGGCAAGCATCGCCGACAACATTCGCTACGGCCGAGTCGACGCCAGCGACGCGGAGGTGCGTGAGGCAGCAACCATCGCTAACGCCCACTCTTTCATCGCGCAATTCCCCGAGGGTTACGAAACCAAAGTTGGTGAGCGTGGCATCCAACTCTCCGGTGGCCAGAAGCAACGCGTAGCGATCGCGCGGGCGGTGCTCAAGGATCCGCGGGTGCTGATTCTTGATGAGGCTACCAGCGCCCTCGACGCAGAGAGCGAGCACTTGGTACGCGAGGCTTTGGAACGTTTGCGTGAAGGCAGTCGACGCGATGGAAGTCGGCGAACCACCTTGGTTATCGCACACCGGCTCTCCACCATCGCCGACGCAGACGTGGTGGTGGTGCTCGAGGGAGGACGCATCGCGCAAAGCGGAACCCACCAACAGCTGATGCGAGAGGAGGGGATTTATCGCCGGCTGGTCGAGCGCCAGTTCATCGCCGCCTAGGCTCCCGAATGGCCCGCTCCCAAGTCACAGCAAAATGACGAGATTCTGATACCGCACAAGACCGGCTCGACTAGGGTCCTTGGGCCGTGTCGAAAGCCACCCCGCTCGCTCTGCCGTTTGCTGAAAGTGCGTCGGAGCGCACGCCCATCACGCGACCAACCAACGTGGCCCGCAGCGGCTTCCACGTAACCGCCGGCTTCGTATCGCTGGCGCTGATTCGGGTGTTGCCCGGGCGCTGGTGGCTTTTTGCGTTGGCGGCGGCCTTTGCCACCTTCGCTTGGACCTCGGAGTTTCTGCGTCGCAGGAGCCCGGAGGTCAACGCCAAGCTGATGTCCTTCTTCGGCCCTGTCGCACACGCTCATGAGCGTCATCACACGAACTCGTCCACGTGGTACGTGACCGCCTTGGCGCTGATTGCGGCGTTTGCTCCAATGCGTGGGGCAGAGTTGGCCGTGCTCGTGCTCGGCCTGGCGGATCCCGCGGCAGGCGTGGTGGGGCGTCGCTTTGGTCGCATCCAGCTCTCAGCCAACCGCACGCTCGAGGGTACCTTGACGTTCGTCGTAGTCGGCGCATTGGCCTCGCTCGTGTGGCTCACAGCCACAGGAGCGGCTCCCATCCAAGCGCTGTTCGTCTCGCTGATCGCGGGGACCGCCGGTGCCCTCGCCGAACTCGGCTCCAGCCGCCGCTTCGACGACAACTTCTCCATCCCGGTCGCGGTAGCGCTGGCGACCGGCATCGCGACCAGCCAAATCGCGCTGTAGTGCAGCGCCTTCACTAGCCGTCTGCCAATGCAGGCTCCCCCTGCGCGTTTGCACGCGCGTCAGCTCACGGTTCGATTCGGCTCGAAGGGCATCCTCGACCGACTCAACCTGGTGCTACAGCCAGGCGAGATCGCGTTCATCGAGGGCCAATCCGGCGTCGGTAAGAGCACGCTTCTGCGCGCGCTTGCCGGCTTGGAAGAGCTCGCATCCGGGGAGCTGTGGCTCGATGGGCAACCTTCGCAAACGCTCTCCCCTTCACGCTATCGAGCGGCTGTTGGCTATGTCGCCCAGCGAGCGGTCATGTTCGCCGGTAGCGTGGCCGACAATCTCCAAGCTGGGCTAAGCCTGCAGGGCGCGCGACTCGAAGAACAGGAGCTGCAGCGGCTGTTGAAGCAACTGTCGCTACCGGCGACGTTTGGAGAGCGCCGTGCGAAAGACCTGTCTGGCGGGGAGCAACAACGAGTCGCGTTGGCGCGGGCTTTGGCACTCAAGCCGAAGGTCTTGCTGTGCGATGAGCCGACTACGGCCCTGGATACCGAAACCGAAAGCAGCGTGCTTTACGCCCTCAGGGACTACGCCGCGGAGGGAGCTTCAGTCGTGGTGGTATCCCACGAGCCCGAGCACGCCGCCCTGCTCGCGGCTGCAAGTATCTATCGCTTAGAGCGTGGGAAATTGCATAGCCCATGAGCTACATTGATATCGCGCCGTGGCGACTGCTAATCGTTTTAGCGTTGGTGCTGTTGTGCTCGCTCTCGGTTTCCCGCGCGACGAAGCTTGGCCTCGAGCGTGACCTGGTCGTTGGCGTCCTGCGCGGCGGCGCACAGCTGCTGGCGGTGGGCTACATGCTAATGACGCTGTTTCAAACGACGCATCCCGCCTGGGTGTTGCTGCTACTCTCCGCAATGCTAACGGCTGCAACTTGGACGAGCGCACACCGCATCGAGCACGGTCCGCCGCTGCGCGTGCTCTTACCCAGCGTATTGCTCGCGATCGCCTTGGGCTCCGCGATCGCGCTCCTGCCCGTGTTCCTGTTGGTCGTGCAGCCGGACCCGTGGTGGAACCCTCGCTACGTCGTTCCAATCACCGGCATGATCGTGGCAAACGCGATGAACGTCGTCGCCCAGGTACTCGAGCGCCTGTTCACCTCGGCGCACAATGAGCGCGCCGAGATCGAGCAATGGCTAGCGCTTGGCGCGACCCCGGCGCAGGCGATAGCCCGCCCCGTGCGCGACGCCTTACGCGCCGCCCTGATCCCGACCATCAACGGGCTTATGACAGTTGGGCTGGTCGCGCTCCCCGGCATGATGACCGGACAGATCCTCAGCGGAACTGCGCCAGAGCACGCCATCCGCTACCAACTCGTCATCATGTACCAGCTGGTGATCGTAGCCGCCCTATCCGGTGGGACAGCCGCGGTAATGGCGCGACGGGCGCTCTTTACCAGCAGCGAGCAGCTGCGCTCGCTTTGACCGCAGTCCCCTGCTCCATCAGGGCGCTGGTACGTAAAGCTCAACATTGCGATCGTTCGGATCGCCGCGGCCTTCTCCTTGCCAACCGGAAGTGAAGTCGAGGAACCCGAGGCTACGGCCCTCCTCGGCCACCGCGTCGTTCTCGGTTTGGTAGTCGAACCCAACGCTGCGAATGCTGAGAAAGCCGTTATCCAGATCCCAGATTTCAATCACCCGCATTTGATGGGGAAAGTCTGCGAGGGCAGCTGTTTCTACCTCCCAGTAGGTGTAGGGAGCCTCACTCGGAACCAGGCGCTCGATCTTGTGGTGGTGGGTATGCCCGGCCAAGTGCATGAGTACGTTGGGGTACTCCCCAAGGATGTTGCGGAACTCCTCGGTTAGTACGGCATCGTCTTGAGCGACTCCGCCAAAGCCACCGCCATCCGTTAGCTGGCCGGAGGCATGATGGGACGTGACGATCACATACTTGCCAGCCGCAAGTGCCATATCCAAGGCTGGCACGAGGAAGTTGTCCACTTCACCGCGGTGAATCAGCCCCTCAGCGCTGCCTAGAGGTGCAGCCGTATCCAGCACCAAGAGCCTCACGTCGGCGCCAGCAATGTCCACTTGGTAGAAGGCGCGACCAGAGCTTGCTGCCTCCGCGGTAATGCCATGACCGTCCCCGTCCGAGCGAACTCGCGTCAAGATCTCGCTCGAGCTCAGACCTGCGCGGGCCGCGTCAGCGACCACTTCTCCAACCACGACGGGACCGCCGGGCTGTGACCAATCGCGAGCACCGACCTCCGAGTAGTCGCTTAGATAGGTATCTGCGTAGGAAGTCACCGCATAGTTACCTTGATTGAGGATATCGTGATTACCGGTCACCCAGACCCACGGCACGTCCAAACCTTCAGCGACGAACGGATCCTTGGGATCGTTGTTTGGCCCGGCAATCGGATCGTCATCTGCGCCGGAGTCACACTCGAGCTCCGATTGTCCGGACAGTAATGAGAGCACCCAATCGACTTCATTCGCTTGAGCGTTGTCGGCGTTGTCGCCGCCGAGCAGCACCAGAGATAACGGGCTATCTTCGTTGATCTTGTTGATGGTGCGCACCGCAGCGTTCAGGATGCGACACTCGTGCCCTTCTTGTGGGCGGAAGGCGCCTCCGGTGAGCCCCATTGGGCTGTCTACGTTGATCACCCGAGCGGGGGACTCATCATCCGCAAGTTGGGTATCTGCCAAATGCACGAAGCGCGTGATCATCGCAGTATTGGCACCTGGCGAGGGCGCCTGCGAGTCATCCAGCGTACGGCGTAGCACAGGCTCCCCTTCAACTACGTTGTAATCACCGTAACCGTCCTCGAGCAGCGCGATCACGTTGTCGGTCAGGCGCGGGTCCTTCACGCCGGTGAGGTCCTGCGTCCGGACCGGATCGAGCCGCTCGTCGGTGGTGAGCGGCGCCCGCGACAGCGGCGGCAGTGCTTCCGGCGGACCGTTACCGCCTTGTCCACCGCCACCGTCGATCGAGGAGGAATCCCCGTCGCAGTGAACCAGGCCAACAAGCGCAAGCAGCACAGGAACGTGACGCAGAGTTTTCAAGACTGTCACGATAGCGCCATCCCACAACTTGGGCGAGCCCGAGCGAAAGGGAAGTCAGACTACCCGGCCTGTTTCGTAGATGGAGACCATGAACCGCACCTTCATCATCGGAGACCTGCATGGCTGCGTGCATGAAGCGCGCGACTTGCTCGACAAACTGGGGCCATCCCCGCAAGACCGCGTGATCTTCACCGGCGACCTCGTGGATCGTGGACCTGACCCGGCCGGCTGCGTCGAGCTGGCAGCCAGGTTCGAGTCGATCCTCGGCAATCACGAAGAGAATCACCTCGCGCGAAGATTCAGCGCCCCGCACAAACTATCGCCCGAACACCTGCGCACGAGGGCGAGCCTCGGTGAGGCCCACTATCAATTCCTCAGCGGGCTACCCTTGTTCATCCGCCTGCCGGAGCACCAAGCCGTCGTCGTCCACGCAGGAGTCTTTCCTGGCCGCAGCATCGAGCAGCAAGACTCCTATCACCTGCTTCACCTGCAAAACACGAACGGCCGTGACAAGAAGAGTTTTTGGCCTTCCAAAGCTCCCGCCGACACCTCGTTTTGGGCCGAGCGCTGGCAAGGGCCTGAACGCATCATCTTCGGTCACACCGTGGTGGCAGAGCCTTTCGTTCACGCGTTCGCAGCAGCCGTTGACACCGGTTGTGCCTACGGCGGCAGGCTTACCGCGCTGGTCTTACCCGAGTGGGAATTTGTGAGCGTCCCTTCGCGGCAGAGCGCCAAGAAACCTGGCCGGGTGGCGCTGTACGAAATTCTGCCCGGGGTGCGCTGCTTTTCCTAAGTTACGCGGCACCGCAAACGGCAGTCGTTGCGCTTCGGCTCCATGTCGGTACCTTGGGCGGGTGAATCGTTCAACCAAAGGTTGACGCAGTGAACAGAATGACTCGTGCCTTCTTCGGAAAAAACGGCCGCAGGCCCCGCATGTCCTTAGACTTGGCATGAGTCATTCGCTCGCGCCTGGCTCGATCTTCGCTGGGGATTTTCGCATCGAGCGAGCGCTGTCTTCCGGCGGCATGGGCTCGGTGTTCGCCGTTGAGCAGCTTTCCACGGGCGCTAAGCGCGCGCTCAAATTGATGCGCCCCGAGCTCGTGGTGGACCAAACCATGCGCGACCGCTTCCTGCTCGAGGCTCGTATCGGCTCACGCATCGACAGCGATCACGTCGTGTCGGTGATCGCTTCAGGCATCGAGGCCAACGGTTGGGTGCCGTGGCTGGTGATGGAGCTGCTCGTCGGTGAAGATCTCGAGGTGCGCGTCAAGCGCTTGGGACCGCGCCCGTTCGCTGAGGCGGCGCTGATCGGTAAGCAGCTGGCGCATGCTCTCTCGCGCGCCCATCGAGTCGGCGTGGTGCATCGCGACCTCAAGCCGGGCAATCTGTTCCTGGCCGTCCCCCGCAGCGCAAACGCGGAGTTTCATCTCAAGGTCCTCGACTTCGGCATCGCCAAGCTCATTACCGAACTGCAAAGCAGCGCAACCATGGGCCTCGGCACCCCGCTGTGGATGGCGCCCGAGCAATCGGAGCGTCAGGCGCACGTCGGGCCAGGAACGGATCTCTGGGCGGTCGGGCTGATCATGTTCTACCTGCTCACCGGTCGGCCCTATTGGAGAGCGGCCAGCGACAGTGGCAGCGGCATGCACACGCTCTTGCGCGAGCTCTTGTTCGAGCCGATCGTACCGCCGAGTCAGCGCGCGTTCGAGCTTGGCGTCGGCTCACTCATCCCGCCGGCCTTCGACGCTTGGTTTCTGCGGTTAGTCGAGCGAGATCCAGCGCGTCGTGAAGTCGATATCGAGCGCGCGATGGCCGCCTTCAGCGCCCTCGGCCAAACGATGAACCCAGCGGGGATGGCGCCGTCAACGACAGGCCCCGCGCCGATGACTCAAGCATGGGCGCATCAGCAATCGTTGGTCGCTCACACCCCGGCCGGAGCTTCCGCAGGCAACACTCCAGCAGCGACCCCAGTGCAGGCGCCCGCCGCACCGTCTAACCGGCGCACGCTGCTCCTGGGTGGAGCAGCGGCAGCGCTAGCCCTGCTGATCGGCTTGGGGCTTGCCAACCGCAACCGCGCCAAGAAGCCAAGCCGAAGCACAGTGGAGGACGACGACAAAGAGCCCGCGCGCAAGAAGCGAGCAATCAAAGCGCTATGCGCCGAACTCGAGGAACTGCACAAGCGAAGCCAAACCGCGCGCGGTAGGCTCGCCGTGGACGAGCCAGAATTCGAGGCAATCGCCGGTGATTTCGAGCGCATCGCGAAAGACCTCAAGCGCCTCGGCAATGACTGGGAAGAGGACTGGGGGGAAGAAGCCAGCCGTGACTACTTGGCTATGGCGCGCATGGTTCGAGGAATGGACTCGGGTAACACCCTGGACGATAAGGTCAATGAGCGCATCCTCGAGTTGGAGGAGGACGCCGCCGAATGGTGCCAACCACCGGAGAGCGAGGCCGCCGGCCCCTGAGCAAGAAGGGACCGGCGAATTCGCCCTGACTACTTTTGCAAAAAGGCGCTGAAGTCCCGCGTCAAATCAGCGGGGGATTGCGTTGGACGGCCCAGATCTTTACGGGCGCCCTTCTTCACGCGGACCTCCAACAAGCTCGGCCCCTCACCAGCAAAGAAGCCGGGAAGTGCCGCCGCCAAGGAAGCCTCGTCCGTCGCCGCGCTGGCGGCTGGATAGCCGGAGGCACGGGCGACGGCCGGCAAGTCTACTTCGAAGGCGACCGTTGGCTGCCCACCAACGCTGTCGTGGGCGCCGTTGTTGAGCACTACATGGTAGTAGTTCTTCGGAGCCAACTGCCCAATCGTCGTCAGGCCGCCCATATGCATTAGCACTGCGCCGTCGCCGTCGAGGCAGATGACCTTCCGGTTGGGGCGGGCGAGCGCAACACCAAGCGCAATTTGGGATGCGTGGCCCATACCACCAACGGTCAGGAAGTCAGACCCATGAGCCTCTTTGCGACGTTCACGGATCTCGAACAATTCCCGGGAAGGCATGCCCGTCGTCGCGACGACGCAAGCGTCTGCAGGCAACGCTGCAACGATCTGCTCAATCGCCGCTTCGCGCGTGAGGCTGTAAGAATTCGTGTCCTTCGCCTGGAGCTTGTAGCCGTCGAAGGTGCCTTTCTTAACCACCAAAGCGTGAGGAGCGCTCCTCCCTTTGGCATCTGCGATCGCGAGTTCGAGCGCGACCTTTGCTTCCTCCATCGAGTCGGGCAGGATTGTCGTCTTGATACCAATGGCATGTAGCGTCGCCAATGTGACGCGGCCCATTTGTACGTGCTGCGGTTCATCATGCTCGTCCGGTCGACCACGCCAACCGACCATCAGCAACATTGGGATTCCGTAAACGGCCGGATCCGCCAACGAGGTGAGCGGATTGACGGTGTTACCCAGCCCGGAGTTCTGCATGTAAACCATGCCAAGCTCCCCTGTGGCCAGGTAGTGCCCCATGACCAGCGCAACCGCGCTGCCCTCGTTGGCCGTAATCACGTGGCGCTCGCGCGGAGCATTGTCCGTTACAAACGCACAGAAGTCCTTCAGCAGCGAATCGGGTACGCCGGCAAAAAGAGCTACGTTGGAGGAGCGAAGAGCGTCGAAGAAGTCTTTCGGTGACAGCACCAGACTTCGCTAGCCCAGCTGTTTGTGGGCGAACAGCGCGGAACGCTCACCGCTCGCAGATCGTCGTCGGCTTCGAGCAATCCAGCGACGAAACCTCGTTACCCGACGCATCGAGGAAGCGGTTCCACACCTGCGTCCCTTGCCGCTCAACCACCAACTTGGCAGCCCGAGTTGGCCAAGTCATGCGACCAAGGAGCAGCGAGTTCTTCTTGAGCAAGTCGCCCCGTTCGTCGCGCAACTCGACCGTCGACAGCCGGTGAAGTTCATCGTAACTGCGGCGAATCTCGTGCACCAACGTGCGGTCAGCGACCGGCTCATCGCTGACGCCAAAGCTCGCGTTGGACACCTCTGAGCCAAGCGCATCATAGCGAATGCGCCTTACGGCAACGTTGCCGAGAACCGGAGCGGGCTTACCCTCCACATCGAAGTTACGCACCTCGATGATCTGTCCGTACTCGTTGTAGGTCTTGCGCGCTTCGTGTTGATAGTTGACCTGCGCGATGGTGGGCTGGCCTGCGGAATTGAAGGCCTTCTCGATCAGGTTGCGGCCCTTGTCGTCGAAGGTGAAGCGAAGGAGCGAGCCGTCTTCCTTCGACGCGGCCGTACCGGCGCAATTGAACGATTTCTTCGCCTTGTTGAAACAGCGCTGCGTGACCGCGTTGCCTTCCCCGTCGAACTCTTGCTCGATGGACACCACAGTATCCGCGGCTCCTGCCAGCCGGCCTTGCACGTCCACCATGGCCGAGGAAATCTCCTCGCAAAACTGGTTCCGCCCAAAGCGGCGCCCCGCGACCTCCCCATGCTGAATCGGACGACCCGAGGTATCCACGTTCATCTCCTCGAGAACACAGCCGTTGGCGTCATAGCTGCGACGAATGGCTGCCACGGCCGAGTTGGCGAAGGTGGCGATCATGCCAGTCGGACCAATGCATTGTTGTTCGAGGATGTTGGAGGCGTTGTCGTAGGTGACCCTATTGCGAGCGCAACCATTGACGTCGGTTACGGCGCTACCACCAATCGAATAAAAGGCTACCTCGCTGAGCCTTCCTTTATCGTCGAAGGCGAACTTGCGGGTGTATACGCCCGAGGCGTCCATCACAGGGGTGCCGTCTTCCTGCTGACACTTCGAATCGACGAGTTGATGTTGCTCATTGCTAGTAAAGGCGAGCACTTGGCAGCCACTGCTGTCGATGATGACGTGACCGCCTTGGTCCTGACAGATCCGCTTTTCGATGTCGCCCGCTTTGTTGAAGGTTAGCTGCCAGCGAGCGCAGCCTTGCTCGAACGGGTAACCGTAGCGGTTTTCGTGGGTCTCTATCCCTGCGGCCGTTTGCTTGACGGTCTCGATGATCACCTGACGCGCGTTGGTTTTGGTTCTGGTCCAGCCGCCGTCCACTTGGCGTTTGATCGCCGAGCTCTCGAGCACATTCCCTGCGGGGCCAACCTTATCCACCTGTATAATCTGGTCCTCGAGCCGGGTTACTCGATAGTGGGTCTTGCCTTTGACCTCCTCCGCCGAAACGGGGATTGGCACGTAGTGGTCTCGACCAGGCAGCACCTCGAACGCATAGCTAATCTCGCTTTTTGCCGCATAATCAGTGGAGACGACGCCCGAGACCTCTGCGTCCAGGGATTGGTTACTGCTGCTCTGACTCGGGCGTAGAGAAAGAAAGGCAACGGCGCCAATACCCACCGAAAGCAATAGACCCGCACCGATAGCGACTCCCTTGGCTCCTGAGGAACGCGGCTTCGCAGTTGGAACCGGCCTAGCGAGCACGGGTGCTTCAAGGTTCGTGACGGCGTTTGCACCCGAAGGGCCCACACCAGCGAACGGCACGACCGTGCGGTCGGCCTGCTGCGACGTGCCCGCCGCAGGCTGACCACCGGCTAGCAAGGTTGCTCCGGCTGGGTTGGCAGGAACCACCGCGCTCGGGGTTGGCGCAACGAGCGGCGTCGTCCGACTCGAGTGGTCCGTCAGCGGAGCTGGCAGCGGCTCGCCTCGCTCGGTGGCCGGCTGTAACTCAACGACCGGTCGCGTAACGCCTGGGTGCAGCGTGGGTAGGCTTGCGGATTCCGGGAGCGCCCGCAGCGCCGCTGCGAGCGCGCCTGCGTTGGGGAAGCGCTGTTCTGGATTGCGCGCTAGCGCTCGCGCGAGCACAGCCTCGAGGGCCTCAGAGATTTGTGCCCCTGCGGCCCGTGCCGAGGGACGTGATTCCGAAGTAGCGAACTCGAGACACTCAACCAGGTCTTCTCCCTTGTTGGCTTGTGCCGCCGTTAGCATCTCAAACAGAAGTAGCCCCAAGGCGTGGACGTCGGTCCACGGGCCGCTCGCCCCATAACGCTTTGGTGCGAACTGCTCTGGCGCAGCGTAGTTAGGCGTAAACGCGCGAAAGCTCGTCGCCGTCTGCGTCTTGGCTTGTGCCAGGGCCTCACCCTCTTGCATGGCCTTCGCGATGCCGAAGTCGAGCACCTTCATGGTTGGGCCCTTGCTGCCGCGCACCAAGAACATATTCGGTGGCTTGATATCTCGATGCGCAATGTGATGTTCATGCGCGAGAGCGATCGCATCGACGGCAGGGAGGAACAGGTAGAGAGCCTCGGTAGCGCTCAGTCCGCCCAAACCAGAACTGCGCCGAGCGCGCAGTGAGTCCTCGAGCGTTTGACCATCGAGCCACTCGAGCACCAAGAATGGCACCTTCTGACCACGGGACTCGGCAATACCGTAATCATAGATACGGGGCACCCCCGGCGCGTCAGCGAGTTTGATCAGGATGCGGCCCTCTTCTCGGAAGCGAGCCAGGAACAGCTCGCGTGCTTCCGAGGTGAAGTGCCCAGGTATCTTGAGACACTTGATGGCGATGGGATGCTCCAGCCGCAGATGGAATCCGCGGTAAACCACGCCAAAGCCACCCTCCCCGATTACCGCGTCGACGCGATAACGGTCTTCAATGGCTGTGCCGACGAACTGGAATGAATCATCCACGCGCCATTTCTAACAGAGTGGAAGCAGCCCTCAAACAGACGTGAGCTTGTGCACCACGGTTGCGCCGAGAATCCCGAGCACGATGACTGGAACCCCGTGCCCCACCAGGCTGTGGAGGATCTCCGACTTGGGGCAGTGCATCGCTTGCACGGTTGCAGCCAGAAGCCCAACCGCGCTGCCCAGCAGCGCACTGCGCACGAGGCTCCGACTCGGACTGGAATGTCGCAACGCGAGACCAAGGGCGAGCAGCGGTACAGCGCCAAGCACCAGTATGAACTCGCCGCAGATGAACGAGTCATGTCCCAACGTACCGGTCACACCCGAAAACAAGGAAACACAGCCAAAGAGCAGCGGCACGGCCAACAGCGTCATGGCGGCACGCTTGGCCGAGGGGCCCAAACCAGCCTTGCCTGGCGAAAGCGCGAGCCCCAACGCCCAAACCCCGAGTGCCGCAGGCAGCGTGCACGAAAGGAGTCGCCCCCAGACAGTGAGGTTCTCGCTGGCAACGCCCGTAGCGGCCAAGAGGCCACCCATCCACACGATCGAGAACGCCATCGCTAACAGCCTGCGCCGTCGCACGGTGGACCGCGTGGCAGAGGCCTCATTGGGCAAGGACGGCGCCACCGCAATTGGCTGTGCCTCGCCCGCCAACGGATCGGGAATCTGGCCCAGCTCCGCTAGGTCGAAATCTCTCACGGCGCCCCTCGTTTCTTTGGTGCTGCATCGCCTAGCGCGGCTCGCAACGCTTCGTAGGCATGAAAGGCTCTCAGCTTTACCGCGCCTTCGCTCACGCCCAAGACGGAGGCTGCGTCCTGTACCGACATACCCTCGTAGCGGAGGAGGATGAACGCCTCTCGTTGATTGGGCGGTAACTTCGCCAGCGCGCTCTCCACCGTCTGCGCAACCTGCTTTCCGATCGCCAGCAGCTCGGCGTTGGTATCCGCGTTCGCAGGGGTAGCCACAAGCACGTCGTCGCCGTCCGCCACCGTATCTTTACGGACGGCCTTATGACGCGCATGGTCGATGCACACATTGCGCGCGATCGCGTAAGACCACGGAAGAAGTCGGGCCCCAGGCTCAAATGAGCCCCGTGCGCGGTGCATACGTAGAAACGTCTCTTGCAGCAGGTCATCGGCGAGCGGGCGGGATCGGCTCATGCGCAGTAGGTATGCGTGCAGCCTTTCAGCGACAGAGCGATAGACGACGCTGAAGGCTGCATCCTCCCCGTCTGCGTAGCGATGCATTGCCAGATCAGCCGCCTCGAGCCCAGGCTCAGTCACAACGCTCTTTCGTTGGGTGACCAGCTGAAATAGCAGCGAGTGGGCCACGGTTCCGTGTGTAAACACCTGCTGCGCACTACGCAGCTCGGAACCGTGGGTTTCATCGGTCCTTCAAGAATGACAAGTTGAAATGACCAAGGGGCTTACGGCCGTTTCTCGAAGAGGACTCAGATGCAGCCGCCACAGAGGTCTGAAGCTTTACCTACGCAAATGTTGTCCCACGAAGTTTGGCAACAATAAGGGTCTGCTGCACAAACATCTGCGGCGCAGGTGCCACACTCAGCCCCCATCGGCGCGCCCGTTTCGCACGCTCCATGGCAGGTGGACGTGTTGCACTCGGTAGCCGCTGCCTCGACGCACAGGTTGTCCCACTCGGTCGTGCAACAGAAGGAATCATTCGCACAGACGGTTGCGGCGCAGGGATCGCAATCAGTACCGAGCGGCCCACCGACCTCACTGGTAGCGTGGTCACACGTGCCACCACCACCACCACCGCCCGATTCAGCGCAATCATTCAGCAGGCCGGGGCAAGGTACGCATACGCCGTAACCAGCAGCGACCGTCTCACAGTACATATAGAGCTTGTGGTCGTTCGGGCCGAAGACCTGGTCGAACACGAAGTTGAGCAGCGCACCGCCGACACCGGGGAAGAGGTCCCCGCTCAGCGCATCGAGGTCGATATCGCCGCAGTCGTCGTCGAGGCGGCAAGGAACGCAAACGCCACACGAGGTGTCCGCCAAGGTCACGTTGGCGCAAACGTCCATCGGGTATTCGATGTTGGCGTCTTCGATCGGCTGACCGAGGATCTCGTCCTCACCCAGCAAGTCTCGTAGGGCCTCACCAACGTTGTATTGGATGCCCACGCCGGAGCAGTCTCCATCATTGGAGCAGGTGTTGGTGATTTGGTTGTAGGGAGGCGGAAGCGTCAACGTCCCATTCCCTAGGTCCGAGCAGCCGGCGGCGTCGGGTCCGCAGGTTCCGGTGTCGGTCGGGTCAGCGTTGATGGCCTTGTGACAGACCTGCCCACCGCCACAGCCGTTGCAATCTTCGTCGTTTACGCAAACACCCGGCGCCCCTTGCTGTCCGCAATTCTTTTCACAGGTACCGGTGGAGAGATCGCAGAAGTAGCCCGCGGAGCAGGCGTACGTCTCGCTGCACTCGGAGCACTTGTGGTTGTTGCAGGCTTTGGCACCGCCACATTTGCTGCAATCGTTGTCGGTGGTGCAGTCATTGCTGCACGCAGGCGCGCACTCGCCCTCTTTGCAAATGTCCGTCGACTGACACTCCGACGTGTCGTTCACCGTGCAGGCGACACACTTGTTGGTAGCCGTATCACACACGCGATGTGCCGGATCACAGGCCACACAATCAGCGCTCGTCTCACAAGCGATGGTCGGCACCCCGGCCTCGGTCGGGCATTCAGCGCCTTCCGGGACGCAGTCACCAAAACTGGAACAGACCTGACCATCGGGACAACCCGAGCCAGTATCGGCTCCGCAGGCCACGCACCGACCGGCGTCAGCACCGGCTTCTACCTGACAAAAGTTGTAACCGCCGTCACAGCCTTGGCAGTCGTCATCGGTGGAACAGTTGTGCTTGATGCAGATTCCATTGTTGGTTCCAGCTCCCTCGCCGCCGCTCCCACCCGCGGCCGAGCCACCAGCTCCGGCTGCGCCTGTCCCTGCGTCATCGCCGCATCCGACGAGAGGGAGTCCGAGACAAAGGAAGGCACCGAAGAAAACGCGCGGAGTGATGATGCGTGAAAAGAGCATTCCCCACTTTCGCAGAACAACGGCCAAGCTGACAAGGATCTGCTCACCGCTCCCGGCCCGTGGTACCCGTCAGCGGTCGGCTCTCACATGGTGCTAGCTACTCACACGCTCAACCGTCGCAGGCTACTACTTGGTCTCGGAGCAGCAACTGCTCTAGGCGCAACTGGTGCTGGTGTGACGGCCTACCGCAGTCGGCAGCGCGAGCTCTCGGAGGTTGCGTCCACGGCTGCTGCCAAGGAGTCACGCGAACACCTGCTTTCAGGTCATTTTCATGCAGCGGTGGAGAGCGCCTCACGTGCGCTCTCTCTCGCTCCAACGAGCATGGATGCGCTGAGCGCGTGGGTGCACGCAGAGGGGCTGTTCTTGCTGGAGGTTACGCCTGACGCCAATCGCGCAACCGCCTTCATCTACAAGACCTGGAAGTTGGGCGCACGGGGACCACTGTTGGCGTTTGCCACGCTCTCGCACGCAGTTGCGGTGGGCAATGACCGCTACGCAGCCAACTTGCTGAACCAGCACGGCAAACTCAAGGTCGAACAAGATCCGCTGCACGACTACGCCGCTGGAGCGGCGCTCGACCTGCTGTGTTCGGCCGACGCGGAAGCGAGATTCCAGCGCTCCAGCGAAGCGTGGCCAGGGTGCTCGTTGCCGAGCTTACGACGCGCTCGCAGCTTGCTCTTTCACGGCCGGCTAGAGGACTGCGCGCAAGAGCTGGCGCAACGTTCAGGCCCTTCCGTAGGGGTGCTTGAGAGCGCGAGAAAGCGGCTCACCTCGAGCAGTCTCGAGCCCTTGCAGTTGAGCGCAGACACCATCTCGGATCTGCCGCGCGCGCTGCGCGCTATCGCTTACACCCTCTCGATCTCGGAGCAGAGCCAAATCCCGGTAGACGTCATGCTGGGGGACGTGGACTGTGCCATTGCCGCAGCGTTTTGCGGAGAGCTCGCGGCCGCGGCCAAAGACCTCGGGACGGCGCAGATCGCCCTCGAGAAGGCCTGCAGTCTGCGCAGCGAGCTAGCCTCAGCGCACACTCAGCTGATCCGGGTGCGACTCCTGCGGGGGGACCTCGAGGGCGCTCGGGTTGCCGCCAATCAATTCCAAGATCGCGAAGAGCTGCAGCGCGTTGCAGCGATTTCCGCTTACGAATCGGCGGATCTCGCGGCGCTCAAAAAAATGCAAGAAGAGCACGGCGCGGATTCGACCCCCTTCGTTTGGCCGCTCCTGAGCATGGCCATCGCCTTGCTCGAACGGACGAAGCCCGTTCAACTCGCCGATCTCGAGCAGTCGTTGAAAGCTGGCGTGAGCTGGGCCGACATTCTCCTGGTCGATGCGGCTCTCGCGGCTCGGGACCTCGCGCAGCTCGACCGGGTCATGCGTAACTGGACGGAGAGCAGCCCCGCCCGCGTAAAGCGACAAACCCTTCGAAAAAACATCTCGAACGTCAAGTCTCCTTGAGCGCGAACGTGGTGGATGCACCCACCTTCGGCCGAATGCTGAGTCGCCCGTTGAACCTTCGAATTGGCACCAGTCGTTCGTCGTTCCAAACGTCGAACATGGTAGCGTCGACCCATGATTTCCGGCCGGGTCTTCGGGGGCTTATCACTGGCGATCCTTTCATGGGATGCCACCGCACACGCTGAGGCACCCGAGGCAAAACCACCTGCGACGAACGAGCCACAGACACCGACGCCCGCTCCGGAAGAGCCCGCTCCCCCGCCGGAAAAGCCTGCTGAGCCGGAAGTAAAGCCCGACACGACCGCTACCCCCAAAGTGGCGGAGACAGCCGTCGTCCCGGCAAAACCCAGCACCGAGAAGGCAACCTTACCGCCGGTCCCGGTCGAGCAACCGCACAAGGGGTCGTTTGAGTTTGGCTCCTACGGCCGCATGATTGCTGCCACCGACGGCCAAGGTGGGCCGGGCGCAGATGCCGATATCGTGGCGCGCGGCACTCGTATGGACGAGGGCAACTACGCGGAGGCCGAATTGCGGCGAGAGGACCACTGGGACGGCACCGGTATCGATACCTCGATCGTGATCACCCTGGCGATAGCGAGCCCAGTCTTTCACTACTCGGGGGACTTCGAACTGAACGCGGCCATCCGCAACCTCTTCCTCGAGGCACGCAATGTCGGCGTCGAGGGACTGAGCGCCTTCGTCGGTTCGCGCATGGTCCGCGGTGATGATATTTACGCGCTCGACTATTGGCCGCTCGACAACCTGAACCTGCTCGGCGGTGGAGCGGCTTATCGGCATAAGGCTGGATTCTTCGGCCAGCTCACGGTCGGTGCCACGCAACCCGACGTACCGTTCTTCAAGCAGACAGTGCTGCGGCCCGCGCCGTTGGACCAATTCGGTGCCACCCCTGTTGCCTTGCTCAATAGGCAGAAGCTCATCGGCGCGGCCAAAGTCGGCTACGGCTACAAGTTCGGTGAGCTCGCCCCGGGCGCCAAGGACACGAGGGCCGGGATCAAGGCTGCGCTCTACGGTGAAGGGCACGCACTGCCCGAAGGTGAGCGAGAGGAGGAGCCCGGCGGCCTCGTAGAACAGCTCCCGAGCGACGGCGGCTTCGTTCTAGGCGGTCAGTTTACCGCATATACCGGCAAGCGAGATACCCACATAAGCCTGTTCTTCCGCTACGCCAGTGATCTTGCGGCGTATGGGCAATTCGCCAATCCAGGTCAGCTCACAGCCGAGAAGACCACAGACGGCGCTCGTGAAATGGTCGCGGCCATCGGTGGCAACGCCGAGGTCGACTTCTTCGGCGTGTTAGCCGGCGCCTATTTCCGCTCCTTCCGCGACGCGACCCCCACGCTCAACTACGATGACGTCGATGAAGGAGCCGTGGTGCTGCGGCCCACCTTCTTCTTTGGCGAGATCGCAGGCGTCTCCTTGGAAGGGACCTTCGAAGTTGCGCAACGAGGAGTCATCTATCAGGATCCGGACGATACCGAGAAAGCACCTGAGGGCCCTGCGCTCGCCAGCATGTTTCGAATTGGATTGATGCCCTTCATCTCTCCGGCTGGGCGCGGCAACTTCAGCAGGCCGCACATCCGCGCCATCTACAATCTGGGAGTACGCAGCTCCGTTGCACGTTTGCTCTACCCGGAAGACCACCCCTACCGGGAGCGGGAACTCGAGCACTTCATCGGGCTTGGAGCCGAGTGGTGGTTCAACTCATCTTCTTACGGTTTTTGAGGAGCACGCACATGACCCGGATGAAACGAACTAACCGCTTTGGCCGAACAATCGCTGGCGTGTTTTGTACCCTTGGTCTTGCAGTCGTAGGCGGCACCTCCAGTAGCGGCGGCTGTATGAGCTACGAGGAGGGCCTCGAGGGTGAGATCGCGATGTCCACCCAGGTCTCGGACTGGCGTGACGAGGTGATCTACCAAGTCTTGATCGACCGTTTCGCGGACGGTGACACGGGCAACAACCATGGCGTGGACCTCTCGGCGATGGGCAAGTACCACGGAGGCGACTGGAAGGGCCTCGAGGACCAACTCGACTATTTGGAGGAGCTCGGAGTGACCACCGTGTGGATCTCGCCGATCATCAAGAACGTCGATACGGATGCCGGGTTCGACGGGTACCACGGCTATTGGGCACAGGACTTGACGGCGCTCAATCCGCACTTCGGGGATCTCGCAGCGCTCCGTAGCCTTGTATTCGCTGCGCACGAGCGGAAGATGAAGATCATCGTCGACATCGTGACGAATCACCTCGGCCAGCTTTTTTACTACGATATCAACATGAACGGCCAACCGGACGAGCAGCTCTCCGGCAACGGGGAGAGCTCCCAGGTCGTTCACATCAACGAGTATGACCCCGACTTCGATCCGCGGGGAATCCAATCCGAGACGTCGCTGGGAGAGGCAGGGCCTGCGCCCACCATCTTCGTTTACGATCCGGCGACCAACCACGTCCCCCCAATGCCAGAGTTGTTTCAGGATCCACGCGCGTTCAACCGCAAAGGAAGAACCGTCAACTTCGAGGACCCTGAGCAGCTGATCAAAGGTGACTTCCCCGGGGGTCTCAAAGACGTAAACACCGCGCTTTGCGGTCCGCGCGACGGCGTCGCGGTCAAAGAGACCATGGTTGACGTCTACGCCGACTGGGTCCTGCAAACAGATATTGACGGGTTTAGAATTGATACCGTCAAACATGTTGAGCGCGAGTTTTGGCGTTTCTTCACGCAGAAGCTTCGGCAACGTTTGGCTGCCAAGGGGAAGAAGAACTTCATCATGTTCGGTGAAGCGTTCGACGGGCGCGACAATCTCGTCGGCGCCTTCACCAAAACCGACCCACCGGCGGCAGAACAGCTCGCTCTCGAGAATGAATGCGTCACCGACGGCCGGGAGCTAACGGGAGACCAGCTCGATAGCGCCTTCTACTTCCCCCAATATTTCACTGCCATTCGCGATGTTTTCCAGCTTGGGCAAAGCACCAAACGTATTGAAGACCTTTGGAAGCTTCGCGATCAGAATTGGGGGTTAGAGCCAGCAGAGCTCGGCATTGGCGTCGCGCCACGCGACGTTCCAATCAACTTCATCGACAACCACGATGTGCCTCGCTTCCTGTTCACGGGCACGAAGAAGGGCTTGGCCAACGCCCTGACCTTCAACTTTACGACGCAGGGAATTCCTTGTCTCTATTACGGGACGGAGCAGGAGTTCGCCGGAGGCAATGATCCCTCCAATCGTGAAGACCTTTGGCCTACTGGCTTTGCCAAAGACAACAGCACCTTCAAACACATTCAGAAGTTGGCAAAGATCCGCAAGGAGAGCGCTGCCCTCCGCAAAGGCGCCATCGGCGTAGTCTGGTCCTCCGAGCGCGGCGGGGACGAGGAAGATGCCGGCATCTTCGCGTTCGAGCGTAGCGGTGGGGACGCCGGCAACGACTACGCGCTCGTGATCTTCAACGCGCGAGAGGACAAGGAAGGAGCGCCGGCATTTGAGGGCGCCCCGATGAAGGTCAATCGCGAAGCGGGCACGCAACTCAAGGACGCGCTCGGCTCCGGCCGGGAGGTCACCGTTGGTGCCGGCGGAACGGTCATCATCGACCCGCCCATGGCGCCGCAATCAGCCCTGATCCTCGTCGAGTGACAGTTAAGTCAGCAGGGACAAAAAGAAAAAGCGCCTGCTCGACGTTTTGGGGGGGATCACGTCACAGGCGCTCGAGGGGGCACATCCAAGGTTCGTGCCAAGAGCACAGCTCCCACCTTTCTGCGAGAATTGGCCGTTCCCAGCCAAAGGGAGGCTCGAAGTACGGTGCAAATCTGCAACGTGAAACTTCGTAGCTGAACGAGGAGCCTAGTTTGAGCACGCAACGAAAGCCCAAGCCCGCCGCTCAGAAGGAGCCATTCAAAGTCCGCACCCTTGGGCTTGATACGGCGTTCCATGAGGACCTCTACCATCGTGTTCTAACGATGCCGTGGTGGCTGTTCTTTCTGCTCGCTGGCGCCGGCTTCCTCGCCCTCAACTCCATCTTTGCCTGTTTGTACCTGTTGCAACCTGGGTGCATCGCAGGAGCTCGGCCCGGATCCTTCGGCGACGCCTTCTTCTTCTCGGTTCAAACGATGGGCACCATCGGCTACGGCGTTCTCTCGCCCACCACCGTCTATGCCCAATGCATTGTGACCTTGGAGGCGTTGGCCGGTCTCCTTTCGCTGGCGATCGCTACAGGGCTAACCTTCTCCAAGTTCGCCAAACCCAGCTCGCGCGTCATCTTCACTTCTCGCGCAGTGATCGGGCGACGCGACGGCAAGCCCTGCCTGATGTTCCGCATGGCCAATGCGCGGCACAACACGATCGTCGAAGCGTCGCTCAAGGTCTTGGTCCTTTTGGACACTGTGACGAAGGAGGGCGAGCGGCTGCGAGTCCCGCACATCTTGCCGCTGCTCCGCGAGCAGAACCCGTTCTTCCGGCTGAGTTGGACCGCCATTCACGAGGTGGACGAAAAAAGCCCCTTCTTTGGTCCGAACGCAAAGCAGGCGCTTCAAGCACGTTCCGCTTTGGTCTTGCTCAGCCTCAGCGGGCTCGACGAGACGATCGCGCAGACGGTTCACGCCCGCTACACCTATGAACTAGATGACATCGTTTGGGGTGCGCGCTTCGCCGACATCATTTCGACGGAGCCCGATCAGACGCGCATTATCGACTATTCAAAATTTCACGACATCATAGTCGAGCCAGGGGACCAGCCCGCAGACGGGGTTCAACCCGCAGGCGGGCGAGCTTGAGATAGCTGGGCAAACTGCCACTTTTGCAGCGCTAACTTCGCCTCGACCGAGCGCAACTGGTCACGTAGCCGCCCGGTGAGGAATACCGGGGTAGCGATGCCGAAGGAGCTGACCAGCGAGAGAAACAAGAAGGTCAGCTGCGGAGGGAAGTTCACCAGCCGACTGCGAATCACGATGGCTTCATCGGCGAAGTCGAACGAAGCGGGCACCACGCCCAGTAGCTCCAGAAACATCGGGACGAGAAACGGCAATACACCAATAGCGACGATCGCTGCGCGTTCATGTTTGGGCGACTGCAAGCTAAAGGTCACCGCGTTGATGGCCGCCAGAGCAGGCACCAACATGAAGGGGCCGAACAAGCCGCTCATACCGGCGAACATGACCGAGGTACCACAATAGAGAATGAACCGTGGCAGCGTGGAGACGAGCTGACGTTTCCACATGAAGAGGGCCAGGATTGCGCAGAAGCTCAACACTCCGACCATGATGGCAGCGTACCAATCCGACCGAATCCCCAACACCACGGCGAATGGCACAATCACAAACCAAGAGAAGATGCGCAGCGCATTGTCTCTCATGGCGACCCGAGAGTGCCCAACCTCGATCGACGCGAGCTCGCGCTTTACATCATTGGGGGTGTTCGGCGGGGGATGCGACAATACCTCGAGCACGAGTGCAGTCGCAGCTGGGTCCTTGGGGGACAGCGCCAAGGCCCCACCAGCCTGACGCAATGCAGCTATGCGAGCTCGCTCCCGCTGCTCCGGTGGGCCTTCGAGAGCAAGCGCCAACTCGCGCTGCGCTCCGGCGATGCGACCAGCAGCGAGCTTCGCTCGACTCTCTTGATCCCGGTCGCCGTCGAGGTAGCTCTCGATAGCCTCGCTGATGGCACGGGCTGTTGCGTGTCGCTGCTCCTTATGAAACCGCGTGGCGCGATCGACGATGGCCAATAGTTCAGGCGGTACCTCCATCGATCCGGCGGGCGTCACCCGCGTTGGGTTGAGCGTCGATTCGAGAATAGCCATCACGTCGGCTCCTTCGTGGAGCGGTTTGAACGTTAGGATCTCATAGAGGATGGCGCCTAACGCATAGACGTCGGAGCGCCGGTCAACCTGATCGTGCTGGCCGAGCACCTGCTCAGGCGGCATGAACCCGGGAGTTCCGATCATGTCGCCCGGATTGGTTCCGGAATCGCCGAGGGCCGCGTCAGGCGCAGGGCCGCGGGGGTGGAGCTCCGTGACGCGAGCGAGCCCCCAATCGAGCACGTAGACCTCGCCGTGCGGGCCCAACATGATGTTCTCCGGCTTCAGATCGCGATGTACGACGCCACGCTCATGCGCGTAGTCGATAGCCATGCAAACAGTCATGAATGCCGCTAAGAGCCTGTGACGGCTAAGCCGACGCAGCGTGGCTCTCTGGCCCTGACGCACGTCCTCCAACATCGTAAAAAGCGTCTCGCCGCGGACACGCTTCATCGTGAAGAAGGGCATTCCGTCAGGACCTAATCCAATGTCGTAGACCGGGACGATCGCCGGGTGCTCGAGCAACGCTTGCACCCGGGCCTCGCGAAGAAACCGGCGCTGCGCCAACGGCATCTCCTCCGGGGCCTTCGTGAGCATCGTCTTGAGCGCAATCTCTCGACCGATCTTCGCGTCGAAGGTGGCCGAAACTTCGCCCATGCCGCCGATCCCAAGTCGCTCAACGACGTGATAGCGAGCCTCGGGTAGCTCCAAAGCGCGAAACGGCTCGAGCAGCACGCTCGGTGCAATGGCGGCCGTTGGGGCAGTCGCCACTGTGTCGCGCAACTCGACGTGCGCGCGCCCTCGCATCGGAATCGTCGATCGATCGCTGGACTCGCGGGTCATGTCGGCCCGGAGCGTAGCTTTGCTACGGGTTGGCTCGAAGCTACAAACGACGGTGTGCGGCGCTTCGGGCCGTGCGTAAGGGGCCAGTAAGCGGGTTGCTCAGGGAGCGTCCCACGTTATCGACGGGAAGGCAGGCCCTGGTTTTGCGAAGTAGTAGCCCTGCTGGAGCTCGCAACCCAAACGAACCAGGGTATCGCGATCAGCACGCGTCTCGATACCCTCGGCCACCACTCGACTGCCGAGGTCGCGACAGAGCGACACAATCGAGCCGATCACTCGTTGCTTGACGCTCGAGGCGTGAGCTCCTCGAATTAGGCTCATATCGAGTTTCGTAAACTCGGGCTCGAGCGCAGCAAAGCTCGAGAGGCCCGCGTAGCCAGCGCCGAGGTCATCTACGGCAATGCGATAACCGAGGGTTCGCAAACGTTGAATTCGCGGCAAAGCATCCTTGACCTTGGCCAGGTCTGCTCGCTCGGTCACCTCCAAAACGATGCGCTCGGCCAAGCCCGATAAGGGCGTGCCAGAGGCGTAAAGGTCTTCATCCAAAAGATCGAGCGGTAGGATGTTCAAGAATAGAAGACCGTCGGCCGGAGCCGCCAAGAACGCTGAGCTGGCGAGCGAACGGACCTTGGCGCCTACCTCGCTGGTGCGCCCCAGGGTCTCGGCCGCCTCGATCACATGTGGAGGCGTCGGCAACTCGGGCTCGCGAGAGCGCAGCAAGGCCTCATAGCCGAAGAGCTTTTCAGTCTCGGGAATGACGATTGGCTGAAACACCACGAACAAACTGGCCATCGCGCGATCGAAGGCGCCGCTCAGTTTGTCGGCGCGCGACATCGGCGGTTCAGACTTGATCACGTCGTGCGCTTCGCGACGAAGCCGCGCAAAACGATTGAGCTTTACGGCTCGCGCAACCGAGCTTCGAAGCTTGCTCGGTTCAATCGGCTTAGGCAGATACTCGAGGATACCAACCTCAATTGCCTCGATTGCCGACTCGAGCTGTGGGTCCCCGGTCATCAAAAGAATCGGGACCTCGGGGGCCAGCGAGCGGACGAACCGAGCGAACCCAAGACCACTCATCTTCGGCATACGAATGTCACATAGGACACAGTCGAAGTTCTCCGCCTCCACCACCCGCATCGCCTCATGAACGTCGCTCAACGCGACGACATGGAAGCTCTGCGCGGAGAGTGCTCTTTGGAGCGACCTCAGCACGAGGGAGTCGTCATCCACGATGAGAACCTTCGGCAAAGGAGCCAACTGTTCGTGCGGCGGTTCAAAGGCGAAGGCGACCATCTAGGAGGTCCAGTGGATCGAAGCTGCCAGCACTCCAGATAAAGTTAGCCGTCCATTCGACAGATAGTACAAATTGCCGTGGATCGCGCAACAACGGTACGTCGCGTGAGCATTCTGCCTAAGGCGACGGCGCTTCCTCGACCTCTTCGGGCTTGGGGCAGCGCTCACCCGTATGTCCCTTTTCGTTCTTGGGAATCCGGCAAGGGTGAACCTCAATCAACTTTGGCTTGCCCACATACTTGATGGTCCGTTTTTCGACGCGTGAGTTGCCGTCCGCTTCGGTGATGCGCCGGCTCGTGACGACCGAAAAGCCGTGCGAGCCGTGATCCTTCACCTTGTCGTCGTCCGGGTCCCGTGAGCGTTTGCCAACGTATTCGACCCGCGGCTCGGTGTAGCTGAACGGACGGGAAACCTCGCGGTCCACCTTGCGCCCACCGTTGTCTCCAAACAGTCGAACCCGAATGAACGTCTCGCCGTAGTCGCAGCGCAATAACAGAGCCGCCTTTGTGTCGTTCATGAACACGAGATCGGGCGAGGGGTAGGAGAGCGTGGCCTCTATGCCCATGGGGTAGCGCGAAAAGTAGAAGCTGTGCGCCTGCCGCTGCCGCACCACATACCCGCCGTCAAAAAGGGCGTTGTACAGCGTCGTGGCGAACTGACTTACGCCTCCTCCTGGCGTTTCGGTCATTTCGCCGTCCCCAATACTAGGGGCCATCAAGAACCCACGTTCCAAGGTACGAGGACCAACCATCGAGTTGACGCTTATGGTGTCCCCCGCTTTGACGATGGTGCCGTTCAACATGTCGCAGATGCGGTGGATGTTCTTCACCCGCGCTTGGCAGCACGCATGGTGAGTCGTGAACTCTGACACAAGGCCCTTGATCGCGAGAGCTTCGGCAGCGGCAGTGGTGAACTGAGGGTCTGCGTTGTTGTCGACCGGGAGTGGCCCGCGCCGGTCGGGAGTCAGCGCCGCCTTGTAGAGTGCTTCCACCAACCGCGAGTGATCGACGCGGGTTCCAGGACGGCTCTTCTGGATGGTGATGCGATTCTGATCGTCGATGTCGAAGCGAGCGTCGCGCGCTGCGTTGTAGAGCTTGGGCACCACCGGCGCGAGCTTGCGCTTCACCTCCGCCTCGTCGAGCTCGACGATGAAACGGGGCGAGGGAACGTCTACGCGGTGCGCTCGAAAGGCCAGCAGCAGGTCTTGCTGCGTGAACTGCAGCTCGACAGGCTCGGGCAGCGGCAGAGTGTCGGGCTTGGCTTTACTGGCTTCTTCGACCAGCCGTTTGCCCTTCCGCTTCATGCGGCTCTTGCGCTTGGGCATCTTCCATTTCGCCCGGTCGGCTTCGTCTTTGAAGCGCTTCTCGGCTTCTTCATTCTCTTTGCGAAGCTGCAGAACCAGTTCCTCGGGCGGCGCATACCAGAGCGTGATGGGCCCTGAGAGGATGACCTTTGCCTCCTCGACTTTGAGCCTCACGTCAGCCTCGGTGAGCGGCGGCACAATGGTTTGCAGCGGCACCGTGATTGCGCTCTGGTCGGACAACGCCACCGTCGCGCGAATGGACTGCTCGAGCTGATCACGCTCGATGCGATGGCCCGTACGAGGCAACTCTCCGCTGGGGACGCCGTCCTCGACGCGAATCGCCCCGTCGAAAGGCGGGTCATCCACGAGCACCTCTTCGATGCTCGGGACGATCTCGTGAAAGGCTCCTTCATCGAGCGTGAACACGAACGGAACATCGGTGCGGGTGCGCAGAAACGCGCGCGAAGCGCCCGCAAAACCGCCCTCGCGTGCCACCGCCATCACCCGCTCAAGCGTAGCCTCGACGTCGAGTTGAACGCCCAACTGCGCCATCGAAACGATGGTCTCTTTGGGCTGCGCGACCAAACGCACCTCTCGGTGCTCGAGCGAACGACCGAGCTCCTCGAGGCGCGCGCGTGCATCCGCTTCACTGGCGCCACCGAGCGGAACCTCTGCCACCACGACGCCGGAAGCGACGGTACCGGCGGGTGGAGCAAACGCCGGCGCGCTGATCGCCCCGCCCAGTACGCAGATCGACACGGCCGCTGCTACGAGCCAGCGTGCAGGGCTACGACGAGCCGGCTCCGGGCGTACTTCGGACACGTTAGAAGGCTCGGTTAGCACGAAGAACGGCTGGGCGCGACGCAGCTCAAGCGAGTCCGCGCTCCACGGCCCCCGGACCAACGCCCTCGGTCAGCTCGGTCTTCCAAGCCCGAATTGCCACAGCGATGGGGTGCTCAGCACCAAGCTCCGTTGTCGCGATCTCGTACGCCCGATCATAGGCCTCGATCGCGAGCAAGAGCGACCCTTCGCGGTGATGAAGCAACGCCAAGCGAACCAGCGTTGGCCGGAGCTCTCGGCCCTTTGGGCCGTAGCGTCGCTCAAACAAACTGAGCGCGCGTGCATAGAGCAGCCGTGCCTCTTCCGCATCGCCGCGCTCTTCACGCAGCACCGCAAGATTGTGGAGCGCAGAGGCGTGAAGCTCGATCACCTCGCGCTGGGTATTGCCTTCGAGTGCTCGAACCACAAAGCGCAGGTCCGCCTCGGCGACCTCGAGGTCCATCTGAGCGCCGCGGAAGGTGGCCGCGTTGAAGATCGTCTCCAGCGTCGGCAGGGCAGAATCACCGAGCGCCTGCGTGCGATGCTTGCGGGCCTTTTCAAAAAGAACAGAGGCGAGATCCCGCTCACCTTTGCGCGCCATGGTCAACGCAACCTGGTTCCATGCGGCTCCCGCTGCTTGCGCGTCACTGGCCACCTCAGCAGCGCGAGCCCACTCCTCGAGCGCTATCGCGGCAGCGCTACCGACAGCGTCCTCTCGCACCAGGATGGCGGCGTGCAGCGCTTTGACCTGCACCAAGCTGGGCTCCGTGCGCCCAGGAGCCGAGGCGATGGTCTGAAGCCTCGACGACGCAACGAGCGCCTCGGTCGTTGCCCCGCTGGCAAGCAGATGAGCCGCCAACGCGTAGAGCGGAGCGGCTAGCTCTTCCGCTTCTTGGCCAAAGGCGGTTTCACCTGCGGAGATGGCCCGCTGCAAGACGCGCGTCAGCTCCGGGGCCTCTTTCCCCATGAGCTCAGCCGCCTGGTCAATCGCGCGCTCGTAGGAGCGCCGAGCCGACCGCCGCTTGGGCGACAGGCTCTGCCATAACGACTTCAGGGACAAGTGTACGTGGGGCTGCAGGCTAAATCGTCGACGTCCACGTCATCACCGCACTCTTCGAACGCGGCAACGCAGTCGTCATAGACGGCGGCCGAGAAACAGGCTGAATCCCCGCGGGCTTCCTGCTCCTGATCACAGAACTTCTTGGCCCGCTCTTCCGAATAGCCCTCACAGGCCACGAGTGACGCAAGCGTAGCGAGAACCAAAGCACTAAGGGCGACCTTCATCACGAGCTCCTGGCGCTGCGTCTACACCAAGCCGGTTTGCGCCGCCACAACGGCATGCTCCAGGATGATCCGAGCATTCTCGGCCTCAATCCGTTCAAAATGGAAGCTCAGCCAGCCCGCAGGTTCCGCCGCCCATGACCTTCACCCACAGCGCAGAAAGCTCAATGGTCAGGCCGAACTTGCGCACCGCTTGCACGGCGGATTGAACCTCCCGTTCACAGCGCACCTTTAGTTCAACCACCGTCTCCCCGGCCTCGGTCGTGCGCCGAATCCACAAGGCCGTGCGCGGTAGGGGCCGGCCTTCCCAATGCTCGTTGTAGCGACGACCAACCATCTCCGCGCGAAATAGCTTTTGTGCCTTTGCGTCCGTCGTTGGGCTGAACTCGTAGACGATGGTGGCGACGAACATGATCAGGCGCTGGTTCGCAGGGCGCGTTTTTCACGGGCTCGCTCGAGCCCGAGCTCCACGAGACGGGTAACCAACTCACGCGCTCCAATGCCGCTCGCTTCGAACAACTTCGGGTACATGCTGATGGCCGTAAAGCCCGGCATGGTGTTGACCTCATTCAAGTAGATCGTCCCATCGGCCGCGCGGAAGAAGTCCACTCGCGCAAGGCCGTCACAGCCGAGCACCTCAAAGGCTTGGACTGCCAACGTTTGCACGCGGGTCACCTCGAGCGGGCTGATCTCAGCGGGAATCACTGTGTGCGAGCCGCTGCTGTCCACGTACTTCGCGTCGTACGAATAGAAGCCGTCCGCGTGGGTTACGACGATTTCCCCGACGACAGAAGCGATGGGATCGTCATTGCCGAGCACAGCGCACTCGATCTCGCGCACCCCTGGAACTCCGCGCTCAACCACCACCTTGTCGTCGAAGGCGAAGGCGTGATCGAGGGCCGGGCCAAGCGCCTCGCTGGAGGCTGCTTTCGAAACGCCGACGCTCGATCCGAGGTTGGCGGGCTTTACGAAAAGCGCCTCACCACCGGCAAAAGCCTGCAAATCGGCGAGGACGGCGGCGCGGTTCTTGTCGAAGCTGCGGCGCTTGAGGGTGCGATGGGGAACGATGGGCAGGCCCGCCTCGTGGAACAGACGCTTCATCACGTCCTTGTCCATGCCGACGGCTGACCCGAGCACGCCGGAGCCAACGAAGGCCACCTCCGCCAGGCGAAAGAGGCCTTGTATCGTCCCGTCTTCACCCATCGGCCCGTGGAGCACTGGGAAGACCACATCGATGCCCTCCGCGGCTTCGCCGCCAAGCAGCGCGGCTTGTGCTGAAGCATCCGAAGCCTGGACGACGGGGTGTGCCGCGAGATGCAACTCAGCTGCGGCCTCTGCAGCATTGACCTGGGCCAAGCGAGGATCACGCGACTGCGCCAGTAGCGCCGCCTCCGACTCACGGACCCAACGACCGTCTTTGGTGATGCCCACGAGCACCGGCTCGAAGCGCTCGCGGTCGAGCGACTCCAAAACGAACCGCGCCGAGAGCACCGAAATCTCGTGCTCTGCGGAGCGTCCACCGAACAGCACTGCTACCCGCAGCTTGCGCGCAGACATGGAAGTCACCGGCGCACTAACGATCGACGCGACGGAAGTTCTTGTGGATCTCAGCCAACGGCAGGCCTTTCACCACGTGCCCATCTGCAAGAGCAACATCCACAACGACGTTTCCGTTCAGAGAACGTTTGCCGCTCACGTTGACCTTGGAGCCCTCGGCGACGATGGCCTCGTCGAGCGCGACGTCCCGAACGGCTTGGAGCGTGTCTCCGACTCGCAGCTCCTGCGCGCTCGCCTGTGCTTCAGCAACCGTGCTTGCCCCGAACAGCGACGAGCCGACATGAACGGCGGTTTCTGTCGCGAGGAGGGCCGGAACGGCCGCGAGGAGGAGAAGAACTCTCACGGGCTTTGGACCTTATGAGAGAGCCGGCCCTCTGTCACCCGAGAAAAGCTCGGCTTCGGCCAAATTCGTTGCTTTTGACGGGCTTGCGGCGCGAGTGCCGATTGCTTAAGGCCGGGAGATGCTTCCCCAACGCTCGAACTTTAGCGCGCTCAGCCCCTTTGCCTTGGTCTCGGTTCTTGTTGCCTGCGGAGGCGGAGAAATCCCTGCCAGCGGCGGGTCAGGCGGGGGCGGGGAATCACCGGGCGGTGGGGGCGCGGCAGTGAGCGGTGGAGGCGGCAACGGAGGGACCGGCGGAACCGGTGCCAACGCTGGAGAGGGTGGTCTCGGCGGGGAGGGTGGAGTTGGCGGCGAGGGCGGACAACCTGCCGGCGGTGGCGGAGCCGGCGGAGGCTGGCCCACCTGCGATGTGCAACCGCCCGATCTCGAGGCCAGCACCATCGCCGAGGTTTGGGCCGCCGATCCGGCAGGCCCCACCGAGTATTGGGTGCCCGGCGTTTATGTAACCGCGGTTGCGGGCGACGGCTGTGAGTCCGGCGTCGCTTGTCAGTTCTTCGTGCAACAGCAGGAGAGCTTTGCGAGTCTCGCGGCCGCTACGAAGCAAAGCCTGCGCGTGGGCGTCTCACCGTCAACGGCGAACTACTTCACCCAGCTGGCCGTGGGCGACCGAGTCGACCTGCGCGCCTTCGCCTTCCGCGACACGGCCAACGGCAAGAACGAGCTCTTCTTCTTCGTGTCTACCAATCTCCCGGGTTGCGCCGAGGTCGTCGGCTCTGGGTCGCCTGAGCCCGTGCTCGCAACCCTGGCCGACCTTTCGGTCGACGCTTACGAGACCACGATGGGCCCGGTGCTGGTGCGAGTCGACACCGTCTCGGGCAATCCCAACGCGCCGGAGGCGACCTTCGGCCTGTGGGACACGGGCGTGCCCATCGATCCGATGAACCCCGGTATCACTAGCCTGAGCCCGTTCTTCTTGGACACCAAGTCGTTCACCGGCCTGACCGACGGGCTCAACACCAACTTCTCCGAGGTCGTCGGAGTGTTTGGGCTGTTCGCACCGCCGGCAGATCCTCTGATCAAATACGAGGAGATCTACGTGCGCAGCGAGCTCGATTACCCGCTCCTGTGACGGAGCGGGCAATCGAGGGCGAACTCAAGCTTTCTTGGGCGCTTTCTTCTGCTGAGCCTTGGGCTTTGCAGGGCTCTTTTGATTCGACGCCGACTTGGGCTGCACCGCGGGTTTGCCGGCCTTCTTCGGCGTCGCCGTTGCGGTCGGCTTTTTCTCGGAGTGAGTCTTGACCTCCTCGAGGTAGGCGCGACACAGCACCTCGAGGTTCTCCGGTCGTGAGGCCCACTCCGTCGCTTTCTTGGAGAGCGTCTCAAGCTCGCTGGCGGCCGGCGGCTTCACCTCGGTCGCCTGACCAACCTTCTGGGTGATCTCGACGGCCTTGTCGAGCGCGAGCGTGGTCTCTTTCGCCGATGACGAACCCTTGACGAGCTCCTCGGCTTTCTCAGCCACCTCGGCAGGTGCCGGCAGCTCGCCCCACGTCATGTCATCTCGAATGAAGCCGCCGTCGCCGTTGGCATCAACCACTTTGAGCCAGTTGCCTTGGCGTGACTCGACCTTGAACACCTCGCCGCGCTTGACGGTGAAGAGCACGTCGCTGGTGGTGTTAGCGGCCTCACGAATGTTCGCCTTCTCCGCCGAAACCACGACGCTCTGCGTGTTGCCGAGCGCTCGCTCGAGCACCCAGGCCTCATCGCCCTCGAAGTCGCGAACCTTGGCCCAGCCGTTCTTCTTCTCGACCACGTCGACAGGGAAGAATTTGTCGGCCGAGAACTTGAGTTCGGCAGCCTCGTGCGGACGCGCTCGGAAGTTCGCCGACGCGAGCTTGACGCTCAGCGTCTCCGCCGAAGCGCTTGAGGCGGTGAGCAGAAGCGGAAGACCCAACATCCAGAGGGTGAACTTCATAACGAACCTCGATAGGGCGCTAGTGCGCGAATTGACTCGTGTTTCCCGGCAGCCATCAAAACCACTCAGGACTACCTGGGCGCACAATGACTTACATTGGAGCCGATGGGCCAAATTTTTCACCCGCCGTATCGATATCTTGTTTTCGCCATGCGCGTTTTGAAGCCGAAATGGTGCGGCGCGTCACATCGCCATTAAGCCCGCGAGGCACGTTTGGGGGTGGGATCCTGCCCACGAAAATGGCAAGAGTGAGGCCGTTCTTCTCGCCCGTCGGCGTCGGCTCGTCCTGAGCCAAGGAGTGACTCAAATGGTGAATTCGTTCTCCCTCGCGAACCACGGAATCTCGGTCCATGAGGTGCTGCGGAACCCCTCCCCGGCCCACTTGTACGAGCTCGCACTGCAGCGAGAGAAAGGGAGCGCCATCACCTCCAGCGGCGCGCTCGTAGCGCTAAGCGGAGCCAAGACCGGCCGCAGCCCTAAAGACAAGCGCATCATGGACCACCCCGACAGCACCAACGACGTTTGGTGGGGGCCCGTCAATATCAAGCTGACCGAGCAGGTGTTCCTCACCAACCGCGAACGTGCGATCGACTACCTCAACACGCGCGAACACCTTTACTGCATCGACGGCTACGCCGGCTGGGACCCGAAGTACCGCATCAAGATTCGCGTGATCTGTGCCCGCGCCTACCACGCGCTGTTCATGCACAACATGTTGATCCGACCGACCGACGAAGAGCTCGAGAACTTTGGTGAGCCGGATTACGTCATCTTCAACGGCGGGAAATTCCCGGCCAACCGTTACACCTTCGGCATGACGTCGACGACGAGTATTGCGCTGAGCTTTGAGCGCAAAGAGTTCGTCATTCTCGGCTCGGAGTACGCCGGGGAGATGAAGAAGGGTGTGTTCACGATCATGAACTACCTGATGCCCAAGCAAGGCGTGTTGTCGATGCACTGCTCGGCAACCGAGGGGGACAAGGGAGACGTCTCGGTTTTGTTCGGCCTCTCCGGAACCGGCAAAACGACGCTCTCCGCCGATCCGAAGCGCAAGTTGATCGGGGATGACGAGCACGCTTGGAGTGATGAAGGCGTGTTCAACATCGAGGGTGGTTGCTACGCGAAGGCCATCAACCTCAGTGAGGCCGCCGAGCCCGACATCTTCCGCGCAATCCGCTTCGGCTCGGTGCTGGAGAACGTCGTGTTCGACGAGCACAGCCGCAAGGTGGACTACGACAACGTTTCGATCACCGATAACACGCGTTGCAGCTACCCGATCGAATTCATCCCGAACGCCAAGGTGCCTTGCGTCGCCAAGCACCCGAACAATGTGATCTTCCTCACCTGCGACGCGTTCGGCGTGTTGCCCCCCGTGTCGAAGCTCACCAACGCTCAGGCGATGTACCACTTCATCTCCGGCTACACGGCGAAGGTCGCTGGTACGGAGATGGGCGTGACCGAGCCTTCGGCCACGTTCTCCTCGTGCTTTGGCCAGCCCTTCATCGTTTGGCACCCGACGAAGTACGCTGAGTTGCTCGCCTCCAAGCTGACCAAGCACAACGCCCAATGTTGGCTCGTCAACACCGGCTGGTCTGGCGGCCCGCACGGCGTTGGTTCGCGCATGAAGCTCAAGTACACGCGCGCCATCATCGACGCGATCCACAACGGTGAGCTCAACAACGCCAAGACGGTGGAAGATCCCACGTTTGGCTTGGCCGTCCCGACCGAGTGCGCCGGGGTTCCCGCCGAGATGCTGATTCCGCGCAATACCTGGGCTGACAAGGCCGGGTACGACGCCATGGCGAAGAAGCTTGCTGCGCTGTTCACCGACAACTTCAAGAAGTTCGCCGAGCAGGCGTCGGAAGACGTACGCAAAGCAGGTCCGCGCCTCTAGCAGCCAATCGCGGCGCTAGACCGAGAGCCCACCAGCCGACAAGCTGGTGGGCTTTTGCGCTAGCCCTCGTTGAGAAAAACTGCCGAAGGCCCCGGATCCTTCGACTGCGCGACGCAACTTCCGCTAAGCAGCGCAATCGATGGCAGCGGTCACCTTGACGTACGCATGCGAAGCCTGTGCGGCGGAAACCACCGTGCGCGTGAGCGGGCTCAAGATCCCCGATGTGCCGGTGAACAAAAAGAACCGTGTGTTCTTTCTACCGCCCGACGAGGCCAAGCGGCAGATCGAAGCCGGCACGGCCCAGCCGATCGCCGTGAAGACCAAGAGCATGGAAGAGCTCGCACGCGAGGTCCTACGATTTGCAACCTGTCCCCAATGCAGCACCCGCAACCCGCTCGGGGTAGCGCAGCAGCGCGGCCTCGTATTGAAAAGTAGAATGAGCGGGCTCGCTCTTCTGGCGGTCTGCGTGGCCGGCGCGTGGTACTTCCCAACCTTCGGATTCGCCACGCCGATCCTTGCGTTGGGCTTCACCTTGCTCAACATCTACACGCGCCGGCTGCGCAGACTGCCGCTCGATCGCACGCTCGTCTTCATCGGCTTTGCTGGTCCGCTAGCGCTAGCCGCGTTTGCACGCGCGTACCCCAACCTCGCCTGGTTGGTGCCTCTTCCGCTGCTTGGTCCTGAGCTGGTCAGACCCCAAGCCGGCCGCGACTTCGAGTGGAAAGCGGCAGCCGAGCAGGTGCGTTTCCTCGACTGAACGCCGCAGAAGTCAGCGGCTTAGAAGATGCCGCCGCCAACGGTGGGTCGCGCCGTTGCGACTGGTTTCGAGGTAGCGACGGCCGTGGCTTTCGCTGTCGGCGTGGCTTTGCTGACGACCTTCGTCGTGGCCGTCGCCACCGCTGTGGCCGTTGGCTTGGCGGTCGGCTCTGCGCTTGGCTCCGCCGAAACAGGTGCGCTAGCAGCCAACGTGGCGGAGTTTGTCGGCGTTGCACTCGTGCCCGGCCCGTCACCGAACGCTGGCTTCGCCGTTGCCGTCTCTACGGGCTGGGCCGTGGCCGGCTCGCTCGCCGTCTCCTTGGCCGTCGCGGCAGCGGGCTCAGGGGCCTTGCCCTTCTGCATGAACACGAAGGCGCCAATCCCTCCGCCGACCAGCGCGAGCCCAAGCAGGCCGATCACCAAACCTGCGGAGCTCTTCTTTTGCGGCGGCGCAACTGGCCGTCCCCACTCCGTTTGCGTCTGACCGCTTTGAGCAACCTGGCCGCCCTGCGACCTCGAGAGGGCTTGTGCCAACTGCGGCGGGGGCCCGTCCATCGCCATCGTTCCTGGTCGAGCAGGCTGGCCAGGGAGCGCAGAAGCCACCTGAAGATTGAGCCCGCTCGTACCAGGCGACGCGCCCGCAACAGCGGCCAAAGCCGACGCCAGCTCGCGTGCGTTGGCGAAGCGCGAGGTCGGGTTCTTTTGCAAGCAACGCCGAACGATCCCATCGAAGGCTGCCGGAATATGCGCGATGACGGTAAGAGACGCGGGCTCATCGGCGAGCACGCCAGAACACACCTCGGTGATCGTCTCGCCGGGGAAGGGCACGCGGCCGGTGGAGAGCTGATACAGGATTACGCCCAGCGCCCAGATGTCCGTGCGGTGGTCCACGTTCTTGCTCGACCGCATCTGCTCCGGGGACATGTAATACGGCGACCCCATGATCGCCGTGGTGCGCGTCATCGAGTTTACGGCCTCATCCGGATTGACCTGTTTGGAGATGCCGAAGTCGAGCACCTTCACGCACGGGCTACCATTGGCTCGCTTCGTTACGAATAGGTTGGCGGGCTTTAGATCGCGGTGGATGACCCCGGCGTCATGCGCCTCAGCGATGGCATCACACGCTTGCATCACGTAGGTGGCAGCTACCTCTGGGGAGAGCGGCCCTGTTGCCGAGAGCACCGCCTCGAGATCTTGGCCGGTGAGGTGCTCCATCACCATGTAGGGCGCGCCGTTCTCCAAACGCCCAACGTCGTGTACTTTGGCCACGTGCTCGCTTTTCAGCTTGGCCGCGGAGCGCGCCTCCCGAACGAAGCGGTCAATCGCCTGTTGGTTGGCCAGGGCGGCCGGCAACATGAACTTCATCGCGTAGAGCTCGCCCAGCTCTCGGTGCCGCACCGCCACGACCACGCCCATACCACCGGCGCCAATCACGCGTTCAACCACGTATTTGCCGAGAAGGATGTCACCAGGCGAGACCGGGACGAGAGGCGCAGCGTCGTTCATAAGGGCGGCGGACAGCTTAGCACCGCGCTCGGCTGGTACTGAAGTTTGAGAGGCCAAGATGCGGATCATCGACGTGCACGCCCACTACGAGCCTCGGATGTTGGAGGCCGGCGCACTGCTGGAGAAGCTGAACGCCCGGGCCGTTTCCCGAGTGGTTCTCATCCCTTCGATGAGTGAGCCTATCCTCGAATCGCCTGCGAACCTGCTGCGGGTTGCTCGGGCCCTAGCTCGGCGGACATGGACGCGGCCCCTTGTGGAAGCGATCCACCGCAGCACCCTGACCCCGGAAGGAAACGTCAGGATCTCCGGGAAAACCATCGCGATCGATGCGCGCCCCGACAACGCCGGGGTCGCCGCCTTATGCGCCCAACACCCCGATCGAGTGCTTGGCTGGATCTTTCTCAATCCGAGACAGAACCCGCGCGTGCTCGACGAGCTCGAGCAATGGCGGAGCAGCCCCGGGATGATCGGGCTCAAGCTTCACCCGCATTGGCACGACTACCGAACAGAGCTGCTTACGCCCCTATTGCGCCGCGCCGAAGAGTTGCGCTTGCCGGTGCTGATTCATCTCGGGTTTGGGGCCCGCGGGGACTACCGGGCAATCTGTGAGGCCTTCCCTAAATTGAAGCTAGTCGCGGCGCACGCCGGATTTCCGTTCTTTGACGATCTTTGGCGCGCAGGCAAAGATCTCCCCAACCTCCTGGTCGACCTTTCAAGCCCTTATCTCGATGAGGCGCTGGCGCGAGACGTCGTTCGGGTGATGGGCCCCGAACGCTGCTTGTTTGGCACCGATGCTCCCTACGGCTTCCATGAGGCGGATGGTTCCTACGACTACGGTGAGATCCTTGGCTGGGTGTCACGACTCCCCATCAGTGAAAGCAAGCGCGAGCAGGTCCTATTCGGCAATGCCGAGGAGCTCTTGAAACTGCAATGAGCGAGCTTGCGTTCCAGGCCACCGAAGTACACGGGGTCTTCAAACTCGTGCCGGAAAGGCTCGCAGATGAGCGCGGCTTTTTCGCGAGGACATTTTCCATCGAACTCTTCCGCGAGCGTGGCCTGGTCATACCGGACGCGCAATTCAGCATCTCCTTCAATCACAAACGAGGGACCTTGCGGGGCATGCACTACCAAGCAGCGCCGCACGCTGAAACCAAGCTCGTGCGTTGCACGCGCGGGCGGGTCTTCGACGTAGCACTCGACCTGCGGCCAACGTCGCCAACCTACTTACTTTGGACAGCGGCTGAGCTGACCGCGAATAACCACGAGGCGCTCTACATCCCTGCGGGCTGTGCCCACGGTTTCATTACCTTGGAGGACGAGTGCGAGCTGTTCTATCAAATTGCCCCGTCGTTCGAGCCTCAGAGCGCGCGCGGGGTTCGCTTCAATGACCCAGCGTTTGGGATCGTTTGGCCGATACCAACGGTGGTCATCTCGGCGCGGGACCTGAGCTACCCGGACTACCAACCCGAGCGTTAACCGACAGGGGCAGCCAGTAGCTCGAGCACGCGTACGGTCTTGGCCCTAATCGAAAGTTCGAGCGTGCCCTGCTGAAGCTTGAAGCTGTGTGCTTTGAGGATATCGGCCGCCGACTCGACGCGCTGGTCGACCGAGACGGTGACGGTCCGCTCGAGCTCGGTTGGATTGATGACGAAGAGCAGGCGCGGAACTCCCGCCGAGTCGTGATGAACGGTGGTGAAGATCTCGTCTTTGTCGGTGGAAAGCGTCGGCAGATTGAGCGCGCCAATGGCCTGACCAACAAGACCTTCCGCTCTTGCCGGGTCGAGCGGACAGTGCAGCTCAATGTTGGAATTGGTGTTGAGGGAGGTGAGATCAAACGGGGCTTTGAGCAAACGCCGAGCCCCGCCGAGTTCAGGCAGCCGTGGACCAATCGTGACGAGCGTTCCACGCGCCGCAGCTTCCTGCAGCCGCTCCATCAAGGTCGCACTCAGCCCCCCCGAGCTGACGACGATCAGCCATTTTGCCCCATCGAGTGAGACGTCACGGTCTTCTCCTCCGATGTGAGCGAACGGTACCCCGCGAGCCTCCAAGCTCGCCTCGAGCAGCCGCGCAAAGCTGTCTGCCTCAACCGCCGGGGCATAGCCGAGCCCAAGCTCTTCTTCGAAAGCACACTCCTTCGCACCCGCGCCGGTTACCGCAAAGAACGCTCCTGAGACGGGACCAAAGGCGTGCATCACGCGAGCCAGTCGGCGCTCATTGCGAGGGATCAAAATCCGCACCGGCGTGCGTCGCTCGAGCGAGAAGAAGCCAACGCGATTCAACGCTTCGCTGAGCTTGGTCCAGAAAACGGCAAACGGGCGCGGCCTGCCCTGCGGATCGATCGGCGCGCCGATCCAGCGGTCCCGCTCGACAGCCATGTAAAGATTGAACGCGCGCAAGCCGTAGGCCAACGCGCATAGCACAGTAAAAATGCTATCCCGCTCTTCGAGCGGGGGAAAAAACGGTGGGAACCCGGCGCCGAGTTCACAAGCGAAGGCCGGAACATTCAGCGCGTCACTGCGAACGGCGAGCTCCGAGGTTCTACGCGAAAGGATGTTGCGCGTCGCAGGGGAGGCCTTGTTGTAATAGTCATAGCCGATCAGGTCCACCGCCTGGCCGATGCGAGCCGCATTGAGCGGCGTCGACTCTTGTCCGGGAGGGAAGTTGTGCGAACGCGGAACCCCAACGATGCCAGCCTCGGTCAGAGCCGAGGCGAACTCGGTCATGGCGTTGGCGAGCAGCACCTCGTGGAATTCGGTCCAGTCGATGTGCCGTACCAAATCCTCGGAGCGGGTCGCATCAAAGGTGGTGGGTGGGTCAGCCTCGGAGAACCGCAGATTGGGATTTCCGTAGGCCGCAGAAAACGCCTCGATTGACTTGTACTTTGAACGCAGGAACTCGCGATAGAGCGCTAAGGCATCGGGGTGGTAGTCCTGATCGTAGGGACCGTCTCGGAAGTACATCGCCCCTTCGTTGTCCACCTGGACCATGACGATGGGCCCTGCAGGGTAGAGCAACGGCTTCAGCACCTTGCCAAGCTCTATGAAGTAGCGCTTGGTCTCGTCAATGAAGGTCTTGCTGGCATAGCTCGGCACTGGGAACGCCAGCGGCAGCATCGGCAGGACCACTGGCGCGCCCGTGGGCCCGCGAGCTTGGCAGGCTTGGTCCCAGATGATGCGGTCGGGAATGCCGAAGCAGGTCAACTCGGCGTTGATATGGGGGCCGGGCCTGACGATGGCCCAAAGGCCGAGTTCGTGAACCAAGCGCAAGAACGCGCCGAGGTCTCGCTGCGGGTCTTGCTCCCCGAGCTCCAATACCCCCGGCGATACCTCGTGCACCGACCAAGGCACGTAGGTGTCGATGATGGGGAAGCCCATCCGCTTGGTGGCGAGCAAGCACTCGCGCCAGTGTTTTGGATCAAGCCGCCAGTAGTGAACGCTTCCAGCGAGGAGCGGGACCTTGTTACCACCGATGACGAGGCCTTCCCTCGTCATCACTACGCCTGAGGCTGAGTCTTGCTCTGGTCGCGACACGCCGGGAGGTTAGCGCAGGAAGCTGAGACTCAGGGCCCGCACATGTTGCCTGCCACACAATTCACGTTCGGCGCTGTGTCGCACTCACCGTCTGGGTCCCCGGCGGTGATCGGGGTGCACATGCCAGTTACGTTGTCGCAGGTTTCACAGAGGTCATCGCAGAGGCTATTGCAGCAACGGTTATCGTCCGGTTGGCAAATCCCGCTTTGACACTCGAAGTCGTCACCACAGTTAGCCCCCAGCGACAGCTTCGGCATGCATTGATTACCCGAGCAGAAGAATGCGTCCTGGCATTGACCGCTGTTGCTGCAGGTCGTGCGGCAGGCGGTGCCATTGCCCTGGCAACGGTAGCCGTTGGGACAAGCGGCCGTGTTCATCATGCAGCCGCCGTTCGCGTCGCAACTCGAGACCGTGAGCTGAAATCCGGAGCAAACGTCGCCACCGCAAGAGCTTCCGACTACCTCGAGTTCGCACTGAGCCGCGTTGGGATCACAATCGCCAGTCGTGCACAGGCCGTTGCCACACTCCGAATCCGGGTCTGCATCTGCAGTCACGTCGATCAAGGAGCAGGTGCCGTCTGGCCCTACGCTCTTGGCGCTCGAGCAGGCCTCACAGGTCCCGTTGCACGGCGTGTCGCAACAAAAGCCGTCGGCGCAATTTCCGCTGACGCACTGGTTCGACGAAGTGCAGGCAGAGCCAGTGACGAAATCGGGGTCGCAAACCTGCGTTTGCCCGTTGCAGAAGTTGGCAGCAGCGCAATCGTCGGTGCCGTTGCAAGGCGCGCACTGGGTCCCGTTGCAGAAACCGCTCGTGCAGTCTTCCGCGGTCAAACAGCCTCCGCCGTTGGTACAGGGTGAACACGGACCGCCACAGTCTTGCCCCGTCTCCATGCCATTCATCACGCGATCGAAGCATCCCGGTGGGACGCAATCGGTCACGTTGCAGGTCTCGCCATTGAAGCAATCGTCGTTGCTATTGCACTCGACGCAGTCACCGCCTGGCGAGCAAACGCCCACGCTGCAACTCGTCCCAGCCGGTAGCGGGGTCTCGACACAGACATCGTTCACGCAGGCGGCGTCAGCACACTCTCCAGGGTCAACACAATCGCCGTCCACGCAGCTGACCTGGCCCCCGCCACCCGCGGTTCCCCCGCCACCTGCGGTTCCGCCGCCGCCTCCCGCGCCACCAGCACCAGCTCCGCCGCCGCCAGCAGTCGAGCCACCTCCCCCAGTCGACCGAAAGCGGTCGAAGTCCTGAGTGCAACCGACGAGCAGCAAGACAACGGCGCTGGAGCGAAGCAAAGAAGTGCTCATTTTTATTCCGTTGGAGAGCCTATCAAAAGCAGGCAAGCGTTGAGAACCTGTTGCTGCCACTGCCCAGGCCGCACGGATGGACTAAGCTGCACACGTGCCGAGAAAGCCAACTGCGCAGTGGTTCTGGTTACTGAGCTCGCTAGTCGCGGTAGCCGCCTGCGGCAGCGCGACACCGGGGGCCCCTGAGGTTCCGGCGGAGAGCGGAACGCCCGCGAAGCCGAGGGACGCAATGGGCATCGCAGCCTCGCTCGTTCAGGGCAGAATCTCGGCGCTGATCTTCGTCGACAGGGTCAAGCCACACCCTGTCGGTGCGAAGCTGCTCAACCTCGGCCCTGCCAAGGATCTGCTCGAGGGCTCCAAGTTCGACCCTCTGCGCGATGTGACCAAGGCCGTCGTGGTATCGAACAATGCGCGTGAGGAGCGCGCCATCGTCTTTGCGGAGCATTCGGTCGACGCGAAGCTGATCCCAGCGTTGGTCGCAGAGCTTGCCGGCAAGAGTGAACCGCCAGGCGAAGTGCTCGCGGCAGCACCGAACTGGACGGTCAAGGTTGCAAAGAAGGGCCGCGAGGGCGTGGTCTGCTTTCTTCCCCCTCGATTTGTCGTCATCTTGCCCGTAGACCTCGCTGATCGCTGCTCCGCGTTCGCGGAGACAGGTGGGCTTCCCGACCCGCAAGGAACCGAGGCCGCCGCCATCATGGTGAGCGAGCCAGCCGACGCGCTGAGGGCCCGTGGCGTCCCGCGCATCCCTCCCACGGTCACCGCTTTGACCGCGACCGTGGTCTTGAATGATGGCGGCGGTGCCACCATAGATGCGGTGGGTCAAAGCACGACCGAGAGCGCCGCTGCAGACGCAGCCAACCTCACGCGTGGAATCGACGATGCCACGAGCATCAGCCTTGGCATCGTCAAAATCCGCGCTTTTGGTCCAGTGCAATTCACCCCGGCGGAGGACAAGGTGAAGACCCATCTCGACTTATCCGCCGCAGAGCTCGACCAGATCCTCTCACTCGCCGAGACCTTCATCGAATGACCGTAGGGCCGCGCAGATTCGTTAACGTGGAGCAGGCTCGGACCAAGTTCGGCCCGGCCGTCGATCGACTTGGAGTGCTGCTACTGCGCGGTGATCCGCTGGCCGATCGCGCGGTGGAAGCACTCTCGGCTCTGCCCAAAGCTCGAGCGATGGCCATGGTGGACCAAGCAATAACTCGGGGAATCGCCACGACGGTGGACGCGCCAAAGGAGCTCGTCGACCTGTTCGAGGAGGTCGAGACAGTGCCCGCTTGGCTCGACAAAGAGGCCTTGGCGCGAGGTGGTCAGCTGCTGTTTCGCGTGGGCTGGTTCGGCGGGTTGGCGCTGGCGGCGTCGTTGCTATTTGGTTATGCGTCGCCCGCGGGCAACAAGCCGCTGGTGTTCTCCGGCAGACTGGTCGAGCAAACGCCCAGGCGCTTGGCGGAGACCTCGCGCTTCGTCGAGCAGACCTGCATACCCAACGGCCTGGCTCTACACGCCGAGGGCTACGCGATCACCGTGCGCGTTCGCATCATGCACGCCTATGTGCGGAGAATGCTGCGGGCGTCATCGGGCTGGAAAGAGGAGGAGTGGGGCGTTCCGGCCAATCAACACGATATGGGCGCTACCTCACTGCTCTTCTCCATCGTCGTGATCGACAGCCTGCGCAACTTCGGCTTTCTGCTGAGCGACGAGGAGGTGCACCTCTACATGCAGCTCTGGCGCTATTCGGGCTATCTGATCGGCGTAGACAGCGAGGTGCTACCCACGAGCGAGCATGATGCTCGACGCCTGCTCGACATGATCGGCCTGACGGAAGAGGGGCCTGATGACGACTCACGCAGGCTGAGTCGCGCCTTGTTCGCTTCGGGTGAAACCCCGGTGCGAGCCACTCAAGCGGAACGGGAACGCGCAGAGAAGACGGTGCGCCTAGGACAAGGCCTCATTCGCGGAGTGCTGGGGGAAGAGCTGTCGGATCAATTGGATGTACCGCGGCATGAGTGCCGGCACGCCTTTGGTCCGGTAAAGGCGCTGGTACGAGCAGCTGAGTTGGCAGCCAGCCGAGCTCCAACCCCGCTCTCGGATCGCTATCGGGCGCGCGGTCTAGCTTCGGGGCGGGCCTATTGGGACATGGTGGTCCGCTCGACCGGTGAGCCCATCTCCTTTCCTCCCCCGGACGCCTTGCTCGGGAAGATCGCCAACGTTGCGGAGTCCTCCACACGCAATCGCAGCACTCTCGGTAGCTACGCCCGCCCTCGCTGAAGTGACTGGAAGTTGGGAAAGCTCCACCCTTCCAGTGCCGGCCCACTGACGCTACACAGGTTGCGATGAGACTCGTGAAGCTTGCTGTGGCCAGCGTCAACTCTACCGTTGGGGCTGTGCGCGAGAATGTTGGTCGGCTGCTGAAGGTCGCGCAGCAAGCCAACGAGGAGAAGGCAGCGATCGTCGTCTTCCCCGAACAAGCGATCGGCGGCTATTCGCCTGAAGACTTAGTGCAGTGGCGAGCCTACGTCGCATCGCAATGGGATGCGCTGCAATCCTTCGCGACACAGACGGCAGCCTTTTCGCCGGTGTTCGTACTTGGCTTGGTGGTGGGAGTCGGAGGGGACCTGTTCAACTGCGCTGCGGTGGTGTTCGCGGGCCGCGTGATTGGGCTCGTACCCAAAGAGAAGCTGCCTACGTACAACGTCTTCTACGAAGCGCGCACGCTCTCACGCGGAACTCCCGGACTCGAGATCGAAGCGCACGGCGTCCCGCTTGGTGACCTGATCTTCGAAGCTGAGTTCGGCACATTTGCGGTCGAGGTTTGCGAAGACATCTGGTCTCCCGATGGGCCGATGCGACGCCGCTGCTACTCCGGCGCTGAAATCGTGTGCAACGTCTCTGCGAGCCCATTCCGCGCCGGCGTGCTTTCAACTCGCCGCGAGATGATCGCGACGCGCTCGTCGGACAATCAAGCCACCGTAGTTTACGCCAACTTGGTCGGAGCGAATGACGGCCTGATCTTCGACGGTGGCGGCTTCATCAACCAAAATGGCCGGCCCATCGTCGAGGCCGCTCGCTTTCGTGAGGGGCTCGCCTGCGGCATCGTCGATCTCGACCGCACCACGCGCATGAGACGGGAGGCCAGCACGTGGCGAACCGATCTTGAAGATCACCGCAGCACCCAGCGCCCCGTGCGCTCGGTGCGCCTGCCGGAGATCGCCGCGACCGAAGCTTCGCGGCTTGCTCGTAAGGAGCTTGGTTATCCCGCACCTGCCGCCGGTTCCACCTTCTTTCTACCTTCGGTGCGCAAGCCAACGACGTCCGCTCGCGATGAGCTGCTCGACGATTTGTACGAGGCCTTGGCGCTCGGCGTCGCCGACTACTTCCGCAAGACGGGAGCCTTCAAATCGCTCGGCCTCGCGCTCTCGGGCGGGCGTGATTCGCTGTTGACGCTACTGATCGCCCATCGAGCCGCACAGCTGGTGCACAGCGGGCTGTCGGAGGAGGAGCAACGGGCGATCATGCCGAGCTTCCTTCACTGCTTCTACATGCCAACACGATACTCGTCGAACGCAACGGCGGACGCGGCGCGGCAGATCGCTGAGGACCTGGGAGCTTCCTTCAGCGTGCTCTCGATCGAGGAGGCCTTCGATCGCGAGCTTACCGCTACCCGAACCATGCTCGCTGGCGCTGAGCCCACCGAGCTGACAAAGCAGAACGTCCAGGCGCGTATTCGCGGGCAACGCATGTGGAACTGGTCCAACACCAGCGGCGCGCTGTTCCTGCAAACAGGCAACATGAGCGAAAAGTCGCTCGGTTACACCACCGTTGGCGGTGACCTCGAGGGCGCTCTTTCAGTGATCGCGAACTTGCCCAAGACGGTGGTCATCGCCCTCTTGGATCGGCTCCTGGCACGCTTCGCCTATCCTGGAATCGCGCGCACGCTCGCGACCACCGCCGGCCCCGAGCTCGCGGAGAATCAATCTGGAGAAGCCGAGCTCATGCCGTTCGATGTGCTCGATACCTGCCTGCATCTTTACGGCGCGGAGAAGCTTTCCGCCGCCGAAGTTGCGGAGGCCCTACCGAGCCTGTTTCCGGCGCTCGACCCAGCGTTGCTTGCGGGCTACGCCAAGAAGTTCGCCACGCTCTTTACGCGCTCAATCTACAAGTGGGTGCAAGCTCCGCTGACGCTGCATGTCGGCTCGCTCGACCTCGACCGAGAGCGCGCGCTGCAGCTGCCCGTGGTGCAACGAACTGAATGGGGCTGAAGGCAGGCTGGAGCCGCCCAAGCCCAAGCACGGGTCTCGTTTTCAACGGAGAGTGTGGAATGTACCGTGCCATTCACTGGCTGATTCTGTACATGACATAGGTGGCCAGCGAAGAACGCCCCAAGCTCCCGGGCAAAGTACCGTTCTCGATGATCCGGACGTTCGTCTTGGCGGACGTGATCACCCTGGGCAACGCCTTTTGTGGGACCGGAGCGATCTTGGCGAGCATGGCGTTCGTACGGGCGGAAGAGCGTAGCGCAGCATTGACGGCCTTCATCCTGTTGCCAGTCGCGTTGATCTGCGACGTACTCGACGGCAGTGTTGCGCGCTGGCGACGCAAGTCCTCACCGCTCGGCGGGGACCTGGATTCGCTCGCTGACGTCGTTTCCTTCGGCGTAGCGCCCGCCGCGCTCGGCTTTGCGCTCGGGATGCGCGGTGGCTGGGATGGGCTGGCGCTCTGCTACTTCGTCGCCTGCGGCATCTCAAGGCTGGCTCGCTTCAACGTCACGGCCTCGGCGCTCTCCGATGGCACCGGCAAAGTGAAGTACTACGAGGGCACCCCCATCCCAACCAGCTTGCTGCTGGTGCTGGTGCTCGGCATCGCTTACTCGCAAGGTGCAACCGGAGATGCGCTCTGGTTTGGAGCACACACGTTGGGCCCGTTCGTGTTTCACCCGCTCGTAGCCATGTACCTCGTCAGCGGATCGCTGATGATCAGCACGCTGCGTATTCCCAAACCCTGAGCATTCTCAAACCCTGAGCATCCCCAAGCCGTGAGCCGCTAAAGGGCAATCGGGTCGATCCGCTCGATGCCTTTGCGCGAGACGACCACGCGGATCCGCTTCCACTGCGCCTCGACTCCGGGGGTGGTCAGCGCGTAGATCACGTTCAGGTTGTAGACCCGGCGTGCATTGGCCGAGCACACCACGCCGTGTTCCGGATCGGCGAAGGTGATGGTGCGATTCGGATCATCCGTATGAGCGAGCCAAGGGCCGAGGTTGAGCCGAAAGATCTCGGTCATCATCGGGGAAGGCAGCTGGCCTTCTTTGCGCGGCTCGACGATCACTTTCTTTTGGTGCCAAAGCACCGTCTCCGGGCGGGCGTGCTCCTCGAGCGCATGCTCCCGGGTCATGCGACGAACGGTGAGCACGGCGGGCGGCAGCTTCATGAACGCGCGAAAGCCTGCACGCTCTTCAACCACGCCCACTTCAGTGGCTCGTTCTTCATCGATGATCGTCCAGTTGCGGTCGGGAAAACGCCGATCAGCCCAGCGGGTGAAGGCCTGTTGCAGGATGGCCTTCATGCGATCTTTCACGGCATAACTTACGATCAGCAGCCCAACCGAAAGGGCGAAGTAGCGCTGCATCTCCGCTGCGTGCAACGTGGCGAATACGGCGAAGGTCATCGCCACTGCGGCGGCGAAGGCGTAGAGCGTGTGCATCACCCAGGAGCTGCGGTCGCGGACCTCGTGTTTGAGCCAGAGCACGCTCGAGGTGAAGCGTTTGAGCACGTGACGCCGAAACTCGATGTGCTCGATCTCTCGGCCAGTCGCTGCATCCGACCCAACCGAGGGGTAACTTCGATCGCGCCGATACCTAGCCTCCGTAACGGCGTCAGCCGCAAGGCGGGCCGCCAGCTCGTTGGGCTGGGTTGGGTCGCTCGTACGCTGTTGCATACGGACGCTGGCCGTGGCGTGCAGGGTCTCGAGAAAGAGCGACAAATCCTCGTCCACCCAGCGCAGCGCGACGCGCACCTCCGAAGGCAGCTCCCACGCCTCGGCGTCGAGCACGAGCGCGCGATAGCCGGCAGAGGTTTGCTGCGCGAGGTTGAGGAAGGCCAGAACGGCGCGCGCCGCCTCTGAGGCTGAGGCTGGCTCCTCGAGCATCGCGAGCATTCTGCGCTGAGCAGAGAGGCCCGATGAGCGCACGACACAGGCGAAGACGCGAAGCCGACGGACTGCATTCTTTGAAGCAGGCTCGGCATCCTGAGTGCCGCGGGCAGCTTGGATGCTGCTACGCAATTTGCCAACAGCCTCGCTGTCACACCGATGAGCGCTGCAGGCCTCAGCGATCGTGTCGAAGGCAACCTCAGGGATGGCCAGTCGCACGTAGCTAAGCAGATCATCGTAGATTTGCTTCTTGTCGTAGGTGGTCTGCTGCAGCCGAAAGCTCTCCGGGACGAAGAAGAAGGCCTCCCAGGTGTAGGCGCGCTTTTCCTGCAGCTCGAACGGATAGTCGATGGCGAACTCGAGATGCGTCTTGTCGTGGACCCGCCACTCGACCTCGCTCGGGCCAGCGCTCGCACCACGCGAAAGATCGCTGAGTAACGAGCCCCACTCGCTCGCGGACGGCTCATCATCAGCGGCGGCGACCACGTGAACCGTGGGCCGCGCGCCCTTCCCGCGGCCCTTCTTCAACTCCAGCGGATGAGCCGGTGCCGCGCCTACTTCCGTCGAACGCGCACGGGCGGACGGAGCAAGAGAGCTGGGCGCGCCGACTTCGATCGGCTGCGGCTGGGACGGGCTGACGGCTACCACTCGATTGTCACAATAGCGTGACAAACGCGCAACGTCCTTAATTTCTTGAGATCGTTACTCGATGGTCGAGTCGGTGACCACGATGGGCGTGTCATCGTGGCCGGAGATCTGGGGGTAGGTTGGGTACCAACTCCCGCCGACGTTGTTGGTGATCACCGAGCGATCGATGCGAATGTCCCCTGTGTGATTGTTGCTCACAAAGAAGATCGCGCTGCCGTGTTGGACGACCTCGTTTTGCTCGATGCGTGTGCCACAAAGCGAAAGGGTCATCTCGTTGCCGTCATTGTAGATAGCGCCGCCGCTGCCACCGCCTGGCGTGCCTGCCTCGGCTGGGTTGCCGCCCGAGCCGATCGCCTGGTTGTGCGAGAACAGGCTGTTGTAGATCGACCAGGAGACGCCAATGCTGCTTAGCCCGCCTCCGTTCGAGCAAGTGTTGCCGTAGCCCTCGGCACCGCCAAAGGTGGTGTTGACGACGTAAACCGGCAGGCCGTTGTACTGACTGAAGACGCGCAATCCAGCTCCGCCGACGTCCGGCCCGTCATCGGCACAAACGTTGTTGAAGAAGCGCGAGTTGATGACCTTGAGCCGACCGCCGCGGACCCACACAGCGCCGCCACCGTCGTACTCGGATTCGGACTTGGAGTTACCGTCGACGAACGTGAGGTTCTGCAACGTCAGCCGCGGATGGTCCTGGTTGTCGCATTGCGCGGTGGTCCAGTGCTGCGCCTCGTCGCAGGTGTTCATGTACAGAATGCGCCTCGCACCGGCGCCGCTCAAGGTGACCAGCCCACCGCCGTCAATCACGATCTCCGGGCCGGTGTCGTTGAAGATCTTCGCGGTCTCTTGCAGGGTGATCACCAGCGGCTCCGGACCACAGTCGAAGGTGATTACGCCGCCTGCCGCGACCGCGAGGACCACCGCTTCGGAGGTGCAAGAAGCTGGCGTGCCATCGCCGACGACGGTGCGTGGGCTCGAAACGTCGGCCAGCTGAGCTTCAGCGGGAACGGCGCAGCTCGTCTCGGGGTTCGGGTTGCCCGCAGGCGGACCATCCTCGGGATCGGTCAGCGGGTTAGGTACGCCGCCCGTCCCTTCACTGCCTCCCGGGCCGGGGCCAGGTCCGGAAGCTCCGCTACCACCACCGCCATCGGTCGAACCACCCCCGGCAGCTTCATCACCGCAGGCTACGGTCAGCGTAAGAACGGATGCGAGCACGGTCGTAAGCTTCTTCAAGTCAGCCTCCAACCGAAGCCTAGCCGGCTCCCTGCCGTTTAGTACCAACGTTCAATCGGCCAACCGCGACGCTGGGCTTCCTTCGCGAGCCTGCGGTCTGGATTGACGGCCACGGCCTCTTTCACCGCCGCCAAAAGCGGCAGATCGGTGATGCTGTCGCTGTAGAAGATGGCCTCGTCCAACGAATGACCCATGCGCTCAGCGAAGTGACGCGCGCGCTGAAGTTTGCCCTCGCGAAAGCAGAGCGGCTCCTCGGGCAGGCCGGTGAATAGGCCCTGCGCATCGACCTCGAACACTGTCGAAACGATGTGCGGAATACCAAGCAAGCGCGCAAGAGGACGCGACGCATAGACCGACGCGCCGGTGACGATGGCCACCACGTCTCCCCGCTCCAAATGCTCACGCACCCGACTGCGACCACCAGCGCTCACGTACTTCTGCACGTAAACAGGGAACCACGCCTCGCATTTGCGCGTGAGCTCCGACTCTGGCGAGCCACGCAGCGGCGCGAGCGCGCGGCGCGCGACCTTGTCGATGTCGATCACCCCAGCGGTGTATTGCAAGACCCAGCCGATGGTCCGCAGCAGATCGTAGAGCGAGGCTTCACCTTGCTCACGTTGGTAGCGAACGTAGAGCGAAGCCGTCTCTTTCTCGAGCAGCGTTCGGTCCATATCGAACAGCGCCAGTCGACTCAACGTGGCCCCGCAAAGCCTGAAGCGACGGCACCCGAGAGCAGGTTGCACAGGGCGTGAAACACGAGCGAAGCCCCAATTCCACCTTCACGTTTTCGGATCGCGCCGAACAGCAAAGACGGGA
>CAITIQ010000147.1 GCA_903892415.1 uncultured delta proteobacterium | reverse complement strand
GGGGCTGCTCGAGCTGCTCGAGCTTGCACTCATCGCAGCTCGATAGCAGAACGCACAAAGGTCATGATCACATGGGGCGCAAGAATAGGCCGCGCCGCGCAGCGTCCTACGGCATTCGTCGCAGCGTGTTACAGTGCCATTAAGGGGTTGGGCGTGGAAGAGCAGGGCGTGACGGCCCGTTGGGCACCGCGGCGCAACCTGACGGGCCTGCTCTTGCTCTTGCTCACGCTCACCCTCACGCTCACGCTTTTGCGCTTGCTCTTGCTCTCGCTCGCTACGCTCGCTAAGCTCGCTAAGCTCGCTTTCTCGTTGCAAGAGCCAGACGAGCGCGTCGAGGTAGGTCATCTCGCGCGGGGCCTGGCTCCACTGGGCCCACAGCGCAGGCAGCGGCCTCACCTGGCCCGCGATGCTGCCGTGACCCGCCAGAATGCGCGCCGCTGGGCATCCGATGGCCCGCCACTTGGCAACCGCATAGCTTCGCCCCATCACTGTTCGCTCGCGACCGGCCCACCCGATGTACTCCTGCACGGTGCTCTCCGCGAGGCCCTGAGCAAGCAGCTCGTTGCAAGCGTACGCGCGCAGCGCGTGCAGCCGCCGTGCACCCGTGAACAGCTCGGGGGCGCCCACGGCAAAGCTCGCCACCGTGGCCACCGCGAGCGCTCGCCTCACGACGGTGGCGGAAAAGCTCTCCTCCGCGCCGCCAAACTTGCGCCGGGTCCCGAACGAGAAGACCAGCACAGAGCCTCGACCCGCGAGCGCCTCGATCTTCAAAGGCTCCCCCGCGCGCGCCGAGTTGAGCGGCTCCCCATCCTCGCCCACCACCGAGAGGCCGTGACGCGCACTAGCAGTCTCACCTGCTGCCGTCGCGTCCCATACGGCTGACCAGTACGTCGCGAGCGACACCAGCGCGCATCTCGACCGGTCAACGTGCGGCACGATCAGCACATAGTGGGCCCGCTGCTGGCCTGCCTCGCTGCCTGCCTTGCGCTCGTAGCGCAACCACAGCGCGCTGCCGTACAGCGCGGGATCGCTCAACCGGCTGTGGCCCGAGCTAAACCTGTGGCCCGAGCTGTCTATTGTGTGGTCGCCCTCCTGAACGAGGCCAAGGTCGCAGGCGCGCAGCCGAGTCAGACTCGCCGCGCGCGCCCCGGTACGCGACATGAGCAATAAAAAGGCATGCGCCTGCTTCAACAGCACCGCCTTGTCCTCTGCTGCCCTGCGGCAAAGCACCTCGCTCTCGAGCACGACGCTCGACGCCACGCCATGCGCCTTGCCGCCGCTACGCACCAGCGCTTGAGCTGCATCAAAGTCGTCCACCGTGCACCGCGCAATCCAGTCCAGCACGCTGTGAAGCTTCAAGCGCAGGGCCTCGTACTGCCGCTCTTTCGCTCGAGCGACCACACCGCTGCGAGCATGAAGACTCGGCAGCCACCGGTGCGCCGCCATCGTCTCGAGCGTTCGCAAAAGCGAGGCGTCCAGCTCGACACCAAATCGGCCGAGTGCCAGACGGATCAAGCTCACGTTGTGCATCACACTCAGCTCGCCCTCACGCTCCGTCGCATACTGCCGCGTCCACTCGCTCGCTGCTCGCGCCACGACGCGCCGCTTCACACGATTCGCTTCCACAAAGCCCAAGGGCCACCACCCGCTACTACTGCATCCCAATTCAACACGCACGTGCTCGGCACACTGTTGCGCGAGCCGGCACAGACGGCGCTCGTGCGGCGTCGT
>CAITIQ010000146.1 GCA_903892415.1 uncultured delta proteobacterium | reverse complement strand
GCTCATGCGATCGAATCGGTTCCGGCCTCGATCGCGGCTGCGCGGGAGCTTCACGCGATGGCGCTCGCGTCGTCTTTCACCGGGCCGCAAGCGTTCGCTAGGGCGATCTCCGATCACGCGTATGCCCTCGCGGTGTTCCACGATGACGAGCTCACTTGCAACCTCTGCAACAACAGGCTCGAGCTTTGGAGCCGCGATGAACAAGCCGTCTGGCTTTGCGGCTTTGGCCACGGGTCGGACATCGACCAATCCACGCTGAGCCCCGCCTCTCGCGCTTTGGTGATCCGCGCCGGCCGGAAGCGTCAGCTCGCTGAGCCGGCCTAGGATGGGACGCGCTGGAGGAACTCAAGAAACGGAGCTCATACGCCGAGAACCTCTCGGCCCATTTGCATAGCCGGCGCTTTTGCAACAAGCTGCGCGATGTCGTCCATCAACAACAGAGGGTCGATCGCAAAGTTTCTGGCGCCGACGGTCTGGCTCGCGGGCGCCTTCGGTAGTTGCGTGGTTGGTCTGCCGATCGATGCGCCCACCGGATGGCTGGTGCTGGCGGCCATGGCTGCGCTTACGTTGTTGCTCGCCCGGCGTGCGATCGGCTGGCGGGCCGTTCCGGTGGTGGCCACCCTAGCCGCGTTGCAGACCCCCATCCTGGTTCAGGTTGGGGTCGCCCTGACCTGGAACACGGCTTCCCCTTGGCCGTGGAGCACACAACATGAAGTCGGCCTCCTCGTAACGGTGCTCGCGGCGGTCCTCTTGGCCAGTCCGATGGCGTTTCTGATGCAGCTCGAAGGAGTTGGCTTGGCGCGCCTTCGGAGGCTGGCGCGATTTGGCGCGCCAGCTGCGTTGTGTCTCTGCGCACCGCTCGCCGTGCTGGGGGCAGCAGCGGTCGTGCGCTTCCCAACGCAGGACGCGTACATCGCCAGCCTTCCAGTCTATGCCGTAATCCCCGGACCCAAGGAGCAACCATGCGAGCCGCTGGTGTCGCACAACCCTGAGCACGCCGACATCGATGCGGTCTGTGTAACACCCGAGGTCGAGGCCGCGCCCCTGTCGTTTCACTACCATCGCGAGACCACCAGGTATGAGAGCGTTCACTACGCGCTCATGGTTCGACACGACGGAGGTGAGGAACGAACGATGGCGCTGTTCTTCGAGCACAAACGACCCAAGCTGCCTGCGTCGCTGACGATCTCGTATGACGCTGAACAAGAGTCGTGGGTGCTGCTTGACGAGGACAGACTTCACATCTCGTCGGCCAAAGGCCAGGAGTGGTGGGGCTCCTACGTTTATCGCATCCGAGATCGCGTCGCCCCTCCGCTCGGATGGCTGCTCCTCGGCATCGGCGGCATCGTCGCGGCTCTCGGGTGCGCCGCCGCTTGGCTCGGCGCGAAGCGCTTCGTCCAAATCAAGAGGCCCGGCCACAGCAAGTGGCTCAGCGCGCTCCGCGGGGACCTCTCGCTCGTCGCCTTCGCCGCGCTGCTCTGCTCGAACGCCTTGCTCTTCGCAGCGCTGCTCTCCGGCTACATGGT
>CAITIQ010000145.1 GCA_903892415.1 uncultured delta proteobacterium | reverse complement strand
CCCAGAGTTTGTACCTACCAAAACAGGAGGAACCTGAGCACATCCTGAACTGGTCGCTCGAAGTCGGTCGAACAATGTTTGTGCGCTACGGGGTGGGGGGCTGGTGCCTAGCACCTTCTTTCGGCCAGGGCCGAAGCCGAGATGAGCACGAAGCGGCTCGTCGGGCCCACCCAGGTCTCGCCGACTGGCGCATTGACTATGGCATCTGGCGCGCCAAACACGGCATCCGCGACACCAACTGGCTCACGCTCGTCACCAACGAGCTCCTCAAGAAGGTCGGCGGCATCGCCGGCGTGCGCAACAAGCTCTCCTCTCGGGTGGTCCTGCACGAGGTCCGCGAGGGCTGGCTGTTCCAGGCGGGGGAGCGGCCGCTCGTCGGTGGACCTGGTTACGAGGCCGACGACTTCGGCGCCTACGCCGAGGTCGCGCGCGCGCTCGCGCCGTGCCGCGATAGGGTGATCGGCTGGGACGAAGACACCCTGCGCTGGATGCAGCGCTTCGATGCACTGCCCCCGTCTCGGCCCTCGGTGCAAGAGCTCGAGGTCCCGCGTCCGCTCGGCGAAGAGGCGCTCCGCTCCGAGGCCGCCTTTGCCCAGGTCTGGCGCGACTTCGTCGCGCAGGGCGACGAGGCCGCGATCGCCCACGGCATCCACCCGACCTTCCTCGAGTCCGTCCACGCCGCCCTCGTCGCCGAGCTCGCCGACGATCCTGAGCGGCTTCGCAAATTCCAGGAGGCGCTCGCCCACGCTGGGAAGCTCCCGCTCCCCAAGCCCAAGAAGAAGAAGGGTCCGAAGAAACCGCCGTGAGTGGACGGACGCCCGTCGCGCCTGGAGCGTTTCTTCCGCTCCGTCTCGTCGAGGAGCACCTCACAGCGGTGGAGGGCTTGCTCGTCCAGGCGCGCGCGCGGTCCTTCGACCGTCGTCACGTGTCGGTCGACGCGCTGTGGAACAAGCTGAGGCGGCATGAGGCTGGCCTAAGGCTTCGAGCTGACGAGGCGATGCGGCTCGCGCGGCTCGGGCTCGTAGCGCGCCACGCCACCCAACGGCAAGCGGCAGAATGGGTGCTTGCTCGCCTCGGGGGTGCGTCGGAGAAGGAGGCGCTGGCTCGCGCGCAGATCGCGGGCCTCGTCTCCCCGGCCTACCGTAGGCGCTCGGCCGGCGTGGCAGCGCTCTGCGGCGAGCCGTTCGACGAAACGATGCTTGCCTCCGAGAGCCGCGACGTTGACCCGCAGCTCGCCTTCTGGGCGTTGATCGCGGGGAGCGAGCTGCCGTCCGTACTCGACCAGGCGGTCCGCTGGCTGCGAGAGGATGCGGCTCCTCCAGCGTTGCTGCGTGCCTCCGTGTTCGTCCTCGGGCTAGCACTCACACGTGGACCGGCCGACGTTGGACCGTCGGGGGCGCTCGAACTTTTGCTTGGAGCGCGCTGGCTTCGGGTTCCTGGGCTCGCGCCGGTCGTCGCGTTGTTCGGACATACGGTGACGACGCTGCGTCTTCTCGACGCTCTCGAGCGTGACAACGCTGGCTCGGTGGAGCGGGCCTCGTGGATCGTTGCGTTGGGAATCGTGGGCCTGCCGCGCTCGCTCTCGCCGCTCGAGCGCCTCGCCGCCGACGCGAATCGACCGCTCGAGCGACGCGCGGCGCTCCACGCGCTCCACGCGATCACGGGTGACGCCCGCGGACTCGGGGAGGATGGCGAGCCAACGGAGGGCTCGGCGTTCGAGCGGGAGGGCAAAGCCGAACGCTCGGCGGAGTTGCAGTCATCCGAGGAGCGGCATTTCCTCGGTGGGCGATTGGCGGAGCAGCTGCCGGCGATCCTCCCACCCCTCGGCGCGAGTCCACCGGCGCTCGTGGTCCTCCGCGCCGCGCTCGGCGGGGTTCCGTCGAGACTAGGGGACCGCAGCTCGGCTTGGCCGCTCGCGCTCCTTGCAGACGGTGCTCAGCGAACAGGGCCGTGGGGACTGCTTCCGTGACGGCGCTCATCAACATGACGGCTCACCCGTGCGAGCAGGTCGTCGCACGCGACCGAGGGCGCGCGGTGCGTCGGATCGCCTGTCGTGCGCGGTGGAAGCTCGACGGCACCGTACCGACAGACGGGCCTGCGCAGACGCTGACCTTGTGCGATCGGTTCTCGTCCCAGGGGCAGCTGCTCGAGGCCAGCGACCTTGGGCCCCGTCGGGCGGGGACCACGGTTCTTGTAACCGGCCGTATCGTTTCGCCGCACCCAGAGCGCACGGAAGGCGTCCAAGCCACCGTTCAAGTGGCAGGGGCGTCCTTCGAAGCGCTCGCGCATCCGCCCCGAGTCTGGGTTGCAAACGGGACAGGCTTCGAAGCCCGCCCGACGGGATGGTTCGAGCCTGTCGCACCAAGCTTCACCGCAGCGTTCGGCGGCCCCGACCTCGACGCCAACCCCGTCGGGCTGGGCGCGCTCTCCGAGGGTCAGCGCCCGGATGGCCAACGACTCCCGCGCGTCGAGGCGCCCGAGGCGCCGCTGCTCAACCCGTTCGAGCGTCCTGCCCCTCGCGCGATTGGACTGATTGCACCCGGCTGGTCGCCGCGGAGGCAGCTCGCCGGGACCTACGACGAGCGCTGGCTGCGCACCCGTGCTCCCGAACTCCCCGATGACGCGTCAGCGCGTTTCTTCGACCCCGGTAGCTTCGTCGTTGAGCCCAAGCTGCGCGGAGGCGAAGCCGTCAACGTGAGGAACTTCGAGGTGCCGGGGCTCCGCTTGTTCGTCGTCCCGCGGGTCCTCATCCGCTTTGTCCTCGATCGACGCAGCACTCGCCCCGAGGTCGACGAGCTGCACATCGATCTCGAGCGCGGGACGCTCGAGCTCCTGCTCCGGGCCGAGCTACCGTGGAACGGAGTGGGCGCCGAGCCCGTCTTCGTGCGCGAGCTCGGCCTCGCGCGGAAGGCGTCATGACCGCTCCGCTGGCGATTGTCGGCGCGTACGCACGCAGCGCTGTCGGAGAGACGATGACGGAGACCATCGCGAGCCTCGCTGCCGGAGTACGCCGCGTGTGCGTGGTGGACAGTGAGCCCAGGGTTCTCGCAGCGCTGGCAATGCCTGCCAACACTTCCGCCTTCGAGCGGACGATGCAGCTCTGTGAAGACGCGCTTGCGCCCGCCTCGCGCGAGGGTCGTGTCGGCCTACTGCTCGCCGTCGACATGCTCGCCCCCACGCTGTTCCACGAGCCCCGCTTGCCTAGCGCGGTGACGGATCGGATCGCGCAGCTCGTGCGCACCGACCGCGAGCGGCTCGCCGCGGCACAGGAGGTCGCCGCTCGAAGCGGCTTTGCTCGCTGGACCGTAGCGCCAAGCGACTCCACGCTCGCGACGGCGCTCATCGCACAAGCTCGCGCGTGGCTCGAGGAAGGTGTAGTCGATCGCTGCATCGTCGGCGGCGTCTCGACGAGCTGCACTCCCGAGGTACTCGCGTGGCGGAGTACGGGGCCGCTAGCTGCGCGGTTCGGAGCAGTTGCCGGCGAAGCCGCAGCATTCCTGGAGGTCGCTCGCGGCACCCCCCAAACGCGTCCCCTCGCGACGCTCCTCGGCGAGGCGTGCGGAATGAGTGCACGCGATAAGCCGCTCGCGCTCGAAGAGGTCGTCGAAGCAGCGTTAGTAGCAGCGCCCAATCTCGAGCGTCGACTCGCACGGGTCGTCCTCGACTCGAACGGCCTGGCCCGCGGCAAGGAGGCCTGGGCACTGGCGGCAACGCGGACGCTCGGCCGCCGGCGGATCAGCGTTCCCGTCATCGAGCCACTCCTCGGGCTCGGCGACGTCGGCGCAGCGACGCTGCCGTTATGCGCGGCCTTCGCGATCGACGGCTCTGTGAACGCTGCTGTTGAGCCCGATGACGAACCGCGCGATCTCGTGCTGGTCGTACTGTGCCACTCGGCGAGCCCAGGGTGGGCGGCCCTGACCCTCGAGACCTGCACAGCGCCGCTCATCGCGCCCTAGGCGGGGCTACCATCACGATAGGCGAAATCCATGACGCTCCAATTCGCATTTCCCGAACCTGACTGGCCGACCGACGACGAATCACTGCGCCTCTATCTGCCCAACCTCATCAGCGGCCCGGGGCCAATCGAGGAGGCCCCCGCGACGCAGGTACAAGCGACGGCTGGGAGCTTCGCTCGAACACTTCGGATCGACCTCGAACCTGGCGAGTTCGACCCGGGTGAGCTCGACCCCGACCCACCGCATCACGACGCTTCGAAGGCCGACCTCACCCCCGCACCGGGCGTGGTGGCGAGCCTCCCGATCTTTAACGAGAGAGCGGCCAGTCAGCGTACGCACGCCCCGGAGTGGGTGCTCAGCGCCGCGCTTCGGCTGCTGCGCCCAGGCTTCTTCGGTCTCACCGAGGTTCCCACCCAGCAGAGGACGGCGCTCCGTGTGGTTGCAACCGAGCCGAGGCGATCAGGGCATCTCCGAGGCCGGACCTCGCTCGAACTCGACCTGCCCCCCGCCCGCGAAGATCTCGTCGTTGCGCTCGCGCGCGTGCTTCGCGCCACCGGCGCTGGCGCGGGCATCTCGCAAATCACCGTCGACGAGCTCCGCGCCGGGACAGCCAACACGAACCGCCGGAAGAGCCTCTCCCTCGACGAACAGCTTCCGCTCGTCCCGCTCCCATTCGAATGGTCCGTCGACCACGAGGAGCGTGAAACCTTCACTGTCGAAATCGACTTCCAGCGCAACCTCGACGACGAGGCCCGGGCGACGCTCACCGACCGCTCGCGCGCGTTCGTCGCGATGCTCCAGCTCGGCCTCTTGCCGGGTCCTTCAGCAATCGAGACCCCGATGGGCATCCTCCCTGCGGGGACCCACGGCTACGCGGCCCTCACCGAGGCCACCGACTCCCTCCCCGACCAGTGGACCCTCGCGCTCGAAGACTTCGCCGCCGACCTCTCGTGCATCCATCCCTTCCTCGAGTCGCTCGCGCTTTTGCACCAGCGCTGGGCGATCGCCGAGGTCACGCTCGTGTGCTGATCCCGATCTCCACGGCGGTCATCACGGTAAGCGAGGCCGCTGAGGGCTATCTCGCGACGCTGACCGTGAGCGTTTGAATAGCAGCGAACACCTTGACGCTCACGGTACAGACCGGGTTCATGGGTGACACTTTAGACCGGGTTCATGGGTGACACTTTCGGCGGGGGCTGGGAGTACCGGACTTCGGACCTTTAAGGGAGCCGATGGAGGTGTCGGTGCCCTGGAAAGTGAGTCGTCCCATGG
>CAITIQ010000144.1 GCA_903892415.1 uncultured delta proteobacterium | reverse complement strand
GCCGCGCCGGTCGCTTGGGGCGGATCGACGTGGATCGCCCCGAAGATGAGCGAAGCCAGAGCAACGCCGAGGGCTGGGCCGAGGCGCTTGACCAGGGCCGGCTGCAAGAGGCCGCGGAACAGCAGCTCTTCAGCCACTGCGGGGGCAAAGGCGACCCCCAAGGCCACCAGCACGGGCGCGAGCCCTGGGCCGCGTACGGCCCCAGCGATCATGTCGAGCGTCCCGATGGTTGCGCGCGGAAACGTGCGCTGAACCGTCACGGCCAATGCGTCTGCAAGGGGGCCGGTCGCAAGTACGAGCAATACCGCTAGCGCCACGTGGAGGAGGCGCGGGCGGTGCAGCCCGACGCTTTGGCGCAAGGGAAGCTTACCCAGCTTGGCCGCCCCGAGGCTCGCTACGGCCAGCGTTACTTGGGATACCGCAAGGGCGGCGAACACCACCACTGGCATTGCGAGATAGCGTTGTAGTACCTGTTCTCGAGCTAGCTGTTCGAGCTTGAGCCCGTCGCGCAGCCCCAGCGTGAAGGCCACTCCGACGAGGGCGATGCCCGCGCCGATCTGGCTTGCTCCAAAGGCGACCACCACCGTCAACACGGCTGCCCAGGGCGAAAGTACGCGACGCTCGACCATAGAGGACTAAAGCTTTAGCAGGGTGACCGTGCGGTCGAAGGACGAAGCCGCCTGCCCGCGCGCAAAGAGTGAAGGCCCTTGATTCAACCTGCGCGGCGGGTCTTCCCGTGCGGCGAACGCGCTGACCCACGATGCCCAGGCGACATCCTGTTTGCCGAAGACAACCCGTGACACCGCCATCGGTTCGGGTAGCGGCGCCTCTCCGCTCTTGATGCGGGGGCGCATGGTTGGACCGTGGCCGTCTAGATCGAAGACGATCTCCGATTTGTAGCTCTCGTCCGGCCAAACGCTGAGGCCTTCTTCGTTGACGTCGTAGGCGGCACCATTGAGAGCTTGCGAAATTTGTTCGCGCACCAGATCCACGCCGGCCATCTTGTAGACGCCGGCGATGCCGTTTTCCAGCACGATGCGGTCGACGATGTTGAGCTTCTCGATGAAGCCGAGCGAAGGGATCTGCGCCAACAGGAAGCCGGACTGTTCGTCAAACACGAGGACGGCCGGTGCGTTTGAGACGCTCGCGCAGAGCAGTTCAATTTTTACTCGATTGGAGGAAAGCTCAATCTTACCCAGGGTCAGCGCGCCTGCGGTCCACGCAGGAGACTCGGCGAACAGCAGTATCAGCTCACGCTCGATGAATTTGCGGATGGACCCTTCGACGCTGCGTAAAGCCTCGGTGTGTTTGAGGGCGGAGCGGTCCAGTTTGCGGGAGGCCCGGCGCAGCTTTGAGTAGGCCTTGGGAATCGTCCCCGAGTGCAGGCCGGGCTTCATGAACTGCACCATGGTCTCGCCGTGGCTCCCGATGACCACCGGGGTCAAATAGGAGCTGCGGTTCATGCGGTAGAGCCGCCAATTTTCTTTGAGCTCCCACACCAAGAAGCCGAAGAAGCCGGGCAGAATGATCACGGTCGGGGCTGCGATCGACTCGGCGATGAAGGCACCAAACACCGACGCCAGCGGCTTGAACATGGCGTCATGGAGGTCAGGCGTGACCGGGATCATGATCTTGGCCGCCACTGTCACCACCGGGAAGTGTTTGATTGGGTTTACCTCCGGCTCAATCAGCAGGTTGACGTAGATGCGAATGAGGTAGGTGGTGAAGAACCACAGCACGCCGAGGGCGGCTTTCGAGATCAGGGTGAAACGTGTCTCGCCCTGTCGGAAGATCAGCTTCTCATCGACGAAGTAAATGAAGCGCTCAACCAGCTCGAGCCCGCGCTTGAATACCGCGACGACCAGCCCGAACAAGCCGGGCAACAGCCGTCGACTGAGCTGGCGATAGCTGCGAATCGAAAAGTCCGTGCCGAACTCCTCGAGCGCCTGGCCCCACTTGGAGTTGAGCAGGGCGTTCAGCCCCAGGAACGTTGCTCCGAAGGTGATCGCCCGCGTCAGTGTGTCCTTACTAAACGACGCCACCACCAGCGTGACGACCCCGGCGATGAATGCAGGTTTGGCGACGAAGCGAATGAACTGCCGCATGGCGTCGGCGCGCAGCAGACTGCGAACGAACGGCTGGCTCCAAACCCAGGACGGCAAGCGGATGAACAAGACCCGCAGCGCGAACTTCACCGCGAGCCAAAGGTAGTTGCCAATGGTCCTAGCGCGCTCACTGTGAATGAGCGCGAAGGCGATTGCCGCCGTCACCGCCAGCGTGGTGCGGTTGACGTAGGCAACGTGAGGGACCTTGAAGGCCTTCTCCAGGAAGAGGCCGAGCGTGTGTTGCAGCCCCTCCAAGAGGACGAAGGCCAGCACGCCAGGCAAGAAAAGATAGAGCGTCAAAACGCGGCCGACTCGCGTGCCAAAGGTGATCGAGCTGAGCTTTTGCAGCCCACGTAGGTAGATTTCTCCAGCGTGGTAGACGCCATCCAACTCGCGCGCCAGCAGGCGGTCCATGCGCAAGAGCGCGTCTCCGCGCAGGAGCTGGTCGGGCGTGATGTTGCCCATCTTGACGTTGCTGCGGGAGAGCGAGTCCCGCACGTGGCTCATCGTGATGAAGCGGTTCTTCAGCACCTGATCGAGCAGCTCATCTACGAGCTTGCGTCGCGAGGCGCGCTCCGGGACGTTCTCGGGGCGCAGACCAACGGCCTCCAGCGCGCGTTCGAGCTTGGGGCCAAGACTCGCGCGTACGTTGCTATCCGCTTTGGCCGAGATAGCCACGAGGAACTGCACCAGCAGCTGCCTTGGCTCTTCGGGTAGACGGGTGCGCGGGACCTTGGCCAGCGCTGCGAGCACGTGACCAGCGATGCGGACGTCGCGCTCCGCGGGCAAGGGACGACGCACAGGCGTTTTGCCGAAGGAGAGCGCCCACTCGACCACGCCCAAGGCTTCGCGTTCACGCTCGTTGTCCACGCAGGCCTTCTGCAGATCGAAGAGGATGCGGGCCTCGGCGTTGGCGGGCAAACCGAGCCGCGTCTTGGTGTAGTGCAGGACCGGTAACAGGATTTGCGCCCAAGCGGTGGTGGGCGCATCCACCCAGAGCAGCGCCGAGGACAGCCGATCACAGAAGGCCGTAAGCTCGCTGAAGACGGTCTCCTCGGTGCCTTTGGCGCGTACGCGCAACAATAGCGAACGCACCGCATTGCCCTTTTCACGGGCGACGTCAGCGCTCGGGTCCACGGCGTCGCGCAGGCTGTGTGCGAGCAGAGGCGACGGCGCTGGGTGCGAATTGGGGGGGATGGTGGTACGCGCCCAAAGTTCCGAGGTGGAGGGGGCGCCATTCGGCCGACAAGCCTCGAGCAGCGCCTCCGGATCCAGATCGCGCGCCAAGGTTTGGTCGACGGTGACCTGCTGATCGCGAACGCCTGGGAAGGTGCGTACCAGCAGGTCCGGCGCAAAGTACTTTTGCTCGAGGTAGGTCGCCGCGAACTCCAAGTACGTTTCGGTGTCGTCGTGCGGCGGAAGCAGCAGATCATCCTGCTTGAGCACGTAGCGGATCTCGTCGAATTCGGTTTGGCCGAGGGCGTGGACGCGCGCACGCACTGCCGCTGGAGTCAGCTCGCCCGCCATCACCCGTGCCTCCAGCGTGCGGTGAATGGCTGCGTGGAAGGCCGCGCGCCAAACTGCGACCAACGCGCCCTCGTCGTCGTCGATCGATTCGACGTGGGGCAGCACCAACACGTGCTCGTCGTGCGGAAGGTCCCCCAACTCCTCGGCCGAGGCGATCTTCTTCAGCGCCCACGCGGGCAGCGAGTAGGCGTGGCTGTGTGGGACTTGAAAGCCCACCCCGCCGATTTGGCGGTGCTCTTTGATGATGCGCCGAACCAAGCGCTCCGGCAGAAAAACGACGCCAGCGTTCCGCGAGAGCAGCGCCTGTTCGATCTCTTTGGGCGTCACTTAGCGCGACTCCCAAACGGTGTCCGGATCGAGTCCGAGCTTGCGAAGTACGTCACTCGAACACACGCGAGCGCTCTCTTGTTCGCGCTTGCATACGAAGTGCCCGCAGCGAAGGAACTTGGAGTCGGCGTTTTCATTGCGCAGCGTTTCGATCGCAGCGCAGGCTTTGTCCTCCGCTCCTCGGCCGGCCTCGAGGCGCGCCACCTCAAACAGCGCATCATCGGTTACGCGCGACGTGCGATGTCGATCGTAGACGCGCCAGAAGGCGCGAATCGCTGCGTCCACATCCTGTTTTTTGTCGCGCTGAAGAACGCCTAAGCGGTATGCCGCAGCGGGCCAGCGCGGTCGATCGTAGCTCGAGCCGTTGTAGGCCTCTTCTTGTGGTGACAACATTTCTTCGAGCACGGCGATCGCTTCGTCGAGTCGGCCTAGGTCTTCGAGAAAGAGCGATGCAGCAAAGTATGCGTCGTCGGTCATCGATCCGTTGGGGTAGGGGTGGCTACGGGCCAGCGTTAGCAGGCTGTCTACAGACTCGGCCTTCTGCTCACAACGCGCGAGCAACGTGGCAAGCTCGTAGCTCACCGCTTCTCCTGAGTCGCTAGCGCGCAGCTCGAGTTCGAGTGGACTTAGCCATTCGAGTGCCGCTCGTGGACCACCTTGTTCTTCCACCAGCGCCAGCAGGCGACGCACGGCATGTCGCACGAGCCCGCTGTTTGGATACAGGCGGATGGCTTTGATCGTCTCGGCGTTGCCGGCCTCCAGACCGTCTCTATCGAGGACGAGCCGCGCAACGGCGAAGGCTGCTCGCGCGCCTTGATAGCGCCCATCCGCGTCGTTCACCACTTGGCGGTAGGCTTCCTCTGCTCCGGCGATGTCGCCAAGGTGCTCGAGGCTGTCGGCGACGAGCATGCGAGCCTCTTCGCGATCCTTGTAGCGGTCCCCGAGATCCGCGGCGCGTTGGAAGGCCTCGCGTGCTTCCTCGTAGCGCCCGGCGTTGCGAGCTCGCAGCCCTTCCGCGAAGGCCGCTTGATAGCCGGCCGCGTAGCTGGGAGCACAGGCCGAAAGCAGGAGACCAAGCAGCGCAAAGCCGCGAAAGAGCCCGCGAAGCTTCATGGTTGCACGAGCCGAATCAGTGCGGCTGCCGCGCGCTCCACGTCGGCTCGTTGCACGTCGAGGTGGGTGACCGCGCGCAAGCGCTGCGGTCCGAAAGCGCTCAGCAAGATGCCCTGTTCACGCAAGCCCCGGACGAGCTCGGCCGCAGGTTGCTGGACGTCCACCATCACGATGTTGGTCCTCGGCGTTTGCACGGCGATCCCAGCGCTTCGAAGCTGCTCGGCAAAGTGCGCCGCATTCGCGTGATCTTCGCTGAGTCGCGCGCGGTTCTCACGCAGCGCGAAGTGGCAGGCCGCAGCCAGCACGCCCGACTGCCGCATCCCGCCCCCGAGCATCTTGCGCAAACGATGGGCCTTCTCGATGCGTGCGCGGTCCCCCACGAGGATGGAACCAACCGGTGCGCCGAGGCCCTTGGAGAAACAAAGACTGACCGTATCCGTCGCACGCGTCAGCTCACTGAGGGAGGTCCCCAACGCGGCCGCGGCGTTCCACAAGCGCGCCCCATCCAAGTGAACGCTCAGGCCCTTCTCGCGCGCTACCGCCGCGAATATGTCCGTTTCTTCGGCTGTGAGCACCGACCCCCCGCCTCGATTGTGCGTATTTTCGAGCACCAGCAGCTTGGGGTTGGGCGAATAATAGGCCCGCTCTCTGACTGCCTCGGCAAGCTCGTTCGGGGTCATCTCGCCGGTGCGCCCGACCTCCAGGAACTGCACGCCCCACAGCGCTGCCCCTGCGCCCGATTCGTACCAGACGCAGTGCGAGCCGGTCGCGGTGAGGACCTCATCGCCGGGGCTGGTATGGGTGGCAATGGCGAGTTGATTGGCCATCGTGCCCGAGGGTACGAAAAGCGCGGCCTCCTTGTTTACGAGCTCGGCAAGCTGGGCCTCGAGCGCGCGAATGCTGGGATCTTCACCGTAAACGTCATCTCCCACCTCGGCCTCTGCCATGGCTTGTCGCATTGCGGCAGAGGGTTGGGTAACCGTGTCACTTCGAAGATCCACGGGTTTTGAGTCGACGGTCGCCATTTCGCTGGGCGCAAGGTAACGCACGCACGAGAACGGGAGAAGGGCTCTCCGGCGCTGCCGATGTTGGACTGGCCCATGGTGGTTCGTTACCATCGCGCCCCCATGACGCACCTTCTGCATACGGAGCCGCTGCCCTCGGATGATCGTCTCGCCCAACTCGCCACGGCCCACCTGACGAGGTCATCCGCGTTGCAGTTGGTCGCCGAGTTGCTCACGCGGCTGCGCGATATGAACTTTCCTTGGTGGACGCCCGAACAATTGCGGCGCGCCTATCCTTCCGCGGAGCGCATGCGCTGGCTCGAGCAACGGCCCGATCTGCGTCAACGCATCACCACGCAGCTTACCGGGCTGGCGCCACGAGCTGCTCGCAACAAGGCTCCCGAGTTTCAGTCTGCCTTGATCGACTCGGTGCTCGATGAAGGGGACATTGGGCTCGACGTTTTCGAGGCCGCTTTTGAGCCGGTGGATCTCGCTGTGTACGGTCCTGCAGAAGACTTCTTCCAGTTGTTTCGACGGCGCATGCCCTGGGAGGACGACTCGACGCCGCACCAAGATCTGATCGGCTGGCTCATCGGCGCGTTCCTCTCCGACAAGTGCTCGCTCGACGGCTCACCGCGCACGCCTATCCTCTCTGCACTCGACGTACGTACGGCGATCGACGGCGCGGTTTGGCATTCGCGCGTGCCACTCCACGTTCGTGTAGCGATCGACGAGGCTCGTTTTGCGTCGCACCGCGAGCGGCCGCACGAGCCGTTCACTGTGGACCGAGATCTAGCCATCGCTACGCCAGCGTTGATCGCCGCCAGCATTCCGCTGAAGGATCTGTTGGGCGTGGTTGAGCTGGCAGCGAGCTCGCTTGGCTTTGATGAGCGCGGCGGCGGTCGCGAGCACGCGTCGCGCAGTGCTGGCAGCGTGCCTGAGGTTGCCGACGAGGTTCCAAGACAAACGGTTCCACCCGCCTCGCCCTACGAGGACTTTGCCGACGAGGTTCCAAGACAAACGGTTCCACCCGCCTCGCCCTACGAGGACTTTGCCGATGAGGCGACCGGCTTCTCGTCGGAGGCGCCCGCTGGCTCAGAGCCTGTCCCGGCCGAGCCAAGCTCGGATCCACCCACATCGCAACGCTTCGCCGCCTCTGAGCCAGCTCCGCCACCCGACTTCTCTGCGCAGCCAGGCTACCCAGCGCCGGTGTTGCCCATGGTGCTCGAGGCGGCGGCCTTCGAGGTGGGTCTCCCGCTCGCCGAGGAGTCGACTGGGGCTCTCGACGACGTGGTTCGGGCTGATCAGGCCTCCCTCAGCCTGTCCGATGGCTGGGAAGTGAGGCCCGCTGCGGGACCCAGGGATGAACTCGAGAGTACCAATCCGTGGGCTGCGGCCTCACCGGAGCTTGCGTCGGCCACGGAGCGCAAAGAGTCGAAAGACTCCGATTGACCGATAGCGCTGGAGCCCTGTTATCGTGCAGGCCCAATGTCGAAGAAAAAGGGCGGGAAGAAGCGCTCGAACGCAAGTCCGAACAAGCCAGCGGCGGCGGCTACCGAGCCTGCCGAGAACGAGCAGCCCACCGAGGGCGAACAGGCCGACACTGCCGAGGCTGAGTCCTCCGAGGCTGAGCCCTCCGAGGAAGCGAAGGCAGCAAAAGAGTCGCTGCCGCCCACGGACGCTGTATCCGAGCCGAAACAGGCTCCCGCCGCTTGGGGCAATGTTTTCGCCCGCGTCGAGCGAGCGTGGACTTGGTTCGAGGTGCGGCTGCTGATCGTGGTGGTGCTATCGCTCTTGTTCGCGATGGTTGCGTGGGTCGCGCTCGGTGGCATGAGCCAACCGATCGAGTCACAGAGCAACGCGGGGCTTGCCTTCCGAGCGTTCTTCGGAGCTCTCGTCCTCGGGCTCGTCACGTCCTTCTTGGCCAAACGGCTCGCGCTCGGAAAGCTCGCGACGGGCTTGGTCGGCGGGGGCTCTATCGTGCTTGGCGTGCTGATGGCACCCTCGTGGCGTGCGACCGGGGTCGAGTTCTTCGGTCAGCTGCAGAACTGGCTGCAAGAGGGCTCTTCGCTGACCATGTTTGGTGGTCTGCGCGGCGTATCGACTCGGCTCACCATTTTGCTCGCCTTCCTCGGCGGCAGCTTGGCAGCGGCGAGCGGCAAGCACATCAACATCGATGTCGCTCTACGCTTCGTCAATCCAAAGCTCAAGCTGCCGGTGTTCGTGCTTCAGTCGATTGCAACGGTGGCGTTCTGCGCCGTGGCGGCTTGGGGCTTCTTTGAGTACATCGCGATCACCAACTTCAATGCTCCGGTTGACGCGACGCCGAGTGCGAAGATATCGCACGTAAACAAGTTGGTTTCTCAGGATCTGTTCCTGTGGCGCAAGCAGGTTGGCTTCGACCTCAGCGCGACGCCCTATGTCATGGGCGGCGGTAAGTGGGATGATCCAGGGCGGTTCACTGGGCGGCAATGGAACCAATATCTTGAGACCTCGGGTTACACCGACGTCTTTACGAAGGAGGAGATTGCAGCTCTCAAGTCCTCCGAAAGCGCGTTGGATAGCCCTCGTATCGCGCTGGCCGTTGGGCCGGATGGGCAACCGCGCAATCAGTTGGTTCGCACCATGAACCTAACCTTCTCGGTGGGCTTCTTGATCATGGGATTTCGGTTCTTGCTGCGGCTACTGCTCGTGCTCTCGCGCCATGAGAGTTTGGAGGAAGGCGAAGGCACTTCCGGTACCGAAGACGAATCGGCGAAGGGAGCTGCGTGATGGGTAAGCTTTACGCACTGTTCGTCACGCTGCTCACGCTGATGGCGATGCCGCTGTTCGCGGTGATGGGCGGCATCTCGATTGTCGGCTGGCTCACCGAAGACCGCGAGGAGCTGCGCCACATCATGTATCTGGCGCCGAACGTGCTCGACGAGCAGCGCTTCGTTGGCTCGCCGATCTTGGTGACGATCCCGCTCTTTACCTTTGCCGGCTATCTGATGGCCGAGTCGAAGACGCCCGACCGATTGGTACGCACAGCAGGCGCGCTGCTCGGTTGGCTCCCGGGCGGGTTGGCGATCGTTTGTATCTTCGCTAACGCCTTCTTCACCACCATGACTGGTGGTTCCGGCGTCACCATCGTCGCCATCGGCGGCATGCTCTACCCGATGCTGCGCAAGCAGGGCTACCCCGAGCGCTACGTGCTCGGGTTGGTTACGGCAGCCGGCGCGATTGGCCTTCTGTTCTTCCCGAGCCCGCTCGTCGCCATCTACTCGTTCATCGCTGGCGTCGACATCAACAAGGCTTACCTGGCCACGGCGCTGCCTGGAGCTGGTCTGGCCGTGGTGCTCATCGCGCACGCGATGTGGGTTGGTATTCGCGAGAACGTCCCGCGTGGAACCTTCGACCCGATTGAGTTCATCAAAGGAGCTTGGGAGGCAAAGTGGGATCTGGCGGCGCCGTTCCTGGTGCTGATCTGGATGGGCTCTGGCTTGATGGGCATCGACGAGGCCTCGGCTGCCGCGGCGCTCTATATCTTGATCGTCCAGGTCTACGTGTACAAGGACCTGACTTGGAAGGACGTCTTCCGAATCGCTCGCGAGTCGGTGAGCCTGGCGGGCGCGATCTTGGTCATCATCATGATGGCGACGGCCTTGACCAACTGGGTCATCCAAGACCGCGTGCCGCTGCACATTCTCGAGTACTTCACGGCGAACGGTATGGACACCGCATGGAAGTTCATCATCGTGCTCAACATCTTCTTGTTCATTCTCGGCGTGGTGATGGATGAGTTCAGCGCGATGCTCGTGGCGCTGCCGCTGATCATGCCGCTGGCTGCATCGTTCGGCCTCTCGCCGTTCTATCTCGCGGTCATGTTCTTGTTGAACATCGAGATCGCCTATATCTCGCCGCCGATCGGGGTGAATCTCTACATCGCGAGCTTCCGCTTCAAGGCTCCGTTGACCAAGGTGTACAGCGTGGTGATGCCCTTCGTGTGGCTGCTCACGGCTGGGCTATTGGTCTTCATCTTGTTCCCCAAGCTCTCCACCTTCACCGTCGAGAGCGAGATCGCCGAGCAACGTGCCAAGGCGGAGACCGCCGGGACGAGCCCGCGCGAGGCCTGGCTCCTCGAGTGCGTGCAAGAGGACAAGAACAACCCGAGGCCTTGTACCGACGCCGATCGTGAACGCTGGGGGGTCGACGGCACGCGCATGCCGGAGGCGGAGCCAGGGTCTCCAGAAGCAGCAGAGGGTCCGGTGGTGGTCCTCGACAAGAAGGAAGAAGACAAGCAGAAGAAGGAACTCGACGATCTGTTTGCCGAGATGATGGGGGACTCCACCGCAAAGCCTGCTGATTCAGCGGCTCCCGCGGTTTCGGCTGCCCCCTCGGCTGCCGCACCTTAGCCGGGCAAGCCCCGTGAACTGGGCCAAGTGAAGCCAGCTGGCTACGCTTGGCCCAGTCGCATGACTCGTGCACTGCTCAAGAAATCGCGTGAACCACTGAGGCTGAGTCCGGCCAGGAACGCTTGTCGTCTTGCTGCGGTCGTCCTCGCGTTCGGCTTGGGCGCTTGTGGTGGTGAGGCGCCCCGCGTCGAGGTTTCACCCGCCCCGTCGCATTCGGCTTCTGCTTCCGCGCGCGTCGAAACTGCGCCTGAGCCGCCCAAGCCGGTTTGCGAGGCTCTGCCGGTCGAGGTTCCTCCGCTCGACAACTCGGTGATCGCGGCTGACGAGGTGCCGCTGATCGATCCTACCGGCAAGGGGCTGCAGCATTTCTACGAACGACTCGCCCGCGTAGCGCGCGGCAAGGCCAAAGACCACGTTCGCATCGCCATCTACGGCGACTCGAACATGACGATGGACTTCATCGCTGGCCCGCTGCGCCGCGAGCTGCAGGCCTCGTTTGGCGATGGCGGTCACGGCTTCATCGCGCTGGCCAGGCCTTGGAGCCATTACCGCCACATCGACGTCATTCAAGAAATTGGCGCCGCCTTCGAGTCTTTTGCCATCACCACGAAGCCCACCGGGGACGGTGCCTATGGCATTGCAGGCATCGTCTCAGAAAGTCCTTCTCCTGGATCGAAGGTGCGTATCAAGACTGCTGGCGAAAAGTCGCCGGTCGGTAGGACCGCGAGCCGCTTCGACGTCTTCTACTTGAAGGGCCCGCGGCGGGGCGCCTTCGAGCTGATGGTCGACGGAGTGTCCCAAGCCAAGCTCGAAAGTGAGGCATCCGAGCGAGCCGCAGCGGCCTACCGCATCGAGGTCCCTGACGCACCGCACGCGTTCGACTCGGTCGTCCGTTCGCCTCACTATGTCCGCTTTCTAGGTAGCGCCATCGAGCGAACGACCCCAGGCGTGGTCGTCGACAATCTCGGAGTAGGAGCCATGAACACGCGCTGCATCGTGCTGATGGATCCTGTGATTGCCGCGCCCATCCTCGAGCACCGACGCTACGATTTGGTCATCCTGATGACCGGAACCGCCGACATCTATCAAACCGATGAAGCGGTGGGCTTCGTCAAAGAGGTCGTTGCGCGGCACCGCGCCGCCAACCCAGACGTTTCGTTCTTGCTCGTGGCGCCGCCCGATCGAGGCGTTTCGCACGCGACTCGTCCGCTGCTCAAGATCGGTGAACAGCGCAAAGCTCTGGCTTCGGAAGTTAGCGTTGGCTTTTGGGACCTGCTCCACGCCATGGGGGGGCCCACCTCGATGATGAAGTTCATTCGTCGCAGCCAAGCTTTGCCCGACCAGATTCACTTCTCCGAGCCCGGCGGCGCCTGGGTGGGGCACCGGTTGCATCAGGCTTTGATGCGCGGCTTCGAGAGTTATCTGCAGGGACATCCGCAGGCTGGCTGTGAGGGTAACGAGAAGGAGCAAGCTCCCCAACCGTTGGGCTTGTACCTTGGGCGATCGGCCTCCGAGCGGTCAGCTAGCGCTCCGTGACGCCGCAGGAAGCGCTGCGTGTACTGATCTCCGCGCCGCGGAGAATCGCGCTACTTGCGACGGTCAGCCCATCGAACTTCGAGCACGAGGTGGCTCGGCTAGCCGGGCTTCCCAGCGTTGGGAAGCGTCGCCTCGAGTTCCGCTATGCGACCGAGCCGCCCAACTTGTCCGAGGTGCGGGCCGAACTCGAGCAGGCTGAACAACAACTCGCAGCCGCCAAAGAGCGGGCGCTGGCTGAGCGGGCCGCTGAACTGCTGCTCGAGGCGCAGCTCGCCGAGGCTCGTGGCTGCCCCGAGTTTTCGCGTTTGGCGCGCAGGCGCTATCAGGACAGCCCCAACGGCCAGCCCGTGCGTGAGCCGCTGCTCCGGGAGAGCGATGCTCTGGCCAGCGCTTGGTGTGAACAGCCTCCGCCGCTGGCTCACGGCCTGACTGAGTCAGCCACGGTCCTTTCGGATGATGAGGCCGACTCGCGCTCGCTGGTCTCGCGGATGCGCCGTGCCATCGCTGAGGCTCGGCTCGAGGTGCGGGTCGTTTGCAGTCGTCAGTTGGTTCCTTTGGCGGCCGTAGGGGATGGCTTCGTGCAGATCGCTGCAGGCCGACGGATCTCGACGGTGGACGTCGAGCGCACCGTGAAACACGAACTCGATGGGCATGTTCGACCGATGCTGCGCGCGAAGAACCAGGCCTTCCTGCTTGGAGTCATCGGCAGTGCCCGCGGCTCCGACGCACAAGAAGGCTTTGCATTGCTGCTCGAGCGAAGGAGCGGCTTTCTGGGCGAAGCGCGTGCGCTCGAGCTTGCGCTCCGGCATCGGGCTGGCCGTTTGGCTCACGATGGGCTTCCCTTCGAGCAGGCGATTGAGCAACTCGACGATGGTGCACAGCCGACCGAGATCGTGGTCAGGGCGCTGTGCCGGGCTTTTCGCGGGGGCGGCTTGGGCCGCGAAGTCGCTTACTTGCCGGCGCTGATCGAGGTCGAGGGCGCGCTCGCCGAAGACCCCACGATCGAAGAACGACTCGCCAGCGGCCGACTCTCGCTGCCAGCGGCTCGCGCGCTGCGCTCCGAATGACTCGTGCCAAGTTCAAAGTCCCAAGGGGCCTTCGGCCGTCCTTGTCGAAGAGGGCACGAGTCATTGTGCTTGCTGCATCCGCCTTCGGCGGATGACCATCGGACATTCTAGTATTCAAGCTGGTCGCGGCGCGCGATGATGCGCCCATGTCCAAGGTCATGTTGCGGCTTCGTGATCTCGATACCGGAGAGCCGAAGACCCATGAGTGTGAGTCGGTAGATGCTGCGTGTGGATGGCTCGCGGAGCGACCCGAGGGAGTTGAGATCCTCGGCGTGGTGTTCGAGGGGCTGACGCGCGAGGAGAATGACCGCATGAAGCAAGCCATGCGGCCCTTCTCGGCGCAGGAAGCGCTCAAGGTCAAGGCGCTCGATGACAAAGAGGCCGCGCTCAAGGCTGAGCGAGCGGAAGCGCGCCGTCGCGAGATGGAAGCCGACGCAGCTCGCTTGCGCGGGGAGGCGAAGGAAGCCTCTCCGGACCGTCCGATGGAGGTGCGCTATCGCTTCGATATGCCCGATCTTCAAAAGACCGATCCGCTCGATCAGCGTGAGATCACCGAGGAGGTGAAGACCGCCGTCGCCGAGTGGGTAACCGAGCGAACCGAGTGGGTCGCTAGTCGCGGTCAGATGATCGGCGAAGCCAAGGTCACGCTCTACCCAGGGGCGGTTCCCAAGGGCAAAGAGCGAGTCGTGCAAGGGACCTTCGTTCCGGTTACGGCACCAAGCAAGACCTGACGATGCGTCGCGAACGTTCTCGCTCGCTCTTCATACGACGCGGGCGAGAACGATCAGCGAGGTTGCCACCACCGTGCAGGCGAACACGACACGGTTGATGAAGCTACCGCGCGCGCGAATGCTCTCTGCCACCGCGGCGTTGGCGATCTTCTCGTAGCCATCGCCTAAGTCGCGCATACCTTGCGCGGCCATGAACACTCAGGTCTTGAATAAGGCCTGAAACGAAAGGTGAAACGCGAGATAGAAGGGCACGGCCAGCGCAACGAACCAAAGCGGGCGCACCTGTAAACCTGCCATCAGCGCGGTAGCCGCGAGCGAAAGGCCGAACATCCAAACGCTGCGCCTCAAGCGAAGGAGGACGCCGGGATCAGAGAGGTTGGCTACCGGCTCGCGCATCCCACCTTTCTAACGCTCTGTTCGTCGGCGCGCACAAGAATCTGTCGACATTCACACTTCGCAAAGATTGAAGTCGCTCCATCCACCTTCGGTGGAATGCGCAAACGTCCGCTGTATCGCTCGATGGCTAGCGTCAGCTGGCTGGACTAGGATGCAGCGTGGCATTGGGGTTGATCGATATCCGCGCTGGGGAAAAGCGCGGGCTCGTGCTGATGAGTGGCATCCTTGCGCTGATCACGGCGAGCCACACGCTGCTTGAAACCGCACGCGATACGCTCTTTCTGACCAAGATGCCGCCGGAGCGCCTGGCGCTGGTTTACGTGGTACTGGCTCTGTTGGCGGTTATCGCCAGCAACTTATCGGGGGTCGGCTCCAAGCGTTTTGGTCGCCGCGCAGGGCTGGTTACCTCCCTGTGCATCGTTGCTTTCTCGATGGTGCTGCTCAGCCTGCGTGAGGCGACGCCAACCATGGTGTTCGTCTTGTACTTGGCGAGCGGTGTGGCCGGCACGGTGATCACGTTGCAGTTTTGGTTGCTCGTTGGTCAGTTCTTCACCGTCGCACAGGGCAAGCGGCTGTTTGGCCCAATGGCTGCTGGAGGTGTGCTGGGTGCAACCCTGGGAGCAGCACTAGCGGCTGTGCTGCTGCGGTACATCCCCGCGGAGTCGCTGATCGTCGTTGGCGGCGGTTTGTTTTTGTCCGCTGCCGCGGTTGTCACCTTCATCCCACAGACCGAGGGCATCGATGATGTCGATCTCTCGCCAACGCGATTTTTTGCCTGGCTTCACGACTTTCGGCTGCTGCGCTCGCACCGCTATGTCGCGCTGATCGCGGGCCTCTCCTTCGTGTCGGTTTCCGCGGTGCTCTTGGCCGACTACTTGTTCAAGTCCTCCGCCGCCGCCGCGCTTGGCCCTGCGCGGCTGGGCACCTTTTTGGGCACCTACTACGCGGTGCAAAACGCGGTCTCGCTCGTGGTGCAAGTGCTGCTCACCGGGGCGATCGTTCGCAAGCTGGGCGTGACTACGGCGCTGATCGTCTTTCCGGTATTGCTGGCGCTCGGGGGGTTGGGCGCCTTCGCTACCGGGGCTTTCGCGATGACCGTTGTGGTGAAAGGCACCGACGGTGCGCTGCGGCACTCCCTGCACCGAGTTACCTCCGAGCTCCTGTTGCTCCCGCTTTCGAGCGACGTACGTGACCGCTCCAAGCGGCTGCTGGAAACTGTGTTCGGTCGGGGTTCGCAGGCGTTTGCTGCGCTTTCGATCGTCGGGTTGGCCTGGGCTGGGCTCGCCACGGTGAAGGTGTTGGCTCTGCTGGTTACTGTGCTCGCGCTCACGTGGCTCGGTATCGCGCTCTGGTTGCGAGTGCCCTATCTCGACCTCTTTCGACGCGCACTGGCCAGGGGTGAACTGGGCAGCGAAGACCAGGAGCTCGACCTGGCTGCGGTGGGTGCGCTGCTCGAATCGCTGGCCAGCGTAGAGGAGGCCAACGTCCTCGCCGCCATCGATTTGATCGAGCGCTCCGGCCGGAGAAATCTGCTCCCGGCGCTGATCCTCTACCACGAATCGCCGCGCGTACTCGAGCGAGCGCTGACCGTCTTTGCGCAGGAACCGCGGCGGGACTTCATGCCTTTGGCGGAGCGTCTGCTCGGCGTTGCTGATGCGCGGGTGCGAGCCAGCGCTGTGCGGGCTCTCGCTCGAGCCGGCGGGCGAGCTGCGGCTGAGTCTGCGCTCGCGGATGCCGACCCAAGAGTAAGCTCGTCATCGGCCTTCTTCCTTGCCGATCTCGAATCGGCTCCGCACGAAGCTGGGCCGGTGCGGCAGATCCTGGAGTCAGTCGAGGGCACGCAAGCAAAAGCGGCCTTGGTGCAAGTCATCGCTGAATACGGAGACTCGCATTGGCAGCCAACGATGCACGTTTTGGCTGCTCAGCCGCAGGTCGTCAAACACGCGGGCAGCGCGATGGCACACGCCATTCGTCGCACGGGCGCGACCGAGTTCGCCAAGCTGTTGGTGCAGCTCTTGGAGGTGCGTGAGGTGCGTGACTCCGCGCGTGAGGCCCTGGTCTCGTTCGGGTCCGACGGCGAGGCGGTTGTGGCGGCCGCTTTGCGCGACAAGAGTCAGCCGATCGCACTTCGTCGAGAGGCTCCGCTCGCACTTGCGTCCTTTGGTACGCAAGCCGTGGTTGATCTCTTGGTGCAGCATCTCGAGGAAGAGGATTCGTTGCTCTCCCACCGCGTCTTGCGTGCTCTTGGCCGTCTCTCCGCGGATAGCAACGTTGCTGGCGTGCGGCTCCGCATCGACCGCGCCCTCTGTGAACGAATGTTGGAGCGGCACCTTACCGACTACCTGGCGTTGCTCGACGTCAGACTCAGCATCAAAGGCGCGCGTGGGTTGACCTTCGAGGACCAGGTCTCCCTGTCGCTACTCGAGGGGCTGCTTTCGGACCGCTCGGGCAGTCTTCTCGAACGAGCCTTTCGCTACTTGCAGCTGGCCAACCGCAACGAGGACATTCGGCCCGTCTTTGACGCCGTGGTGCGCGGAGACAAGCGAGCGCGCGCGACAGCGATGGAGTTTCTCGATGCACTCACGCTCGGCGAGGCGAAGATCCGTGATCTGTTGCGTGTGATTGCCGACGACCTCGAGCCGGAGGAGCGGGTTCGTCGGGGTCGGGCCGTGCGGCAACTTCCGGCTGAATTGCCCTCCGCAGAAGCCACGCTTGCCGCCCTGATCACTGACGGAGAGCCACTGCTCGCGGCGCTCGCTCTGGCTTGCGCCCGATCGACGCGTGAGGGCATCCTGGCCGAGCTCATCACCCAAACGCGGTCGACAAGACCTGAGGTCGTCGCACTCGCGACAGATGATTGGACCCACGAGGTGGCCCGTGCATGACGAGACAGGGCAGCGAGCGAGCGAGAAGAAGGCGCAGATCGAGCGTGAGTTGTTTCTCAACGCCTTCTCACCAACCGCGCCGTCCCCTGAGCTTTCTCGACGTCTCGCGAACGTCCTCAAGGACGTCTACGCCAAGGCAGGAGACATCATCTTCGAGCGGGGAGAGCAGCCGAAGACGGCTCATTTCATCGTCTCAGGCGAGCTCGCCATGTTTGGCGAGGACGAAGAGGAACCAATCGTTTTCGGCCCCGGTTCGATCGTCGGCATGCTCGACCTGAACATTGGCAGGCGCCGTGCGCGTACCGCGCGCGCGACCAGCGACTGCCATCTGCTCGAGCTTCCGTACGCTCAGTGGCTCGAGCTGACCGAGGACCACCCCGAGTACACCACCAGCACACGACGGCGTGTGAGTCAGGGGCTCCACGAGATGATGTTGAGCCTCGCCAATCAGTCGGTGTTCGAGCGGAGTACACGCGCGCCGTTTTCTGACGCCGCGATGATCTATCGAATCGCGGCCTTGCGATCTCCCGTCTTGTTTGAGCAGGCGCGGGTTGATTCCTTGGTTGAGCTGGCCAAGCGGGCGAGCTTGCTTCGGGTGGAGCGCGGTCAGTTGGTTGCTCCGCCCGGGGCACAGAGCGACAAGCTCTTCATCGTGATGCAAGGCGCTCTCGAGGTACAGCGCCGGGTCAGTCCCGAGCTCAGCGGTACCTTTGGGCCTGGGCAGCTGGTGCTCGGAGGAGCGGCGCTCTCGGGTGCCCTGCGGAGCTATGCAATCACGTCGGCCAGTGACTCCGTTGCGCTCGTCCTCGAGCACCGCGATCTCGACGACATAGCCGAAGAGAAGTTCGACTTGGTGCTCTCCTGTCTCCGCGGTCTGTCGGTTGAACGAGACGCGCTGCTCGCACGTAAAGCACGGCGCTCGAGCCTCCCAACCCCGTCACTTCCACCGCCGTCAGAGCTGGCGGCCTCGCTTCCGGTCGCTCGACTTACGTCGAGCGACCCCGAGCTCAAGGCTCCTGAACCTGAACGAAGTGCGTGACCGTTCGGCTGCCGCCGCGGTTGTCGCGTACCACCGCCCAGATCGAATAGAGGCCCGGCTCGTCCGGAGCCACCCAACGCGTCGACCGATCCGCTACCAAGCCTGTCGACGCGTCCGACACCAGCTTCAGATCGTTTTCAAACTGGCCGGCGGTGGCGAAGTAGGAGACCCAGAGCACCTCGGACAGCTGGTTGCCGTCAATGTCGGTTGCGCCCGGATCTTCTTCGGCCGCTTCTTCCGGCACTTCGACATCGATTTCCAACGCGCCGCACTCGGTGAACTCATCCCGCGCCGCACACCCGGACTTCTGGCGCTCTTCAAGGGTGATGGGGCAGGTCTCGACCGAAAGCACCTCATCGGCAGGCAGCGTCTCGCCGTCGACTTGCAGGCCACGCACTTCCGGATTGGCGTTCGTCCGGCCGTCTTCGAATACGAAGATCTGCGTATAGCCCGGAACGAATGCCTCGGGACCGAGCTGCACACCGTTCGAATCGAAGCAGCCGATGGGAAACGAGGAGGCGCTTGGGTCTTCCGCATCGATCGTTGGTCGGATTTCTCCGTCACAGGCCACGAAGAACAAGAACGCCGTGCCGACCTTCGAACCAAAGTTGGGCTCGGGCACCTCGTCCAAAATGTCCTCCGGAATGGCGAGCCCGAATTGGGTGATGCCCGGCCCGCCGCCGACCGTACCCGGCGGTGGTGCGCCGCCCTCAGCGAGAGCGCCGAACACTTCAGCGAGCGACTGGTAACACCCGAAGTATTGGCCGCCGGTCGGGTTGTAACAACCGCCCAACCAAAGCGTATTGACGGGGTTGGGGTTGGTGTCCTCGCCGCGACCATCGGCGAGGATCATGTTGAAGTTCACCGTGTCCCCGGGAAGGGCGTACGGAAGATCCGTCTCAACCGCGATGATGCGCAGCGTGCTCACCGCGCTTGGCGGGTCAAAGGAGGTAGCACAGGCTTGTGCGACCAACGTACCCAGCGCGGGCGTCAGCATCAGCGTCGCCAAGGCCAACCTCCGAAGAGAGCGGCTGCGTCGACCGGTACCCGTAAGGCGTGAGCTCTTTGCGGTCATTCGCCGAAGTCTCCCCGAATTCCAAGGCTGGGCAAGATGGGCAAGCCGTTGACGAAGTTGCGGGCGGTGAAGTTGAAGTTGTACCCCACCGCCTCGGTGTTCTGGTTGTTGTAGACGTTTTGCACGTCGAGGTAAGCCGCTAGCGACCAACCGTCGAACTTCCATTTCTTGTCGACGCGGATGTCGAGCGCGTGAAACGGCGGCAGGCGCTCGGTGTTGTTACCAAGCGGAATTTGGACGTACGAACCGGAGGGCGCGTAGTAGAGCGAGTTGGTCCGGTTGGGGTCGCAACCTTGCGAGAGTGGGTTGCAAACGGTCGGATCGATCAGGTTGCCTGAGATGAAACGGAAGCGCCCACCAATCTCCCAGCCGTGCCCGAGCTGATAGCTGCCGAGTACCGTGAGAATGTGCGTTTGGTCGAAGGGGACGGGCACCTCCGGCTCGCCGGGCTCGGTTTGGCGGACGCTGCGAGAGAGCGTGTAGGCGAGCCAACCAAAGAACCTGTCATCGGGCTTGTAACGCAAGAGCAGCTCTCCGCCTGCCGCATAACCGAGCGAACGGTTGTCGTAGAAGATGTTGCCCGAACTCGCGGTGGAGGCGTTGCCAATCACGACGTTGTCCAGCTGCTTCACGAAGCCCTCGAGCGACACATCGAGCTGCTGCGTGAGGTCTTGCTCCATGCCGAGGGCATAGTGAATCGCCCGGTTCGATCGCACCGAAGGTGTTCCGATGGGAGCGATGGCTTGTTGGAAGGCGGGCGGCTGGTGGTAAACGCCAACGCCCGTCTTCAGCGTGGTCTTTGGGAACTCACGGGCTAGACCAAAGCGACCGGAGAAGCGCGGGCTCAGCGTGATCTCGTTGTTGTAGGTGGAGTCGTCGATGCGCAGGCCGGGCACCAAGCGAATCCCCGGCAGCGGCTCGATCTCGAGCTCGCTGAAAATGCCCGGCTGGCACACGACGCTCTGCGTTTCAAAGTCGCGGAACGGCCTTGTGGAAAAGGGTTGGCTCGCTGGTTCACCCGGGCGGGAGTTGCTTTGTGGGAAGCGCAAGCGGACGTCGGCGTAGGCGCTGAACACGTCCAAGCCGGTGTTGATCTTGAGCTCCTTGCTCACCCGATGGCTGTGCTCGAAGCGAGTCGTCACGCTAAAGGAATCGAGGAAGAAGTAGAGCGGTCCGAGGCTGAAGCCAATGTCGTCGTGCCCGAAGGCCAACACGCTGCGGAAGGAGTCCCGCTCGAACTCTTTCTCCCACAGGAACTGCACGCGCTGAAACGCCGTATGGAGTCCAACGTTGCCGGAGAGCGCAGGCTCTCCCGGGGCCGGGTCCGAAACCAACAGCTCGAGCGCGTCATCACTACCGAAGAAGCCAATCCGAAAGCGACCGACGTCGGCGGAGTTGTGCTCGATGAACAGTTGGTAGTCGTAGTAGACGGGGGCTTGCGTAACCGACGCGCCAGCCGCCTCTAAGGTCGGCCCGAGCCAGGCATCGATATAGCTGCGGCGTCCTGACGCCATGAAGGTCCAACCCTCGAGCAGAGGGATGGGGCCCTCGACCAGGCCACGCGCGTCAATCAAGTCCACCTGCGCGACGCCGTGGTAGCCGTCGTCCTTGGGCGAACGAATGCCGACATCCACGATACCGCCGGTCACACGGCCGTACTCTGCACCGAAGTTACCGGGATAGAAGTCGATCTTCTCCAGGATCTCGGTTGGGACCACGCTCGACAGACCGCCGAAGTGGTAGATCAACGGGACGACCGACCCGTCGATGAAGGTCTGCGTGTCCGCCGGACCTGAGCCGCGGACGAGCAAGATGCCGGCGATGCCCGGAGGCCGTGCGACGCCAGGAAGGTTCTGCAGCGACTTCAGCGCGTCGCCGTTGGTGCCGGGAACGCGGTCGATCTCGCGCCTGGTGATCGTGCGCTTGACCACCTCGCGCGGTGGGCGCTGTCCGCGAATGGTGACCTCGAGCCCGCCACTCGCGACGTACACACGGTATTTGACGGTGCTGCGGGCTCCTTCCGTGATCTCTTCCACCAGGGTGGTTTTGCCGAAGCCCTCGGCGATGATCTCCACGTTGTACTGGCCCGGCACCACGTCCCCGAAGTCGAAGCGGCCTTCGGCATCGGTGGTGACAGTGCGTTGCTCCCCAGCTGTCTTCGGCGAAAGCACCACGCGAGCACCGGCCACCCCTACCTCTTCCGCGTTGCTCGCGTCGTCGGAGGTCCCGAGGACCACGCCTGAGAGCCCCTCTTTCTCGACCGGGACCTCTTCGGCCGGATCCGGCTCTGGCTCTTTGGCCTTGAGTGAGAAGGTGAACCTGAACTTGAGTTTGGAGGGCACCGGCTTGCCGGACGCGTCTCGTTCTGGGTCCCAGATCAGCTGCCGACCTGCCTCGAGTGCAGCCTCATCAAAGCCGTCCCCAGCCCCTGTATCCACCGTGGCGTTGGTAACTGCGCCCTCGGCGCTGATGCTGAGGATCAGGATGACCTGCGCCTCGCGGTCCAAGGCGTTTTCTGGGTGCTTGGGCGCTACATACTGCCGCAAGCGCGCCCTGGCGCTCAGGTCTGCGGGAGCCTCTGTCGGTTTCTGCTCCTGCTTGATGATGCCGGTATCGCCGCGAGGCACACCGTCTTGCGCACTTGCGGCCAACGGCCAGGCAAGCGCGCAGGCAACCGCAGTCCCCCCCAGGATTGCCCGCTTTTGAACCATCTGGCGATTCCCTTCTACACCGGATCGCGACGTTTGAGGAGCACGCACAGGGTGATCAAGACCAAGACCATGAAGACTGCAAGCACCGCGTAAGGCATCCAAACCACTTCGTAGTTTTCGAAGCCCCATGAGCCCTTCAAGTTCTCTGCTGCAAGCTGCGCTGTGGCGCATTTGAAGTCACCGTTCTCGACAAAGTCCGCGGGGGAACTGACTGGGTCTCGCATTTGGAGGTCCACAGTCCAAGCTGGATCTCCTTCCAAGGCCATCCGATTGGGGGCAATGGCAGCCTCGAATCCCCAGCGCGCCGGGACGACGTTGAATAGCAGCTTCAGCTTAGGGACGCTTGTCATCGGTACCATCAATCCCCCAAGAATGACCTGGGGAATGAGGGCGATGGGAGTGAGCGCCATCGCCGCTTCGCTGGATTCAACGGAGGTGGACAGCAAAAGGCCAATCGCCGTCGCCACCAAAGAGGTGGAGACCAGAGCCCCCAACATTTGACCGAAGACGGGCATCCCCCCAGGTAACTTCAAGCCAAAGAAGACGATCGCGAGGATCATCGAGCATTGCACGATGCAGAAGAACGCCAGCAGGATGAACTTCGAGAAGACGTAGTTGAAGAGGCCGAGGTTCACCATCCGCTCGCGCATGTAGATCGCGCGTTCACTGACGATTTCACGAGCCGCGTTGGAGGTACCGAACCAAATCGCTGAGACCACCAGGAAGAAAATCGCCGCCGTGTAGTCCGAGGTCTGCGTCATGTTCTTGAGCACCTCGGCGCCAGCCTCGATCTGCACGCCTTTGGTCTCTCGTTTGGAAAGCTCCTGCAAGGCTCCCAAACACCAGCCAGGCACCGCGTCGTCCTGGCCGCCAAAGACCATGTAGAGCAAGAGCCCTATGATCGGCGCCTGCGCAAACATGATGATGATGCCGCCAGTGTCCCGGACCTTGCATTTGAAGTAGCGCGAGAGCAGCAGGCCCAGCTGCCCGCTCGTTTGTTGGCGGCCAGGAGGCACACCATGTGGAGCGGTACCCGAGCCTATCTCCCGCCGGCCGGAGTACATCCGGCGGAAGGTCGGGTTCTGATCGGTGAAGAACTCAGCACGCCACTCGAGCGCGGCGACCTTCCTGGCCTCCTGCCGAGAAGCAGAGGGGTTCTGCGCTCGTATCCGCTCGAAAATTGGCCGCTCGCGAACGGCCAACATGTCGAACATGTCACGCGGATTGTCGAGCTCGGGTTTGCTCTTGTCTCGTTGGCTGCCGAAGAAGCGATAGGCGTCGGGCGAGGTCGGCCCGAAGAACATCGGGATGCCGCCGTAGCCCATGATCAAACAGTGACTGAACTTCTCAAACTCGTCCTTCGCCGGCTGATGGATCGTCATGATGATCGTCTTGCCGGTTGCCTTCGTCAGGTTGGCGAGCAGCTCGATCAGCGCGGTGGTGTCGTCGGCGGCAAGCCCGCTCGTCGGCTCATCGAGGAAAACGATGACCGGATCGGTAACGAGCTCGAGGGCGATGTTGACGCGTTTGCGCTGACCGCCCGAGAGCGTCTTCTTTTCGGGCTTGCCGATCTGCAGATTGGCAACGCCATCCAGGCCGAGGTCCTTCAACGTCTGCTCGACCCGCTGCTCGATTTCGGCGTCGGAGTAGTCCGGCGGTAGCCGGAACTTGGCGCTGTACCGCACCGCCTCATGAACCGTCAGCTCGGGATGTACGAGGTCGTCCTGCGGCACGTAACCGATCGAGCCGCGCAGCGTGTCGTAGATGTTGTAGAGATCTTCACCGTTGATGCGAACGATGCCGCTCGTGGGCGGGAGGTAGCCGTTCAGCGCGAGCAAGAGCGTGGTCTTGCCGGCACCGGAAGGGCCCATCAGCGCGATCATGTCGCCGGGCAGAGCTTTGAAGGAGACGTTGTCGAGCAACGTCTTCATCTCGCCGCGGTTGTCGCGGTCGGGGACCTGCAGCACCAAGCTCCAAGCCTCGATCTCGTAGAGGGGCTTTCCCGCCCAGCGCTCGAGCGCGTACTCCTCCTGCACCACCTCTGCCGCGCCTGTCGCAGATATTTCGATCTGCAGCGGCATCGGCCCGACGTAGATCTTTTCTCCGCTCTGAACGGCGATCTTCTGACCGGGTGGGATGCGCTGCCCGCGAACGTAGGTACCGTTGCCGCTACCGCGATCCTCGATGTAGAGCTGGCCGGTGATTTGATGCAGGAGCGCGTGCCGGCTGGAAACCTGCGGATGCGAAATGGTGATGTCGTTGTCGGGAGTTCGCCCGATGGTTCGTACAGGTTTTTGGCCAGCCGCAAAATCGAGCTGTCCAAGGATGGTCTTGTTCTTTTTTGCGGGCATCCCGGCCGGCGGAGAAGCGCCAGCAGGTTGTTGGCCCGCTGGCATCGCTGCCGCGAGCTGTTGAGCTTGCGCCAAGCTCATTGCGGCTGTTGCCTTGTTCGGATTCTGGGCCTGCCCCTGTTGCATTTGTAGTGAGGGCATCGGCTGCTGCGGCATCGGCTGCTGCATCGATGGCTGGGCGCCTGGCGCCTGGCCCTGCAAGTAGGCGTTGGTCTCAAGGGCGGCTTGGGCTGCTGCAGGCCCACCCGCAAACGCTTGCGCGAGTTGGCCGAGCAGGCCGGCAGGCACGGGTACGGGACCAAAGGCGACGACACCGTTGGGGTCGAGTGGGGAGGGAGCGTTCGGCGCGATCTTGGCGCGGTTTTGACCAAGAAAGGTGCCGCTGGTTGAACCGTGGTCGAGCACCATCATGCGGTCGAGCATCACGGTTGCGTGCTGACTCGAAACGCTGGGATGCTGAATGACGAGGGACGCTCGTGTCGGATCGCGGCCAACGATCAGGTGGCCGCGGGGGGCTTGGGCCTGACCCACCGCCATGATCATCATCACGATGCTGGGGTGGCTCAGCGGGACGCTGACGTTCGCGATCGAGAACGCCGTGCGAAAATCGAAAGGGACCTGCTCCCCTGGTTGCAGCGGTCGAGGCTGAGTGATGCCGCCTTGCGGTCCCTGGTGCACTTGCACGAACGCGTTGGGAACGCTTGGAATGAAGACCAGCTTTCCGCCGCCTTGGTGAACGAGGCGTGCATGCTCCGGAGCGATGCCCGGAGCGGACATCACGACGTCACATTGGGGGCTGCTACCAATCGAGATGTTTTGCTTGCCGAAGCCGGGGATCATGACGCCGGCACACGTTAGCGGAAAACCTGCGGACGTTGGGCGTGTTTCACATACCCGTCACGGGTGGAGCGCTCCGCATTGTGGCAGGCCGGCTTGTGGCGGGCTGCCGCTCGATGGCCGAAGGATGCTTCAGCGAATGAAGAAGAGCCACGCGAGCGCGATCGCCACCACCGCGACGATGAAGCTTATGGCCAGTGCCATGAAAAGCACTCGGCCCCCGCTTCGGCCGGGTACGGACTCGACACCCGCAGCCGAGGGCCCTCCGGGCCGTTGCCACCCACCAGCGTCGTGGGGCGTTGGCGCCGGCCTACGCATGTCCGGCCTTGCGGCAGTTGGGGGCAAGCCCAACGCTCCCACGCCATCAGCTCTGAAGGCGGCCATGTTCTGCTGCCCTTGCGGCCTATTCGCCAGGGGGAGCGTCCCTTGTGGCCCGTGTCCCGGGGCACCAGCGTGTGCGGACGGGTGCCCCGAGTACGCTGCGCTCGAGTTTCGGTTGGTCCCATCATGCGCCGTCGCGGCCGGCTGCATCGGAATCGTCTCGTGGTGCCCTCGACCCAACACCGTATCGACAGCAGGCTGCGGAGGCGTGTGATGGGTGAGCTGATGACCGCTCATCGAGTGGGGCGCTGCGTCGCCGCGCTGTGCAACAGCGGCTGGGTACGGCGTTGCAGCTATGGGGGCGGGCTGTTGGTGCGCGAGCGGCTGGCCGTTCGGTGAGGCGCCCGCATCATGTACGGTCGTTTGCATCGCACCAACCTGGGTGGCGCCAGTGCGAGTGCGTTGGGCAGCGGTCCCGATGACTCTGACCAACTGCACCGTAATGTTGTCGTGCCCGCCGCGGTCGTTAGCCATTCGGACCAGTTGCTCGCAGCCGTGCTCGAGACCACCCGATGCCAGCGCCTGGCGAGTTGCACCCAGGATGTCCTTTGGCAGCGCTAGATCCGTGAGTCCGTCGCTTGCGGTGAGCAACAGGTCCCCCGGGAAAAGCTCCATCGGCTCGGGCCGAAGCTCGACGTCCACCTCTGGCTTCATTCCGAGCGCCCTCGTGATTTTGTTGGCGTCGGGGTGCCCAATCCCTTGCTCTTCAGTGATGAACCCAGCGTCGATCATCGCCTGCACCATCGAGTGATCGCGTGTGAGCGGGTAGATCTGGCCAGAGCGAATCACATACGCACGGCTGTCACCAACGTGCGCTACGTCCACGCCAGCGTCGCTGAACAGCATGGCAACGACGGTGGAGCCTGGCCGAATCTTGTTGTCGGGCGGGCCTCCCAACTCGTAGACGCGCCGGGCGGCGACCTCGACCGCAAACTTGAGCGCGGTCGCAGAGGTCGTTGCAGGAGCTAGATCAATCTGCTCAAAGATCGTCGTGATCGCCCGACGGCTAGCCTCTTGTCCACCGTAGTGGCCGCCCATGCCGTCGCACAACACGCACAGGTGGCCAAACTTGGTTATGGCGTGACCGCAGGAGTCTTCATTGACCTGCTTGTTCGGATCCCGGCCTGGATCGCTCAGCTGAGCGACCTCAAGTTTCAGTTCGAGGGATTTGACCGGGGAAGACATGCGAAGGGCCGCGCTACTCCAAGCTTACGGCGAACTCGATCGGCCCGAACTTGATCGACGAGCCGTTGGGCACTGGAGTCCACACGCCTGGATTGACGCGCTGGTTATTGAGCGTGGTGCCGTTGTTGGAGTTGTCGTCACGAACGTACAACTGGCCCTGGTCGATCTTCAAGGAGGAGTGCGTCCCGCTAACCCGTGGCTCGCTCAAAAGGATTTGGCACAACGCTCCGTCGCGACCGGCCTTCATCTCGACACCAGGCAATACCGTGAAGATCCCAGCATTGCCGCTCAGTGTCGCGCGCTGAACGAACGCGGGGCCAGGTGTCATCGGCCTCGGTGCTTGTTGCATGGGGGAGGGGGCAGGGGGAGCGTTAGGCCGAGGAGGCGGCGCTGCAGGAGATGAGCCACCTCGCTTCCTGCCACCCCCGCGGAACGCTGAGACGACCAGAAGAATCAAAACCAGCCCGCCAAACGCGATCCCGCCAACCAGGAAGTAGTTCACTGGTTTGTTCTGGGCTCGGAGCGTCAGGATCTTGTCCTTGATGAACGGGCTCGTGCGCTTGGTGGCCTGGTCATGAAGGACCAACCTTGCCGTCAGCTTCTCGCCTTTTCCACTGAGGAACTTCTCGTTGTCAGGAAGCTCAAACGTCACCGAGCTGTCGCCAGCTTCAATCACACGTGCCTTTAGTCCCTGCTTAACGAGTTGTTGCTGTGCGTCCTTTGCCTCCTCTAGCGTGCCACCCTCGAGCGTCGTTGGAACTTCTTGGCTCTTTGGAAGCAGGTAGAGTTCGGCGCGTTCCTTTTTTCCACCCCAGCAGAAGTTGCCGTAGATGGTGACCTCGCCACCGCTGTGAAGCGGCTTCTTCTCAGCTGCCTCCTCGGTTGCCTTGAAATCGATGTCCAAAGGCCAAGTCGAGGGGTCGATGCCAACAGGCACATCTTGATAGGTGCCGTCGCCAGCGATGGTCAGGTTGCTGGTGCGGAAGTTGAGAGCGAATGTTTGAGTGGTCGATGCTGCGACGCAGGACATTTGCCACTTCACGATCCACATGTTGTCAAAGCGAGTTCGGACGGCTTTGACGATCCGCTCGCCACGAGCGGTGCCTCCTTCGCGCAGCACCGTGAAGTACCCGCCGATTTCGGTGTTGGCGAGGTTCTCCATGAAGGCGCGCGAGTTCTCGAAGAGCTCCTCCATCTGCTTGGAGGGAAACCAAACCGAGATCACCGGCACTGGCATCTTCGGCAGCGCGATGTTGTCCTCGGGAAATCGACCCTTGGTCATGAACTGACCGAGGAACTTCGCGCCGGGACCGAGCGACGAAGGATCAGTCCCAGCGGCGCCGCTCGAAAGCACCACCATCGCCTGATGCATCGGCACCTTGACCGACTGACCAACGTTCCCCAACTCTTTGAAGCCGTCCGTTGCACCGTTCTGGATGATCTGTCCGAGGGGACGGTTTCGTCCGCCCGGGATAGCCGGCTTCGTTACCTGACTGACGATGAACGCTTCGGCCTTGGCTTTGTCATTCGTCCATCCCGAGGAAAAGATGACCGTCTTGTCGCCGAAATACATCACGTTGACGATGTCGTTGGCGCGCATCGAACCGACGAACTGCTTGGCGACCTCACGTGCCTCGTCAAAGCGCGGCCCCATTGAGGAGGCCGCGTCGATCATGATCAACCACGCGGTGCCGACGTTTGGTTCGGCGCTGCTTTCACCCCATTTGGCCTTCGAAAGAAAGGACAGGGGCTCTTCCCCACCATCGAGCTTGATCGACATGATGGTGCCACCTTCGGGGAAGGTGATTGGCTCCCAAAGGGCTTTGGGCCTCTCCATCCCGTCGGCGATGCAATCGAGTTCGTCGTTCCCACCAAGCTGGGTACACGGCCCAACGACTCCATTCAGCGGCTTGGTCTGGACGATCTCGAGCACCGTGGTCAGGATCGGTGCGCCCTCGGTTTGGCTAGCACGGGGATCGATCCGGAGTATGTGCCCTTCGGGCGCAGCGGTTGCCGCGGTTGGGAGTAGCAACGAGACGAGGAACGCGGCCAGCACAAGGGAAACGTGCGACATGCTGCGGCTGAAACTGCGGCGGGGGGCGTATCCCTTGAGATTGGCGTTGTTCATCCGGTTCTCCAAACAGAAAGCTCTGCAGCCGTGTCCGAGGGCAAGGCTGAGCGCATCGTACTGCCTCGCTCCCCTTCGTTACGAGAGGTTGAACGAGACCAGGAACGGCGGCCGGCGACAAGCCAACTCTCGACGAGTCGCCACCGTCTCCTCACGAGTCTTCTCCGCGCGGAAACTCGTGACGTGAAGCAAGGCGTGTCCCGCGCCTAACGCGCGCGAGCTTAGTGCGGGCGAACGTGAGCCGCGTGCAGCACTAGGCCCGAGCGGCCACATTGATGACGATCACGCTGAAACCGCCAAATCGGATCTTGTCGCCGTCGCGCAATTCTCGCCGGCCCTGGAAACCGATGGCTTCTTCGTTATGGAAGGTGCCGTTTGTCGACCCAAGATCACTCAGCGTCAATCGACCACCTTCCGCGTCCACTCGCGCGTGGTTGGTCGACGTGGTTCCGTGCCCGATCGGTACGTCCACCTCTTGGCCCGTTTCAGCACGCCCCACCAAATTGGTTCCCTGGTACACCGGCCAATATTTGCCTAGTGCATCATCCTGAAAGCTGACCAGGAAACCGGCGAGCGGACGCCTCTGTTTTCCGCCAGTGGCAGCGTTAGCCGAGCCACGATTATCGAAGGGCGGGGGATTTTGGGGCGGCGGAGCGTTGAACCCCACCTGAGGAGGTGCGCCCGTGTTGGCAAAGGCCGTTTGACCGAACTGGTCAGGCGCGTCATTGGGCTGAAATCCGGGCTGCGGAGGATACCCCGGGTGAGGCGGCGGCGCGCCCATCCCGGGCATGCCAGGAGGCCCTCCCATGCCCATCCCTGGCATACCTTGCGGACCACCCATCATTCCTGGGTTCATCTGGCCTTGTGGGCCACCCATCATGCCTTGGTCGAACTGCTGAAAGCCTGGCTGCGGCATTGGCGGACCGCCAAAGCCGGGGGGAGGATCGTAACCCCCACCGCCGCCAAATTGGTTCGGCGGGGGAAAACCCATGCCCATGCCGGGCGGGCCACCCATGCCAGGCGGGCCACCCATGCCAGGCGGGCCACCCATGCCAGGCGGGCCACCCATGCCAGGCGGACCACCCATGCCAGGCGGGCCACCCATGCCGGGCGGGCCACCCATACCCGGCGGGCCACCCATACCCGGCATCATGTTGGGTGAATTCGGGAAACCCGGTGGTGCACCGTAAGCAGGTGCTCCCCCAGCGAGAGGAGAAGCACACACTGCACAGAACTTATCGGATGGTGAATTGGGCGCACTGCAACGGGGGCAGATCATCGGAGGTCCTTCTGACGCGTGGTCCTGACGTCGGGAGAGCGATCGATAGGATACCCACTTTGGAACGACTTGGATCAAGTGCTTAGCGAAAGCCAGTCGTATCCAGCAGGTTTTGCGGTGGAGTTACGCCTGCGCAGGGGCTCGCGAGGTCGAAACTCCCGTCACAGCCAAAGAGCGTGCTCCAAAAAGGCGCAAAGGGCGCGATAGCACCCTTTGCAACGAAGGCTCGAGGAGCGCCCTGACTCAGGCGTCCTTCTCATCTCGGACGCGCGCGGCCTTGCCCGCGAGATCGCGTAGATAGAACAGCCGGCTGCGACGGACGATGCCCTTGGATACGATCTCGATGCGCTCGATTCGGGGGCTGTGGGCGAGAAAGATCCTCTCGACGCCAATTCCGAAGCTCACCTTCCGAACGGTGAAGGTGCTGCGAGCACCCGCCCGGTGGCGCTTGAGCACGATCCCCTGAAACACTTGGACGCGCTCTTTCTCGCCCTCGACGATCTTATAGTGAACTCGAACGGTGTCTCCGACGCGAAACGTGGGGAGGTCCGAGCGGAGTTGCGATTGCTCGAGCTTGGCGATGATCGACGTCAACATGGTCTTCCTCTGAGGAACTTTTGGGGGGCGCGCCATTTCGCACGCCACGTAAGGGTTGTCAATGTGAACGGGTGAATGGTTGGGTCAACGACGGACGGGGATGATCTGCACACGGCGCTGCTCGCCCTCGCCGTCGCTCTTCGTGACGACGCCGGCGAACTTCGCGAGTGCGAGGTGCACGACCCTTCGGTCTTGGGGACTCATCGGATCGAAGGTGATGATCTTTCCTTCATCGACAGCCTTTTTGCCGAGCTCTCGAGCAAGCGTTGCAAGGTCCTCCTCGCGCCGGGCGCGGTAGCCTTGAGCGTCAATGATGACGTGGCGTCGACGCTTGCCCGGCCGGTTCACAACGCGATTGGCGAGAAACTGCAAGGCGGCGAGCGTTGCCCCTCGTTTTCCGATGACGAAGCGCCCGTCGTCGCCTTCGATCTCCAGCCGAATTTCCTCCGGCGGATCGTCCTCGTCGGGCTCCAAAAGATCGACGGTGCAGTCCATGCCCATCGTCGCGAGCACGTCAATTACGAAATCGAGCACCATGTCGGCGCGTCCGTCCTCGACGAAAGGCTCTTTTGCTTCTGCGTCGGGACCTTGGTTGGCGGTCGAATCATCCACGGGCACGTACCTTCCCCTTTCCAAGAGCAGGCTCTTTCTTCGAGCCTGGCTTCGGGTCATCGCTGCTTGTCACGTCGCGAACTTCAATGCGCGCGCTGTGACTCTGCACTTTTGATTTAACCCAGCGCTCTACGAAGAACTGCTGGATGATGCCAAGCCAGGTGTTGGTGAGCATGTAGACGCCCAACCCGGCTGGTAGAAAAAACATCATGGCGGTGAAGATGCCCGGCATGAGGAACTGCATCATCTTCTGCTGTGCAGGGTCCATCCCTTGGGGAGGCATCATCCGCTGCTGCAGAAAGCTGGACCCGCCCAAGACAAGCGGGATCACGTGATACGGGTCCGAATTTGTGAGGTCAGGAATCAGCGGCCCAAACGGGGTGTGGTACAGGCCAACCTCCGTTGAGAGCGCTTGGTAGAGCCCGATCCAAACCGGCATTTGTAGAAGCAGCGGTAGGCAGCCGAGCGCGGGGCGAATGCCCTCGCGTCGGTTCAGCTCTTGCATTGCGACCGTCTTCTGCATCATGTCGTCGGCGTACTTCTCGTTGATTGCGTCGATCTCCGGCTTCACGCGGCGCATCGCGATCGTGGTGCGCAGCTGCGGAAGCTGAAGGGGAAACACCACCAACTTGACGGTGATCGTCAGGAAGCAAATCGCCCATCCCCAACTGCCCAAAACCGCGAAGAGCCAATCAACATACGAGAGGAAGATCTTCCCAAGTACACCGAACATGCCGAGGTCCACGACCGGCAGTAGCTCTCCGTTCGTACCACCAATGCTCGCCAAGACAGCGCGCTCTTTCGGCCCCATGTAGGCAACGACGTCATAGGTAGCGGCTGTGCCAGGAGCGAGCGTGGTCTCCGGATACGCCAGGCGCGCCCGATACATGTGCCCGAACTGAGGGTGCCCTTGAGGTACTTGGTAGTAGGCCCCATCCTCGATCAGCGTTTCCGCGGTGGGATCGACTGCGGACTTGTTGAGCACCAACGAGACAAAGTAGTTGGCACCAGCGGCAGCGAACTGGCCCTTGCCTTCGGCGCGCAGGAAGTGCTCGTCGGTGAAGCCGTTCTCTTTGGAGAACTCATCAGGAGCAAACGTCGTGGGCAGGTGACGAGTCGTCTTCCCAGAGGCGCCGGCCAGTACTTCCGTCATCCACTCGGGGCGCCGACCCAAGTCCCAAAACGAAGATTCGGTCTCTGCGCCGGAACGCCACGAGGTCTGCTCCACGGTGTAGCGATGGACTCGCGGCTCAGCGGCCTTGTTCGTGATGACCGTCGAGATGTCGACCTCGAACGGGCGCCCGTTCTTGGCAATCGTCCTTCGGACCGACACGCTTGCCGACTCGAAGATGAAAACACAGGTGGTGTCGTCCGACCGTTCGAGTTTGAAGTCGAGATTGTCCAACTCGACCTGTTGAGCTGCGTCAGCGTTGGGCGAGCGGAGATTGGTGCGCAACGGCATCCGCTGCTCGCGCGTTGCAGTGACCAACTCGATGCGGGTGTCAGGCTTGTCGACGGCGACCGAGTACTTCGCATCGAGCATGCGGACGCTGGTTAGAGCCGCGCTACGTGACGAAAAGGTCATCTCGGCGCGTGGGTCCTTGAGGACGCACGTCTCCGGGTCAGGGCGAACACCTTCTGCGACGGTGCCCCAGTCCTCCTTGCCCAGCGGCTGCGAGACGGGAGCGTCTCCGCTTCCGAAGAGCCACTTGCGACCAAAGAAGAAAAGGAGAACTCCAATCACACCGAAAAGGAGCCACCTACCGATATTGCTACGTTCTTCCATCGTGGGGAGAGCTGGACCGCCAAAGCGGCATCACTCGAAATTCATTTTGAAGGTGGAGCAGCGTCCGGATCACGCGGAGGGAGAGGCGGTTGCGTGATGCGACGGACAGTTGCCAGCGCTTGTTCCTGATGGAACGGCTCCCGAGTAGGGAAGCAGAGACGACATGAGGCCTTCTCAAGGCCGCGTCAACGTGGTTGGAGGCGGAGGATCATAGCCTCCTGGATGAAACGGGTGACACCTACACAGGCGCTTGGCCGAAAGCAAGCTCCCACGGAATGCTCCATGCGCTTGCAAGCACAACAAAGCGTATTGGGAACAGGAGGGCTCGAACCGGCAGGCAGGCCCAAAGATCGCAACCAGGAGCCGTGAAAGCGTTAGCTGGTAGATCCGCACGAGCAGGATCAGCGATTGCTTCACGTTCCAAGTCTCGGGCGCGGGTTGCGGAGCTTTGCTTGGGTGGACGAAAGCGCCTGCTTCCAGTCCTGACTCAAATCAGCGAGGCTGCAGCTTGCTAGCGATCCGCCGGCGATAACAACGACGTCTGCGGCGACGAACTCGCCGACGCTGCGGAACAGCTCGCGAAGAAGTCGTTTGCACCGATTGCGAACAACCGCGTTACCTACCTTCTTGGAGGCAACGACGCCGAAACGAAAGCCTGCTGCATTGGCAGGTGAAGCCAGCACCAGAAAGTGCTTGAAGCGCAAGCGGACGCTGGGCGCTTTCTGCACTCGCTGAAAGTCGGAGCTCTTTCGCAGCCGGTGTTCGCGTAACATGTTTGCCGCCATTACCGAATCTGAAACGAGCAACAGCCGGATGCGCCGCTCGGGCGCAACCAGCTTTTCTGCTTTGCTCTGCCGTCGACGGTGTTCCCGAGGAAACACCGCTTTCGTGCGTGAGACTACTTCTTGAACGTACCGGGAGCGAGCCGAGCACGACCCTTGCGGCGGCGGTTGTTGATCACTTTGCGGCCGCCAGACGTCGCCATGCGCGCGCGGAAACCGTGGGTTCGGAGACGAGAGACGTTGTGGGGTTGGTACGTGCGCTTCATGGCAGCTTTCTCGAATGGGCTTCGGTCAGGTCAACCGGAGCGGGCTCATAACTTCCGAGGTCTTGAAAGAAAGGGTGTGACCTTTGCCACACGCCCTTTCGTGGGTCAACCGTTCCGTTCGTTTTGTAGTAGCCTCCCGCGTCAACATGAAGCCGTCCGGCCACTCCCGCGCAATCACTTCCTTCGTATTGGGAATCTCGTCATTCCTAGTACCCGCGCTCGCCCAGGCGCAAGACACCACCTTTTCGTTGGATCGTCTGCGACACGGTGGAGCACCCGACGACGGTGTTGGAGTGTGGCGCCCAGAGCTCTCCGAGACGCCGAGATTCTACACCGAGCTGGCGCTCGGGTTTTCTCTCAATCCGTTTCGTGTCGAGCACCTGATCGAGGATGAGAATCAGCGGAGACGCTTCAATGAATCAGGTGGTGCGCCTGTTGAAGCACAGTTCGGTGGGTATCTAAATGCCGGCGTTGAACTCTTTCAGCGCTTCGGGTTCCAGATCATGTTTCCGGTCACGTTCGCACAGACCGGCAACGCGACGAGCGCAGCCGGCATTCCCGCAGCTTCGGATGCCGTCAACTTGCAGACCGCCGCACCCGGCGATCTTCGCTTCGACTTTCGCGGCGTTCCGATTCGAACCGCAGACGGCTTTTTCAAGCTCGGGGCGAACGCAAACATCTTTGCTCCCTCGGGTAACGAGAAGTCGTGGACCGGAGACAAGACGGCCTCGGGCGGCTTCGGCATTGCACCAGAACTCGATTGGAAGGACTTCATCTTGACCCTCAATACGGGGGTGCACTTCCGACCCGAGGCCGAGGTCAACGACTTCTCGGTCTCCCACGAGTTGGATTTCGGACTGGCTGCGTTCATTCCGCTGCGAGACGATCGCGTGCGACTTGGTGGAGAGATCATCGGGTCGGTGATGGTGGCTGGGCCAGACGCCGGCAAGGTGATCACAACGCCTCTCGAATGGATGGTCGAAGGCAGATTTGCTCTCGACGATAAGAAGCGGTTCTGGCTCAACGGCTCTGGCGGCACGCGCTTGACCCCCGGCTATGCTCCCGATTTCCGGACGGGCGTTTCAATTGGTTATTGGTTCCCGCTCGTCGATACCGATCCTCCGGCGCCCGAGAAGAAGCCGATCGATCCTTTCCGCGGCAACGTTGACACCGACAAGGACGGCTACCCGGACGACCTCGACTTGTGCCCGACCGAGCCCGAAGACGGCAAGCCTCCGTACTCCACCGACGGCTGCCCTGCTCCGCCCGATCGCGATGGGGACGGAATCCCCGACTCGAAGGACAAGTGCCCCGATCAGCCTGAAGACAAAGACGGCGTCGAAGACCTCGACGGCTGCCCCGAGGACGACGCTGACAAGGACAATATTCCTGATGCAGAGGACGCTTGTCCAAAGGAGCCCGGCGAGCCCAGCCCCGAGAAGGACAAGAACGGTTGCCCCCGCTACATCCGCCGCATCGAGGGCTCAAACGAGATTCAGATCCTGAAGAAGGTCGAGTTTGAGACGGGCAGTGCGAAGTTGCGCACGGATTCGTACCCGATCTTGGATGAGGTCTATCGGCTGCTCGTGGCGAATCCTGAGATCACCTTGCTATCCGTTGAAGGTCACACCGACTCGGTGGGCTCTGACCAAAGCAACCTGCTCTTGTCCAAGAACCGAGCAAAGAGCTGTCTCGACTACCTGGCGAAGAAGGGAATCGTGGCGAGCCGGCTGACCAGCGATGGCTTCGGTGAAGGCAAGCCGATCGATACGAACGACACCCCTGACGGTCGCGCCAAGAATCGTCGCACCGAGTTCCACATCCGCAATCAGACCATTCCTGGCGGAGATTCCCCGGCGCCCGGCGGAAGTGGCGATCCTGTCCCCGGTCAGTAGTTGGTGGTTGTTTGGCGTCGTATGCCTCCTCTTGGTCGCATGCGACGCTGGGGCTCCTCGTCAGGTGTATGCCTGTCGCTGTGACTACGTGACCGATATGGACGTGCCGGGGCAGCTCCTCGTGGACGTCTGTGCCGCCAGCCAGCCAAAAGCTGAAGACGAGGCCGTCGAGTGCTCAACGGCAATGGGAGTTGGGCACGCAGAACGCTGCGTTTGTGGCGTTTCGAGCGAGGCTTGCGCGGCCAGTCTCTGCCAGCAAACCGCTGCTCGCTTGCCCTGAAAGAAACTCTGGAACTTTTCGGGCCCGGGCTCGTCACAGTTTCCTGGCGCCGACGCACTTGGGAAGGCCGGTTGAGCCCGAGGTGGGCCGCGGTGGTCAGGCGTGGGCTACCTTGGTTTGATTGATTTCGTGTGGTGGGTGCGTCGTGGGTTGCGCATGAGCTGGTTCTGCGTGACGTTGAGAGGCCCTCTCAATCTTCGGGGAAGTGGGAGAGAGAGATGGGCGTACTAGGAGCGATATGAGAAATTTTTCGTCCCTTCGACCGATCACTGTTGGTCTTGTCCTTTCGACGGTGGGTGCGCTCGCGAGCGCTTGCGGCTCAGCTGGTCCTGCGGACCCGGCGGTGGCCAACGCGGGCCGTCCAGAGGCCAATGTTGGGAGCTGTGAAGCGGGCTCTGGCGCACTCAAGCCAGTATCGGGCCCCTTGCAGTCGTCAACGGTCGCTCTTGGGGCGTTCGCGGAAGGCCCCTACGCGAACAAGACGCTCGCTTTCATCGCCGATGAAGACGGCAAGAGCTTGGTCGTGGTGGACGTGGACGAGCGCAAGGAGCTGTTCACCACCAAGCTCGAGGGGACGCCCGGTCAGACGATGCTGCTCGAGGATGGTCGGCTGCTGGTCACACTACGCGACTCGAACAAGCTTGCCGTGTTCCACCCCGCTGCCGACGGGACCTTGGTCAAAGGCTGCGCAGTGGACACAGCGCAGGAGCCGATCGCTCTCGCGCTCACGCCCGACAAGAAGACTCTGCTGATGACCGCCGGCTTCGGGCGCACCCTCGAGGCTTTCGATGCGGCGACCCTGTCGAAGAAGGCCGCCGTGAAGCTCGCGCGTGAACCGCGAACCGTCGTAGTCGATGACGCTGGTAAGGTCGCTTACGTTTCGCACGCAGTCGGCGCAAAGGTCAGCATCGTCGACCTCTCGACGATGAAGCCGGAGCGCGCGCTGGACGTGCTGGTCAACCCCAACCAGGTGTCCGCAGGCCTCGAGCGTCGCCCGTTTAGCTTGGCCGCCGCGGTGGACGGAGCGGTAGGGACCGAGAACGGTGAGAAGCTGATCCCGGGCAGATTCGGCACTCGCATGGGTTGTCAGGGCTACCCGCTCGTGAAGTCGGTGGCACCAAAGGGCCGCATCTTGGCTCCGCAAATCCTCGTTGATCCAGGTGACCCGGAAAATAGGGCACAGGGCTATGGTGACGCGAATGTCCCGACCGAGGTTGCGAGCGTTGGTGTAATCGATACGGGGACGCGAAGGTTC
>CAITIQ010000143.1 GCA_903892415.1 uncultured delta proteobacterium | reverse complement strand
CGGCCTCGAGCGCGAGCGCAAGCCGCGCGAAGAACGTCGGGATGGGGCAGCCGTGTTGCGAGACCTCACACCCCGCGCGCTCCCAACGCCGGAGCACCGGAGCCTCGAGCGAGAGATCGACGATCCACAGGTTGCCGCCACCGTCCTCGGCGAAGGGCAGCCAACGTTGTGCGGCGAAGCTGCGGTCTCCGCCTCCCTCGGGCGGAACAGCGTCGTATCCCAGCTGGCTTACCCACCTCGCCGGCTGGACCCGCGCATACTCGAAGACCGCGAGCGGCCGCTCGAAGGTGAGCAGCGTAACGACCTCGGCGGGGAGCTCACGGCGAAAGGCCTTTGCAAGGTCGTCGAGCTCCGCAGCGGAAGCTGGCGATGCACCCGCGGGCGTCGCGTGGGCCTCGAGCCAAGAAGCGATGCGGTCGAGCGACGTTCGGAGACTGGTGGTGGTTTCGGACATGGCTTAGCTGTGAATGTGGCCGTTGGAAGAAAACGTCAGGATGCTTTCGCGCCAAAGCCCACGTGACAAGAGCCATCCCATTCAGCAACGAGAACGGCCGCGACGACGGCGTTGTCCCCCGCTGTTTCGTGGCCGACCGCTCGTGTCTTGCTCTCTCGACAGTCCATGAATTTGGACACCCGCAGTGTCCAGCGGCGTGGACAGTGTTGCGCCGGATCGTGGGTAATTCCGGGATGTTGCGTGCGGCACGGGCGTTGCTGAAGGGCTCTCGACGGGATGAAACGGAGTCGCAGGTCGCGCCTCCAATCCCGCGTTCAGCAAGGAGCAATACGTCATGATCAAGTTCGTCGCCCTGGGTCTTCTCGGTGTCTTTGGTTTCGGTACGTCTGTGGGCGCGCCCATGGTCTTGGAGTCCGCATCAGCGTCCGAGGCGGACGTTGGCGATGCGGTCGAGCTCGGCACCAGCTGCAACAACGTGGACATCAAGGTCTTCAACCAAAAGAGCGACCAGATCAAGGTGACCAAGATCAGCTACAGGATTGACGGCAAGGGCACGGCGCACTCGGAGGATCTCGCAGACACCGAGATCGGCAAGAACGGCGGCAACCATACCTGGAAGAACCAGAAGCTTCAGCACGCCCCGGAAGGGAGCAAGCTCACGTTCAAGGTGTTCTTCAAGAACGACAAGGTTGGAGGCTGGGGCGACGAGGTCTCGCAGGAGTTCGATCGCCTCGGCAACTCCTGCACCGACGGCCGAGACTACACGTTCACCATCAACTGAAATCGTATGGTCCGCGGGCCGCGTGCCGTGCGATGGGATCGCGCAGACGGGGCCCGTCACCCGTGAGTAGCCCGCGTCGATCTTGGCGAGCGGAGGAACGCCGGGCGAGCCGTTCGAGGTCACCATGTGACCCAGCGCTCAGAGCTGGCTGGTCAGCTGGTGCGTCGAGCCAGTGCTCATCACGACGCAGAGTGACCCGGAGTCGAAGAACCCCCCAGCGATCATGAAGCGCGGGCCTAGCCGACTTGGACACTCCGTCTTAAAAAATTGGTTCCTGCGCGCGAGACGGCACGCGGCCGCTTGGAGACGTGCTGCGGGAGGGCCCCTGGCTCAGGTCGAGAGCGGCTGCGGGACGAGGTCGTCGTACAGCGGAGAAGCGCCGAGCTCGTCGACCAGGGCGAATCGTTCGCCCTCGATGCGCGCAGGCGGCTCTGCCCCGAACGTGATCAGGATGTCACCGCCTTCGTCGCTGTTTTGGAACGCTCCGGCGAAGTGGACCGAACGCGCCCAACTCTCCAACGTTGAACGGAACTCGGTAGCTAGGGCTCCGCGGAGGTTCGGCGCGAGCGAGGGCACCAACAACCAAACGGTGTTGCTCGCCTCATCCACCATCGCCTCGGCAGGGCTGGGCAACGTTACTCCGGCTTTGCGCAAGGAGCCCGCGAGCTGCTCCGCGAGGCGCCACAGATCCTCCTCTGTCCCGTCCGCCACCAGCACTGCTCCACATTGGAAGAACACGCTCAAATCCTTTCGCGCCCGAGTCAGCATAACAAGAGCCACGCCCAGCCGGCCTGCGAGCCATCATAACGATGTCCTCCCTGGCTCGAACGACTGGCTTCTGTTCGTCGTTACGCGCTGAACCCCGTTTCGCGAGCGGTAGCGGCAGCGGCCTAATTCATGCTCCTGCGTCTGCATGAAAAGCATTGCTAGCTGCCTATCGCTTGGGTTCGTCGCGCTGATCTCGTTCGCCTCCTGCGACGCCATCGACGTGCTCACCGATTGTCAGAATGTCTGTGACAAGTACCAAGACTGCTTCGACCCGGAGTTCGACGTCAGCGAGTGTCGCAATCGCTGCCAAGAGAACGCCGACGACAGCGCCTTTGCCGACGACGTTTCGACCTGTGAGAACTGCATCGACGGCAAGGATTGCGTCGAAGGGGCTTTCGACTGCGGCGCGTTGTGTGGGCAGGTCGTTCCGTGAGCTGAACGTTGCGGCGCGCTTCTGCGCTCGTTTGAAATCGTTAGCCAAGCGGAGCCTCTCATGTCGTCATCTCTCGGATTTCTCGTTCGAACCATGCTGGCGGTTCTGATCGCGGTGCCAATCGCGCTGCTGACGAACTGCTCGAGCTACGATGAATTGGTCGAGAAAGAGGTGATCGCCGCTGAGAAGTGGGCGAACGTCGAGGCTCAGCTACAGCGGCGACATGATCTCGTGCCGCAGCTGGTTGCCGTGGTGAAGGGGTCTGCAGCGCATGAGCGCGGTACGCTCGAAGCGGTCATTCAAGCCCGAGCGCTGGCGACCAGCGTGAAGCTGAGCGCAGACGATCTTGGTGATCCGGCCAAGATGGCCGCCTTCCAGAAGGCGCAAGATGGCCTGTCGAGCGCGTTATCCCGGCTCTTGGTGGTCCAAGAGCAGTACCCCGATCTCAAGGCCAACCAGAGCTTCCGCGATCTGCAGGTGCAACTAGAAGGAACCGAGAACAGGCTGTTGCGAGCGCGCGAGGAGTACAACGCGGCGGTGAGCGCCTACAACGCGGCGCTCGGCCGGGTGCGCGGCCAAGTGGTGAACAAGGCGACCGGCAAAGCCTTTGTGCCCAAGGTTTTTTACGCGACCACCGCTGATGCGCAAGCCGCGCCTGCCGTGTCCTTCTAAACGCCATGAAGGCCCTGGTTGCGCTGGCTCTGCTGATCACCGCGTGGTTCGTCGGGGCTCTCGTCAATCCTGCGGCCGCACAGGCGGAGAGCGCTCTGCCTCCGCTCGTCGGCTACGTCGTCGACCCGGACGACCTGATCGCGAGCGCCGCGCAGGCTGAGCTCGAGCAGCGTTTAGCGGAGGTCAAACGCGTTCACGGCGTCGCGATCGTGGTGTTCGCGGTGCGCTCGCTGGACGGTGAGCCGATCGAGGATCTGGCCTATCGCGCCTTCAATACCTGGGGCGTCGGTGATCGCGAACGGGACGACGGCATCTTGCTGGTACTCGCCCAGCTAGAGCACGCTTCACGCATCGAAACAGGCAAAGGCGTCGGCGGTGAGCTCACCGACCTGCAGGCCTCGGAGATCCTGCGAAGCATCTCGGACGTGCTTCGAGCAGGAGATGTGGCGCGCGCCGCCGACGAGGCCACGCGTGCGATCGTGAGCCAGCTCGGCGCAGGTGTCGCGCCGCCGCCGAGTTCGAGTACCAAGCAAGGCTTTCCGTGGTTGCTGTTGATCGCGGTCGCGGTCTTTGCGCTCGCCTTGATCCCGCGTTCGTCGCGTTCGGCCGTCTTCTGGATACTCGGTGGCGTGCTCTCGGTCGCCAGTCGAGGTCGCGGTGGAGGTTTTGGCGGCGGTGGCGGCTTCGGCGGTGGAGGAGGTGGCGGTGGCTCATCGGGCGGCGGCGGCGCGAGCGGCAACTAGTCGCGCGGCAACCAATCGCGCGAATGGCGCGGGCTTTGCTGGCCTTTGCTCATGTCCCACTCCATGTTTGCCCTGTTCGAAAATCCCAACAACGCCTCGCTCGCCGTCGCCGAACTCGAGCTCGTAAGCTCGGAGGATCAAGCCGGCTCGGTCGTCCTCCATCGAGGCCGGCTGGACCAATTGCCGAGCTCCGAACTCTTGCTGTTCGAGACCGGCCTCGCGCGGATGATCGCGCGCTTTTGCGCTGGCGGTGCGGTTCTCGGTTTGATGATTGGACTCACCGTATTGGCGGTTACCAACGGCTCGGTCGGTCTGCTCGCGCTAACCACCGTCGCCGGCGCGCTCGCGGGGGTGATCACGGCCATCTTCGCTGGCGCAAGTCAGGCTGACCCGATGCTTCACGACCTGACGGCGTGCCTGAAGCGCGGTGGCGTGCTGGTGAGCGTGGAGCGAAGCTCGCACAACGGTGCAGAGCGCGCGCGCCACATTCTTCAACGACACGACGGTCAGGTCGTCCGCAAGCATCTCCTTGGTGGCCGAAGGAGCGACGAGGTTCGCGCGCTCCGCAGGGCCAATGATGGACGAGTTTCAGCTGGCTTTCGAGGCAGCGAGTGAGCACGCGAGCCTCAACCAATGTGGCCGCAAGGTTGTCTCACTGAGCGCTGGCGCACGCGGCAATTGCGAACCTTTCGTTCGGTGGCTTGCTGCGTGGCGCTGCGGTGCTGCACCTCGAGCGGCATGCCTGATGCAGAGGACTGCTCTGCAACTCTTGCCAAGGAAAACTATGAATCATCGATTGTTCTCGGGTCTCGTGCTCGTCGCTCTGCTTTCTTCCGCTAGCGCGTGCAGTTCAGCGATGGGGGAGCAGCGAAAGGCAACCAACGCCCAAAACAAGGCGGACACCGAGATCGCCGCTACCGATGTGGAGCGCGCAGAGAAGAACCGCGTCTCGCAAGACGAGGCCAACGTGAAGATCGCCGACGCGCAGGCGACCTTCACCAAGATGCGCAATGACTACCGTCACGAGACGAGCCTCGGACTCGCCGATCTCGACCTCGACATCGCTAGCCTGGAGGCCAAGCAGAAGACGCTGAAGGGCCAAGGCAAGCTGGACCTCGAGGCTTCGCTCACCAACATTCGCGCCGCCCGCGCTCGCTACACGACCGCGCACGCATCGCTCGAGGGCACGACCGCGACCACCTGGGATCAAGCGAAGAAGGAGTTGGACGCCCAATGGGACGTACTCAAAGATCTGGTCGACAAGAGCTAATGCCGTCTCGGTCGAGGGCCCCGTTTGCGATCGCGAGCGTGGCCTTCCTCCTTCCTCAAGGCGCACACGCGCTCGAACCGACGGAGGCCGGGATCCAGGCTGAATTAAACGACGCCTTCGACGGCCCGCTGCCAGCCGAGCAACCTTCGATCGCGACGCAGTGGGCCACGGCCCCGGCTCCCGCGCGCTCTCCGGAGTGCGACGGCTGTCTGCGTTTGACCACGACCCCACGTGCACCGCGACCGCCGGTCCACTCGTACGTCTTCACTGAGCTGGCGGGTGGTTGCGCCGACGTGCGTGGTGGTTACGGCGGCCACGTGCTCGCTGAGCGCTTGCTGCTCGGCGGTGGCGGCTTCGGTTTAGCCCGCCAGCTGCCGCTAGCGATCGCCGACGGAGTTCCAGCAAACGCCCAACGTGACGCGCTTGGTGCCGGCGGCTTTTTCGGCGCGCTGTTGCTACCTCGCGCCCTCATGCAGCCGGTCGCGTCGCTGTTCATCGGCGTGGGGAACCTCCGCTACAAGATCGACGCGACCGAGCCTTATCCGGCCGCCAAGGTGCTGATCGTCGCGCCGCAGTTCACGCTCGAGGCGGAGACGGTGCATCAGACCCGGTTTGGGGTCGGCGCAAACTACCGCGTGGTCGAAGGATCGCCGATCGCCCGGCAACTCACGCGGGATGTCGCCGGGCCAAGCGTCTTCGGCTTCATCGTCTTTGGCTACCGCTAGCGCGCGCTACAGCTGTGCGCGCGGCGGCGTCGAGGCCGGACGCAACTTGCGCCAGGTGTCGCGCAGGCGATTGCGGACTAGAGCAAAGCTACTCTGGGCGATCGCGCGATCGGCCCAGCTGTAGAGCGGCTCCTGCTCCATCTTCGCGTGCTCTCGGAGAAAGCGCGCGAGCTCCAGCATCTGGATTTCGCGCACCAAATGCAGCTCGATCCCTATGCCGACCTCGGCCAAGAGTTCACGGATCTTTGCGTGGTCCGCCCGGATGCGATCGGCGTGCAGGGAATCGTGCTTGCCGAGCCCTGGAAGCAAGAACATCTCTTCGGCGTCGAGGTGTGCGAGCAGATTGGTCTCGTACGCTGCCCATTGCGCGTCGAGGGCGGATTCGGCCTGGACGTGGGTAAGCTCGAGCACGGAGGTGAGCATGGCATCGAGCCGCTCGTGATCGTGCGTGAGCAGATCGCGGAAGTGTTCGTGTTGAGTGGACTTCATACGGTTCGCGGAACCTCATGTGCGGGACGCGGGTTGAGTAGCGCGTTCTTGATTGCAGGTTGTGCGCCGTGCATGAGGGCGATTGCCAAGAGCGCGCACTGCGCTCGCAAGGTGCTTACTGCGCCAATGGCGACCGACACTCCTTCAAAAGGGTGGGGAGGCAGCATCACTTTGACAGCGTTGCAGTCGCACGAAGGTTGGGCCGGGCCGCCCATGCGTGCGAACAAGGCAATTCCTCGCATTGCAGCCCTGTGCGTGAACGGCCCCCGTCTTGCTTAGTCGACAGGTATGAAGAACGACACTCGGACCGACTACCTCACGCGTGACAGCATCATGAAGCTCCTCTCGGACGCGGAGGTTGCCAGCGTGAGCACCGCGGAGACCGCAACGGCGCTCACCGACGGCGATGAATACGTCGACCTCAAGCAACTCGCGCAAGGCGTGCAGCGCGCCAAAGGCCATGCCGCACAGATGGGGCGCGTGCTTCCACGTAAGGCCGTGCACGAGAACACCTGGAACAAGATCATCACGCAGCTAGAGGCCCGTCCTCCCGCCGCTGCATCGTGATTCGTGACTTCCACCGCACGAGCCGATCACGGCAAGCCGCTCGCTTCACGCCCCTCCACTCCGGAGGGTGAAGGGCACCGCAGCGGACGCGCTGCATGGTTACGCGCGGCCGTGCTCGGCGCTGACGACGCGATCGTCTCCACGGCAAGCCTGATGATCGGCGTCGCGGCCACAGCTGCCTCGAAGCAGTCAATCTTGGTGGCCGGGGTAGCGGGGCTGGTCGCCGGCGCGATGTCGATGGCTGTCGGCGAGTTCGTTTCGGTAAGCTCGCAGAAGGACGCTGAACGCGCCGACGTCGAGCGCGAAGCAGTCGAACTCCGTAACCAACCGGAGGCCGAGCTGAAGGAGCTCGCGTCGATTTACGTCAAGCGCGGGCTGTCCAAGGAGCTCGCGCTGCAGGTCGCGCAGCAGCTGAGCGCGCATGATCAGCTAGGCGCCCACATGCGAGATGAGCTCGGCATCGACCCGTCTTCGCTCGCCCGCCCGCTGCAAGCAGCGTGGATTTCGGCGGCGAGCTTCGGCTCCTTCGCCCTAGTGCCGATCGCGGCCTTGCTGCTGGCCCCCATCAACCTGCGGATCCCGATGATCGCGTCGCTTTCCCTGTTGAGTTTGGCGGCACTCGGGGCGTTTGGCGGGTACCTCGGCGGCGCCGCACCTGGCCGAGCGGCTTTGCGCGTCACCATTGGTGGAGCGTTGGCCATGCTCGTGACCGCGCTCATCGGGCGATGGCTCGGCGTAACGCTCGGTTGATTGACGAACTCAGTGCATCCACCCATTTGGAGACTGTCACGATGAAGCACGTTGCTGTTTGGATCGACCACAAGGAAGCGCGAATCTTCGACATCGAGGCCGACCGCGTCGAAGCGAGACGGGTCGCAGCACACGGAGCCCAGGGAGCCACGGCGCCTGAAGCGGCCAAGCTCTTCCTTCACGAGATTGCACGCGGGCTCGAGGGCGCCAAAGAGGTCCTGATCGTCGGGCCGCCCACGGCCAAGCGCGAGCTGCTCAAGTTCGTGCACCAACGCGAGCTCGCCCCCGAGTTGCGTGTGGTCGGCATTGCGACGCAGGATCACCCAACCGACGGGCAGTTCCTCGCCTACGCCAAGAAGTACTTTCGGCGAACCGACGCCCTGCGGGCGCCGATTGCCACCTAAAGCCGACGCCCACCACTGGCACGCCGATGAGATTGCCGCGGTCGCCGAACAACTGAAGGTGGACCTCGCGCGCGGCCTCAGCGCTTCGGAGGTCGCCGCTCGGCTCGAACGGGACGGCCCGAACACGCTGGACGCTGCGAAGCAACGCTCGGCTTTGTCGATCGTGCTGCACCAGTTCAAGAGCCTGATCGTGCTGCTGCTGGTCGTGGCGGGCGGCGTCGCGCTGGTGCTTGGTGAGCTGATGGAGGCCATCGCGATCTTGGTGGTGATCGCGCTCAACGCGCTGATCGGCTTCACCACCGAGTGGAAGGCGGCGAAGGCGTTGGCCGGACTGCGCAAACAGGCTGTCATCCACGCCCGCGTACGACGCGACGGGGAGGAACGGCGGCTCTCGGCCGAGGAGCTCGTGCGCGGAGACGTGGTGCTGCTGGCCGAGGGCGACCGCGTGCCGGCGGACGGTCGCATCCTCGAGGATGCTCAGCTGCAGTTGGACGAATCGGCGCTCACCGGCGAGTCGGTGCCGGTGGCAAAGTCGGCGGCGGTGGTGGAGGATCGAGATGCCCCGCTGGCCGACCGTCTCAGCATGGTGCACCTCGGTACCGCGGTCACCCGCGGGAGGGGCGCGTTCGTCGTCACCGAGACGGGCATGCGCACCGAGATGGGTACGATCGGAAGGCTGCTCGAAAAGGCTGGGGACCGCGGTGCGCCGCTCGAGGCCAAGCTCGCTCAATTGAGCCGAGCGTTGCTCGTGGTCGTGCTGGCGCTGTGCGTGGTGATCATTCTTGTCGGTTGGCTGCGCGGTCATCCGTTCTTGTTCATGGTCGAGGTCGGCGTCTCGTTGGCGATCGCCGCCGTACCCGAGGGGCTCTTGGCGGTGACCACGATGACGCTAGCCGTCGGCATGCAGCGCATGGCGCGCATGAACGCGCTCGTGCGGCGCCTGCCCGCGGTCGAGGCGCTCGGCTCGGCGACGGTGATCTGCACCGACAAAACCGGAACGCTGACGCGCAACGAGATGACCGTCCGCGTCGTCGCCGTCGACGCGCGGAGGATCGACGTCAGCGGTGCTGGCTACGCTGCGGAGGGCGACTTCAGCTGCGACGAGGCCAAGCTCGACCTAGGCGCGGCTAGAGAAGCGCCGCTGCTGATGGCCCTGCGTATCGGCGCCTTGTGCAACGACTCGAAGCTCGATCGCTCCAAGGGCAACGCCATCGTCCTAGGCGACCCGACCGAGGCGGCCTTGATCGTCGCCGCGGAGAAGGCCGGCCTAAAGCGCGAAGAGCTCGACCGCGATTACCCCCGCACGCAAGAGCTGCCGTTTAGCAGCGAGACCAAACAGATGGTCACCGTGCACAGCACGCCCGAGGGCAAGACCGTCGCCTACGTGAAAGGCGCGCCTGCGGCCGTGCTCGCCGCGAGCGTATCGGTGCTCGGCGCAGACGGTCTCACGGCCCTCTCCGAGGAGGCGCGCGCGGCCTATCGGACGAGCAACGAGGAGCTCGCTGCCGCTGCGTTGCGCGTGCTCGCGCTCGCCTACCGCGAGCTACCCGACGGCTTCACCGACGCAGACCTCACACGCGAACTCGTCTACGTCGGGCTGGTCGGCATGATCGATCCGCTGCGTGACGAGGCCAAGAGCACGATCACCATCTGCCGCGACGCCGGCATCCGCGCCGTGATGATCACCGGGGACCAGCTGGCCACCGCCAGCGAGATCGCGCGGCAACTCGGCCTCGATCACGACGCGAAGGGGACGCGCTTGCGCACCGTGAATGGTCGCGAACTCAACGGCCTCGACGACAAGGGCTGGCTCGCGATGGTCGCCGACGCTGCGGTCTTCGCTCGCGTATCGCCGGAGGACAAGCTCAAGATCGTCGACGCGTTGCAGCGCGACGGCCAGGTGGTGGCGATGACCGGCGACGGGGTCAACGACGCGCCGGCCCTGCGCAAAGCCGACGTCGGCATCGCGATGGGCATCCGCGGCACCGAAGTAGCGAAGGACGCCGCCGACATGGTGATCACCGACGACAACTTCGCCACCATCGTCGGGGCTGTCGAACAAGGGCGCATCATCGTCAACAACATCCTGCGCTTCATCCACTACTTGTTCTCGAGCAACCTCGCCGAGATCGCGACCATCTTCGTGGCGATCATGGTCGGTTGGCCGCTGCCGCTGGGCGTGATGCAGATCTTGTGGCTCAACCTGGTCACCGACATCTTCCCGGCGATGGCGCTCGCGCTCGAGCCCTCGGCGGAGGGCGTGATGAAGGCCGCTCCGCGCGATCCGAAGCAGCCGCTGATGACGGCGAGCTTCGGCTTGCTGATCGTGTGGCAGGGTGGACTGCTCGCAGCCTGCACGCTGGCGACCTTTGCGCTGGGCCTCCGCTGGTACGGCGCGCAAGGCGCTGGTCTGCGCCATGCCGAGACGTTGGCCTTCATGACCCTCGCGCTCGCGCAGGTGTTCCACGCTTTCAACGCGCGTTCGCGGCGCCAGTCGGTGTTCAGCGCTCGGCTCTTCAGCAACGTTTGGCTGTGGGCCGCGACGCTGATCTGCGTGCTGCTCCAGGTCGCAGCGGTGTACCTGCCGCCGCTGCGCAGCATCTTGAAGACCACGCTCTTGAGCCCGACCGACTGGGGCGTGATCACGCTGGGCGCGCTGTTGCCCGTTGCGGTGGTGGAGCTGGTCAAAGCGATGCAGCGTGTACGTCAGCGAGCGCGGTCGCCAGTGG
>CAITIQ010000142.1 GCA_903892415.1 uncultured delta proteobacterium | reverse complement strand
GTCTGAGCCTGATCAGCGCACTACCCGGCGAAATCTCGGGCAATGTGACCACAAGCGGCTCGCCTCTGGCGTTCCGAGCCCTGCGCGCTGCCTACACGGCAGGTGCCGCGAAGCACGCGCTGGCAGGGAAACGCTACGAAATCATGCTGCCACCGCCGAGTGGATTGGCGATGGGCTACGGCCACGCCACGCTCACGGTCGAAGATAACGGCGCAGCGGTGCTAAGCGGCATGCTGGCGAACGGACAAGCGGTAAATGCCGGAGCGCGGATCGTGGATGACGGTGCAGGCAATTGGGTCTTCCCCGTCTATGTGGGCGCGAGCGGCATCTTCACCGGCGAGATCGTGATCCCGAAAACCACGCCCGCGAGCGGCAGCGAGATCGGCGGCAGCCTGGAGTGGCTCAAGCCCGCGAGCAACACGGGCCTGTTCAAATCCGGCTTCCTCAAATCGCTCCAACCCCTCGGCGCGACCCATAGCACGACCAGCGCCGGCCTCGGCGGAGCCGCCTTCAGCCTCACGCTCGACCCCGCCAAGCGCATCCTGCCTGCGGCCGTGGTTCAAACCGGCACATGGGCCAATAGCGGATCACCGAGCCTCACCACGCCAGTGAAGAACGGGCTTGCCCTCAGCTTCAATCCTCTGAGCGGAAAATTCGAAGGCAGCTTCACACGCACGGTTAACAGCGCACCGATACCAACGCCCATCCAAGGCACGCTCTTCAGCCGCCCAATCACGATCCCCGGCGGCGCCACACTACGTGGAGCCGGCTTCTTCACCAGCGGGAATGCTTCGACGGCGGTGGAAATCACGAGCAATGCGACGGTGACGCCTTCGGCAAACATGATCACGGTGCTAGGCGGGACGCTTCCAAGCGGTTCGGAGTTGGCAGGGCAAACGGTGGCCACTTTCCAGATTGGCAAGTATGAGGTGACTTGGGGCGAATGGAAGGAAGTCCGTGATTGGGCAGTCGCGAATGGTTACAGTGATTTAGCGAATGTGGGGGCAACTTACCCAAATGAAAGCGGAGATAATTTCCCTGTTATCAATGTCAGCTGGTATGATGTGGTTAAGTGGTGTAATGCGAGGAGTCAGAAGGAGGGAAGGACTCCCGTTTATACATTAAATGGAACGACGTATAAAACGGGACAAAGTGAGCCAACGTTGAACGCGAATGCAAACGGCTACCGCTTGCCGAGTGAAAAGGAATGGGAGTGGGCAGCGAGAGGAGGAGTGAGCGGGGTGAGCCACAACTACGTGTATAGCGGAAGCAATACGGCAAGCGATGTCGCGTGGACGTATGATAATTCACCAAATGGAACCAAAGCCGTGGGAACGAAAGGGGCGAACGAGCTAGGAATCTATGACATGACTGGTAACGTCTGGGAGTGGTGCGAGGATGTTGCATTTGCCTCCGGTTGCCTCCGCGGCGGCGGTTGGCTCAACAGGGCCGACGGCGACCGCTACAACGCTGTTGACTACCGCAGCGGCTTCAGCAACCTCGACCCCGCCGACCGGGGCATCGGCGCCGGATTCCGTCTGGCCCGCAGTTCGGGAAACTAGAGATTCGAGCACTGTGGCAGGTGCGAGAAAGAGCAACCGCAGGTTGGCCCGAAGGGCGACTGAGCGGGCGCGAACACCCGCGCGATAGCGCATATCCCTAGGGAAAGACAATCGAGCGCCGGGGCAGGCGCGAGATAGACTAACCGAAGGTTGGCCCGAAGGGCGAGCTGAGCGAGAGCGAACGAGTCAAATGTGTAGCCTAGGGTGGGCAACCGTAGTAAGGAGTCAACCGGAGAGAAATTCGCGCGGGGCGGCAGCCGCGAAAGTGGGGCCCCGGCGGCGCGGCGCCCCTACCAATCGGTC
>CAITIQ010000141.1 GCA_903892415.1 uncultured delta proteobacterium | reverse complement strand
TGCATTCGGTTTGGTCGTTCTCCTAGGACTTCCACTCGGCTCCCCTCGCGGGGATACCCTTGTCTTCGGATTGAGGTTCTCGGTGCTCCTTTCTCAGGGGACTTTCACCCCAGGTTTTGACGTCATGCCAATCGCAACCCCTTATCCGGGCTCGCTCCACTACGTTGCGCTGCGCGCGGATGGGGGAGTCGGCTTGCGGGAGGCAGACGGAAGTGGTTTGGCTTTATCACACTGTCTGAGCTCGCTTGGAGACGGCAGCGACTCGCGGTTTCTTGGGAAGCAGCGAACTGGGCCAGCTTGGCTTGCACTGACGAAACGCTAACGCCTTCGCGCAACCAAGGAGAAGGGCATCTCCCTGACGCGCACGTTCCGCGCCGGGCTTGGGGGCGATAGGTTGTTAGCGGTGATAGAAGTGTATTGCGGGTCACGGGCCCAAGCCCGTCACGGAGACCTGCGCTTGATGGGGTGAATCCCTTCTCCTTGGTCGGGCTCAGGAGTGGTTTATGCGTTCGTTTCCTCGTCCTTGTTCCGCACCGTCTGCAACCAATGTGGCCCGTGCGGCCGTGAACCGCCGGTCGCTCACGCTCTCGGAGGCGCGGCTTTGGGAGTCGCTTAAGGGGTCGCGGCTGGGTGTTGGGTTTCGCCGTCAGGTGCCGCTGGGGCGTTACATCGCTGACTTTGTTGCACCGTCTTGCAAGCTGGTTGTGGAGGTGGACGGCGGGTATCACGCTGAGCGCGCTGCGGCGGACGCACGGCGGGACCGGGCGCTGGGCCGGCTGGGTTACCACGTTATCCGGGTATCGCATGAGGCGGTGATGCAGCGGCATGAAGAGGCGCTTGTGGTGATTCGGGAGGCGCTGGCAGCGCGCTCGGATCGAAGTCGTAGCGCACGTCTCCGCCCTCGATTCGGCGGAGCAACCACGCGCGGGTGGTGCGAGCAAAGTCCTGGAAGACCGGCGCGCAACCGCTCGCCCCGCCTTCCTCCTCGAAGTGCTCGTTGAGCTTGGCGAGGCTCGGGAGCGCTCCACTCAGCACCAAGTACAGGTCGAGCGACATGCTCGGTTATCGCCGCCTAGGCGAGCGACTGTCAATGTCCCACCGGTACTACGTAAAGCCCGGGAAGTTTCTTCACCGTGACGACGGCGTCACACGACCTCTGCACTCTTTACGGGTGAACACCCGCTGGCTTGCACTCGCTTGTTGCATCGCCTGCAGCTGTTCCAAGCACAAGCAAGAGCGAGTGAAGGTGGACGGCTCCAGCACGGTGTTCCTGATCAGTATGGCGGCGGCGGAAGAGTATGCCCGCGAGGAACGCGGTTACGTAACGGTTGGAAGCTCAGGCACCGGTGGCGGCTTCAAAAGATTCTGTCACGGCGAAGTGGACCTGATCGGCGCCTCCCGACCGGTCACGCGTGAGGAACTCGCGGCTTGTGAGAGCAGCGGAGTCGACTTCATCGAGCTGCCGATCGCCTACGACGGGTTGGTGGTGGTGGTAAACCTCGCCAATGATTGGGTGAACTCGCTCACGGTCGAGGAGCTTCGATTGATCTGGCAGCCCGAGGCCGAGGCCAACGTCACCCGCTGGTCGCAGGTGCGGACAGGCTTCCCCGATCGACCTTTGCGGCTGTTTGGCCCAGGCTCTGATTCGGGCACCTTCGAGTACTTCACCGAGGCCGTCGTCAACAAGAAGGGCGCGAGTCGCAGCGACTACACCCGGAGCGAGACCGACAACGCGCTCGTGCAAGGGGTGATGATGGATGAGGACGCCCTCGGCTACTTCGGCTTCGCTTACTTCTCAGCAAACCAAGCGGCGCTGCGGGCGCTGGCGATCGACGATGAGAAGGCGGAGAACGGCGTAGGTCCGATCGCTCCGAGCGTCGAGTCGATCACGAATCACCGTTATCAGCCCATGTCGCGGCCGCTGTTCCTGTACGTGGCAGCCGAAGCTGCAAAGCGACCGGAGGTGGAGCGCTTCGTTGGGTTCTATCTGGAGCGATCACAGGAGCTTTCGCTCGCGGTGGGCTACGTGGCGCTGCCGGCGACGGTGGCTGGGCTTGTGCAAAGGCGCTGGTCGCTGCGCACCCTTGGCTCGAGCTTCTACGGTCGCGACGCGGTCGGTGTCGATGTGGAGCGTGTGCTGAGGGAAGGGGAGCCACAATGAGCAGTACCGCGCTCGCGGCCCAGGCTCCGCTTACTCGCAAGCAGGGTGGACGAGTCACCCGCACCAGGCGTCTTGGAGAGAGCTTGATTGAGCTTTGGATTCGCGGCTCCGGCGTGTTCTCGATCCTGATCACCGCCGGGATCGTGGCGGTTTTAGCCAGCGAGACGGTGCGCTTCTTTTCGCAGGTGTCGCCGGCGCAGTTTCTCGGGGATACCGTGTGGGCTCCGCTCGGAGGCGAGCATCCTCGCTTTGGCATCTGGCCGCTGGTTGCCGGCACGGTGCTGACGACGTCGCTCGCCATGGTGGTGGCAGTCCCGCTCGGTCTGCTCGCGGCGATCTATCTCTCCGAGTATGCCTCCGCAACCACGCGTCGGATCTTGAAGCCTGCGCTCGAGCTACTCGCCGGTATTCCGACGATCGTTTACGGCTTCTTCGCGCTTACCACCGTCACCCCTGCGCTCAAGACGCTGGTGCCGGGGCTAGCAGGCTTTAACGCGCTATCGCCTGGGATCGTGATGGGGCTGATGATCGTTCCGTTGGTCTCCTCGCTCTCCGAGGATGCGCTTTACGCTGTGCCGCAATCGTTGCGTGAGGCGGCCTACGGCTTGGGGGCGCGTAAGCTCGACACCATTCGTCGCGTGGTCGTTCCGTCTGCGTGGTCGGGTATCGCAGCGGCGGCGACCCTCGCCGTATCACGCGCGGTCGGTGAGACGATGATCGTCGCGATCGCGGCGGGTCAGAACACCCGCGTCAGCCTCGATCCGCGTGAGCCAAGCCAGACGATGACAGCCTATATCGTCGATGTGTCGAAGGGCGAAACGCCTGCCGACTCGCTCGCTTACGGCTCGATCTTCGCGGTCGCTAGTGTCCTATTCGCAGCCACCCTCGCGATGAACCTGATCTCCCACCGTCTATCGCGCCGCTTGCGCGCACAGGCCCGCGCATGAGTGTGCGTCATCTTCCTCTCACTACACGGCAACGGCGCCTCGGCGATCGGCTTTTCCCCTGGCTTTGTCGGGCCGCAACGTTTGTACCGCTGCTCGTGCTCGGGTGGCTAATCGGGACTCTGCTGCTCGCGGGTGCAACGCACCTCTCGGCGAGCTTTCTTCGCAACCCAGACTCGGTGCTCTCGGCGTCACGCGCAGGCATTGGCCCTGCGTTGCTCGGGAGTTTGGCCTTGATGCTGCTAACGGCGGCGCTTGCGCTCCCGCTGGGCGTTGGAGCTGCGCTCTATCTCGAGGAGTACGGCCGTACGGGTCGTTTGGCCAATCTGCTCGAGGTCGCGATCAACAACCTCGCTGGCGTCCCGTCGATTCTCTACGGCATGTTGGGCTTGGGGGTCTTCGTGCGCTGGGCGGGGCTCGGGGAGAGCCTGATTTCAGGGGCGGCCACGCTCGCGCTGTTGGTTTTGCCGATCGTGATTGCCGCCTCGCGCGAGGCCCTGCGCACGGTGCGGGACACGCATCGTGAGGCGGCTTTGGGGCTCGGGGCTACGCGCTGGCAGATGATTCGGCAGGTGGTGTTACCGCTGGCGTTGCCGGGTATCTTCACGGGGGCCATCCTCAGCGTTTCGCGCGCGATCGGTGAAACCGCGCCGCTCGTGGTGGTGGGCGCTGCGGCCTACCTTGCGGTCGCACCCGACGGCGTGGACTCGGATTACACGGCGCTGCCGATGCAAATCTTCAGTTGGACCTCAAACCCAAAGCCGGAGTACTTAGTGAACGCTTCCGCTGGGATTCTGGTGTTGTTGGGCACGCTGCTAGTGCTCAATCTGGGCGCCATCCTACTGCGCAATCGCTACGAAACCCGGGGCGCTTGAACATGCAGAAAAACAAGTTCACAGCTGTCGGACTATCGGCTTACTTCGGCGCGACGCGTGCCGTTCGCGACGTAGACCTTGCGCTAGCCGAGCGCAGGGTCACCGCCATCATTGGACCCAGCGGTTGCGGGAAGTCGACCTTCCTCCGCTGTCTCAACCGTATGCACGAGCTTGTGAACGGTGCGTCGGTGCGCGGCAAGGTGCTGCTCGACGAGGAGGACGTCTACGCAGAGGCGGTCGACCCGGTCTTGCTCCGACGGCGGGTGGGGATGGTTTTTCAGAAGCCAAACCCGTTTCCGTCGATGTCGATACGCGAGAACGTGCTGGCCGGGCTTCGGCTCACCGGTCTGCTCGATTCGCGCAGAGCGCCAGAGATCGTCGAACGAGCGCTTGGGCAAGCGGCGCTATGGGGCGAAGTGAAGGACAAACTCGACGCGCCCGGGACCTCGCTCTCCGGCGGCCAGCAGCAGCGGCTTTGTATCGCCCGCGCGCTCGCCGTCGAGCCGGAGGTGCTGCTGATGGATGAGCCGTGTTCTGCGCTGGACCCGATCGCGACCTCGAAGATCGAATCGCTGATCGATGAGCTGCGGCGCGACTTCACCATCGTGATCGTCACGCACAACCTGCAGCAGGCGCGCCGAATCGCCGACGCGACGGCGTTCTTTTTGTCCGGAGAGCTGGTCGAACAGGCTGATACCAACGCGCTCTTCAACTCTCCCAGCGACGCACGAACGGCGGACTACCTGGCCGGTCGCTTCGGCTGAGTTCGCGCGGCCGGAACGAATGTGCGCTGTGCGGGGATGGGAGAGTCCGCTTGCGGTCGATGGTTGTCCCGGTAGGGACGGCTCTTTCGAGCCGCCCCCCGGACAGAACCCGGCGAGCGGTTTTCCCGCACCGGGCTCCCACCTCGGATCAACGGAGAGCAAAGCGCTCCTCGGGCCAGGGGTGTACGATTCTCGGAGTTAG
>CAITIQ010000140.1 GCA_903892415.1 uncultured delta proteobacterium | reverse complement strand
CACGGGCTCCTTCCCAGCGGAAGAAGCCCGTCATTCGCCGAAGGATCGCTGGAGCCAGGCTACTTCGTAAGCACCTTGGCGGTAGCGCCAGCAGCTCGCGCGCGCTCGAACGCCTCATTGCGAGCCGGTTCTTCGAGCAGGCTCACAGCGGCCTTGTAGCGCTCCTCGAGCGCCGACCAGTACGCGCCATCAGCATCACGGGGCGCCGCGATCTGCCGAATCACGGCGGCGTTGAAGGCAGCCTGGCCTGCGGCTGGCACGCCCTTCTTCTCATCGCGAACCCAGTCGAGCGCGCGAACGTCTCCAAACTTGGGCCCAATCGCGTCGAGCTGCAACATGATGGCGGCCACATCGGTCGGGCCGCGGCGCAACCCGAGCGCGGTTGCGTGAGCGAGCCAGTCATCCGCCGTGCGCTTGTCTTCAGGCAGCTTGTCGAAGAGCGAGACCGCTACGTCAAAATCCACCGAACGCCAATAGCGCAGGCCCATGGCTAGCTTGAAGTGCCCATAGGCTGCGCGTACCTCCGCAGCCAAACCGGCGTCCGCTTCCTTGAGCGCAACACGCATGGGCGTGGGCACACCGCGAGTCGTCAACGCAGCAAAGACGGCAGGTTCGATGGCCTTCGCCGGGTCGAGCAAGAGCCCAGCGTAGAAGGTGGGTAACTTGCGTGCCAACACCACGGCAGCCTCTGTGCTCGCGGCGGGCTTGCTCGCGGCGCTCAACAAAACGTCGAGCCCGTCGACGCGCCGACCGCCGTAGAGCTTGGCCAAGAGCGAGCGCGTCCGAGAGGTGCGCTCATCGACCAAAATGCCTTGGTAGGACATCTCGCGAATCCCAACCAGAGCAGCATCACGACCCCGAGCTTTGCGCGGCTCCAAGCGATCATCGAGGGCGGCGTAGTAGACCGCCCCCTTCTCGGCGTCGGTGCGAAACTCATCGGGGATGGGCGACTCCCGCAGCACATCCACCATGCGCAAGTCAGCCCAGCCGGCCGCTAGCGCGACGACGCCCTTGCCGTAGGAGGAGAGCGATGCGCCCTGCTTGGACAGCTCTTCCACGGCGACGGCTTGCTCGTTGAACCATGGGAAAAGCTCTTTCTGAATGAACTGCTCGACGCGCTTCTTGGTGAAGGGCGCGGCTAACACCGGGGGGGTAGCGGCCGTTCGCTGCAGGCGCGCGGCGAGCGAGAGACCGACCAATGCGTGCTCGATGGAACCCGACAGCCCGGTGGGCTTCTTGCTAAGCAGCGGCTCCGCGAGCACGTCACCGCACTCCGGCGGCGCAAACTCGATCCGCAGCGCACGGACCAATCCCGGCTCCAGACCTTTGCACGACTCGAGCTCAAGCAACGCGGCGTCCCGCTCGTCGACCGAAGTCTGCTCGAGCGCCACCGCCAAGCCCGAAAGCGCCCCGCCGGGATCAGCGCAGTTCTGCGTACCGCCGCCGACAGGCGTGAGCGGCTTCTTGGCAACTCGCCCCGAAAACACCTTGCAGCTCGCCGGAGCGGCGGGCACGCCTTTGGGAGCTTTAGGCAACGCGACCTCGGCGACGCTCGGCTTGGGCCCCTTGAGCACTGGGAGCTGCTCCTCGGCCAAAAGCTCGCCCTCGAGCTTGAACGGATTCTGCTTTACCACCTCAGGCAGCGGCTGAGGCTCCTCGCCGACGGGCTTCGGATCGCGCGGCGGCGCGATGACTTCGGTGTTGGTGCAGGCGACGATGGCCAAGAGGCCGAGCAAAGCCGATGAGCGTTGGATCATGGGTCGAGGAAGCTCCGGAACGTTCGTTTTGAACTGCAGATCAGCGAGATGGGTCACTCATCCATCGCGAGTGCGCGCATGCCCGCATCCGATGAACGAATGAGATCGATACCATTACGAAAGAAACGTTTGGCGGCGTAGACACTGCGAGCGTCCCCGAGTTCCCGCTGCGCAAAGGATGCATGGGCGACAAGCAGCGCCAGCTCCGTTGCGCGCCCGAGAGTCATGGCAAAACGGCGCGCCCCGGCTTCGATCGCGTTGGGCTCGGTCGCCATGGTCTCGGATAGCCAGGCTGCTGCATGCGCAGCGGCGGCTTTCGCCCCCGCGGCCTCTTCCTTGAGCTCCACGACGGCCTCGTTTGCGCAGCTCTCGATCTCGGCCAAGAGCGGCGGCAAGGCACCTTCCCGTGCGATGGCGCGCAGCGCATCGAGCGAGAGCACGTTGGTCGTGCCCTCCCAAATGCTGAGGACTTGCGCGTCCCGAACGATACGCGGCAAGCCGGTATCTTCCACATAGCCGGCACCACCAAAGCACTCGATCGCTTCGCTCGTGACGGCGACCCCCTGCTTTCCGGTCACGAGCTTCATTAGCGGCGTCAACAGGCGCAACATCGTCGTTTCTGCCGGCGTAGCTTCACCGTGCTCGACCTTTCCCAGAAGTTCGACCGTGCGGAAGGTGAGCATGAACGCCGCCTCGAACTCGGCTTGCATACCTGCCAGCGTGTCGGTGTGGAGCGGCTTATCCGCTAGCAGCGAGCCGAACTGAAAGCGCCTGCGCGCATAGTCGCGCGCCAAGGCGATACCGCGTCGCATCCCTGCCAAGGCTCCAACAGCGTTCCAGGTGCGTGTGACATTGAGCATCGGCGTGATGTTGCGAATGCCGTCGGTCAGGCCCTTCACTGGGATGGCTCGCGCGCCGGCTAGCGTCAGCTCGGCGGTCGGGACCTTGCGCGTACCAAGCTTGTCCTTGAGCCGATTGAGGCTGAGTCCGTTGAGCTGGCCCTGCGCATCGCGCACCTCGAGGAAGAAAAGGGCCAGACCTTTGCCGCCCTCTGGGTTGCCCTCTGGACGCGCCAGCGTGAGCGCCATCTGCGCGGTGGTCGCGCTGGTGAACCATTTGGTGCCGTGCAAACCGAAGCTGCCATCTCCGAGCGCTCGGGCCTCGGTCTGGGTGAGCCCAACGTCGGAGCCGCCGGTGCGTTCGGTCATCCATTGGCCGCTGGTCCACATCTGCGCTGGGTCGCGGCTGGTCAAACGAGGAAAGGCCTTTTCGTAAGCGAGACCACCGTGGTGCTTGAGGGTCGCAGCGGCACCATCCGTCATCGCCAAGGGACAGGTGTAAACATCGCTGGAGGCATCAAACAGGTAGGCCAACGCGAACTGATTGAAGCGCGAAAGTCCGCCGAGCGCGCCTTCATAAGCGGTCGCCACCAAGCCATGCTCGGCGGCAACGACTGCGCATCGCTTCCAAAGCTCAGTAAGCTCGATCGTGTCGATACGATTGCCCCACGCGTCCCACTGCGTAAGCACCGGCTCATTCAGCCGATCACGCTGCTGTAAAGCATAAAGCTCGCCGCCCGCGAGCTCGCCCATCGCGCTAAGCTCAGCGTCGACCTTCGCCTGCGCTTCGCCTTTCAGCAGCCGCTTGAGCACCTGCTTGAGTACGCGGTCGTCGTGGTATTGATTGCCGAGCGTCGGGGGGGTCTGGAAGAACGCCATCGGGGCGAATGATGGCCCATTTTGGGACCGATGGTGTATTCGGATTCGGTGAGTTCGCTGCCGCGCGTGCTGCTGATCGGAGCGGGTGGCATCGGCAACCCTTTCGTGTTGACGCTCGCTCGAGCGGTCCGCGCCGGTGAGACGTCGAAGTTCGAGCTCATGATCGTCGACGACGACCGCGTCGAGCTCGAGAACCTGCATCGGCAAGTCCTGTTCACGGATGCGGATATCGGCTCGCCCAAGGCGCTCACGCTCGCGCGCCGAGCCCGGGAGATCGCCCCTGAGCTCGAAACCAGCACGGAGCTAACGCGCTTCTTACCCGACAGCGCCCTCGGATTTGCAAGTTCGGCCACGCTGATCGTGGACGCGAGCGACAACTTCGCGACGCGCTTCTTGGCTGCAGACGCTTGCTTTCTTGCGCAGCGCCCATTGGTCTCAGCAGCCTCGGTGCGCTGGGTAGCCACGGTGCTAGCGAGCCTGCCTGCCGGGCCTTGTTATCGCTGTCTGTTCGAGGACCTACTGGAGGGCCCGGCACCCGACTGCTCGACGGCTGGAATCGTCGGGCCCGTGTGCGGCGTTGCCGGTGCGCTCGCGGCTGAACTCGCGTTGCAGCTCCTTGCTGGACAGACGCCATCCCACAACCTCTTTTCGTTCGATGGACGCAGCGACACCTTGCGCACACGCAGCTTCAAGCCGCGCGCAGGTTGTGAGCTCTGCGGCAGCGCCGCTTCAATTCGCGAGCTAGAGACCGATCGGTATGCAGGCCAGGCCTGCGGAGAGTACGAATGAGCGCACGTTTTCTGCGTCAGATCTTGGTGAGCGAGATCGGACAGAGCGGCCAAACCAAGATTGAGCGCGCAGTCGCCGAGCTGCCTGTCGCTGCGGCGGAGGGCGAGGTGGCAGAACTCTACGCTCGGCGCGCGGGCTTTGTGCGGTTCGAGCCCGCGGCCGAGCTGCGCGACCAAACGTGGACGGCGCAATCACCTTCAGTACAAGCCGTTCTCAGCGGGTCGCGCTGTGCACTCTTGGCCATACGGAAGGCCGTCGAGAGTTGAGCTTGCAGAAATCGAGCTTCGGCTGATGCGCGCTTGACCAACCAACAAGCCCCGACGAGACTCCCGCCAACGTGAATCCCCTAAGTGAAATCGGCCTCATCGTCGGCCGTGAAGTGAAGAAGAACCTGCGAGGAGTGAAGGGCATCATCCTTTTGCTGCTCTCGCTCATTGGCGGTACGGCCACCTCGCTGATGCTGGTTCGTTACTTCCGGCGCAAGCTGGAGGGCGTGGATCCGGCAGCGGTGCGCGAGGCTCAGGTCCAGGTCTTCACGGACGTGTTCCGCGACGCCGACATGGGCAAGTACCTCGGGGACGCACCCCTCTCGCTGGTGATGATGTTCAACCTCTGCGTTTGGCTCGCGCCAGCGTTGGTTTGGCTGGCGTCATTCGACGGGATTTCTGGAGAGATCCAACATCGCTCGATTCGCTATTGGACCGTCAGAACGCGGCGAACGTCCTTCTATCTCGGGAAGTTCTTCGGCCTGTGGGCGACGATCGGCGTGATCACCTTCGCCATGCACCTTTTGACCTGGGTGGTGGCGATCGTCGAGGGCCACACCTCCGCAGGCAACGTCGTAAGTTGGGGCATTCGCTTTTGGCTGGCCTCCGTACCAATCATTGGCGCTTGGTGCGGCCTCGCCGTGTGTGTGAGCTCCTTCTTCCGCACGCCGCTGACCTCGCTTTTGATCGTGGGCTTCACCTTCTTCTTCATCTTCGTGGTGGGCTCGCTCACCCCAGCCATCATCGTGAGCTCGAGCAAGAACCTCGATGACACGACGGCCGCCGTGCTCAGCGCGCTGTATCCCAACTCCTACGATCGCATGTTGCTCTCACCGAGCTTTGAGAAGGTCGCGCTCGGGCTCTTGAGCTGTGTGTTGTTCGGCGGCATCCCCACCGTGCTTGGGGCCTTCCTGTTGAAGAAGAGGGACGTCTGATGGCCTCGCACGACAAATCCAACGCCGACGCCGACCGCGAGCAGGAGGCCCCCGCCAGCGAGGGGGCGCCCACCTCGGAGGCGGCACCGCCTTCCATGGCGCCCCTTTCGCAAGAGGAGCCGGTCGCCAAAGCCGGCGGCAAGAAGCGCAAGAAGCACGCGGAAACGGCCGTACGGCTCAAGAACGTGAGCCGCCGCTTCGGCGCGCATACAGCGGTCAACAACGTGAGTCTACGCATCCGCGGTGGCTCGGTTTACGGGCTGATTGGCCCGAACGGCGCAGGCAAAACCACCACCTTCTCGATGATGGCGGGCTACCTCACGCCAAGCGAGGGCCAGGTCGAGATCCTCGGCTTCTCACCGACGGACGTGCCCTCGCTTCGCGGGCGGCTGGGCGTATTGCCCCAAGACGCGCTTCTTCCGGCCTCTGACAAGGTCGGTGAGTTTCTGGTTCACATGGGCCGCTTGCAGGGGCTGAACCCAGAACAAGCGGAGCAAGAGGCGCGAGAGGGCCTCAAAGAGGTCGACGGCGCGGATTGGTGGAACCTGCGCTGTGGCAACCTCTCCCACGGTATGGCCAAACGCGTTGGCATTGCCCAGGCCTTCCTTGGAGATCCTGAAGTGGTGCTGCTGGACGAGCCAACCGCAGGCTTGGATCCGCGCATCGCCTATGAAATCCGTCAGATCGTGCGCGCGAGAAAAGGCCGCGCCACGTTGATCGTCTCCAGCCACAACCTGCAGGAGCTCGAGGAGATCTGTGACGCAGCAGCAATTTTAGACCGCGGGCGGCTGGTAGCGAACGGCTCCATCAATGAGCTCACTGCCTCGTCCGAGGAGATCCACATCAAGATCGCTCCCGGCCCCTTGCCGCTCGAGAAGGTGAGCGAGCTCCCTGCGGTCAAGCGCGCCGAGTTCGTCGAGGAATCAAGGGATCTCGTCGTCTACTTCGAGCGCTCCCAGTACGCCGCCGAGGCCGTCATTGGCATGGTCCTTTGGGTCCTGCTGCAGGAACGAGTGATGATCAGCGGCGTAACCAAGGGCCGTGGCCTCGAGCGGCGGGTGATGGACCTGACCGAGGGCTGAACAAAAAACTATTTCATTGATCGATTAAGTCACTTGACTCACTCTTCGTTGGACCGCATCTGGTCTTGGTTGAGCGGAGTTCAAATGCGCTTGCGAATTGCTTATCTGGTCGTTGGTTTGTTGGGCGTTGGCTGTGGTGATGACACCACCACCAGCAGTGGAGGTGCACCAGCCACAGGTGGGCAGGGCGGCTCCGCGGGAGAGGGTGGAAGTGGAGCCACCGCCGGGTCGGGAGGAGAAGGAGGTGCTGCGCCCAAGGAGCTTGGCACTTCTTGCGCGGAGTCAGCCGAATGTGGCTCCGGGTTCTGCGTCGATGCGGTCTGCTGCGAATCGGCCTGCACCGACCTCTGTTTTGCCTGCGCCCAAGCGGATACGGGTGAAGCCTCGGGGACGTGCGCCGCAGCAGCCCAAGGCAACGACCCTCACGACGATTGCCCGGGTGCCCCCTGCATCGCCGACGTCTGCGACGGCAACGGCGCCTGCGAACTTTTGCCCGATGCCTCGATCTGTCGAGAGGCCGCAGGGGTCTGCGATCTGGCCGAAGAGTGTTTGGACGGTATGTGCCCTGCCGACGAGAAAGTGGCAGTCGAAACCGAGTGTCGCGCGGCAGCTGGCGATTGCGACGTCGCCGAAAGCTGCGACGGCATCGCCAACGACTGTCCGTCTGACGTGTTGCTCGATTCAACGGTGGTGTGCCGAGCGGCCGCCGACGTCTGCGATCTCGAGGAGAAATGTAGCGGCGAGCCGAGCTGCCCCGCCGACAGCTTTGCCCCCTCCTCGGCCGAATGTGGCGCCTTCCTATGTACCGGAAACAGCACCGCCTGTGAGACCTCGTGCAGCGCGCACAGTGACTGCGCGGCCAACGCATTCTGCAACACCCTGGGTACGTGCACCCTCGGCAAAGTGGCCTTCACCAGCAGCACCACCACCAACGGCAACATTGGCGGACTGGCTGGGGCCGATGCGCTCTGTCAAACCCGCGCCCAAGCGGCGGGTCTGCCCGGCACCTATCGAGCTTGGCTCTCCGACTCCACCATCTCGGCGGCGGCACGGTTCACCCAAGCTTCCATTCCCTACGCCTACGTCAATGGCACGGTGATCGCCTCGAACTGGGCCGACTTGACCGATGGCACCATCGGCAGCCCGTTCCGCATCACCGAGTTCGGCGTGCAGGTCCCCGGAAACCTGCCCTTCACCTCAACCGCCCCCAACGGCGATCAACAAGGGCCCGAATACTGCGGTAACTGGACCTCCACCGTAGGCTCGGTGTGGACGGGCCAGAGCGACCAAACCGGCACCGCCTGGACGTTCGCGCAAAACAACTCAGGTAACTGCGGTATCGTGCATAGGCTCTATTGCTTCCAGCAATGAGTGAGTCACCGGGCCTTTCGTGGAGTCAAAACGCGCCCGGCGGCTAGCTCCGTCCGCACACGCTCGAAGGTGGCGGCGTCCTCTCGCTTCTTGTTCGCAAGGCGCTTCTTCAGCGCGTTCATCGGCATGAATAGCCGCGGGTTCTCAGCCAAGGCCACGGAATGTCGCTCGAGGAATGCCCAGTAGAGCGGGGTTACTGGGCAATCGGACTTCGGATCGAAACGGCAGGACTTGCAATAGTCGCTCATCTTATCGATGTAGCCTGCACCAGAGACATACGGTTTGGTGGTCATCAGCTCACCCACAGCAAACGTCCCCATACCGAGCACATTGGGTTCAACCACCCAATCGTAGGCATCCGTGTAGGCCACCCAGAACCAGTCCGCCAAGGCTCGCGGCTCTATATCGAGTAAGGTTGCAAGATTGGAGAGCACCATCAAACGCGTAATATGGTGTCCGTACCCCTCCTCCCAAACAGAGTTCACCACTGTATCCAAGCAGTGAAGCCCGCTCGGCGCGCCACCCCAAAACACGGGCGGTAGCGGCTCATGCGCACCGAGGTGAGATGGCCGACCCAAGGGCTCGCCACCCGGACCGCAGCGAAAGCCGTCGCTCGCGCGGTGCACATGGCGAACGAACTCTCGCCAACCAAGCACCTGCCGAACAAAGCCCTCTTGGCTCGCGAGCGGGAGGTCCATCGCCAGAACGTCCTCACACACCCTTCGCGGTAGCAGGCGGTGCAAGTTCATGAGCGCCGAGATGCGCGAATGAAACAGCGTCGTCGAGCGCGTCGACATAGCGTCTTCAAAGGGACCAAACCACGAAAGGCACTCGCGCTTGGCCCAAGCCCACAAGCGCTCGGCGTCGCTGTGCGTCGTGGCCAGTGACCCCACGTCGATGCGCCCGGGATGTTTGGCATAGCGGGTACGAACGAGCTCGACAACCTCGAGCGTGACCGCGTCCGCTTCGAACGTTGGCGGCGTTGGGGCCGCAGGTTCACCTTTCCAGGCTTTGCGGTTCTCCGCGTCGTGACTCCATTTGCCGCCGCGGGGTTTGCCCTTCTCCATCAGCCAGCCGGTCTTCTTGCGGATAGCTCGATAAAATGAATCCATGCGGTAGGGCGCGCTCGGACACGCCGCAGCGAAGTCCGCCGGCGTGGTCAGGAAGCCTTCGTGAGGAAGCAGCATGAGCTTCTTGGCCGCGACTAGCGGAGCGAGCTCGACCCGCAACTCGCGCTCAGCAGCCTCCATCATTTGTAGTGGCCCCAGCTGTGCGACCAAGGGCTCGAGTGCAGCCGCAAAGCTATCCGCAACGATGAGCCGTACCTCTGCTCCCTGCGCAGCCTGCTCCAAGGCGAACTGCCGTTGATTCGCCAGCAGCAGCGCGAGCTTCTGCGCATGGTAGGGCCTGCGCGCGGGCTTCTCGCGGCTCTCGACCAGGACAATCCCTCGCTCGTTCGGCGGAAGTCCGCGCAGCGGCCCGACTTCGGTCGTCAGCTGATCATATGGCAAATAGGCGAACGTTCGGCTGGTCGCCGAAGCCCTCGATACCTCGGCCAGCCGCTGTTGAAAGGCGCGCATCGTCGCGCAGTTATGGCTGCGCGCAGGCCGGAGAGCCAGCGCTGTTCGCGCAGCAACCTCGCAAGAGGCTGGCAGCGCTGTCTTCTGCAGCGCCCCTCAGATAGCTTAGGGAGGTGAAGTCTCTTGCTCGGCGGGCTGGGTCGGTAGGCGTGCGCGCATGGCTTGGCAGCTGGGGGCTGCTGCAATTGCTTGCGTGTGAGGCTGACTCCGGAGCGGCCGGTGGTGGTGGCATAGGCGGCGTTGCTGGAAGCGGTGGGATAGCTGGCGCGGGAGGCTCCGCGGGCCTAACTCTCGAGACCGTCGACCCGCCGCTCATCGACTCGATCGGTGGGTCGCGATTGTTGATTAGCGGTGCGGGCTTTGACCAAAACCTAGTCGTTTCGGTCGATGGCGAGCCCGTCAACTTCGAGCTGCTCTCCGACTCGAGCCTGTGGCTCGTGTCACCACCAGCTTCCGGCCCGAGCGCGACGCTTCGAATCGAACGCGAGAGTCTCAGCGCAAGTCTTTCGCTCGAAGTATGGAGCCCAGCCGAGATCGCTGGAGCGAGCCTTTTCGACGCGGCCTCGGGACTATCGCTCGAGGAGGAACAAACGCATTACGAATGGCAGCGGCTCACGGCTGAGATCGACCCACAGTGGCGCGTTCGCGACGGCAACACCACCACATGGCTGCCAGCCACGGGCCGCTATTGGATGGTCGGCGGCTGGAATGGCTATCAAGAGCCCAACGGCTTCTCCACTGTCCCGGACGGCACCGTTTATCCACCCGAGAACACGACCAATGAGGTTTGGTCGAGCGCCGACGGGGTCGCGTGGACGCTCGAACTCGAGCACGACCACGCCCAATTCCAGCGGCGTCACGTGCACAGTACATTACTATTCAACGATAGCCTCTGGGTGATTGGTGGTGATACCCATCAAGGCTTCTACAATCACGATGTATTGAGCAGTAACGACGGCACTACCTGGACCGAGGCGCTACCTCCGGGGACGCCACCCTGGCAACCGCGTGCCTTACAAATCTCCGGAGTCTATGGCGGTAAACTTTGGACCGGCGGGGGTCAAACACTGCTCGGCCCCGAGGAAGACTATGAGTACTTCAACGACCTTTGGAGCAGCGTAGACGGCGAGCACTGGACGCAGGTCGCCGCCAACGGCCCCGAGAGTGAAACGCGCTGGGCAGGCTGCGGCATGGTCGAGAGCTTCATCGAGTTCCAAGGCCGCATGTGGCTCGTCGGCTGCGCGCGCTACCGTGAAGTCGCAGGTCACGCGCTTCACGCTGAGGTTTGGTCGACCAATGATGGCGTTGCTTGGACCCGCCACAGCACGCCGCCGTGGGCGGGGAAAGGCTGGCACAACGTCGTCGTTTGGGACGACAAGCTGTGGGCGCTATTCGGTTACACGCACGGGGATCCGAAGAACGGTTGGGCTGCGGGCAACGCCAATGAAGCCT
>CAITIQ010000139.1 GCA_903892415.1 uncultured delta proteobacterium | reverse complement strand
TGTCCTCCTGAATGTCCGGCGCGAGGTTGTTCAGGTTCATGATCTGGCTGACGCGTGCGCTGGTGACGTGCCCCGCCCTCGCCAGATCGGTTTGGTTGCGGACAGCGCCGGTCATCAAGAGCCGCTCGAACTTGATCGCCAGGGCCATGAGCTTGGAGATGTGGGGCGTGCGGCCCTCCGGCGGCGTCAACTTCGGGGGCGCATCTCCCTCCTTGAGCTCTCGACGGGTCTTCGGCCCTCGCGTCAGATGGATCTTGAACGTTACGGTTGCGCCGTCGGACATGGTGGGGTCTCCTTGGCAAGCCAGTCGTTCTCCGCGTGGAACGTAACGCTGATCTCGCTGGCCGCGCCGTCGAAGGTGATTTTGGTGATCAGGAGCTTGAGGAACGCCGCCTGCTCGCGAGTCGTGAGAGCGCTCCACAACGGTTCGAACTCCGCCATCGCCGCCTCGGTATCCTCCCGCCCGACGAGCTTTTGACGCAGGCGACTAACGTCGTCGTCGATCGCCAGGAGCCGTCCCCGCGCCTCGCGCTCGCGGCCGTCGATGTCCGCCAGTCGCGCCCGCGCCGCGTCCGTGCCCGCCCCCTCGGCGGTGAGCCGCTTGGTCTCCGCTGCGTTCCATTGGCACTCACGCTGCAGCGCCCGGCGCTCGACCTCGAGGGCCTCGATCTCCGTGCGATCCTGCCGCTGCGCGTGCTCGACCACCAGCCGGACGAGCTGCCGGTCGCGCCCGACCGTCTTGATGCGGCCGACGACGAACTGCTCGAGCTGATCGGCGGGGATCGACTTGCTGTCGCAGCGGTCGTATCCGCGGTCCTGTGCATGCGAGCAGACGTAGTAGCGGTATCGCTTCGTGTTCTGCGTCGAGAACGAGTGCAGCATCGGGCGGTTGCAGCCCTTGCACCACAGCAGCCCCTTGAGCAGGGAGCCGTGCATGTTGTTGACCTCCGACCCGCCGGTCACGGCGTTGAAGCGGAGCTTGGCCTGCACGAGGTCCCACGTCTCCTTGTCGACGATCGCCTGGTGCTCCCCGTCGTACACGTCCTTGTGGTGCGCGACCTTCCCAATGTAGAGAACGTTGGTGAGCATGGTGTAGAGCAGGGAGCGGTTGATCGCTAGCCCGCCGATTGCGCGACCGTCCTTGGTGATCCACTTCTTCGTCGTCCAGCCGCGTTTCTCCAGGTCGTTGACGACGCGGCGGATGGTCTCGCACCGCAGGTACGTGCGAAAGACCTCCCGCACCTGGCAGGCCTCGGCCTCGTTCACGACGAGCTTGCTGCCCACGTTGTCGTAACCGAGCACGGGCCGGCCGCCCGCGTACTTGCCCCGCTTGCGGGCGGCGGCGATCTTGTCCCGCGTGCGCTCCGAGATGATCTCCCGCTCGAACTGCGCGAACGAGAGCAGGATGTTCAACGTCAGCCGCCCCATTGAATGGGTTGTGTTGAACTGCTGGGTGACGGAGACGAACGACACCTTGTGCCGGTCGTACACCTCCATCATCTTCACGAAGTCTGTAAGGGATCGCGAGAGACGGTCCACCTTGTAGACCACCACACAGTCAACCACGCCGGCGGCGATGTCGTTCATGAGGCGGCGCAGCGCGGGGCGCTCCATGTTGCCACCCGTGAATCCGCCGTCGTCGTACTTGGTCGGGAGGCAGACCCAGCCCTCATTCTTCTGGCTGGCGATATACGCCTCGCCGCTCTCACGCTGGGCGTCCAGCGAGTTGAACTCCTGGTCCAGCCCCTCCTCGCTGCTCTTGCGCGTGTAGATCGCGCAGCGGATGTGGGGCGTCGTCGGAGTGGAGGAACGCCCGCTCATGCCGACACCCCCTCAGCGCTGGCTACAGGGCGGTTGCCCCGGTCAATCCCAAAGAACCGGTTGCCGTTCCAGTGGTTCCCAGTCGCGGCGTTGGCCACCGCAGAGAGGGACCTGTAGACACGTCCATCCCATTCGAATCCGTCGGCTCGGACGAGTACCACGATCCGCGTACCTTTGTAGTCTTTGGTGATAATGGTGCCAACCGCTGGGCGTGCGAACTTTGGCGGCTGCCGGAAGGTCCCCAGCGCCGCGACCTCGGGCGCGAGCTGAGCGGGTTCTGTCGTTCGCATCGACGGTGCCCTAACGCGCACGTCCGCGTCGTTGGCAAGCGCGTCGGCGCGGAGGCGGGCACGCTCCGTGAGCCCGCCCTCGGCGTTGGCCTGCATCCGCCACGCCACGCGCTTCAGGAGGTTCTCGCGGTTGTTGGTCGACGGCTCCTCTCCGTAGACCTCGATGTACTTGTCCTTGAGCTCGCTGGTCCGTAGATTCACCAGCGACCGAATCTGTGCCGACAATCGTCCGTTCATGCGTCACCTCGTTTCTGGCCGTCGGGGAACGACCCCGATCCAAGCGGACCACTGAGGCGATCATCAACGCGAGAGTCAAGCGGAGACAACGGAGAAGATCGATGCTCGGCGGCGCGAGAGCCGGGGCGTCCGAAGTGCCGTCGCACGGCTCGGGCGAGCAGTTCGGCGGCTCGTTCCTGGCGTTCGGCGGACGACATCGCTGCCTCGCGGGCGCAAGGCTGGGGTACGGATGGACGAATCAAGGGGAGTGCTCCGGCTTATGGCTGGGGGGGCTGTGGGCCTCTACCAGGCATCTCGCCGGCGATGTCTCGATTTCACGACTACCAATTGCACTC
>CAITIQ010000138.1 GCA_903892415.1 uncultured delta proteobacterium | reverse complement strand
CGCGAGGAACTCCTTGGACCACCAGTACACGATGGGCTCGCCTTCGATGACCGCGAAGCCCTTGGGGTCAAACTCGTAGCGCCCGACCTGCGCGAGCAGCCCCGCACGCTTGCGGTTGGTCATGCCTGTGCTGGCACGGTCCTCGGTCGGTGTCGGTCGAATGGCGAGGGCGTTGGCATTCGGCGTCGCGCGTCGAAACACGCTGCACGCCACCGAGAGCACGACCTGTGCTGCGGACACTTCATCAAACGCTCCCGAATCCAGGTCGATCAGGCTCGTAAGCTCGTAGCTATGAAGCAGATTCGTTCGGAGCTCCTTAAACTGATTGAGGAACATCCAGCCGCGCATCGTGACCATCGCCGAGATGCCCCCCTCCCTCACCAGCTCCAGCCCGCGCTCCAAGAAGGCCGCAAATAGATCGGCTTTGCCGCGCGGATAGTTCTTCACTACGTAGTCGAATTGCGCGGTCTTGCTCAATCCTTGGTACGGCGGGTTGCCTACAACAATATCGTAAGAGCCTGGGCGGACCATGCGGACGAAGCGCGCGCCGGCGGCTAGCTGCTCGCCGCCCAGGCGCAGGCCCACGTCTTCAGCGGCTGAATGTTGGGAGAGGAAGCGCTCGAGCTTTTCGAGCACGGTCAACTTGGCTGCGGCGGAGACTTCAAGCGGGGCCGGCTCAAAGCCATCGACCAGGTGGCCTTGCCAACCCTTCTTGCTCTCGTACTGCTGGTTGAGCTCGAGCAGCGCCTCTTCTGCCGCGCGGTCCACTCGCAGCAGGGTGCCCAAGTGGTCCACGCCGGCCAGCGCTTTTACTAGGCTATCGGTCAAGGCCGGGGGGATGCCGACCTCCTGCTCCAGATCGGCGCGCAGGGTGAGCCAACTCGGATCCTCGGCGGGCAATTGAGCCAGCCGCAGCTGCGGCGCGACCAGGTTCACTTTGCCGAGCTGGGCCTCCGGTGCATAAAGCTTGGCCTTCAGCCAGAGCGCCGCCGCCGCGATCTGAATGGCGCGCGCATCGAGATCAATGCCGTGCAAATTCGACCCCAAAATATTCTCGGCAATCTCTGCGCGGGACCAGCCAGCGGCGCCGCTGAGCCGGCGGTGACGGGCCTCTTCCTCGTACAAGGCCGCCAACAAATCAAAGGCGATCACCAAGAAGTGGCCGGAGCCGCAGGCGGGATCCAAGAGCTTCAACTCGCGCAGCGAGCTAGGCGCGCGCTCCACAGCGTCGGCCGGGAGCGGCTGCGGTACGTAGTATTTCCAGTGGCTCTCCAGCCCGTCGGCCACCGGCATCAGCGCGTCTTGCGTGACCTCGCCGGCCTCTCGTTGCGCCCGGAAGGCCGCTCGGCGGGCGTCCAACTCCGGCAGCACCGCCTCTGCCTCGGCGCGCCAGCCGTTCTTCTTGCACAGCGAAAGCCAGGTCAGCCCGAGGCTGTTCTGCAACAGCCACTCGACCATGTAGCGCTCGGTGAACATCTGCGTCTTCTGGGCGATCTCGCTGGGGCCGATCTTCCCGCCGTCCGCAATTTTCTTATCCAGCGCTTCACGGTCCGGATCATTCCAATACTGGTAGACCCAGCCCAAGGTCGTATCGTCCCCCCAGGCGCTGGCGAGCGCAGGATCATTCAAGACGTTGATCACGTCTCGCAAGGTGGCCGCCGGTACCGAGAAGAGCGGCGTCAAACCGAGCGGACCAAACACGCCCGGTAGCTCCAGCGCCAGCTCGGCAAACACCGTATCCAGCAGGGCCTGATAGCCGAGCGTGTCATCGCTTTTGAGCGGGCCCGCGTAGCTCGTGAACTCTTGCGCAAAGGCCGGGCTGTTCCAGCCGCCGGTCACCAGCTTGGGGGACACAAGGCCGTGATGCTCGAGGATGCGCAGCAGCACCAAACGATGCAGCAGGGTGTGCGCCGCCTCGGTCACGGCGCGCTCCAAAAACGCGCGGCGGGTGCTCGCGCTCAGCTTGGCTTTGCCTTTGGCGCCAGAGCCGGAAGCGCGCTCTTGCTCGGCGATCCACTGTTCTAGCCGCTCGCGTTTGACTCGGCGCGCCTCGGGCAACCTGGCTTTGGCTAGCTCCACGCCCAGCTGGTATTCACCCTCGGCTGCGGCGCTGATCTCACTCACCAGCTGCGAGCGGAGGCCACGCACCGCCTTGCGCAGCGTGTCTTTGGCCGGCCCATCGAGGTGGGTCACTGTTTGCTTCATGGCGCTCACTTCAGCCTCACGTGATGTTTGGCCGAGAGCTCGTGCAGGATCTTCCGGCGTAGCTCCTCGAGGAAGCGTTCGAGCTCGGGCTCGCTCTTGATCTCACGGCCGCGAAAATCCAGGGCGACGTCCACGGTGGGGGCGCCGCCGGCGCGCTCGAGCGTCGCGTCGAGCATCTGCAAGGCCCGCGTCCAGCCTTGCTCCAGCCGTTCACGCAGCACTGGCCCGAGCGCTTCGAGCGGCGGCTCGATCGCCTCGGCGTCTACCTTGATCAGCCGCTCGTCGCGCAGCGGCGCGAGCACACCATCGCGTTGATCGACGTCCAGCGTGTCGAAGCCGTGGCGCATTTTGAGCTCGGTGCGCAGCTGATCCAGGCGTTGCTCGTGCGCGTGGATGATGGCGCTGCGGCGGGCTTTGTATTCGCGTTGCAAGAGCTCGAGCGCGGGCTCTAGCTCGGCGGCGCCTTCCCACGGGCGGCTCTGTTTGAACTGCGCCTCGACCCGGGCGACGGCGTCGCGTACGGCGTCACTGGGCGTGAGCGCGCTGAGCTGGGCGGCTTGGAATTGACGCAGGGTGTTCGCGTCTTGCAGCGTCTTGATCGCGGTCTCGGAGAGATCCGTCTCGGTCCGGCGCAGCCAGTCGAAGCCGTCGCGCAGCGCGCCGAGATTGGCCTGCACGGCTTTGAGCATGGGCTCGACCTGGCGCACCCGGCGGCAGGCCTCGAGCGCGCGTTCGAGCTTGGTCAGCGCCTCCGGGTAGTCCACGCCGCGCAGCTTGCGGAAGCGCTCCCCGATGTCGTTGAGCCGCTCGCGCACGGTGGCAAAGCGCTGCGTCACCGCGTCGGCGATGGCGTCGTTGTCGCGAGGGACGGGCTGTCCGAAGGCGTTCTCGAGCACGCCGCAAATCCCGACGCGGTCGCGGTTGGTCAGCGGATCTTGGTTGTTTACGCGCAAGGTCGCCTTGCGCAAGACCGTCTCTTTGAGCAGCTCACGCACGCCTTGGTCTTGCACGCTGGTGAGGTCCCCAAGGCCGGGGATCTCCACGCGCAGCTTGCCACCGCGCAGCAAGCCCACCACAACGGCGCGCACCAAGTCGGGCGCTACGCCGTGGGGAGGCACGCCAAAGTGCGCGAGCAGCGTGGCTCCCTCCACGCCCTCGCGTTCGCGGATGAGCGCGAGCACTTCGCTGGGTAGGCGGCCGCTGCAGGAGGCCTCCCAGCGACCGGCGTCCTGCGTGAGGATGCCCAGCTTGTCGGCGGTGAGCACGGCGGGGGGCGCCGCGAGATCGCGGTTTTCGATCAGGAACAGCACGTCCTTTTCGCTGATCGAGAAGGTGAGCGGGTTGGGATAGAGGGTGCGCGCGATCGACGAGCCGAAGCCGGCGAGCGCTCGCAAGAAGCTGTTGCCGAAGTCCACCGGGCTGGTCTCGCGGCCGCGAAAGAACAGCTTGCCGTTCATGAACGCGACTTTGATGGCCTCGGTCAGCGCCTGCTCGAGCGATGCAACGCGGTTGCGTTCCTCGATCAGCAGGTTGCGCCGTTCCGGATCTGCGGAGTTCTCGTTGGCGCGGTGATTGAGGATCATGCGCTTGCACTGCACCAACTTGGTGGCGGCTAGCTTGACGTCGGTGATGTCCCCGACGAGCCAGATGAAGCGGCTGGCGTAGGCCTCGGAGGCGCTGCGCGGGATCCAATGGTCGGGCGCTTCACCGGTGGCGAATTGGAAGTCCACGGTGAGCACGGTGTGCTTGCGCTCGTCTTTGAGGCGCAGATCTTTGCTGCCGTAGCCGTCGGAGAAGAGCACCAGCCAGGGCAGCGGCAGCGTGTCGATCTTGGGGATCTCCACGTCGCCGAGCATGGTCTTGAGCAGCTCGCGGACCTCGGCGCTGGCCTGCTCACTGCTCGGCGTGTACTTGTCCCGCTCGTTTTGCCACTCTTGGCCGGCGGCGCTCTCAATTTTGTAGCCCTTCTTCTCGGAGAGGGCGAGGAAGCTGTGGCCGAGCAGCAGATCGAGCGCGGCTTGTACCTCGGGTTCTTGGTTGCTCTGCCCGAGCTGCTGATAGAGGCAGCGGGCGATCAGCTCCGCGGTGGTTTTGTTGTCGCGCTCGTCTTGCACCATCTCGAGCATGGCGACGGCTTTGACCACGCGCTCGGCCAGCTTGTTGCCCTGCTTTTTGCAGAACTCGATCGCACGCGAGATCGTCACCTGCATGTCGACGCCGAGGCTGCTGTGCAAGACCTCGTACACCAGGTCGATCGGGATCAAATGGCCGACCTCGCGATCGGCCAGGCCCTTCTCGCGGAAGAGATCCCCGAGCAGCTGGAGCAGGCCGCGGATGGCGTAGGCGTCCCCTTGGAAGCGGGCCGAGCGGGTGCGCAGGCCGGTGGTGATGTCCAGCAGCAGGTCCACCTGCTTGGGTAGCAGCGGGTAGATCTCGACGAAGTCGAGCTCGGAGATGTCCTCGCATTTGTAGGCGTAGAGCGAGAGGCTCGCGCGGTGCTCTTGGAAGAGCGCCCGCAGGATGTCCTCGTTCATGGACTTTTTGCGCAAGAGGCGCTTGTGCACGACGTCGCGGATGTTGCCGGCGCCGAGGTGTACGCGCAGGGGCATCGGAAAGCGGTCTTTGAGCTTGCCGATGGAGCTGAGGGTGCCGCTGCCTTCCTCGAGCTTTTGCTGGCCGGTCGCGAGCAGCCAGGCCTTGCCTTTCATGCGCTGGCCGAGGGCGGAGACGAAGGACTGCAAAGTGAGCATGCGCTCGGTGCTCTCGTGGACGTATTGACTGACTTCGTCCAGCACGAGGAACAGCGTCCGCCCGGGGTAACGCTTCTGCATCATGCTCTGGATGGCGACCACCGCTTCATCGGCGGAGCGGCCGCTTGCGTAGGCCGAGCCTGCGCGTGAATCCACCCAGGACATCGGGTCTGGGAAGAGGTCGGGACGGAGGGCGTTCATCACGCGGGAGAACTCGTCCTCCACCAGGTGCGTGTCTTTGACGGTGCCCCAGGGCTTTTTGAGCACCTCGGCGACTTTGTCCATGAACGCGCCGTGCAGACCGTCGAGCTCGATCTTAAGCTCGTATTCGGCGACGAGGTTGCTGGTCGTCGAGTAGCCGAGCCTGTGCTGCACCTGGCGCACCACCGCCGAATGAATGTGCTCGTCGTCGCGGGCTTTGCTGCCGACGTCGAACACGACGGCGATCGGCTTGTTGGCGATGGCGGTTTGCAAGGCCGCCCAGGCGTTGGTCAGCTCGGCCTTCTTTTGCGAGCGGTCTTGCGCGAGCAGCGCGTCAGCGAGCTGCACGTTGTTGGGCAAGACCAGCCCGTCGAGCGCGAGGCCGAGCAGCTTGGCGAAGCTTGATTTACCGGAGCCGTAGTAGCCGGAGATCCAGCAGGCCGGCAGCTCGACCTGCGGTTTGGCTAGCTCCCCGGCGATGTTGGTGAGCAACTTGACGAATTGCTCGTGGATGCCGTCGTCGGTCGCCCGCGGATCCGGCTTTTTGTAGCCGCCGGTGATGATGTACTCGTCCACCTCGCGTTGCAGCTCGGCTGGTGTTTGCTCATGGAAGTAGACGACGGGCGGGATGGTGCGCGTGACGTCGCGTTCGAATAGGGCTTCGATCAGCATGGGAGCGTTCATGGGGGCTGGAGGTTGTCCGTCGTTGTGGAGAGCGAGAGCACCGCGGAGAGTTGCTAGCGGAGAGTTGCTAGCGGTAGATGCGACAGCGGTAGTCGTGGTCGGGCGGTAAGACGCCCATGAAGGAGAGCGCGTTGTCTGCACCAACGGTGCCGGGGTAGAGCAGGATCACCGGGGCGTTCTCGGTGCGGCCGGTGAGGTGTTTGAGCAGGCCGGAGGTGCGCAAGAACGGGTACAGCGCGCCAGCGCGTTGCAGAAAGATGACGGTGCGCTCGGGGCCACGGCCGCTCTCCTCGAGGTAGCGCCGCACTTCACGAATGACGTCTTGTGCCAGGCCGGTCTCCCCCTCGATCAGGTTGGCGACCTTCTCCTTGAGGGCGCGCAGGCCGCGCCACGGATCTGCTGCTTTGGACAGCCGCTTCTCGCGATCGATCATGCTCTGAATGAAGTCGGGCTCGAGGCTCTCGAGGCGAGCGAGCAGGAGCTTGTGCAGTTGAATGGCGCCGATGGCCCAGCCGCGATCGACGAGCTCGCGGCCGAGCCTGTCGATCTCCTGCCGGAGCTTGAATTCCTCCTCCGGCGGATACGGGAGGATGGCGAAGTTGTAGTTGCGCACGACGCTGATGTGCGCGCCGTCCTCCGCGAGATCTTGGCGCAAGGAGTGAACGGCGCTGCGAAAGGCTTGCGGGTATTGGAAGGTACTCATGCGGCGGCCTCCACGTAACGCTGGCCCCATTCAGTCAGGCTCGGTTCACCCCAGGTGATGTCGACCAAGTCCCCTACCCTGGCGCAGGAGAAGCCGGGCACGTTGAGGGAGGTCGCGAGCGAGAGCAGGTCCACGTCGAGCGAGCGCAAATACGGGCTGTCGAGCAGGCTGGCCTGGATATCGACCGTGCGCAGTAGATACAGCGCGTAGCCGATGGCCTCGCTGGGGACGTGTTTGGGTGTGAGGCTGCGTGGGTCCCGGCGGCCGGTGATCAGGCCAACCTCGAGCGCGGTCGCCAACAAGTTGGAGGCGAACTTGTTGCACGTCGCCGCCGACCAGCGCTCCGGCTCGATCTCGCTGATCCAGCGGGAAACGGCGGGCCGATCGATGGTGCGGTAACCCTCGGCGCGCCGCTGCGGCAAGAGCTCCCCGCTGAAGCGGCGATAGATCGGATCGGCCAGCTGCAGGTGCAAATGGCAGATCCAGGGCCGCAAGCGCGCGGGCACCGAGGGCATGCTGGCGAGCAGGCCGAGCGCCTCGGGGAAGGCGTCAAAGCGCTCGAGCATGTCCCCGATCAGGGTGCGTACGCGAGCCTCGCTCTTGGTGCCGAACCAGCGCTGCTCAAAGGCCAAGGCGGCGCGTTGTGCCGGCGGGACCGCGAGATCGACGCGCTGCCAGTAGGCCTGGCTGTCTTCCGGCGCGAGCATGTTGCGGAGGATGCGGGTGTGCACGACGGTGACCTCCTTGCCGCGAGCACCGGCCTTGGGCGCGCTCACGCTCATGGCGCATCGACGTAGGGCAAGGGGTAGTTTTGCTCGAGCGGTAGCAGCGCCGCAGCGATCAGCGCGCAAGCCTCGACCGGGGCGCTGACGCGGGAGAGCACGCGGCGGCCGTTGGGCACGGTCTCGATCTTGGGCTTACCGAGCTTTTGCAACGCCGCCTCGAAGCCCGGCTTGGACCACGGTTTGTACACGAGCAGGCCATCGCCGAAGACCTCGGACGGCTCGTGGCGGTGCGTACGGTGAAAGGCCAGCCGGTCTTCGAGCTGCTCGTCCACGGCGAAGCCGAGGTGGAAGAGCGACCACATCCGATCGCGGCCGTGGAAGGTGGCCAGCGCTGTTTCCTCCACGCGGATGGCCGCCGCACGCACGAGGATCAAGCTGGCCCACGCAGCCGTCTTCGGCGTCAGCCGCGCAAAAAGGTCCCCGCCGCCTTCCGCGTCCACGAGGTCCGACTTCCACCAGCCCAGCCGCGGCGGGCTGCCCGCGGACTCACCCGCCCAGGCGACGTTGAGCTGAAGTCGGAGGATTTCATCGAGCTGCGTAGGGGGAAGGCGCATGGTCTCTCTCGGACGGACGGATTACCGAACACTCATACCTGATAACTCACAGATCGAGCACCACCACGCTGCCGGCGATGGCGAAGTGAAGCCAGGCCTCGAGGTTCTTGCCGGGGCGCGCGAGGGAAACGGCGCGGGCGTAGCTGGCGAGCTGCGGCGCGTACTCTTGTGCTTTTTTGCGCCACACTGGCTCGCCGACGCCGGGGAAGCTTTTGTGGTCGACGATGATCAGCCGGTCCTCGGTCTCGAGCAGCAGATCGATGCGGCCGTCGATCAGGCGATCACCGTGCTCAGAGGGCACGGTGGCGAAGGTTGGGACCTCATGGTGAAAGCGCGCGCAGGGGGCTTGGCTTGCGGCGAAGGTGTTGAAGGCGTCGGCTGCGATCAGCAGGCTGTCCGGGGAGTGGGCGGCCCCGACGCCGAAGCCGCCTAGCAGCCGCTCGGCGATCCGCAGCCGAGCAGCGCGCGTGAGGCCCTTGCGATCCGCGGCGAGGAAGGCGTGCACCGCGTCACCCACGCGCGCCGCATCGGCGCCACGGTCTTCACGCAATAGCGGTGGGTGCAGCAGCTGAACCGAGCGGATCGCCGGCTCTTTGAGCTCGGTGCTCTCGGCCGCGGAGGGGGTGATGCGATAACGTGCGCGCTCTGGGATCGGCGCTCGAGGCCGCGAGAACCAGCGGCGCGGCCTTACGTCCTCCGCAGGCGGGACCTCCTCGGCGCTGAGTCGAAAGACGCGGGCGGGCATCGATAGCTTGTTTGCTCCGGTGCCGATCTCGAGCGTGGGCGTCGCGGCATCGAGCGAGGGCAGCGTGATGGCTCGCGCGCCGTCATGCTGGAGTTCATCGAGCCAGGCGCTCTTGAAGGTGCCGGACTTGGCTTGCACCGCGAGGAACAGGTGGTCCCGTGGCCGGGTGAAGCCGACGTACAAGAGCCGCGCTCGCTCGCGTTGGGCGCGCTCGATCACGCGCTTTCCGACCTCCGAGCGTTCGGCTTTGTCGGCGAGGGAGGCGCCCTTGTGATTGCCGAGCGGCCAGGGCCAATAGCGGATCCACCGGCCTGCTAGCGGGTCCTCCGGGTTGAGTTCGACGGCGTCACACTCCAAGCCCACATCGAAGGCGCTGCGCCGAAGCTCGCGGTCGAGCGACGTCATGATCACCAGCGGCCACTCGAGGCCTTTGGAGCGATGGTAGGTGATGACGGTCACCGCGTCGTCGTCGCTCGAGGCGTGCTGCTCGTCTGCGCGGCGCGCATCGCCATGCCGATAGACGGTGTTGGAGAGTGAGCTCAAGAAGCGCAATAGCCCCGCGAGGGAGCAGCCCTCACCGTCGCTTTTGCAGCGCTCTTCGTAGATACGTGCGAAGCGGCGCAGCGCATCGATGTTGGCGATGCGGATGGGAGCGTCGGGCCAGCGAGCGCCCAACAGCGGTAAATCGAGCGCGACGATCGCGCCGTCGACGATCTCCTGCGGAGCGAGGATGCGCACGCGCGAGCGAAGCGCATCGAGGGCCGCACGCCAAGGCGATGGGGCTGCGCTGTTCGCACCGTTCACTCGCTCACTGAGCTTGCTCTCGAGCCAACTCTCCGCTGAACGACTGGTGCCATTCGCGCTCTCGTCGAAGCCGTGGAGGGCCTCGAGTTCGGCCAAGGCGTGTTGGTCGCGCGGATCGAGCAAGTAGCGAAGCGCCGCCGCAAGCGCGATGCCCTCCGGTGTGGACATTAGCCCGCTGCGCGCGACCACGCTGCGAATCGAGCGCTGGGCCAGGGCATCGGCGATGGCGGCGGCTTCGGCGTTTGTGGCGACCAGGATGGCGATGTCACCGGCGATCAGCGGGCGCACCTGGCGTGTCGCGCGATCGACGACGGGCGTCTCGCTGGGCGCTGCGAGCAGCCGGGAGACGCCGGCTGCGATGGCCAGCGCGTTCTCGCTTTGATTGGCGGTCTCGAGCTGAAAGACGCCAACGGCGGGCACCGCGTCGACGTCGCTTTTGAAGCCGCGGTCCGCTTCGACTACGACGTCTTCACAGGCCATACCGTGCGCCGCAAAGACGCCGGCGAAGAGCGTGTTGCATAACTCCACGAGCGCTCTGCGAGAGCGGTAGTTGCGCGGGAGTTGCTCGGCCACTGCGCCGGTGCGCCTGGCCCATTGGATGACCGAATCCATCAGCGCTGGGTCGGCGCCTGCGTATTCGAAGATGCACTGCTTTGGATCGCCGACCCAGGCTGAGCGACCGGCGATCTCATTGAGTCGCAAGAAGAGCGCGAGCTGGATCGGACTCGAGTCTTGCAGCTCGTCAACGACCACGAGCTGTAGCCGCTGCCTCAGATCTTCGACGACGCTCTCGTCGCTGAGTAGGGACAAGGCGTGGTCGATCATGTCGACGTAGTCGACGAGGCCACGTTCGGCTTTGCGACGGGCGTAACGATCGAGCGTGAGGGCGGCTGCGCGATAGACGAGCTCTGTGAATTGACGCAGGTCCGCGTGGAATTGCGGGTGCTGTTCGTAGGCGGCTGCGTTTTGCCGCACCGGCGCGAACAGCGCGTCGGACTTCTTACCGGCGTGGAGCCCAGCGAGCGCCGCCCAGGCGCCCCAGCTCGGACGCCCGAAGCGACGAGAGCGCTCGAAGCTACGCAGCTTCTCGACAGCGTCTTTCGTGGCCTTGGTGGTATCGATCGTTGGGTCGACGAACTCGAGGGCGTGCCTTACCGCTCGGTCGAGCGCTTCGTCCAACGCCAGGCCGCTCACGAGCGGTTGCGGCAAGAGGTCGATCAGCCCTCGCCAGGAGCGTTCGGCCATCGGCTCGAGCGCGCTGGCCGCGATCCGGCCGTGACGCGCGAGCGTGATGATGTCCTCCACCGGCTGATCCCAGTGCACCATGCTCTCGCGGTGATCGATGTGCATCTCGAGGCGATCGGCCAGCTCGTCGAGTTCCTCGCGCTCCTCCGCAGGCACGGTTTGCTCGAGTACCTGCGCGAGCAAGAGGCCGTCATCGTCGAGCACCGCAAGGTCGGGCGAGAGGCCGACATCCAGCGCGTGATCTTTGAGCCAGCGGAAGCAGACCGCATGCACCGTGCCGACATACGCGAGCGGCAGGCTTGCCGCGCGTTCGGGGGTCTTTGATTTGAGCAGGGCCTGACGGATGCGGCTCTCGAGCTCGACCTGGGCGCGCTTGGTGTAGGTCACGGCGACCAGGCCCTCGGGTCGCACGGCGCGTTCGCCCTCGGCGCTGACTGCGCGCTCGATCTCGGTGGTGAGCCGGTGGGTTTTGCCGCTTCCGGCGCTCGCTCCAACAACGGTAAGTCCGCGACCTTGCATTGGCTTCACCCCGCTCGAAAGGCGCGACCACAGAGCGCGCTGCTTGCGCAGTAGCCACAGGCCGCATCTGCACGTTGATTGAAGTGTTGCTCGGCGTTGCTCACAGGCAGCTGGTGGTGCGCGAGAACGTACTCGCGGCTACCGGCGTTGGCCGAGGTCGGGATGTCGCCCTGTGCGAGCGTCGCTAAAACGAGCTCGGTCGTACGTTCGGCCCGCGCCCAGGTTTCTTCGAGCGAGTCCCCGTCAAAGCCGCGTGCGTGCTTGAAGCGACTGCCACGCAGGCTGAGGCCTCGTGCGCTCTTGAGCGCAAAGTATGCCGCCTCGAGCGGTTGGTCGGCGCCGGTTTCGAGCCGGCGCGTGGCAGCGTACGAGGCGAGCTGAAGGGCGAGGCCTTTGGCGAGCGCGTCGCGGTAGCGCGACTCGCCCCACTTGAGATCGACGATGGCCTCGTCACCGCCTTCGGCGACGAGCAGCAGGTCCATGCGACCACCGAGCTCTCGGCCGGCCCAGGCGGCGATGGTCTCGGTCTCGACGCCCTTCACCGAAAGTCCGCTGTCTGCGATCAGCTCCGAAAGGGAGTGCATCGCGCGGACGAGGTTGGCCCGCACTTGTTCGCGTTCAGCGGTCATGCCCGGCATCAGCAGTGGGCCTCCCTCGCACTGAATCAGCTCATCCAGCAGCGGTTCAACCAGAGCACGGACCTCTGCGGGAGCGCCAAGAACGTTGTGACGATGAAGCTCTTCGGCGAGTCGATGGCCTAGGCTGCCGTAGAGGAGCGCTTTGTCGGGCACGCTGGTGAGGCGCCCAGGCCGAATACGCAGCACCGATTCGAGCACCCAGCGAAGTGGACAAGCCAGCAGGTTCTCGAGCGCGGTTGGGTAGAAGCGCGTAACGAGGGCCAGCGCTGAGCGCATGAGCGACGCATCAACCTGCCAGCGTGCATGCGCAGCCGGCAGTTCGAGCCTCGGCAAGCTGAGGACGACCCCGGCATCCGCGCCCGGTGATTCGGCCCCGGGGACTTTGATCGTGCCCGCCCGTCGCCGCCTCAAGAACTCGCTCGTGTCCTGGGATACGGCCGCGACATGTTCGGCTTTGGCGCCAGAACGGGCGACCATCTCGTCCCAAAGCGGCAGCGCCGGCTGAGGTGCGGACAAGTGAGCGTCAGCGGTGGCGACGACGAAGGTGTCCGAGGCGAAGGAGAGCGCGCGGCGAAAGGACGCTGATTCGAGCTGGGTCAGCTCCTTGGGATCGCTGAAGCGAATCCCGGCTTCCTCGAGCGCACGTAGCTCCTTTGCTCGCCAGGGCGAGCTGCGATGGGCGGCGTTGGGATCGTAGCCGGCGTGCCACACGACGATCAGCTCGTGGCTTCGCAAGACGCCGGAGGGAGTGGAGACGTGAGCCCAACGCCCAGCCGCTTCCGGGGTCGAAGTGTGGCTCATTCCGCGCTGGAGGACGCGCGCTGCAAGACGGTCGAGTTCGTGCGGAAGCATGGTTTGCGCTGGGTGGGCCGCGACGAGGTGAGCAAGATCAGCTGCCGCGTTTGCGAGCTCGAGCCAGGTGGTGGTGGCGTCGTGCGGCCTCTGCGCGGCCCAGGTTTTGACGCGTTCGATCACGGCGAGCACGTCCGCCGTGGGCGCTCCAGTCAGACGATCGAAGGCGGGGCCCTCCAGCCACGCTTCGATCTTGTGCGCGGCCTTTTGTGCGCTCAAAACATGCGCGGGATTCGCAGGGTCGAGCGGTTGACTGAGCCTCTCTTTTGCTTGCTGCCACGCGCGACTCCCGATGCCGGGCGACTGACCGATGGCCTCGGCGAGTTTGCTTGAGGCGTACGCACCGAGCGGGTTCTCCGGCAACGTCAGAAGTTCGAGCGCACGATAAGGATCGCGCGGCGCAAACACCAAAGAGAGCGCGAGGGGCAGGATTTGAAGCGGAGAGCGCAGCGGGCTCGACGAGAGGTTGCCCTGCGTGGCCAGCCCTTGCAGCTGGAGCGCAGATTCGAGCGGAGCCGGGTCACCAAGGCGGACGATCAAGACATCCTTTTGCGGATGTGAACGCAGGTAGCCGACGAGCGCCTCTCCGAGTTCCCAGCTCGTGCGTGCGCGCAGAAACACGAGGGACCCGTCTCCGCGCCAACGACACACGTCGTCTTTGTGGCCTGGTAATGCGAGCACCCGTTGCGTTCGCGATAGATCGGTATCCCGCGTGGGCAGGCGCGGTTTTGGATCGACGATCTCGAAGCGAGTCCCGGCATAGCGCAGCAGATCCATCACCCGCCGCCAGGCCTCGGGCCAGAGTTCACTCGGCTCGAGCAAGCGGATGGTGTCGTAGAGCTGGCCGGTAACGTCGCCGAGCTCCAGCTCAACGCGCGCAACGCGATCGGCAAAGCCCAGCTGCAGCGGCTCAGCCTCGGCTGCTTCGGCCGCAACCAGCGCGGCAACGCGCGGTCCGGCCTGCGGAACCGGCTGACCACACCAGCCGGCCTCGACCAGCGCGTCCCTCCACTCGAGTAGCGTCGCTGCCGTGCCGTACCGATCTCGCTCGAACGACTGGGCGTAGAACGGAGCGGCCGGTAGACAAGCCTCAAGCCGCTTCGCATAGGCGCGAAGTCGGTTGACCTCGGAGACCTCGACCGGCGGCAAGCCAAGCCGGAGCTCCAAGTCCGCGAGCCACGCCGCAGGCCCCCAAACAGGCTCTCCAATCGCCGCAGGCGCTTCTCGAGAGGCGTCTTGTGCCAAGCGGCTGATGAGCGGTTTCATGGTCGTGAGGTGGTCCAGGGCTGAAGGCTAAGGCTCGGTTCTACGGCATCACCCAGGACTGCGGTGCCGCTCGGGCGTGCAGCGATGGGCTGAGAAATGTCCGAACCACGCTTCACATCCTCGAGCAGCTGGTCTGCGTAAAGGCACCCTTCACGGACAGCGCGGCGCGAGCGACGTACTCCCCGCTCGGATCGGTCTCCACGATGGAATTCGAGACCGTCAGTCGGAAGTGCACCGAGCTGTCGTCGATCGCGAGGATCTCGAGGGTCCCTGAGATGCCGCCGCCGCCCCACGAGCAGTCCTCTTCGTCGATCGGATCCTCGTGCAGCTCCGACGTCTCCGACTTGCCTGCGGTGATCTGCGGGCTCTCGAGATCGTACACACCCACCGCCTGGAGAGCCGGCGGCAGCGAGATGCTCACGCTCCAGTGAAAGCCGCACGGGAGGAGCACGGAGGCTTCTCCGCAGCTGACCCCGATGTCCGAGAGCTTGAGGAAGAGCTCATCCGGATCGAAGCTACCACCCGAGCCGTAGCCCGAATCCTCCAGCAAAACCTCTAGCTGAGCCCGGGTGATCGCCATCGCGGGCATCGCGGGCGCAGAGGCTGTGCTCGTGCTCCCGCCGAGCCCTTGACCGGTGCTCGACGCGGCTTGCCCTCCGCCTCCCTCGTTCGCGCCTCCGCCTCCGACGACGGTGGTCCCGCAGCCGGCGAGCGACGCGAGCCCAAGGAGGAGCACGGCCGAGCTGGCGGCGTGGCGAACAAATGAGCCTAGGTGTGTGATCGACATGGCGCGCTCCTGTCTCAAGTTGGCCCGGAGGCTGGTGGATTGATGCCAGGCGCTTTCGCGCCCTCCGCCCTCCCCCGCAAACCCAGCATCCTAGCCTGAGTTTCTCACGGAGCCCGTGCCGTGAGCGGCTCCGCCGTCGCGACGCCCATTCGCCTGGAGATAAACCATCTCGAGCACAATGCGCCATTCCCTCTGCTGGCGGCTCGATCGGCACGCACGTTTCCCGCCGTTCTTGAGCTTGCGCCCGCCGACCTTGCGCGCGAGGCCCGCGCCTGGGACGCCCATTCGCGCGGAGATAAACCATCTCGGGCACAATCCGCCGTCGTGCGTTTCCAGGTGCGTGCTCCGTCTCGCTCTGTGGTCGCTCGGTCCGCGACGGCGAGAGACCCTTCGTCGCAGCAGCTCCCCACCTCGTCAATAAGTGTAGAGCTTCCCCTGTGGATCGATGCCCCGAGAGCGCAGGTGGAGCGTGGCATCGGCCCAATCGAAGCGCCCTTCATTGCTGTGCACCACGATCCGAACGTACTCCAGGGGCGCCCTTCCGGTGGTGTCGCTCCGGCCGCTGCATATCTCCGGGGGCTGCGGCTCGTCGCACGATCCGAGCGTCGCAGTGGTGTTGGCTTGCCACTCGAAGGTGAGCTTCGCAGGCAACGCCGAAATCGGGTGATCCCATAGCAGGTCGAGGTGCGCGACGCGTGCGCCGGCCTTGCCGCTGCCCACGACGTGCACGTCGAGAGGCTTCGGACGAGCAGGGACGTCGATGGTGAGCGCGCACGACTCTCCGCCGGCCACGAGCTTCTTCGAATGATGCAGGTACAGGACAAGCTCGGCCCGGTCCTTCGTGACGTACCGCTCGAGCCGTCCGAGCTTCATCAGCGCCTCGAAGAACGGCCCTGCAGCGAGCTTCGCGATCGCGCACCGTCTCGCGGGCTCGAGGGCCATGATCGCCTCGCTGGCGAGGCCGGCGAAGACGTGGTCGTAGCGGTGCCATGCCTGACAGGTGTTGCCAGCGAGGGTGGCGAGCGTTCGAAGGGTTCTCGCGGACGATACGGACGAGGCGAGGGTTTTTATCGTTGGTTCCGTCACGTCGAGCTTCGGGTCGCTGCGGAGGTGGTCAGCGGGACCAGAGCCCTCGCAAGCGACCGCGACGATCCAACGAGCGGCGAACCGGTCTTCGGCCGTTGCGAGCGTACCCGCCTCGTCGTCGAGCGCCGAAGCCGGCCAGTCCTCGGGATGGGAAGCGAGCCAGCTCCACTCCGCGTCGCGCATCGTCGCGACTTGGGAGTCGCAGCTGCTGCTTCCGCACCTCGATAGGAGGAGCTTGCCGAGCGCGACAGGATCGAGCTCCAAGCTCTCCGGGCGGCGGGACAGGGGCGCGAGCGGCGACGAGGGCACCGAGAGCACCGAGAGCACCGAGAGCGGGAAGGCCTCGACGACGCTGCCTGGCGGCGTGGGCCGCGTGGGCTCGGACGCCGGCACGCAGGCCCAGAGCGTGCCCAGCGCGACCGATGCGCACACCAGGAGACCCCTTCGGAGCAAGCGGCTCATTCGCGCTACAGCGAGCAATAAGCCGGAAAGCCTGCGGGCAAGGCTTTCTCGTAGGGCTCGGGCCAGGCGCCGAAGGGGTGGTCCTGAAGGAACTGCCAGGCGGAGGGGCGCGCGTCGGCCGGGACGATGTGGGCCTTTCCGTGGTCGCAGATGAAGGCGAAGTGGCCTCT
>CAITIQ010000137.1 GCA_903892415.1 uncultured delta proteobacterium | reverse complement strand
TGTGATCAGCGAAATGGATCGCGACTTCGACGTGCTCGACGGCACGCGCTTCGATCCCGACAGCGCAGAGCCGGACGAGCGGCTGCAAGAATGGCAGCACGATCGCAGCGGGCCCTATTCAACGAATGGCGTGGTGTGCGCCTTGATTCAGCGCTCCAAGCCTGAAGTTCCGCTGCCCGACCTGTTCCTTTTCGGTTTGGTGGGCGCTTTCAAAGGGTATTACCGCGGCTACGCCCGTGACCTCGTCGCCAAGCGCAACCTCTTTACCTGGGGCATCCTCAAAGCGCATACCCACAATACGGCGGGCGAGGTGAGGCTCCGCTCGGCCGATCCGCGCGACCCACCGCTGATCAACTTCCACTACTTCGAAGAAGGCTCGCCCGGCGCCGAGCAGGATCTTGCGGCGATGGTCGAGGGCGTGCGCTCGGTGCGCAAGATCATGCGCGCGCTCGGGGACGGCGTGGTGCGCGAGGTCTTCCCGGGCGAAGAGGTCGAATCACCTGCCCAAATCACGCAACTCGTGCGCGACCAGGCGTGGGGTCATCACGCTTCCTGCAGCAACAAGATGGGCCCGCGCAGCGACGCGATGGCGGTGGTCGATGGGCGCTTTCGCGTGCACGGCACGAAGGGGCTACGCGTCGTCGACGCCTCGGTCTTCCCGAAGATCCCCGGCTTCTTCATCGTGACCTCGGTCTACATGATCGCCGAAAAGGCCAGCGACGCAATCCTCGAGGATGCGCGCTCGAGCGGCTGAACTCGAGCCGATCGGTTCGGCCAGCGATTGGCGGGTGTACGCTGACGGTGTGGGGCGTTTGGACGAGTTGGTTCGTGACGTGTCGCTATCCCACGCCGGGCGTCCTGCGGAGTGGGCGGTGCGCGTGGTGGTTCGCTGGGTATGGCCGGTGGTCCGGGCGCTGTACCGACCGACGATTCGTGGCCTCGAGCATTTGCCACAACGTGGCGCCTTCCTGCTCGTGGCCAACCACTCCGCAGGCCTGGGGCTAGCGGAGCTCAGCTGTTTCGCGGCGCTGTATCTGCGCGAGGTGGGGCCAGAGCGCCCGCTCGCTGGCTTCGCGCATCCGCGGGCGTTCGGCGTGTGGCCCACCTCGGTGATTCATCCGGCGCTGGGGATGGTGCCTTCGACCTACGCGGCAGCCGAGAGCACCTTGAGGCTCGGCGTGCCGCTGTTGATCTTGCCGGGAGGTGACCACGAGACCATGCGTTCGATCCTCCAGGCCAGCCAGGTCGATCTTGGAGGAAGGCTCGGCTTCTTGCGCATTGCACGGCGGGCTGGCGTTCCAATCGTCCCGCTTGGGATCCGCGGTAGTCACTTCACCGCGCCGATTCTGTTTCGGTCGCGGCTCTTAGCAACCTTGTTGCTGCTACCGCGTTGGGTGTTCGGCGTGAAGCGTTGGGGCCTGAGTTTGCTCGCCGTCATCGGCGCATTGGGCGTGGCCATGTTGCCGTGGAGCTGGCCCGTGCGGCTCGTGCTCATCTTCATGTGGCTGGGCTCGCCGCTGACCTTCCTGCCGATCGTCCCCTGGCGTTTGCGCTTTGCCGTTGGACCAGCGATCGACCTCACGTGGAGCGATGCGCCTGAGGCCGAGGACGCTGAGGTCGCGCAGGCGCTGCCGAAGGTGCAGAGCGAACTTCAGCGTTTGGTGGACTCGCTGGCGAGCGAACCAAGTGACCCCCGGTAGAGCGGCCCCGCTAGCCGCAGGCCTTGACCAAGTGTCGGCCAAACGCCTTCATCACGAGCAGGTGGGCCACCGCTTGCGTGTACTTGTAGACGAACCACGGCAGGCGTGGCTCGAACTGCGATACCAGCGTGATCACCTCGCTGCCGCCGAGCACGGTGCGAAACTCGAGCGTCCCTCGGCCGATCGCCGAGGGCGCTACAAGATCTCCGCCAGAGAGCCGGTAGACCGCGCGACCGGGTTCGCTGGCTACGTCGTCGAACGAGAGCGCGAGCAAGGCCCGCGGCCAGCCGGCGAGCGAGAAGGCGCAACCACCGCCGTCCAGCGGAGTGACGCGCAACATCGGCTTCAGCGCCGCCGGCAACCAGGCGAAGTACTCCTCGGCCAGCTGCCTTGCCGAGAGCCTCTGTGGGTTGGGGAAGTGTTGCAGCGAGACCACGTTGCGGCTGCGTGCGCGCGGTTTGGGCGCCGGCGACTCGGCCGGACGAAGGCTCAACGCCGGCTCGTCGCTCGAGGCCTTCTCGGCGAGCAGCGCCTCTTGCACCAGTTGGTCGAACGGCTTGGCCGCGATGCCGGCCGCGGCTTGAAACTCGAGCCCGCGGGTTGCAACCATCTCGTGCTTCAGACTCTCGACCAAGGGCAGCACCAGATCGACCGACGCCCCGGTGATGGTGCTGACCCACAAGAGCGAGATCACCGGCAGGTTGAAGGGCAGGGTGAGAATGTGCACCTCGCGACCAAGCAGCCGGCCGGTCTGACGCAGCATCTCAGCGTACGAAAGCACCGAAGGCGAACCCACGTCATAAGCGGCGCCGGCGAGCTCGGGATGCTCGGTGGCGTAGACCAAAAGGCTCACCACGTCCTCGAGACCGATCGGCTGCGAACGTTCGGTGCCCCAACGCGGGATGATCATCCAAGGTAGGCGTTGCGCAAGCTTGAGCAGGATGTTGAAGGAGGAACCGCCGGCACCGATCACCATGCCGGCGCGCAGACTCGTCACCTTCGCCCCGTGGCTCGCCAGCACCCGCTCGACCTCCTCACGGCTGCGCAGATGCTCGGACAGCTTAGCTGCGCCCTCGGGCACGATGCCACCGAGATAGACGATGTGCGTGACCTTGGCCTTCGCTGCAGCGCGCGCGAAGTTATCGGCGCAAACCAGGTCCAAGTCGGCGAATGAAGCCTGCACCAGGCGCGCAGCCGGGAGCATCGAGTGCACCAGGTAGACCGCGGCCGTCGCTCCCTCGAGCGCCGCTGTAGCTTGCTCGACGTCGTACAGATCGCAGCGGCGATATTCGACCTCGGGGCGCGAGCTCGTGGCGGGCACGCTGCGACCGAGGGCGATTACGTCGTTGTTTGCGGCCAGCGCTTCGACCAGCGCACGGCCCACAAACCCGGAGGCCCCTGCGATGGCGATGCGATTTCGCGAAGCGGATGAGGACGTCAAGCCGGCATCAAAGCACAGAGGGCGTGGGGCTTGGTCACAATCGCCGTACGCGTAGACCGTGGTCCCCGCTACTCGGGATCACCGCTCTGCCGGCCATAGCTGCGCCCCTCGAGGTGCTTGGCGGTTAGTCGTCCGAAATGCGTCCGGTCCATGCCAGCGAGGCGCGCGGCTGCGGTTTGATTCCCAGCCGTTCGTTCGAGCAAGCCCTTGATGTAGAGCCGGGAGAACTGGTCGATCAGTTCATCTTTGAGCGTCGCGTAGTGCTCCGGACGTTCGGCTAGTTCACGCAGGGCCAGCTCGAGCGGGGCTCGTCGAACTCCACCTTCCAAAGGCAGCACGCCGAGCGCACCGTAAGCGTGAACGACGTTCCGAAGCTCGCGCACGTTGCCCTTGTAGTGACGCGCTTTGAGCGCTTCTAGCACCGGTCGTGGAAGGTCCCCGGCGCCCGCTTGCTGAGCGAAGCGTTGCGCCAGGTGCTCGATGTCCACCAGCCGCTCACGAAGCGGCGGTACGAGCAACTTCACGACGCACAGGCGATAGTAGAGGTCCTCGCGAAAGCGTCCGGCCGCGACGTCGGCTTCGAGATCCCGATGCGTTGCCGATACGACTCTGGCCTTTACCTGGTGACTCTTCTCGGCGCCGATCGGACGAATTTCACCGCTCTCGAGCGCGCGTAGCAGCGCTGGTTGCATATCGAGTGGAAGCTCGCCGATCTCGTCGAGAAAGAGCGTGCCTCCGTCGGCCTCGTCGAAGGCGCCGGAGCGGTCGGAGACGGCCCCCGTGAAGCTCCCGCGCTTGTGACCGAAAAGCTCGCTACCGATCAGCTCACGAGGGATGGCGCCGCAGTTCACGACGACCATGGGGCCCTTGTCGCCAACCGAGCCGTCGTGAATCGCGCGGGCAACCACCTCTTTGCCCACGCCTGATTCCCCTTGCAGGAGGATGGGCACCCGAGAGCGCTCGAGTCTCGTCAGCATGGCGAAGAGCCGCTGCATGGCCGGAGCGAGCCCCACCACACCGCGGTAGCTGTCGCCGTGAAACGGCGCGAGCGCGTCGTCTTCGAGGTAGGGTTCGATCGCCAGGACCGCGTTGCCGATTCCGAGGCGTGCACCCGGCGAAAGCACCACCCGTTCGATCTTCTGGCCTAAGTAGTAGGTGCCGTTTCGGCTCGAAAGATCGCGAACCCCGACACCTTCCATGGTGAGCGCCAGCTCGGCGTGGTGGCGACTCACGGTGCTATCGCGAACGACGAGATCGTTGTCGTCGGCGGAACCTATCCGACAAAATCCCTTGCGTAGGACGAAGACCCCCGCGCTGTTCGTACCCGTGATCCACCGAAGCACGACCGCTTGGGGTGCGGCCTCTCCCTCGCGAATCATCGGAACCGTTTCGTCACTCGGCACCGGCGCGATTCTCGCCGCGATTCCTGTCTCAGGCAATCACGCTCTCGACGCTCAGGCCGGGTGCGGCGTCCGCGCTAAACGGTGGCCTACGACAGAGCCTTCGTCCGTCGTTTGGAACAGCTCCGTGGACCGCTAACAGCCGAGGACTTCGCTGCCGCCGTTGGCGCGGCGGAGCCGGGTGCCGCCATCACGGCGCTCGGACAAGCGGCGTTAGCGCGAGTGATGCGGGAGTGGATGAGCCGGCTCTCCAGCGATCCTGAGTTTGGCTCGAGTTTGGAGTAGGGCGCGATTCGACGTCTCAGCCAAGGCCATGGCGGGCGACCTTGTCGTAGAAGGTTCGCAGCGCAATCCCGAGGGACGCCGCTGCGCGCTTACGATTGCCGCCGGCCTCGCGCAGCGCCCGCTCGATTGCCGCGCGTTCGAGTTGCTCCAGCGTTTCACGAGGCGCCGCAGTAGCGACCCGCTCGCCGGCCGCTGGCTCTGGTGCAGCTGGCGCCAAGTTGAGATCCGCAGCTTGAAGCACAGGCCCATCGGCCAAGATCACAGCGCGCTCGAGGAGGTTGCGCAGCTCGCGCGCGTTGCCGGGGAAGCTCGCGTTCTGCAACGCATCGCGCGCTCCCTGCGAGAGCTTCATTGCAGGCCGCGGCTCGCAGATCTTGGCCAGCATGACCTCGGCCATCGGCAAGATGTCTTCACGGCGTGCGGAGAGCGGTGGGATCGATAGCGGTACCACCGCCAGTCGATAGTAGAGGTCCTCGCGGAAGGTCCCGTTCTTCACCATCGCCGGCAAATCGCGATGGGTCGCGGCGATGACGCGCACGTCGACGGCGATCGGCTGGCTGCCGCCGACGCGATCGATGCGGCGTTCCTCGAGGGCGCGGAGCAACTTGGCCTGCAGCGGCAACTCGAGTTCGGCGATCTCGTCGAAGAAGAGCGTGCCTCCCTCGGCCAGCTCGAAGCGCCCTTTGCGCGCGGCGTGAGCCCCTGTGAAGGAGCCCTTCTCGTGACCGAAGAGCTCGCTCGCGAAAAGCTCACTCGAGAGCACCGCGCAGTTGATGGCGACGAACGGCTGCTTGGCGCGCGGGCTCTGTTCGTGAATCGCGCGCGCGACGAGCTCCTTGCCGGTCCCGCTCTCCCCCAGGATCAGCACCGTAGCCGCGGAGCGAGCGACCTTGCTTACGGCGAGCGTCACGGCCTTCATCGACGCGGCTCCCCAGCTGAGCGCCGGCCCAACCGAAGCGGAAAGAGGGTGGGTTGTTGCACTGCGAGCCAGCGCCTGACGCACGAGATCCCGCAAGGCCTGCGGACTCTCCAGCGGCTTCTGCAGGAAGTCGAACGCCCCGAGGCGCATGGCCTCCACAGCGGTCTTCACCTCGGCGTGCGCGGTCAACACGATCACGGCCACCTCGGGCGAGTGCTCGTGCAGGAAGCGCACGACGTCCATGCCGTCGGCGCCGGGCATCCGCAGATCGCTCAGCACGAGGTCGAAACGCTCATCACGCAGCTTGCGTAAGGCGATGGAGCCGTCGGCTGCCTCACTCACGTCATGGCCGTCGCGGCGCAAGGTCAGCGCCAAAAAGCTGCGAACGCCCGCGTCGTCGTCGGCTACGAGCAGTCGCGCCATCGGTCCAAGCCGTTTGGTTCCATGATCTCCCGGTAGTTTATCTCAGGCCGCTGCTGACGTATGGAACGTTGCTTGCTGCGGCTGAACCAATGCTGGTGACCTCGTCCCCGATCGGCGAACCACGCGCACGCTGGCGACGCGCGGCCCTGCGCCAAGCGCCGCTCGCTCTTGCTTGTGTCGCCTCCGCTATGTTGTGTGGTGCTTCCTGGGCCACCTACACCACGGTGGGCCGCATGGCTGATTTGGTGGCGATCGAGGACGGACATATTCATCTGGACGCCGTGCAAGCTGAACTCGGCGGGGCGCCTAGCGAGCCTTTGGGGCCAAGGCTCGAAGCGCTCGTCGCGCGACGGCAGAGCGAGGGGCTGTTGGGGATCCGCGTCCTTGGGTCGCAGGGCGAGGTGTTAGCGGAGGCCGGAGCGCTTGGTTCGCCGGGCAGGCCCGTAGGGCTCGCCAACCGTCCGATCGAGTTTGAGCGCTGCGACGAGGGTTATCGCGCGCACGCGCGGCCTCATCAGCCACCACCGCTTTCGAGTCCGGAGCAGCCACCTGCGCGACCAGACCTTCCGCCGCCGCCCCATTCACGTCCACCGAGGGGCGGGCCAGGCGCCGGCTTTCGTGGACCACCGCCCTTTCCGCCGGGCCCCAACGAAGGCGGCGTCGTGCTCTTTTACACGGTCGAACGCGCGACCATCATGCAGCGCGATGCGGCGCGGCCGCTGGTCCTCTCGCTGGTACTCGGTGCGCTTTTGATCGGCGCCGCTGTCTATACCCAGCGCGCCTTCCGTGCGCGGGAACGTGCCGAAGCGCAGCTAACCAAGAACCGCGAGCTGGCCAGCCTGGGCGAATTGAGCGCGGTTCTGGCGCATGAGATCCGCAATCCGCTGGCGGCGCTCAAAGGTCATTCGCAGCTGCTGAGCGAGATGGCCGAGCCGAACTCGGAGTTGGGGGAACAGGCCGGTCGGGTCACCACCGAGACCCTGCGGCTCGAGCGCTTGGCCAACGATCTGCTCGCCTTTGCGCGCACCGGTGAGCTCGAACTCTCGGAGGTTACGGTGGCCGCGCTAGTGAGCGAGGCCGTTGGTGCGCAGGAGGACGTGGTTGTCGATCTCAATGCGGCGCCAACCACGTTCCGACTCGACCGCGTCAAGGTGCGGCAGGCGCTGGGCAACTTGCTGGAGAATGCCCGTGCAGCGACCACCGGGGATGAGCCGCTGCAGTTGACCGTGACTCGCGAGGGGACGTGGCTGAGCTTTGCGGTGCGCGACCACGGGCCTGGCGTGCAAAAAGAGCTTCGTGACCAGATCTTTCAGCCGCTCTTCACCATGCGCCGGAGCGGAACCGGCCTCGGCTTGGCGATGGTCAAGCGCGTGGTCGAGTTGCACGGCGGCAGCGTGCGGGTCGACGACGCCGAGGGGGGCGGCGCGATCTTTACGTTGAGGCTCCCGGCCGACGTACCCAGCGCGAGCGAAACAGCAGCGAGCTAGCCGCGAGCGTTAGCAGCAAGCCGCAGGCGGTGGTGAATAGCATTGTAAAAGACGCTGGCCGCCTAGCTATCGAGGTTGCCTGACCAACGAGCACGTGTTGTGCACTTTCGCCCTCGCTCCAGAGCGCTTCCTTCGGTTCGAGCGGGCGGTTGCGTACGCACATGCGCGAGCCGGAGAGCTCGCGACAGGTGCCGCGGTGAAGGTTCAGGTTGTCCACAAACGAGCAGCCGTCCCCGAGCGACTTTCCCTCGCAAGCCTGCCAAGGCGCAGGATCGGCGTGGCCGAGGTGAGCCCAGGCCGGCGTTGGGCAAAGCAAGGCAACGAGGGTCGCAGAGCTGAGAAACGCGAGGGCGAAGCGTCGGTACGATTGTGCGTTAACGTTCATTGTAAACTGCCTTGTTCGCCGTGAAAGCAGCCGATGAACAGGTTCTCTCCGGCCCCGGCTACATGGTAGTGGTAGCCGCGATCGTCGTCGCTATGTCCTCGACATTCGTCGAGATCCGCCGGCTCAATACCCTCGTCGTCGGTCATTGCGTAGAGCCCGTAGCCGTCCATCGCATAGCCAAGTAGCGGCGCGTGGCCGTCCGCCTGCGTGACCTGCGTGCCGCAGCCGGTGGCTGCATGGTAGTGATAGCCAGCATGGGTATTTACGTGCCCGCCACAATCGTCGAAGGGGGCGAGCGTGTGGGCGCCGAGGATCGCGGAAACAGGCGCCGGCGGGTCGAAGTTGATGCTGTTGAGCGCGACGCCCACCAGGGCGTTCATGCCGCCAATCGAGGCGGGGCTCGACAGGGGCACCGGCGCGACAGGGAGGTAGAAGGTCTTTACGACCCCGCCGCCCACGTAGTCGAGCGAGCATTCAACACAGTAGTTGTAGTACTCCGGATCAACGTCGGGCTTGGCCGCTCCTTCACACTTTTCCTGGGTATCGGTGACGTTGATGACGCCGGTGTCGGGGTCATAAAGCTGCCAGACGTCATCGTCGTAAAAGTTCGCCAGATCGGCGATGAAGGCTCCGCTAACCTCATGTTTGACGCCGCCCTCCGGCCAAATGCCGCCGACCGCGTCCGACTCTGAAATGTTGCGTGGGCAGAAGGGTCCGACGTCGTGATCCTGCGGCGCGCCCAGCGTTTCGATCTTGTAGCAGCTGGTCTCGGTTCCGCCGGATAGCGTGCAATCCACCGTGGTGATGGAGGTGACGAGCCCCGAAGCCAAGAAGGCTGCCGGGTCCACGCCTTGTGCGCTGGTTTGACCTCCCGTCCCACCGTCGCCGCCGCCGCTTCCACCACCTCCATCGTCGGACCCGCTGTCCCCGCAGGCGACCAGCAACAGTGCGAGGCCGGTGGCGAGTGAGCATGAAGTGAGCGAGCGCGCTGAGGACCGTCGGAAGCGATGGGCTGTTTGCATTGGGGGCGCTAACGCAATGCCTATGCCTCCTCGAGCCGGGGCTCCCCCGGGCGTTTTTTTGCCGAAGAATGCGAGATCCGCAAAGCCGGAATGAGCCGTTTGCGAAATCTGCAAAGCGCAGCGAACTTTGCCGCGCGTGGAACCGGCACAGCCCTTGCGAAGGCGGTCCGAGACCAAGCGCCGCCGCTCTTCGGCGGGTCAGCAGGTCCAAGAAAGGCAAACCATGTCGAAGGGGTCCAAGCGGGGGATTGTTGCAATGGTGTGGGGGCTCGGCTTGCTCGCGGCCTGCGGTGATAGCGCGAGCGACGGCGGCTCCGACGCGGGCGGAGCAAGCTCGAGCGGCGGCTCTTCGACCGGGGGCAGTGAGAACAGCGGTGGCGCCTCCGGCACGACCGCTGACGTGCTGTGCGGCTTCAGTCAGAGCGTCGTCAACGACGATGAATCGGTCAATGCCACAAGCACCGCTGAATGGACCTGCTCCGGCAGCACGCGCACGCTCGCTGCCAACGGCCTTCCTGACCACGAGGTCGGCACCTTCCCCAATAACGCGAACCCCAACGCGATCAGCGCGCAAACCGTCGCGGTGGAGTTCCCGTTGTCGCCGGAGATCGCCAGTGAAACCGGCACGGCAACGCAGGTGGTGGCCTATGCGCTCAATGGCGTAAAATTCGAGGTCGGCACCGCGGGGACCTGCAATGACGACGCTGAATGCGACGCCATCGGCAATGGCGGTACCTGGCGCATGGAGGCCGTCGGTGAAAACTCCTTCGACTTCGGTAACGACGACAGCAACGGTCACGTTCAGCCGCAGGGCGCCTATCACTACCATGGTATCCCCGAGGGCTACTTGGAGAAGCTGGGCAAGGGCACGGCGGTGACGCTGGTGGGCTGGGCTGTGGACGGCTTTCCCATCTATGCGCGCTACGGCTTCGTAGACGCCGAGGACGCGAACTCCGAGGTCACGGTGATGGTGTCGAGCTACGCCTTGAAGACGACGCCTGACGCTGGCCGACCGGATATATCGGTGTATCCGCTCGGGGCCTTCACGCAAGATTGGGAGTACGCCGCAGGCTCTGGCGATCTCGACGAATGCAATGGTCGCTTCGGCGTTACGCCGGAGTTCCCCGAGGGCATTTACCATTACTATTTAACCGACAGCTTCCCCTTTGGGCAGCGGTGCGTGAAGGGCACGAGCCTCGGGGGGACGGAGGGGCCGGGGGCCGGCGGTCCGCCCGGAGGACCTGCCGGAGGTCCGCCGGGAGGAGGCTGAACATGCGGGGCAAGCTGGCTGCTTTGTGTGCCGTGGGCCTCGCAATGGGGGTATCGCCCGAGGTGGCGCACGCTCATCTGATGGTCGCCCAGCGAGGCACCTTGAACATGGTGAATGACGGCACCTTCTTCGTCGTCTCGGTTCCGGTTTCGGCGCTCAGCGGGGTGGATGACAACCTCGACGGAAAGCTGGATAGCGCTGAGTTGAAGCAGCACTACACCGAACTCTCCGCTCAGATTCTGCAGGGCTTTCGTCTGAGCGACGCTTCGGGACCGCTCCCGGTCCAAGGGCTATTGCTCAATCTCTCCCACGATCACGGTTCGGCCGGGGACGCGACGGGGCAGTTGATTGCGATGGGGCGCTTCGACCCGGCCGCGCCCGATAGCTCGCTGTGGCTGGACGCGAGCCTGTTTGGCCACAAGGAAGGCGAGCAGACACTGCAAATCAAAGTAACGCGCGCCGAACAGGTGGAGCTCTTGAGCTTCTCGCGCGAGCAGCAACGGAGCGCTGTATTGCTGACGCCTTGGGACGCGCTGCACCACAACCTGTGGCTCGGCGTGGGTCACTTTTTGGTCGGGCTCACGACCTGGTTACCGGGCCACAGCGGCAGGTCAAAGTGAGGTTTGGCGTCATTCGTCGTCTGCTTCGGCGACGACCTCGAACGCAGGCACCAGCTCGTAACGTAGGCCCGCATGGTTCACGAGATCGCTCAGCAGCGTGCCTGCGTCGAGCTCCTTGACCTCGAGGCTGACCGGCGCAGGTTGCAGCGCTTTATCGAGCAGCACCGGCTTTTCGATCGCCTCGCCCAAGTGCTTCAGCACCTCTTCGAACGGCGCCGCGTTCAACGTGGCCGTTATCGGGCGCCCATGTAGCGCAGGTCCCGCAGGCCCGGGTGAGCCCACCACCCGCACGACCTCCACCTCTTCCCAAACCGCGCCGGCCGATTCGAGCACGTGGTCGAGCGCGTAGTAACCGCTCGTCGATTTCAGATCCACGCTCACGCTCTCGCCGACCTCCCCGCGCACGAGGATGGGCGTCTCGAGCAGTTGACCGAGCAGGCCGAGCACCTCGCCGGTCTTGGCCTGATTGAGCGTTAGGTCGACCTTGCGTTGCAGCGCGCGATCCAGCTGCGTCTCTTGCTCGTCGGCGACGGCCGTTCGCTTGCTGGGCGAGCTCGGCAGGCTTGCAACGTTGCTGCGATGCCGCGAGCTGGCCGGGAAGCGACGCGGTGAGGCGAGGGAAGCCGCGCCGGGCTCGACCGGGTTGCGATCCGCCGGCTTGCTGCTCGCGACGAGCGGCTGCGCAGAGGCCGCAGCGGCGGGCGCTTGCTCGTGCGGCCCGTCGCGCAGGACCAGCCAGCCGACGCTAAGCGCAGCCGCGCCGCACAGGCCGAGCGCCAGCAGGGGCTTGCTCTTGAGCGACGCCCGTAGCCCGTTGCCAGCGGCTGCTTTGACCGGAGCGGCGCTCGCGACCGTGGGCGGCAGCGCCACTGCGGCTGCAACGGCGGCAGCGGTGAAGGCAGCGCCCGGACCCGAGGATCGCAAGGTGCGCTCGACCATGTTGAGGACGCGCTCGGCCAAGCGTTCGCGGGCCCGACTGACCCGCTGTTTCGCGGTCGCCTCGCTGATGTCGAGCGCCCGGGCCACCTCCTTCATCGAGAGCTCCTGTCGATAGAAGAGCACCAGCGGCTCGCGCTGCGTCTCGTCCAGGCTGGCCAGCGCTCGGTCCACCAGCGCCTCGTCTTCGGCCGAAATGAGCTCGTCGAGCGGGCTCGCTGCGCCGCTCGCGCGCGCGTCCAATTCATCAGAGGCCTCGCTGCGACGCTGCCCGCGTCGGGCGTTGCGCGCCAAGTTGCGCGCGATGCCACAAATCCAGGAAGGCAGCTTGGGGGGCTCGTTCAGCGTCGGCAGTTTGCGCCAAGCAACGAGGAAGGCCTCCTGCGCGATCTCTTCGCTCGCGGCGCGGTCCCCCAGCGCGCTGAAAGCCACAGCGCAAACAGCGCGTTGGTGCTCGGAGACCAGGCGCGCAAATGCGTCGAGGGGAGGGGGTTGAACGGCAGGCCAGCTCATCGGGATCGTCGTGGTCATTGGGTCCTCGACCAAGCCATGTCGGGCCGGAGCAAAAGGTGACAGGGCGCCTGTCGATTTCTTGCGGACCCGGTCCTTCCGGCCTGCGGACCCAGGCGAATTACGGCTTTTTGGCCGGTTCGGCTGCTGCGCCTTCCTTCTCGACCAGCATGACGACCTCGCTGCGCCAGCCGCCGCGATAGCGGAAACGGTAGCCGCCCCAGCTGGCCTCGTCTTGGCCGGGCGAATAGAAGGAGATTTCGCCGGTCTCTTTGCCGCGGGTGATTTTCACGCCGACCCGCATGAGCGAGTTGCCCTCCATCGTCCGCTTCTCAACGTTGTCCACCACCTCCAGCTTGAGGTCGAAGATGGTGCCGGTGCCGCCCGTCTTGATGGTGATTTCAGCGCTGTTCATCGAGGAGGATCCATTCGCTGGGGTGCTGGTTGAAGAGGCCGTGACGTTGGCTGACGGGGCGCTGGTCAGCGAGGCCGTGGCGCTGGTTGCAGAGGTCGTGACGCCGCTCACGTCCGCGGTTGACGGTGCTGCCGCCGTTGAGCCCGGCTGGGTCTTCGGAGCCGCGCCGCTCGAACAAGCGCAAGCGAGCAAACAGCCGAGCACCACCCAAGTCGAAGAAGCCATGCGCGCGAAGCTAGTGGATTGCGCCTCGCGCCGACAGACCGATCGCAGGCGCTGGTCTGCGCAAAACCAAGCCCGCTCGCTAAGCTTTGGGCGGACGCGATGGTAGACTGCCCCCACCGATGAGCGAGACACCATGCGTCGACGGACCGTCCTAATCGGAGCTGGCGTCCTCGGGGCCGTCAGCGTCGCGGGGGCTTGGGCGTTCCTCTCTCGGAAGTCGCTCCGGCCGCTGATGGAGGCTATCGCGAAGGCCGTATCGTTCGAGGAGGCGTGTGAGGGCGGGGCTGCCTTGCGCAGGTCACAGTCCGTCGCGACCGAGGTCTCCAAGCTGGTGCACCCGGGGCTCGTGGTCCAGGTGGAGGGATCGCCGGAGGCGGAGATGCTTGGAGGAGAGAGCTTCGCCGGGAGCGTTGGGGGGCTTTGCTTGGTGCTGTCGCGCGTGCACGTCGAGTTCACGTCGGTGGAGGAGGACCGCGGCGTCGCGCAGCGGCTGCAAGCCCTTGGCAACCGCGCCACTCTCAACGAATCCGAGTACGTGTGGGGCGTAGGGAAGGGCGCGATTAGCGTCGTTGAGAATGGGGTCGCCCGTCGCTTCACGTTCACGGCGGACCTGGTCGGCACACCGGACCCTCTGCAGCTGATCGCGGCGGTCCTGCGGGTAAGCGAGGCGTGAGGCCAGCGATGAGCGATGGTAGACTGCCCCGACCGATGAGCGATGACGAGGCACGACAGCAGCGCGCGGCGCTGCGGCAGGGTACGATGACCTTGCTCAAGACACGGCTTGGCGCTGAGCCCGCCGATGCGACCGTGCGGGGAGCGCAAGCGGTATCGCTCGCGGGTCAACTCACACTCATGGCCTGGGCTATGGCTGGCCGCTCGCTTCCGACTTACTCCCGGGCTGAAACACCTGTGAAGTGGGTCCCGCAGAGCCGCGCGTGATCCAACTCCACGATGACTTCCGTGATCTCTTGATTGCGCTTGCCGATGCCGGCGCTGAGTTCGTCGTGATCGGCGGCTACGCCGTGGCGTTTCATGGGCATGTCCGTGCGACGAAGGATCTCGACGTCCTTGTGCGAGCGACAGTAGCCAACAGCGAGCGAGTGTTTCGCGCCCTTGCGGCATTTGGCGCGCCTTTGCAGGCCTTCGAGGTCGAGTCGAGCGACTTCGCGACCTACGATGGCGTGCTTCAGATCGGCGTTCCGCCCTACCGCATCGACATCATCAATAGAGCTGCCGGGATCAGCTTCGATGACGCAACCTCTGAAGGAGCAACCTTCGAGGTAGAGGGCCGATTCATCCCAGTGATTGGAAAGGAGGCGCTCCTTACCAACAAGCGAGCGGCTGCGCGGGCGCAAGACATCGCGGATGTGGAAGCGCTCGAGTCCCTCAGGCCGTGAGCTCGGTGAAGTATCGCGTGCGACATTGAAGCGCAGGCGAGCCTTTCAGCCGATAGCCACGATGGCTGATGGTAGCGACACGTCACCGCTCCCCGCGTCCAGCGCTTCTTCGAGCTTGGCCTCGACGGCGGGGGCATACGGATCGATGCCGCGTTTGCGTAGGGGCGCGATGACCTGATCGGCCATGGCTCGCCGGCTGAGCGCTAGGTAGGGGGTGGGTTCCATCCAGCCGAGTTCGGCACCCACGTCGGTCTCCGGTAGGCGGGCGATGGCGCGGTGATTGGCGGTGAATTCTTCGATCGCCAGGCGGGCGATCAGGGCCAGCCGTTCACGGTGCTGGGCGAGCGCGTCGCCGGCCCAATCGAGAAAGGTCCAGCCGAAGGCTCCGTGTGGCGCTTCATCGCGCACGATCACTCCGAGTACTCCGCGCAGCAGCGGGTGCTTTGCCGCGCGCCAGGTGCCGTGCAGCACGGGAACCGAGAAGGCCTCGCCCACACAGAAGGCAGCCACGATCATCTCTGCGGCCTGCAGCAGCGGCGGTTCATCGTGATCAGGAACTGGAGCGAGCTGACACGGATCGTAGTGGATGGTGGTACCGCCGCCGAGCTCCTCGGCGACGCGCGCGCACATCTCCACGTGCACAACTTCATCGAGCGGGAAGGCGCAAGCCATGCCCACCAAATCGATCGGCGCGCGGCAGCCCAAAAGCGCGCGAATGGCCTCAGCACAAGCCGCGCCGGTGCGCTGTTCTTGGAAGGCCGCCACCGTCCAATGGCCGCGAGCCTCGGCTAGATCGCCCGCTTGGTGGCGGCTTTTCTCGAGCGTGCCCCACGGCAGCGCCTCCACCTCTGGCCGCAGCTTGCGATAGCGCCGCTCGGATTGTCCGCCGAGCATCTCGAGTTCAAACGTCTCGAGCACCGCCTCCGGCCGCAGCCTACCGCGCGATAGCGCCGTCACTTCTTGGCAGAGCTGCTGGTCGTCGAGGTTGCTGCAGAGCCGGTGGCGTCGGCCTTGGCCGAGCCGCTGGCGGCGGCCCCGTCGGGTTTTGCGGAGCCGCCGGCGGTCGGTGTGCTCGTGGTTGCGGACGCTGAGGTGGCAGCGGACGCTGAGGAGGAAGCTGACGCGGACGTTGGCTTCGCCGACTCGTAGCCGGGAGCCACCGGGTTACCGCAGGCAAGGCCGGGCGCTGCCGTGAGCGCTGCCACTCCAATCCCTGCCGTCAAGATTCGCCTGCGCGTCCGCTTCGCTTGCATGCGGCGGATAGTAGGCGAAGCCCGCGTCCGTTGGCGAGCCGAGGCGATAGCGAAAGGCGGTCCTGGCCGCGCGGTTGGCCGGGTGCGCGGCGGATGCGACACCTCGGCTGGTGTCACGGCGAGGCGGGCCGCAATGTGGCAGGAGGTCGCTGCGCGGCGGAATGCGCAGTCGTCACCAACGAGGGGCGAGTCCGCCCATTGTGGCGCAGATGGTTCATCTCAGCGCGAATGGGCGGTTCGCGCGGGCCCCTAGCGCTGTCTGGCTGCCTAGCGTCGGGCCGTGCCGAGTTGATTGTGCGTAGAAACGCGGGGCAAGAGGAACGTGCACGCGAGCCGAACCGCGGAGGCCGCGTCCGGACCTGCCCATTGTGCTTGGGATAGACCATCTCGGGCGCAATGGGCGGACAGGAGCCGAGCTCGAACGAACGCGGTTGCGTGCTTGCGACATCGAGCCGGGCGATAGGATATCCGACGCCTCAATGTCACATGCCGCGCAGTGCGGAGAGCGCCGACGGCGAGCCCCTCTGCTGGCTCGCGAGCGTGGTCTCGCCGGTGCTCGGGGCGGTCAGGGCAAGCTTTCCGCACGCAGTTCCCAACGCGGAGTGCAGCGGCGGTGGGCCTGCTGGGCCGGTCGTGCTGAACGCGGGCGGCAACGCCGTGCGCCTCGACATCGGCCCCATCACCTGGGTCGACGACGCGACGGCCAAGATCACTGGCGGAGGCCCGCATGCCGGCGGCATGACGACGAGCGAGCGCGAGTACACCGTCGTTTTGGACGGCGGTGAGTGGAAGATCACCGCCGAGAAGCCGGGCATGACGATCTGAGCCTGCGCGGCTTCAATCGCATTCAGGCCCGAGGTTGCGTGTAGCATCGGCGCATCGTGCGCAAGATGAGAGCCCTGGTCGCTGCAATCGCGTCGCTTGTCGCTTGCGGCCGAGCTCCGGCTCCGCCGGCGCCGGCGCAGTTCAACGGAGGCGGGCAAGAAGGGGCGCAGCCCAGCGTGCCCGTGCAAGAAGGGGCGCAGCCCAGCGTGCCCGCCACGGCCGAATCTAGCGGAGCGGTGAGCCCCTGCGAGGGAGCCTCGCTCGACCTGCTCGCCGTGATCGCCGATCGTGCATGTCGCATCTCTGAGGCCGAGGCGGACCGGTTGCGCAAGCTCCTGGAGGATCCCGCGCTGACCTCGCTTCGCGTCGACGCCGACGTGCGAAACGATCGGCTGGAGCAGATGAGCATCGTGAACACGGGCAGCGCAACGGCCACGCTGCCACTGCTCGTGCACAGCCACCTCGACACCTTTCCCGTAATGGCCGGCTCGCTCACCCTCGAGCCTGCACAGCCGGCTTGGCCTGCCGACGTCTCCTTCGAGACCGGACGCACGCTGGTGAAGCTCGTCCTGCCACCAGGGGCACGCGCCGTCGCGAAGGTGCAGCTCGAGTTCGCGGACCTCACCGTCGTGTCCTCGGACGTGAGCAAGTGCCCGCCGGACGCGAAGTGCGCGCCGCAAAAGGTCGTCCGTGGGCCACTGCCACCTGGGACGTACACCCTGAGACTCCGAACGCCGCTCTACGCAATTCGCCAGGACCTGGAGGCGCGCGTTCCCTGGCAGACGAAGCCGTAGCGTCTGACGCCCGGGCCGTGCGGACCCGGCATGCGGACCTACGCGTTGTGCTTGAGATAATCCATCTCGGACACAATCGGCGCTAGCGCTCTCGGGTGATTGCCGGCTAGCAGGGCCGGCTGGGCGTCCCACAACGCGCGGTCGTTCGGAGCGAGCAGAAGATATGGGACGGCGCGCGGCGTTGTTGAGCGCGGCGGAGGCGCTGGGTGTCCCATAACGCGCGGTCGTTCGGGGCGAGCAGAAGATGTGGGACGGCGCGCGGCGTTGTTGAGCGCGAGGCCGACGCATATGAGGCTACCTACGTCAGTGTGAGGGCTAGCGGTCGGCACGGCGCGGGGGCTAACGTGTCATCTGCGCGATAGCGGGCGGCACGCCTGCCGATGCGCAACTCAGCGCTGCCGTGGTCAGCGTACTCCACCGAATCTTGCCCAGAACTATCGGCTCTCGACGTCAGACCTCAAGGTCCGCGCGCGTCGCCCTTTGTCGAGATGTCGATTGGGGTCGACTCCGCGACCGCGAAGCGCCAAGTGGCCGCCAAGAACCAGACTCAACGCGACAAGATGACGGAGGCCTGGGGCTGCGTGATCGGAGGATTCCGCCTCATGCCGACCAGGTCCTCGCGCGGCGCAGCTGCGCAGTGCCTCGGCGTTAGCCACCCTCAAAGCGGCCGCGTTCGTCGAAGCGGGCACGAAATTGGGACTTGGCTCCGGTGCCGAGAACTTCACGCGGAACGTTCCGTTTGTTGACATCGCGGAGCACGACGCTGTCACCCTCGGCGAATGGGTGCGCGGGCCAGCGAACGGTGATGTTGCGTACGGTCTGAGCAACGAACCAGTCCTCTTCGCAGACTGTCACGATGGCACTCGACTCGCCGGCTACCTCGAGTTGCGTCTTCACGCGGATCCCATATTGCTCACGAAGCGGATCGAGCCTTGCTGCGAGCTCACCCCGAGATTCGAGCGCGTCGCCCAGGGCAGCGAGACGATCGGCGTCGAGTTCCTCGATCTCCCCACCGACGAGAATGCTTGCTGCGCGTTTAGCGACGGGATGTGGCAGCTCGACGAGCGCTCGGGCGGCCCATTCGAACTCGGGAGAACCCAGCCACCGGGCATGACCTAGAATCGACGCGAGCACAGCGTTGGGCTCAGTCTCTGCAGAGGCGAGCAGCGGACCTCGAAGCTCTGATACGAGCAACATCGCGGTGATTCCCTCGGTCTGAAGGTCCGAATCTTTCCACTTTCGCAGGCGGTCGGCGTGCGCCGCGAGGACGCTAAGCACACTTTGGCCGTTGAAGCGGTCGTCGTCCTTGCCAGAGGTCACCGCGCGACGCGCCGACGAGGCGCACCAGGTGACGAACTGGGCGATCTCCGAGCGCGCGTAGCAGGTGGGGCTCTTCAGCGCAGGAGAGTGATCCACGATGTCGAACACGAACGGCAAAACGGGGGCTGTAATCGGATAGATGGTGCCCTGGTGCCAGACGTGTGAGCAGAGCACGTCAAGCCAAGCGTCGGAGAACTCATCGTCCTCGGCATCGTCGGCCCAGCGCATGATCTCGAGCGCCGTTGGCACGTCGCGATCGGTGCCATAGGCGCCCTCCAGCGCGCTCCAGTCGACGGCCCGCACCTCTGACCACGTAGGCATTGGGGCGTGTTCCACCTTTGGCGGTCGGTCGTCAAGGGCCCGCACGTCAGGCTCTCTTGCTTGCATCGGCGACGCGGTCGATTTGTCTATCTACTGATAGGTAAGTTGGCTAGCTTCGTCCTCGGTCGTCGAACGCTGCCTCACAGTGCGTGCTGGCAGCTGGGCTCACCACAAGGAGAACAAGCGATGAAAATTTACGACTTCGAAGGCTTTCCGAACCCCGCGCGCGTGCGCATCGCTCTTGCGGAAAAAGGGGCCACCGCGAAGGTGGAGTTCGTTCACGTGGACGTGATGAAGGGAGAGCACCGATCGCCCGACTTCACCGCCAAGAATCCGAGCGCGGCCGTGCCGGTGCTCGAGCTCGACGACGGCACGACCATCTCGGAGTGCACGGCGATCACCGAGTACATCGATCACGCCTTCGAGGGCATCGCGCTGACGGGTCGCAGCGCGAAGGAGCGGGCCGTCGTTCACATGATGCAGCGCCGCGCGGAGCAGGGCGTGATGGACGCCGTGGGCACCTACTTCCACCACGCCACGCCGGGCCTCGGTGCGCTGGAGACGTACCAAAACAAGGAGTGGGGGGAGAAGCAGAAGGAGCGCGCGCTCGCCGGCATGCGGTACTTCGACGATGTGTTGGCGAAGCAGCCCTACGCCGCCGGAGCGAATTTCTCGATGGTCGACATCACGCTCTTCGCCGGCTTGAACTTCGCCGACTTCGCCAAGATTGAGTTCCCGGTCGACTGCACGCACCTGGCTGCGTGGCGTGCGCGGATGGCTGAACGACCGAGCATGAAGAGCTAGCGCGATGGACGTCAACGCCGAGTTCTCGCAGCGTGTCCTGCTTCACGGCGCGCAGATGCCATGGGTCGATTCGCCCATCGCGGGTGTTCAGCGCCGCATGCTCGACCGCATCGGTGACGAGGTCGCGCGGGCGACCAGTATCGTCCGCTACGCGCCGGGCAGCCAGTTCTCGCCCCACACCCACAGCGGTGGTGAGGAGTTCATCGTGCTCGAAGGGGTGTTCTCCGATGAGCACGGTGACTTCCCAGCCGGTTGCTACGTCCGCAACCCGCCGGGCTCGCGGCACACCCCGCGCTCGGCCGAGGGCTGCGTGATCTTCGTCAAACTTTGGCAGTTCGACGCGGCCGACCGCACCGCGGTGATCATCGACATGAACAAGATCGGTCGTGTGCGCGACCCTGAACGCGTCGGAATCGCCGTGTCGCCGTTGTTCGAGGATGAACGCGAGACGGTCGAACTGCGGCACTATCAGCCCCACGCTTCGAGCGCTGAGGTTTTCGCGGATGGGGCCGAGTTGCTCGTGCTCCGTGGCAGTCTCGACGCGGACGGAGAGGCTCTCCAGCCGATGTCCTGGCTCCGCGTACCGCGGGGCGGACAGCTCAGTTCAGTCGCGGGCCCAGATGGGGTGCGGGTCTGGGTGAAGACGCGTCACCTGCGTAACGTGTGCGCACCTGCGCTATAAGCGATGAGTGGCTGACACGCGCTCCGAATTGGAAGCTCTCGCGCTCGCCCGGATCCAACGCTCGGGCGTGCGCGACCTGAGCTTTCGGACCCTCGCTGACGAAGTCGGCGTGAAGTCCTCCAGTGTGCACTATCACTTCCCGGAGAAGGGCGATCTCACTGCGGCGCTGATCGGCGCGTACACCGAGCGCTTCGTCGCGCGCCTCGAACAGATCTCCGCGCAGTCCGGCGTGCTTCGAGCCAAGCTGATGGCCTTCGTCGATCTGTTCGAGGAGGCCGCAGCGAGCGACAAGTTGTGCTTGTGCGGGATGCTGGCTGCCGAGCTCTTTGCGTTGGACGATCGCTGTCGCGGTTTGCTCGAGCTCTTCTTCAAGCAGAGCGAGGACTGGCTGGCCAAGCTGCTCAAAGCTCACAAGGCCGAGTTGAGCAGCTCGCTTGGCTCAGCCAGCCTCGCATCGGTGATCATGAGCGGCCTTGAAGGAGCGCTCCTTGTGGATCGTGCGCACGGTGCTGGCCGTCACTTACGAGCGCAGCGGCAATGGATCGCGAGCCTCGTCAAGAACGAGCGTTGAGCGGTGTGACGCATCGGCACCTGCTGCACCGGCTTCCGTCGGCCAGCAGGGTAGGGTAGCGCAGCGGCGATGTCCGGGACCGTGATCCTCGTGGTGTGCATCGTCGCCTTCTTCGGCGCGGGCGGTCTAACGTTCGTGATCGAGCGGCGGGCGATCGAGCAGAAGTTGGCGGCGTGGTCGGGGCTGTTTGCCGGCGCGCGTGAAGGCGTCGTGAAGGATGATCGCCCGCCGTTTGCAGCGCCGCTCTCGGGCAGGCCGGCGCTGGCGGTGCACATCGAGGTGATCCTCAAGGAGCGTCACAACGACGGGGGCGTGGAGCAGACGACGTTCCAGCGTGTATTCGAGACCGCGATGGGGCGCTTCGCGCTCGATCAGGGCGGCGGGCGTGAGGGCGAGGTCGACTTCAGCGACGCCCGCATCCACCGCATGGCCGACGCCGGATCGATCTTCGGCGTCACGATCTTTGCGCCGTCCACCTCGATGTTTGGCCCGGCCGGCTACGTCCCACCGCACCTGCATCACTTCCTCGCCGAACGCGGCCTGCCGCTGCCCACCGTCGATTCGCTGTTCACGCCCGGTCGCGGCGTCATGATCAACGAGCGCGTGCTGGTACCCGGCAGCCGCTGTTGGGTCGCAACGACAGACGCCGGCGTGCGCTTCGATCTCGGCACCACCGCCGAGGCCGTCTCCGGCTACCGCAAGCGCTTCACCACCGTGTGGAACGCCTTCACGGTGGCGTTGATCGTCAGCATCGTGGCTGGGATGTTGACCGCGCTGGTGCCGCAGTTCTTCAGAAAATGAGCGAAGCGTCGGAGCCGCTCACAGCCAAACTCCAGAGATTTGAAGCTCCGGCCTGCGCTTCATCAGCGCCTTCAGCTTCGCGCGGGCGACCTTGCAGCCCTCCAGGCCGAGGTACTTCAGCTTCGGCGCTGCTCCGATTCGTTCGAGCGAGCGGGACGTCACCTTCGTGTTGTCGAGGGTCAGCGACTCGAGCTCGGGGCACGCGTCGAGCGCGTCCGCGACGTCGGCGTCCGTGGTCGGGGTGTTGCTGAGGTCCAGGCCGAAGACCTTGGCCGCCGCGCGGAACGTCGCGAGCCAATCGGGGCTTCGCGGGCGTCCGGTGGACTCGGGGTTCAAGTCGAGCAGCAGGCGCCCGTCCTGGACGAAGCTCAAGCGGGCTTGCGCACGACAAGCCGCGTTCGCTTCGCCGCGCGCGTCGAGCACTGGTGACTCGGACCGCCACGTCACGTTACCGTCCGCGTCGCGAAGTGCGGACTCGATCTGACTCCGTCCGACCCAAAGCGTGTCCACGGAGGTGCCGTCGCTGACATAGCGCTCTACCCGCAGACCGCGCGCCTCCTGTTGCACGCGACGAAGCACGGCCCCGCCGACCGAGCGTTCGACGATCTCCGCCGCTTTGCATTGTCGCGCGACCTCGGCGAGCGCCTCGTCGACGCTGGCAAAGATCCAAGCCTCCGCTCTTGGTGCTTCGTTCGATAAGCTCATATCGAAGGCGAGCTCCGCAGCCGAGGCTTCTGACGCGGCCCAAGCCCACGGCAGCGGCTCGAGGAAGGGCTCGAGGCGAACGTGAAGCGAAACAGGCATGTAGGCCCGAAGCGCGAGCGTCGCGTTGGTCACGTCGATCACCACCCCAACGGCGTCCTTGAAGCGCTCGGGGAGCTGCAGCAGCTCGTGAGAGAGCGCAGCGCGTCGCGCGTGGTCGTCGAAGACACCGTGCACCGAGACGACCACGAGAAGTAGCTCCGTCAAGACGCGGGTCTCCGCGCGCAGGTCGACCGCGGCAGGGTTCGCGGGTTTCGTCATCTGCGGCCGAATCGGGGAGGGAAGAGCACGTCGGATCCTTGTAGCAACCGCTGGCCCAAGAGTCAGCTCGGCGCGCGTATTGTCGAGACGGAAGGCATGCGCGATGGTGGCATGCCGACCGTTGTCGCGAGAGTCCTCCACTTTACGCAAAACCAAGGAACGCCCATGCCCCGCGTCGACGAACTGATCGCGCAGCTCACCCCCGATGTGCACGCAAAGCTCGAGGCGGCGCGTGCAGCAAAGAACGTGGCGGGTCCGCCCCGGGTCCGCCCATTGTGGCTGAGATGATCTATCTCCGGTCGAATGGGCGCCTGGCTCGCGATGCCGGCTCGTCCGGCCCGCACAGCGCCTGCCGCAGAGCCAAAAGGTGGGCAAAAATCGAGTGCGTTAGCGGCGTTCATTGGCGCTGAACCGCGGAGTCGCGTTCGGACCTGCCGATTGTGCCTGAGATAGTTTATCTCGGGCACAATGGGCGCCGTGGCTTCGAGTGTGCTGGGGCGAGCGACCGCCGTTTGCGTGCTTTCTCTCGCACCGACTTGGAGAGCGAATCGACATCGTCGTGCCTGACCTGGTCGGCCCCTGCATTCTTGCAAGCGACACTTGCAGACCTCCCCATCGACGGTGGAGGCGAGCTCACGCACGGTTCTCTAGTCGAACGCTTCGACAAGGAGAGAGCACCGATGAGCGACCAACACGACCAGCCAAACCCCGCAAAGATCCTCGAGACCGGTATGGCCTTCTGGGCCAGCAAGACGCTGCTCTCTGCCGTCGAGATGGGGCTCTTCACCGAGCTTGCTTCGGGGCCCCGGGGCTTCGAGGAGCTGCGCGGCCGCATGGGCCTTCACGAGCGTGGCGCACGCGACTTTTTCGATACGCTTTGTGCGCTCGGCTTTCTGCAGAAGACGAACGACGTGTACGCCAACACCCGCGACACTGATCTGTTCCTCGACCGCAAGAAGCCGTCCTACATCGGTGGCCTTCTCGAGATGGCCAACCAGCGACTCTACCCGTTCTGGGGGCACCTGACCGAGGCGCTGCGCACCGGCCTCCCGCAGAGCGAGATGAAGTCGGGCGGCAAGAGCTTCTTCGAGGCGCTGTATGCCGAGCCCGCCCGTCTCAAGCATTTCCTCGCGTCGATGACTGGCCTTTCTCACGGCGCGAACATGGCGATCGCCAAGCAGTTCTCCTTCGCCGACTACAAGACCTTCGTCGACGTCGGTACGGCGCAAGGTGATTTGGCTGTGCAGATCGCGCTCGCCAACCCGCATCTGCGCGGCGTCGGCTTCGACCTGCCCGAGGTCGCGCCGACGTTCGAAGAGTATGCGGCCGCGACCGGCGTCGCTGACCGCCTCACCTTCGCGGGGGGGAGCTTCCTGGACGCTCCGCTGCCGAAGGCGGACGTCGTGCTGATGGGCCACATCCTGCATGACTGGGATCTGGCGCAGAAGAAGATGCTGATCGCAAAGGCGTACGACGCGCTTCCTGCCGGCGGCGCGCTCATCATCTACGAAGCGATCATCGACGACGCTCGCTCGACGAACGCGTTCGGCTTGATGATGAGCCTCAATATGTTGATCGAGACGCCAGGCGGCTTCGACTACACGGGCGCGGACTGCATGGCGTGGATGCGCGAGGCCGGCTTCAAAGGCACGCGCGTCGAGGCGCTGGTCGGCCCCGATTCAATGGTCGTCGGAATCAAGTAACCCGCGGCTGACCAGGAACCCGTCCGCGTTCGCATCGAAGTACGAGGCGAACGCGTCCGACGCCGCACGCACGCGCGCCGTGTCGCGTGCCGACTCGTGGAACACGCAATAGATCTGGCTAGTCCACGCCGGCTCGTCGAAGACGGGTACCATCTCGCTGCGTTTGGCCGCGATGAAGCACGGCAAGCAGCCAAGCCCGGCGCCCGATTCGACAACATCGGCCGCGATCTCGAGGTTGTCGACGCGCGTGAGCTGCGTGGCCTCACCGCGGTGTTCGTCCATCCAGCGCAGCCCCGGGACGGTGTGCATCGGCGCCGCATAGACCACCAGCGAATGGTTGGGCAGATCGGCGATCGTCTTCGGCAAGCTGCGAGCCTTGGCGTAGCCCCGCGACCCATACACGCGCCAGCTGATGTCACCCAACTTGCGAGCGACGAGATCAGGCTCCGTCGGGCGAAAACCGCGGAGCGCCACGTCTGCCTCGCCCTTCGCGAGATCCACCGTGCGATACGCGCCGCTCACCTCGCCGACGAGCGCAGGATATTTCTCGCGCACGGCGGCGAGCGCCGCGAGGACGTGAGGGACGAAGGCGGCCGGACACGAGACGCGCACGGTGCCGGCTACCTCGAGTTTTGCTACCCGTACGGTGCGCGTCGCCTCGGCCACCGCCGCTTCGATCGACTCCGCAGCCGTACACATCGCGCGGCCCTCCGCCGTGAGCGAGAACTCGCGATTGCCGCGCAGGATCAGCCGCGCACCCACGCTCTCCTCGAGCGCCGTCAGCCGGCGACTAACGGTCGACTGATCGACTGCGAGCGCGCGCGCCGCCCCCGCAACAGACCCCGCGCGCGACAGTGCTAGAAGAATGCGCAGGTCGCTCCACTCGGGTTCCATGAGTCGGGGGACCGTAACAGCTTGGGCGAAGCCACCGCGTAGCGATTGCGCAGCGCGAGCGGAGAGGCGCCGCCGATTCAGCCGTGGCCGCTGCCCACCGTCGATTCGAAGTTCGAGCCCGGTTCGCGGCGTCGCGATCTGGAACGCGTCATCGCTGGAAGGCAGACGGCGCTGGTGCAGGTCGTTGGGAGGGCTCGGAGACGGTCTAGCCCCGGTCTGGAGAAAGTCCAGCCCGGTCTGGAGACGGTCCAGCCCGCCCATTGTGGCTTTGATAATCTATCTGCGAGCGAATGGGCGGCTCGCGAGGGCCCCATGCTCCGTCTGGCCGCGCAGCGCGCGCCGCACCGTCAGAACGTCCTCGAAAAACGCGGGGAGCTAGCTGCGTGCACGCGAGCCGAACCGCGGCGGGTGCTTGCCGGCCTACCCATTGTGCTCGAGATAAACCATCTCCGGCTCAATGGGCGCTCGAGCGCTGAGCTTGAACCACGCGCTCGTGGTGAAGGACTCAACGCGCCGCGAACACCTCAGCCACCGGCAGCTCGAGGTCGGGCAGAACGCGCGAAGTGAGGGTCGCCTCACGCCGAAAGATGCCGTGCCGGACATAGGCCCGCTCCTCCAGATAGAGCACCTCGATCGCTTGCGCCTCAGGATCGACAATCCAGTATTCACGGACGCCCGCAGCTTCATACACGCCGCGCTTGAGCCCGAGATCGCGCTTGGCCGTACCGGGCGAGAGGATCTCGACCACGACATCGGCCGGACCAAGGACGGCGCGCTCATCCACCGTGGCGAGGCCTCCCCGCAGGACGACCAGAAGGTCCGGTTCGAGTACGTCCTCATCGCTGAGTCGCATCCCTACCGGCGCATTCAAGATCTCGCCGCAGTCACGTTCGCGCAGATACACCAGTAGTCGGAATTCGATCTCGCGAGAGACGCGCTGATGTTTGACGGTCAGCGGCGGTGTCACGTAGAGCTCCCCCTCCAAGATCTCGCGGCGCAACCCATCCTCAGGTGAGGTTAGCCAGTCGGTATACGTGAGGCGGTAGACGCCGGGGAGCAACGCGGAGGTCACGTTGCGAGCGTAGCATCCCTTCGTCGATCGCCGGTAACGCGCTCGGGACTCAAACGCAGATCAAACTACCAACCAACCTTGGCCCTTAGCGAGGGCCCGAGCTGCCGTTCGAGACGCGCATGCGGATGCCATCCGGTTCGCGACAGATCGTGGGTGCCCAACCGCTGGGTACGTTCAAAGGAACCGTTGTGCATGCGTCAGGATCCGTGGCGCACAGCTCTCCGAGGTCGCTGTGAGAGCTGGTCGATTCGGGGCCGTTTGCGTCTGCCTCGATTGAAGGCCGAGGCGCGACACTCAACGGCGCCGGGTCGGACACTCGGGGTAGGAGCTGGATGCACTCGTCCGAGACTTCACGCCATGTCCCGTGAAGGACCGTCGAATCGTCTCGTAGCGTCACAACCAGTCGGAAGCTGGCGTCCTTTGATAACGAGAGCTGGCGGCAACTGTCGAACATCAGACCGCAAAGGTTTGCCCACTTGCTGCAGTCCTCAAATTCTCCGGCCCATTCAGTTGAGTTGGTGGGCTCGACGGCAGGGGTGGTGCTGCCGGCACACGAGAACGCCACGCCGCTTGCCGCGATTCCGAGGCCCAGGCGCAACTGAAGACGAGAGCGTGGAGCCCATCGACGACAAGGCCGGTGAGGGGAACGCTGGGCGGCTCTTGATAGGTGGTTCACTGTCTCTGCGAGGCGTTCAAATCAACTCGGCTGCGACAGCATATTGGCCGTTGTTCCACCTGCTCAGCCTCCCAAACCAACCTCGGACCCAGCTCTCTAAGCCTGGTCTTCATGTCTGTAGGCGGGCGTAGCCATGCTCCGCGCCCACGGGGAAGGCTTCGAGCGACCCTCGGCGGTCGGCTCAATCGTCCGCGATTTCTTCAGGCGTCATCGTGAGCAGAGCCACGATCTTAACAAGCTCGTCGGGGCGCAGTTGATTCTTCAAGCCCTTCCAGAGTTGCTCCTGACGCTCCATCTGGGATTGGCCAGTGAACGAGGCTGACACGATGTGGCCTCCCACCGACCCGGATTGGGTGGATTCGAGATGAATCTCCTCCGGCTTGAACTGGAGATTTTTGAGGGCGATCGTTACTCGTTCACTGGTGTCAGTTGCCATCGTGAATCTCCAATTCCAACCAACTCGAATCCACTCTCGAGAATTGTTAGCGCATTGGCCTTTAACGGATTGCCCGAAAGGCCGTGGAACAGTCCCAAGTCGCGAAAGGCCGTGGCGAGTCGGTCATTCGATGCAAATCGGTAGTTGTTCTTCCAGCGCGACCAGACCTCGCCAAGCAGTGCCGCAACCTGCTGCCGGCGTTTCTTCGGCACGAATCCTTCGAGCCCACTGGATTTGAGTAGGTCTGCGAGATCGTGGCGACTGTCAAACTCCGAATTTTTGCGGCAGCGGTAGGCGCGAAGCATCGACTCGACAGCGAGCCCGGAGAGGTAGATGCAGTCAGCGTATCGTTCTGCCTCATATTCGTTTCGAGCTGCAGCGATACGCTCGCGAGAGGCGGCTCGGTAGTGCTCAGCGCTCAAATGAACAGGACCAGTGTAGGTACCTCCCGCGTCGGTGCAAGGCCGCGCAGCATGACAGCCTCCGTCCTGCCCACCGGTCTGTGTCACCAGCCTCCCCGGTCCGTATCACCCATGAGCCCGGTCTGTGTCACCCACGAACCTGGCGGTACAGACCGGGTTCATGGGTGACACTTTAGACCGGGTTCATGGGTGACACTTTCGGCGGGGGCTGGGAGTACCGGACTTCGGACCTTTAAGGGAGCCGATGGAGGTGTCGGTGCCCTGGAAAGTGAGTCGTCCCATGG